>NZ_CP173357.1:636666-1273333 GCF_047456275.1 Acetobacterium carbinolicum
GAACATCTGTGGTCTGCTGGGCGGACGGGCGGCTGAAAAAATTGCCCTCGACGATATTTGTACAGGCGCCAGTAATGACATTGAACGCGCCACTCACATTGCCAGAAGCATGGTAACCGAATGGGGCATGAGCGAACATCTCGGACCCATGACCTTCGGGCATCCGGAGAGTGGCGAAGTGTTTTTGGGTCGGGATCTGGGAAGATCGCGTAACTACAGTGAAGAAGTGGCAGCTGTTATTGATAAGGAAATTCGCACCATTGTGGAAAATGCTTTTGATCGGGCCTGTTCCATTCTCGAAACCCATCAGGAAAAGCTGGAAGAAATTGCTACCCGTTTACTAAGAGATAAAACCGTAACCGGTGAAGAATTCAAAGCCTTGTTTGAAGAACATCATGAAGAAGGACAGCCAGAAGAAGAAAAAATGGTTGAAGTTGAGATCGAAGCTGAAATTGAATAATTAGAATAAATAAAAGCCGTTTTTATAACGGCTTTTTTTAAGATATTAATTGATTCGATCGGTTAAAATAAAAGAAACAGGACGAGGAGGATGAAATGGAAGAACTGAAAGTTGGAACCAGTTATGAAAAGAAATTTTTTGTCAATAAAGAAGATACCGCTCTGGCTATGGGCAGCGGTGGCGAAGCCGTGCTGGCTACGCCCCGGCTGGTGACCTGGATGGAAAATGTTGCCTATGAAGGGGTGGAAGCAACCCAGTCTGAAACGAATACCACGGTGGGAACCTGTATTGAGCTAAAACATCTAGGGGCCTCACCGGTGGGAATGGAAATCCATATCAAAGCGACGCTGGTATCGATTGAAAAACGAGCCTTGACTTTTGATATTGACGCCTGGGATACAGTCGAAAAAATTGGCGAAGCCATTCACCACCGATTTATTGTCGATAAAGCCCGATTCAACGAGAAGGTTTTAAAAAAGCGGAGTCTTTAGGAGGAAACATGATTTTAGGGATTGATGTCGGAAATACAAATACAGAGTTGGCGGTGATGGTCGGGGATGAACTTCCATACTCCTGGCGTTTTGTTACCAAAACACCGCGTACCTCAGATGAATATGGGGTATTAATTAAATCTTTTTTCAGAAACTCAGAGATATCGGTGGATCAAGTCAGCAGTGTGATCATTGCGTCAGTGGTGCCAAACATTATGTATTCACTGACCAATGGCATCAAGAAATATATTGGTCTGGAACCGATGGTAGTGGGGCCGGGAATCAAAACCGGGATGCCCATTAATACCTCAGATCCATCAGAAGTGGGTGCAGATCGAATTGTGGATGCTGTGGCCGCCTATAGCATTTATGGTGGGCCGGTGATTGTGACCGATTTTGGTACCGCAACCACCTTTGATTACGTCACTAAGGAAGGTGCTTTTGCGGCCGCAGTAACGACGCCCGGGATTCAGATTGCCGTTGATGCGCTCTGGAAGAATGCCGCCAAGCTGCCCAATATCGAGATTAAGAAGCCCCCATCAATACTGGCCCGAGATACGGTCACCAGCATGCAGGCGGGTTTGGTCTATGGTTATATCGGTCAGGTGGAGTATATCATCGAACAGATCAAAAAAGAAACCGGTGTTAAGGATATGAAGGTGGTGGCAACCGGTGGTTATGGCCGGCTTTTTTATCAGGAGACAAAATCCATTAACGTCTATGATCCCCAACTGTCACTTAAAGGGCTTAAGATTATTCATGACAAAAATTATCGGTAAACAGGATGAACAGGGAAGAAATAAAAACACAAAAAAATAAACGACTTAAAATTGGGGATGTTTCAATTGAAACCCCTCTTTTTTTAGGACCGATGGCAGGCTATACTAATCTGCCGTATCGGTTGATTGCTAAAGAATTTGGAGCAGGGGTGGTCTTTTCAGAAATGATCAGCGGCAAGGGTTTATATTATAAAGATCATAAGACGGCCGATTTAATGCTGACTTGTGAAAAAGAAGCGCCAGCAGGGATTCAATTGTTCGGATCCGACCCGGAAATTCTAGCCCAAGTCGTTCGTGATGATATCAATATTACCGACTACGCATTTTTAGATTTTAATGCCGGCTGTCCGGCGCCCAAGATTACTAAAAACGGCGAAGGATCAGCCTTGTTAAAAACGCCGGCGCTGTTTTTGAAGGTCGTCAGAGCACTGGCACAAGCTTCAGAAAAGCCGCTGATTGTTAAAACCAGAATCGGCTGGGATGATCAGAGTATCAACATCCGCGCTATCGCTGCCGGGGTGGAGGAAGCAGGGGCGGCGGCCTTAACCATCCATGGCCGCACCCGGGAAGCTTATTATTCGGGTCAGGCCGACTGGGGAATGATTGCCGAGGTCAAGAAAAATGCCGGGATTCCGATTATTTTAAACGGCGATATCAATAGCGGTGAAGCGGCGCAAAGGGCTTTGGAAGAAACCGGGGTCGATGGTCTGATGGTCGGTCGGGCAGCTATTGGCAATCCCTTTATTTTTCGCGAAATCAACCATTATTTAAAGACCGGCACAGTCCTCGCAAAACCGACACCGGAAGAACGGGTTCAAGTTGCCATTCGGCATATCGATTTGCTGGCGCTGCTGAAAAATGAAGACGCCGGGCTCCGGGAAATGCGCAAGCATCTGGCAGCCTATACCAAAGGTCTTCATCATGCCACGGTGATCCGGAATGAACTCTTTCATGCACCGGATAAAGAAGCGGTGATCCGACTGCTGACCAGCGCCCTGGCGCAATAAAAAAGCCAATGATTAGTCTTATCTGTCTAAAGACGGACAATTGATTAATCATTGGCTTTATTTTTATGCTTACAGCAAATTTTCCCGGATCAGGGTTCGGGCTTCCCCAATCATATAAAGCGAGCCCACAAAAACATTAACCTCGTCTTTTCTGGTTAGGTCGATGCTTTTAACAGCGGCTTCCATGGTGTCGTAGAAATCGACACTTTTTCCGTAGTTCGTGTGAATCAGTGCAGCCATTTTTTCCGCCGGCATGGCCCGGTCACTGTTGGGAGTCAGGGTATGAATGGTGCTGGCGATGGGCACCAGATAAGACAAAGATTCCTCAATGTCCTTATCTTCTAACATCCCAAAAAACAAGTTGATGGTGCGGTTGGCAAAATATTGGTTGATATTGCTCACAAAAGCTTGAATCCCATTGCTGTTGTGTGCACCGTCAATAAGGACCACCGGATTTTTCAAAAAGATTTCAAAACGTCCGGGAAAGACGACGGTGGCCAATGCTTTTTTAATATCAGACGCACTGATTGTATATCCCTTACGGTTAAGCAGGGCCATAACTTCCAGAGCAGTCAGGCAGTTAAGCGCTTGATGATCGCCCAGAAGTTTTAAACAAAAACCATCTAGATAAAGATGATCACCCCGGTATTTAAGGGTTTGATTGTCGGTGGTATGGCTTAAAATGGAAATGTCATCCGGATTAACCAAAACCATCTTGGCATTTTTGGCGGCACCGAAATCAAGAATTACCGTTAAGGCTTCGGGGTCCTGGGGGTAAACAATAACATCGGAGCCCTCTTTGATAATCGCGGCTTTTTCAAAGGCGATTTCAGCTAGGGTGTTCCCCAGGTAATCAGTGTGATCATAGCTGACACCCATGATCACAACCGCCAGTGGATCGTTGATGATATTGGTAGCGTCAAGTCGTCCGCCCAAACCCACTTCAAGAACCACAACATCAACCTGTTGTTGATAAAAATACTGGAGCCCGACGGCGGTAACCATTTCAAATTCAGTGGGATGGGGTTCGCCCTGTTTGAGCAGGATTTCAATCCGCTGTTTAACAAAAAGGGTGGCAGAGACCAGACTGTCATCATCAATAGGCGCGTTGTTTAACTGTATCCGTTCGTTAAAAGCCTCCAGAAAGGGAGAGGTAAACAAACCGGTTTTGTATCCGGCGGTCTTTAAGATGGTGGCGATCATGGTGGCGGTGGACCCTTTTCCATTGGTGCCGGCAATGTGGATAAACTTGAGTTTATCCTGGGGGTTGTCCATGGCACCCAGTAACAGACGCATGCTTTCTAGTCCTAATCGGGTGCCAAACTTATGGGTTGCTTCAATGTAGCTGATGGCTTCGGTAACGTTCATTTTAAATTAATCCTCCTGAATGGGACAACAATTGATGCATTTTTCGGTAACCATGAATTGAACACTTTTGTCATGTTCTTCCATCGGGATGGTCTCAAAAATGAAGTCTTCCCGAATCAGCGCAACGGTGACGCAGTCGTCACTGATGGTTTCCAGAAAACGATCATAATAACCGCCACCAAAACCCATCCGGTGTCCAGAGGGTGAGAACGCGCAGCCGGGAACCATAACCAGATCGAGTTTTTTAGGATCGACAATCCGCAGGCAATCTTCACGTACTTCTAAGATCCCATAATGACCTTCTTCCAGATCATCCGGAAAATTGATCAGCTCTGAGAGGGTAATAGTATGATCGGAAATGTTGCAGATCGGAACGACAATGTGTTTGCCATCAGCTAAGGCTTTTTTGATGAAATCATGGGTGTAGATTTCAGTCCCAAAGCTTATATAGGTCATAATCCAGTTGGCTTTTTTATAAAGATCGCTATTTAGAAATTGTTCGATAATTTTAGCATCGGTGTCAGCACTGTAAATTTCTTTACGACGTGCCAGGGTTTTTTTTCGGAATAAACTTTTATCCATTTTTTTCTCCTAAAATTAAGATTAATTCACGATGACATTATAACATAAAGTGAGTTAACAACAAAAAAATATCGAGGGGAAATTTTATCAGAAATTTATCTTGAAAACAAAGGATTCTTGGTTATACTGGATATAGGACAGAAAAATAGTACATAAATAATACTCTTGGAAGAGTAAACAGAAAAAAGGTGTAAAAAATAAATGAAAAGACTATTAATCGCCTGTGAAACCATTCGGGATGAAGTTGAAATGGCATTGCAACACACTGGTGTAAAACTGGAAACCATCTGGATGTCCAATTTACTCCACGACTCTCCGGAACGGTTAAAAACGGCCCTTCAGGAAGAAATTGATAAAGCAGAAGATAACTATAATGAGCTTTTGTTTGCTTATGGTAATTGCGGAAACGGACTATTGGGGCTAAAAAGCGAAACGGCGACGATGATCATTCCCCGCTATGGGGATTGCATCGATATTCTTCTTTCAGAGAAAAAAAATCTGGAGCGGATTCGCACATCCACCTATTTCTTGACACAGGGATGGTTAAGGGGGGAAAAGTCACTTGACAAGGAGTTCCAACACAATCTGGAAAAATACGGTGAAAGTCGGGCCAGGCGGGTTATGGACATCATGTTTAAACATTATAAAAAGCTGATGCTCATCGATACCGGGGCTTATGCAGTGGATTTGCACCTGCCCCGCGTTACGGATATCGGGAAGCTCATCGGTCTGGAGGTGGTGGTGGATCAGGGCAGTATTTCCCCGCTGGAAAAATTGGTAACCGGTCAGTGGCAAGAGGGATTTTGCATTATTCCACCGGGTCAGGTGACCACCCATAATGATTTTGACGGGGTAGCGGTTCGCCCAGTGTAAGCGATAAAGCACTCTTTGAGCAAACACCCGCTTGAGTCAGTAATTGATTTCTCGGGTGTTTTTTGCGCAATGGAGTGAAGTGGAATCGTGGTTGCATGAACTTGGGAAAGTGTGGTATAGTGAAAGAAAAGAACTATTCAGTAACAGAAAGGACAAAATATGAATCAGTTTAGAGAACCAATAAATGCGTTAACCCATTTAATTGGTGCCATTCTATCTGTGTTTGGCATCATTGCCATGTTGATTTTAATTATTGTGAATGATAATGTGACCCCATTAACCCTGATTTCGGTCCTGGCCTTTGGGGTGGGGCTGATCTGTCTCTATGCCACCAGCTTTACCTATCATGCCGCCCAGGGGGATCAGCAAAAAATTCTACATCTTAAAAAATTGGATCATGCGATGATCTTCATTTTGATTGCGGGTACTTATACCCCTTTTTGTCTCCTTTGTCTAACCGGAACCATGCGGGTGACGATGATGGTGGCGATCTGGGGAGTCGCGTTGATTGGGATTATTCTTAAAGTAGCCTGGATCAATATGCCCAGGTGGCTGGGAACCGGACTCTATATTTTTCTGGGCTGGTTTGCCCTTTTTGTTTTGGGTCCCCTCTATCAGGCTTTGCCGCGGCCGGGATTTATGCTTCTGGTTGGGGGTGGCGTGATGTATACCATTGGCGGTGTCATCTATGCCATTAAAAAACCAAACTTTGGTAAAAACTTTGGATTCCACGAACTGTTTCACATTTTTGTTATTTTAGGATCACTGTGTCATTTTATTTGTGTTTTTTTCTTTATTCTTTAAGAAAAAAATGGTATTATAAAAAAATTGATATTAAAAAACAAAATTTTTATTGTATTTTTTTTAAAAACCGTTAAAATAGAATAGTATTGTTAATTGCATCACTGCAAAAAAAAAACTCATTTTTTGCAGTGATTTTTTATTGGAATAATCAAGAAAATGTAAAAGAAAAAGGAGCCTGAAAATTAATGCAAACTAAGTATATTTTTGTCACTGGTGGAGTAGTATCTTCTTTAGGAAAGGGGATTACAAGTGCATCGTTGGGTCGATTACTTAAGTCCAGAGGCTTAAAGGTCTCGATCCAGAAATTTGATCCTTATTTGAACTTTGATCCCGGAACCATGAGTCCTTATCAGCATGGGGAAGTTTTTGTGACCGATGACGGGGCAGAAACCGATTTGGACCTGGGTCACTATGAACGATTCACCGACGAAAACCTGTCCCAGTTTAGCAATGTTACCACCGGAAGAGTATATTGGAATGTGATTTCAAAAGAACGTCGGGGTGACTATTTAGGGGGAACTGTTCAGG
Source organism: Acetobacterium carbinolicum (assembly GCF_047456275.1). Lineage (GTDB taxonomy): Bacteria > Bacillota > Clostridia > Eubacteriales > Eubacteriaceae > Acetobacterium > Acetobacterium carbinolicum. The sequence continues at coordinate 643,559 of NZ_CP173357.1, forward strand.
TTATTCCCCATATTACCGATGAAATAAAAGAAGGGATTCTTCGCGTCACCGACTACAGCCATCCAGATGTGGTGATTACCGAAATAGGCGGAACAGTCGGGGATATTGAAAGTCTGCCCTATCTGGAAGCGATTCGTCAATTTAAGGGCGATCTGGGCGCTGAAAATGTCTTGTACATTCATGTTACTCTACTTCCTTATCTTGGAAAGGCGGGCGAACTGAAAACCAAACCAACCCAGCATTCGGTAAAAGAATTGCGGAGCATCGGAATTCAGCCGGATATTATTGTGCTCCGTTCCGAAAAGGAAGTGGAAGAAGGTTTAAAGGCGAAAATATCCCTCTTCTGCAATGTCGATAAAAAAGCTGTGGTTGTTAATATGGATGCCGCAGAGCTTTATGAAGTACCCCTGATGCTTGAAAAAGAAGGTCTGGCCGAATTGGTTTGTGAAAAACTTCATATCGATTGTAAAGAACCGGACCTGACCGAATGGAAAGACCTGGTTAAAAAGGCGAAAAGTCTGGAAAACAAGGTTACCATTGGCTTAGTTGGTAAATATGTCGAACTCCATGACGCCTATCTTTCCGTGGCAGAAGCCCTGCGTCACGGCGGTATTGGTAACAACTCTGAGGTTGTTATTAAATGGATTCATTCTGAAGACATCAATGAAGAAAATGTTGATCGGGTGCTTAAAGATCTGGATGGCATCCTAGTGCCCGGCGGCTTTGGCCACCGGGGTGTGGAAGGCAAGATCCATGCCATTGAGTATGCCAGAGAACATAAGGTGCCTTTTTTAGGTCTGTGTCTGGGTTTGCAGTTGGCAGTCATTGAGTTTGCCCGAAATGTAGTCGGTCTGGCCGGTGCTCATAGTATAGAGCTGGATCCGGAAACCCCTTATCCAGTTATCAATCTGATGGAAGAACAGAAAAAAATTATTGATATGGGGGGGACCATGCGTTTGGGATTATATCCCTGCGAGTTGTTGGAAGGTTCAAAAGCGAAAGAAGCCTATGGTGAGAAAAACATCAGCGAACGGCATCGACACCGCTATGAAGTCAATGATGATTATCTTGCGCAACTTGAAGAAAAGGGGATGATATTCTCGGGAATGTCACCTGACCGGGTTCTTGTTGAAATGATTGAAATAAAAGATCACCCTTGGTTTGTTGCGACTCAAGCGCATCCGGAGTTTAAATCCCGCCCCAATAAACCCCATCCGTTGTTCCAGAGCTTTGTAAAAGCTGCTTTGAACACTAAAGAATAGCGGATAAAAAAATCGAGATCCTAGATCTTGATTTTTTTTATGGGATGAGACACAAGATACGCCAACAGAAAAACTGTGGATAACTTTATATTTGTTGATAATAATTGTATAAAACTGTGGAGAACATAGGTTTTCCCTGTGGACAATGTGGATAACCTTGTTGATTAGCTGAGAAAACCCCAAACAACGCCAATGTAATGGTAAAACAATAAACAGGTCAATTGTGCATAAAAAATTGCCGATTGAACACAGCCTGTGGAAAATAAAATATGATTGTTACAAATCACAAATGGAGCTATAATAAAGATAGGCACAATAACTAAAGAGAAGTAAGAAAGAATTAAATGAAAGTTAAAGGAGTTAAGGGAACCATGCATAAATACGGATTTTTCAGAACAGCCTGTGCTGTTCCTAAACTAAAACTGGCAGACTGCCAGTATAATGTCAATGAAATGATGACCTTAGCGACGAAGGCCTGGGATCAGGGGGTTGAGGTGCTATTGTTTCCGGAGTTGGGAATCACCGGGTACACCTGTGGCGATTTGTTTTTTCAGCGGGAACTGCAGAAAAACGCGGTAAAGGCACTGGATTGTTTGTGTCAATGGTCTGATGGGAAGAAGATGCTTCTGGCAGTTGGCCTGCCCCTGGCCATAAAGGGGAGTTTATACAATTGTTCAGTGCTGCTAAACGATGGTCAGATATTGGGGATAGTGCCCAAAACCTATATTCCCAATTATCAGGAATTTTATGAAAAACGATGGTTTGCTTCGTCAAAATCGCTGTATCAAACTGAGATTACCCTTTGTTCGCAACGGGTTCCGATTGGAACCGATTTACTGTTTCAACATGTTCATCGGGAAGAATTTGTGATCGGTGTCGAAATTTGTGAAGACCTGTGGGTACCCATTTCACCCGGTAGTTTTCATGCCCTGGCCGGGGCTACCGTGATCCTTAATCCGTCTGCCAGCAATGAGGTGGTGGGAAAAAGTGATTACCGCAGAGAGTTGATTCGCTCTCAATCTGGCCGCTGCAATGCTGCTTATCTCTATGCCTCGTCAGGCTTTGGTGAGTCAACCAGTGATTTGGTGTTTGGTGGCAATGCGATCATCTGTGAACGGGGGATATTGCTCAAAGAACTGCCTAAGTTTAACCTGGGGAACGAACTGCTGATTACTGATATTGACGTCGAATCACTCACGCATGACCGGCAAATGCAGCATGGCTTTGGGGATTCAGCTGATCTTCTTAAGGATCATTCTTACCGGACCATTTTATTTGAAACTCCGGGAACCGATGATTTTGATCGGGAGGTATATCCTCAGCCCTTTGTTCCCGCTGATCCCAATCGGCGCAGTGAGCGGTGCGAAGAGATCTTTAATATCCAAACCATCGGTTTGGCTACCCGACTGGCTCACCTCGGCAATGCCCCAATGGTAGTGGGGATATCGGGAGGACTGGATTCAACGATGGCACTGCTTGTTTGTGTCAGTGTTTGTGATCGATTTGATATCCCCCGGGAAAAAATACATGCTGTGACGATGCCGGGCTTTGGCACTACTGATCGCACCTATGATAACGCGGTTGCTCTAATCAAGGGTCTAGGTGCGAGCTTCCATGAGATTTCCATTGTTGCCGCTTGTACGGCTCACTTTAACGACATCGGCCACCCTCTGGATCTCCACAATGTTACCTACGAGAATTCTCAGGCCCGGGAACGAACCCAGATTCTCATGGATCTTTCCAACAAGCTGGGGGGGATTGTCGTTGGAACGGGGGACCTATCGGAACTGGCCCTTGGTTGGGCTACCTATAATGGCGATCATATGTCAATGTATAGTGTCAATGCCAGTGTTCCAAAAACCTTAATCCGTTATCTGGTCAAGTGGGTAGCAGACCATTCGACCAAAGGAGAGATTAAAAAAATTCTTTATGATGTTTTGGATACCCCGGTTTCACCAGAACTGCTGCCCCCGGATGAGGACGGAAAAATCGCCCAAAAAACAGAAGAAACCGTGGGTCCCTATGAACTCCACGATTTCTTTATGTATCAAATGGTGCGCCACGGCTTCTCACCGGAAAAAGTATATTTCCTGGCCTGCAAAGCCTTTGAGGGTGTCTATCAAAAAGCGGTGATTTTTAAATGGCTAAAGCGCTTTTACCACCGTTTTTTCAGCCAGCAGTTTAAACGCAACTGCCTGCCCGACGGGCCAAAGGTAGGCTCAGTATCTTTTTCGCCGCGGGGTGACTGGCGCATGCCCGCCGACGCCCGCGCAACGCAATGGCTTAAGAGCCTGGAGAAAATGGAACCGATTGAGTAAGCGGTTATAAAAAAAGTAATTAGCTTGTGTCAAACACAAACCCAATACCGACAAGTGTAACAACAAATTAACCATTGATCGGTACGGTCGTTTATTGACAACCAAAAAGAAGCTGTTTGCAAACAGCTTCTTTTTAATAACTATTCTTTTTTAGAGTAGTGTTGGACGAGGACTTCATGTTTGAAGTTAATAAAATCCAAAATTTCCTTTTTACCCTCTTCATTGGCCATGGCGTAACCGAACAGTCCCAGCAGGTCTTTCATTTCCAACGGTTTAACCAGCTGTTCAGCCGAGTTTAAGGAGCCTTCTGATTTGAGCTTCGCATCATTAAGCGAGGTGGAATTGTCTGTTCGGCAGAGCAAATAGTCAACCGATACATCAAAATAATCCGCGATTTCAACAAGCAACTGGTTTTCGGGAAGGTTTTTATCCTTCTCGTACTTGGAAATCGAGCTTTTGTTTAAATCAAAATGCTCAGCAAAATCCTGCTGGGTCATATCCTTATTAATTCGCAGTCGTTTTAATCGTGTTCCAAAAGTAGACATGGTGTTTCCTCCATAAATTATTCATAATCTCAGTATGAATGAGTAAAATAAACACAGATGTGTTTAATCAGATTATACACCAAGTGACCATAAACTGACTATTAAATTTGCGAAAAGGTGCCAAATCGGAAATTATTAAGATCTTACGTGAATCATAGGCACTATTTCTTAATACATATTAAATAAAGCTTGCATTATTTAATATGTTGGTTTAAAATAAGGTGTTATATATTCGAGAAAGGATACTAAATGAAATTTACAGAATTAGAAATTAATGAACAATTGCTACAAGCCATTGAAGAAATGGGCTTTGTAGAAATGACCGAAATCCAGGAGCAAGCGATACCACAATTAATGATGGGAGGAGACCTCATTGGAAAGTCACAGACAGGAACAGGAAAAACTGTTGCGTTTGCCATTCCAGCCATTACGAAGCTTGACCCTTCTATAAAGAAAGTACAAGTTTTAGTTCTATGCCCAACCCGAGAGTTGGCAGTACAGGTCTCAGATGAATTTAAAAAAGTACTAAAATACCAAAAGAACATTAAAGTATTACCAATTTTCGGTGGCGCATCCATTGAAAACCAGATCAGAGACCTTAAATCAGGGGTTCAGATTGTGGTTGGTACCCCTGGCCGGGTAATGGATCACATGCGACGTAAAACCTTGAAACTTAGTGAGGTGTCAATGGTGGTACTGGATGAAGCGGATGAAATGCTAAACATGGGATTCCGGGAAGATATTGAATTGATTCTGGACGAAATCGCCCATGAGATTCAAACGGTGTTATTCTCGGCAACGATGCCAAAACCAATTTTAAAAATTGCGGAAACCTATCAGAAGAATCCGGTCCTGGTGGAAATTTCACCTAAAAACATGGTGGCGACCAGTATCGAACAAAAATACTTTAATATCAGTGATCACCATAAGTTTGAAGCCTTAACCCGATTACTGGATGTTTACAAACCACAACGATCCCTGATCTTTTGCAACACCAAGAAATATGTGGATGAAATTACCGATGATCTTAAAAAACTGGGTTATTCAGTGGATAAAATTCATGGCGACATGCGTCAGATTTCCCGGATGGCTGTTTTAAAAGACTTTAGCCGTGGGAAGTTAAATATCCTGGTAGCAACCGATGTGGCAGCCCGGGGAATTGACGTCGATGACGTCGATATTGTCTTTAATTACGATGTTCCTGATAATGAAGAATATTATGTCCATCGGATTGGTCGAACCGGGCGGGCAGGAAAAAGCGGTATCTCGCTGACCCTGGCGCGATCCAGAGATCAGTTTAGACTCAAAAAAATCACGGACTACACTAAAAAAAGCATCGAACGGGGTTTAATCCCAACGAGTGCTGTTATCAATGATATCAAGATAGCCCATTTCCACGAACGCTTCAAAATTCGTGCCGACAAGGGCGCTGAGACAGGTACCTTAGAGACCTATGTGAAAATTATTGATGAGCTGGTCGAAAAAGGCTACGCCGCTGAAACCATTGCGGCTGTTTTGCTGCAGGCTCAATTGCCACTTTCAGAAGCCGAAGATCTCAATACGGTTGAACGACGTCCACGACGCAATGACTCAGCTCCACGTCGCGATGGTCGAGACAATCGCGGTCGTCGCGAGGGTGGATCCCGTCGTGCTGGTCCGGAAAAAACAAAACGTCTTTTTATTAGCGTTGGTGAAAAAGATCATGCCCAAAAACGGGATATCCTGGGAGCCATTTGCGGTGAATGCGGGATTCCGTCTACTGCTGTAGGTAATATTGACATGTATGATAAATTTACCTTCGTGGATGTGGATGAAGAGCAGGCTAAAAAAGTAGAAAAGAAATTAAACGGAAAAATAATTAAAGAACGCAAAGTTAAAGTCGAAATATCAAAAAAGAAAAAATAGCAAAAGACTAATTAAAGTATCAATAGAACCTGGGTGTGAGGCTGACTTTGTCCTTGGATTCAGGTTTTTCATTTACTTTAATGTATGAATAACAAGGAGGTGCCTCATGAAAGACACTCAAACCGAAAAAAAGAATAAACTGGGCGTCGTTCCAATACCAAAGCTTCTCTTTTCAATGTCAATACCGGCGATCATTTCGATGATGATTCAAGCAATGTATAATATTGTGGACAGTATCTTTGTGGCGCAAATTGGGGAAGAGGCCTTAACAGCCGTTTCCCTGGCATTTCCCATTCAGATGATTATTATCTCCTCTTTTGTGGGTCTGGGAGTCGGAATTAACTCAGCTATTTCGAGGCGCCTGGGGCAGAATAAAAAGAGCGAAGCAGCTAATGTGGCGGAACATGGTTTTTTACTGGCGATGCTGATTGCAGCAGTGCTGGGCATCTTGGGCTTTTTCACGGCGGAAGCATTTATCAGTTTGTTTACCGACAATGCCAGCATCATTGCCCAGGGCCGGGCGTATTTAATGATTGTCACCACGCTTTGTTTTGGCAGTTTCATCACCCAGGCGGCTTATGCCACCTTACAAGGTAGTGGCGAAATGATCCAGCCGATGGTTGGACAAATTATCGGAGCAGTGGTCAATATTATTCTGGACCCCATTATGATCTTTGGATGGCTTGGCTTTCCGGCATTGGGAGTGGCAGGTGCGGCGATTGCCACGGTGATTGGTCAGATCTTTGGGATGGCCTATATGTTACTGGTCGTTTTTAAAAGCAGCAAAAATTATTTAAAACTCGATTATAAGGTGTTTCATTATGAATCGGCAATCATCAAAGATATTTTTAAAGTCGGATTACCAGCGGCGATTATGCAGGGGTTGGCGTCGCTGATGATTACCGGATACAATCTGATTCTGGCTGGATTTGGGATGTCGGCAGTGGCTGTTTTTGGGGTTTACTTTAAAATTCAGTCGATTATCTTTATGCCCATCTTTGGATTGGGTCAGGGGGCCATGCCGATCTTTGGTTTCAATTACGGAGCCAAAAATCGGGAACGGTTTAACGAAACCCTGAAGGTTGCAATGACCGCTGCCCTCAGCATTATGGCCTTGGGAACGCTGCTGTTCTGGATTTTCCCGGCTCAGATTATGATGGCTTTTAACCCTTCTGCTGAAATGATGGAAATCGGAATCAAGTGTCTAAGGAGCATCAGTCTGGCATTTCCACTGGCCGGGATTTCGATTATGCTCAGTGTCAGTTTCCAGGCCATCGGCAAGGCTTATGTCAGTATGATTGCATCTTTTATCCGGCAGATGATTGTGCTCTTGCCGGTTACCTATTTGTTGGCGCAGGCCGGTGGTTTGGATTGGATCTGGTACGGGTTTATCATTTCAGAAATGTTCTGTCTGGCTTATGAGTTGTTCATGTACCGATGGTATCAGCGAAATATTTTTGATAACTGGGAAGCCTCTCCAGTCGTGATGCAAAACTAACAGTCAGCTGTAAACAGTAAAAAAAAGATCTTCAAAAGACAATGTGCTTTTGAAGATCTTTTTTTTATATTTCGCTATTTTTGTTGATGACATCAATGCTCTGACAAATTAGGCTGTTCATCCGTTTGACCTCGCCGCAGAGAAACAGGTAGCCAATCAGGGTTTCAAAACCGGTGGCATAACGGTAGTCGGAAGGGTTCGCGTTTTTGGGAACCTGGGAGGCGGTGTTCCGGCCTCGTTTAACCATCCGCTCCTCCGTTTCAGAAAGTTCTGGTAGCAGCGTCCGGACGATTTGGGCCTGGGCACTGGCACGGACATAACAAATCGAGGTTTTGGTCATGACATTAACATTCTGGTGACCACAGCCGAGCAGATATTTGCGAATCAGATCCGAGAATATCCCATCACCAATGTAGGCCAGTGCCAGCGGATTCATGGCGGCGGCCTGTTCCCGGGTGTAGTGTGTGTCGATCGTGGCCTGGATGGCTTTTAGACGGTCTGACGTTTCTGGGGTTAGGCTTTTTTCCATTTAACACCTTCCCGGGTATCCTCCAGAACAATACCTTTAGCCAGCAGTTCATCCCGGATCTCATCGGCCCGTTTGAAATCTTTGGCTTTGCGGGCCGCCTGTCGCTGCGCGATCAGGTCTTCCACAGCCGCATCCAGATCGGTTTCTTTTTCTTTTTCCGCCAATCCTAAAACGGCAGTGAGTTCGGCAAAAATGTTTTGACCAGCAATGATCGCCGGTTTAGAAGAAGCGGCATTAAGCGTCGAGTTAAGATCCCGGACCAGCTCAAAAATAACGGCAATGGCATCGGCGGTATTGATGTCATCATCCATGGCTGCGACAAAATCGTGTTTGTACTTAACCAGCGAACCAATCCAGCCTTGTTCTGTTTCGGTGGACATCTCAGCGGTGGCGTTTGCAAGCAGGAATGCCATCTGGAATTTAGCGGTATATAACCGTTCCAGAGCATTGGCGGCCTGCTTTAGCAGCGGCTCACTGAAGTTAACCGGGCTGCGGTAATGAGCCATTAATAAAAACATCCGCACCGCTTCGAGATCAAAGGTTTTGGCAATATCCCGGACGGTAAAAAAGTTACCCTTGGATTTGGACATTTTTTCGTTGTCGATATTAATATAGCCGTTGTGCACCCAATAGTTAGCAAAGGGTTTGCCGCAGCAGCCTTCGGATTGAGCGATTTCATTCTCGTGGTGGGGAAAGATCAGATCCTGGCCGCCGCCGTGAATATCGATGGTATCGCCCAGGTGTTTTTTTGACATCGCCGAACATTCAATGTGCCAGCCCGGTCGCCCCTGGCCCCAGGGACTGTCCCAATAGGGCTCGCCTTCTTTTTTCTTTTTCCAGAGGGCAAAATCCAGAGGACTATGTTTTTCATCATTGACATCAATCCGGGCCCCGGATTTTAAATCATCGATGGATTGTTTGGATAATTTACCATAATCTTTAAAGGCATCAACATGATAGTAGACATTGCCATCGACATTATAGGCCAGTTCTTTTTCTTCCAGGGTTTTGATCATGGCGATGATTTCCGGCATGTGCTCACTGACCTTGGGATGGACCGTAGCGCGTCTGATTCCCAAGGCATCGGCATCGGTAAAATATTCAGCGATGTATTTTTTAGAAACATCGCCAGGCGAAATTCCCTCTTCGTGACTCCGGTTGATGATTTTATCATCAACGTCGGTAAAGTTCTGGATAAAGGTTACCTCGTAACCGGTATATTCCAAAAACCGGCGCAGCACGTCAAATACGATAAAGGGACGGGCGTTGCCGATATGAAAATAGTTGTAAACTGTGGGTCCGCAGGAATACATCCGGACCTTGCCCGCTTCAATCGGGATAAATGTTTCTTTCTTCTGGGTCAGGGTATTATATAATTTCATAAAGTTCACCTTTCAATTTATTTATTTACAGCAATGTGTTATGATAACATATTATACACTAAAGATAAGATTAAGTGTCAATGGATAAAATTTTTTAGGAAGAAAATTTCTTAATCAACCCAAAAGAATAAAAAAGAAATGAATGAGGATTCTCCATGGAAGCAAATACAAAACGAAAAGTTCTGGCCCAGGCGATTTTAGCCCTTGAAACCGAGGAGGATTGTAATTTATTACTCGAGGACCTGTGTACCATCAAAGAAATTGAAGACATGGCCCACCGTTTTGAAATTGCCTATCTACTATCCCAGGGAAAAACCTTCATCGATGTGGAAAAACTGACCGGAGCCAGCTCGGCCACCATCAGCCGCGTCAACCGCTGCCTCAAACACGGCAAAGGCTACCGCAACAGCATCGAAAAAATGAAAAAGGACCATACATTGGAGTAGTCTTGCGACGATAAACAAACTAAAAAGCAGTACCGACAATTGTTACATCATGTTGTAGGCATCAAGGCGGACATGGCAGCGCCTGTCCGAGCTTGCAGCATACAACAGATTAACAATTGATTGGTATGGTAGTTTGCAGGATCCTGAATCTTATCTAAAATTTAATATTAAAGGAGTTGAGTGTAGTGATGAAGGCTGTGAAAAAGTCGAAGAAGTTGGACAACGTTTGTTATGATATTAGAGGACCGGTGGTTGAAGAGGCGGATCGCATGGAACGGGAAGGCATTGACATTATCATGCTCAACACCGGGAATACAGCCCCCTTTAATTTAAATGCCCCGGATGAGATTATTCAGGATATCAAATATAATATGCGGCCGGCCGAAGGCTACTGCAATTCTCAGGGGATTTTCTCAGCCCGAAAGGCTGTGGTTCAGCATTATCAGACCAAGGGTCTGATGGATCTGAAGGTGGATGATGTTTTTCTTGGCAATGGGGTCAGTGAACTGATTCTATTTTGTATGCAGGCGCTGTTAGATAATGGGGACGAAATTCTGGTTCCGTCACCAGACTACCCGCTGTGGTCAGCTGCGGTTAACCTATCGGGCGGAACCGCTGTCTATTATACCTGTGATGAAGAAGATGAGTGGAACCCCAATCTTTTGGATATTGCCAGTAAGATTACTCCTAATACCAAGGGAATCGTGGTCATCAATCCCAATAATCCCACTGGTGCCCTTTATCCCAAAGATATTCTTGAGGGGATCGTCGATCTGGCCATTGCCAATAATTTGATTATTTTTGCCGATGAAATTTATGATCGGGTTCTCTATGATGATGCGGTTCATATCCCGATGTCAACGCTGACCGAGGAGGTGCTGGTGGTAACGCTCAATGGTTTGTCAAAATCTCATCGGATTCCCGGTTATCGGGTCGGTTGGATGATTTTGACGGGTAACAAGGAAGGGGCCAGGGATTATATTGAAGGGATTAAAATGCTTTCCAATATGCGGATGTGCTCCAATGTTCCCGGACAACATGCGATCCAAACCTCTTTAGGCGGCTACCAAAGTATCAACGATCTGCTTAAACCTGGAGGTCGGCTCTATGAACAGCGGGAGATTGTCTGTAAGCGAATCAATGCGATACCGGGTCTGTCCTGCGTTAGACCCAAGGCCGGGTTTTACGTCTTTCCCAAGATTGATACAGAACTTTTTAATATCACCAGCGACGTCCAGTTTGCGCTGGATTTTCTCAAAGAAGAGCATGTTCTGATGGTTCAGGGAACCGGTTTTAATTGGCCTCATCCGGATCATTTCAGAATTGTCTTTTTACCCCATCCGGAAGATCTGTTGGAAACCATGGATCGACTGGAACGGTTTATGGCAAACTATCAACAAGAACAAGTTTTAAGAACGGAAGAATAATGAAAAAACAATTAATGAAAAGCAAAAAACGAGCAATTCTGGCCGGCGTCTGTGCCGGTCTGGGGGAATACTGCAACACTTCGCCCTGGATTTTCAGAGGGTTGTTCCTGTTGCCCTTTTTTCTTAGACTGATGCCGGGGATCCTCAGCATCATTGTCTATATTCTGCTGGCGGTGGTACTCCCGGGTAATCAGCGGATTGAGGATGTGGTTGAAGTGGATTATGAGATTATTGATGATGAAAATGATGAAGAAATCATTGACTTCAGCGACGAAAAGTCAGGCACCAAAGAAAAGGTAAAGTAAATGCTGGAAAAAAGAATCATTACAAAATCAAGTCAGGAAACCTTTGATTTTGGAAAATCTCTGGGGGAAGCCATCGACTTCCCCCTGATTGTTTTTTTACAAGGGGATATGGGGGCTGGAAAAACCCTGTTTTGTAAAGGCTTTGTGGCCGGAATGGGAATTGATGATGAGGTCACCAGTCCCACCTACACCATTGTTAATGAATATGGTAATCCGCCTGGAATTTTTCATTTTGATTTGTACCGGCTTAAGGATTCACAGGAGCTTTATGAGATGGGCTTTGAAGATTACCTCAACCAGGGCTGTACGCTGCTATTGGAGTGGCCGGATCTGATAGGGGAAAATAACTTTGAGCCCCGGCTGGAAATTGAGTTAAAATCGCAAATCGATACACCAGATGAGCGGGAAATAGTTTTAAAGACGAACAATGAAAAAGTGGCACAACGACTAAATTCACTTTAGCCCAAAAACGGCAAGCATTATTTCATAGAGGGCGGGTGTACCGATTGGTCATGACGGATGGCCTGCTTCTCGATCGATAATAATTATAATAAGGTGGCAAACATGGAAAAACCTCTAACCAGCGTAATCATTCCTGCCGCAGGAATGGGACGAAGGATGAATGCACCAATCAACAAGCAGTATCTGACAATAAATGGGAAACCAATCTTAGCCCATACCCTGGATGTTTTTGAAAAGTGCCCTCTGATTAATGAAATTGTATTGGTGATTAATCAGGACGAGTTTAGCATCTGCCAATTGCAGGTTTTAAAGCCCTATCGCTTTAAAAAGATAAAACTGGTGCGCGGTGGTAATACCCGGCAGGAGTCAGTTTATCGGGGGCTCAAAGCAATTAATCCCAGGACGGATCTGGTGATGGTTCACGATGGCGCCAGACCAATTATCCAGGAGTCGGTCATTGTCCGAAGTATTTTAGAAACCATTGAACATCGGGCCACTACCGTGGGCGTGGCAGCTAAAAACACCATAAAAGTGATCAGCAAGGATGGCTTTGTTGATCATACCCCAAATCGGGATGACCTGGTTGAAATTCAAACTCCCCAAACCTTTGAGTATGGTCTTTTAAAAGAAGCCCATGAACAGGCGATTTTGTTGGGGATTGAGGGAACGGATGATGCCTTTCTGGTAGAACGTCAGAATGTACCAGTAAAAATTGTAACTGGCCACTACACCAATATCAAGATTACAACCCCGGAAGATCTGATTATTGCCGAGTCGATTATTAAACGGTTGTTGAAAAATGATAAAAAAGCACGGAAAAATTAAAAGATTATTAATAGAAATAAAGAATGAAGTGAAAATAGCTGATATTTTATGCAGTTTTTCGCTTCATTCTTTATTTATTGGGGAATAAAAGATATAATGGAAATACACGAAACAAAATACTAAGGGTTATTCACCTTTTTAAAATAAATTTAAGAAAATGTGGAGGAAGCCATGATTGAATTATCGGAAGAACTTCTCTTAAGAATGTATTATAAAATGAATCAGGCTCGCTATTTTGAAGAAAAATTGGAGGAACTCGCCGCAAAGGGCCAGGTCCATGGTACGATCCATCTGGCCATCGGTCAGGAAGCTTCGGGGGTGATGCCTTGTCTGGCTCTCGAAGAAGGGGATCTGGCGTCGCTGAGCCATCGGGGTCATGCCCAGGCGATTGGCTTTGGACTGGATGTCAATCTGATGATGGCAGAATGTCTGGGGAAATATACCGGCTACAGCAAGGGCAAAGGAGGTTCTATGCATATTGCCGATGTGGAAAATGGAAATCTGGGCGGCAATGGCGTTGTCGGCGGTGGTTTTAATCTGTCCTGCGGAGCAGCATTGACTCAAAAATATAAAAAAACCGGTAAGGTTGTTTTGTGCTTTGCCGGGGATGGTGCTACCAATGAAGGAAGCTTTCATGAATCCTTGAATCTGGCCTCAATCTGGAAATTGCCGGTCGTTTTTTTCATTGAAAACAACCAGTATGGGATGTCAAATCCGGTCGAGAATCACATCAATATCGAAAATATCTCAGACCGCAGCGAAGCCTATAACATGCCAGGTCTTACCATTGACGGCAACGATTTTCTTGATGTTTACAATACCGCGACCAAAGCCCTGCGTTATGCCAGAGCAGGGAAGGGTCCCGTGCTGATTGAAGCAAAAACCTATCGCTACAGTGGGCATAGCAAGAGTGATAAACAAGTTTATCGGGATAAACGGGAGGTTCTGGAATGGCAAAAAAAAGATCCGCTTTTGAAGATTAAAGAATATCTTCGGGAAAACCGGGTTTTTACTGAAAAACAGATCCTCAAAATGGAAGACGAGGCCCGGGTTTCGATTGAGCAGGCGGTAGCGTTTGCAAAAAAAAGCCCGCAACCCCAGCTAAACACTGTTTTAGAAGATGTATATGCGTGAGAGGTATAACTAAATGAAAACAAGTGATATGACAAGAATGACCTACCGCGATGCCATCCGTCTGGGAATCACCGAAGAAATGCGACTGGATCAGGATGTCATTTTTTTAGGTGAAGATATTGGTCTTTACGGCGGTGCCTTTGGGGTGTCAAAGGGCTTGCTGGAAGAGTTTGGCGAAGCACGAATCCTGGATACTCCGATTTCTGAAGGAGCCATTGTTGGGACCGCTGTCGGCGCAGCAACGACCGGGTTGCGACCAATTTGCGAAATGATGTTTATGGACTTTATTACTCTGGGGTTGGATGCCCTGGTTAATCAGGGTGCTAAAATGCGCTATATGTTTGGCGGTCAGGCCCAGGTACCGATGGTCCTGCGGCTTCCGGCTGGATCCGGTACCGGGGCGGCAGCGCAGCACAGCCAGAGTCTGGAAGCCTGGTTATGCCATGTGCCGGGATTAAAGGTGGTGACCCCATCGACCCCAGCCCAGGCAAAAGGGCTTATTAAAGCGGCAATTCGGGACAATAACCCGGTCTGTTTTATCGAGCATAAAATGCTCTATGATGCGGTGGGGCTAGTTCCTCTGGATGAAGATTACACCCTGGAAATTGGAAAAACCGTTGTCGAGCGAGTTGGCAAGGACGTGACCATTGTTGCATATGGTACCATCTTGGGCAAAGCCATTGAAGCCGCCGAATTTTTAGAGGAAGAAGGGATTATGGTGGAAATTCTTAATCCCCTGACCCTGTATCCGATGGATATGAAACCCATTATTGAATCGGTTATTAAAACCGGTTGTCTGATTGTCGCCCATGAGGCCGTTAAAACCGGCGGGGTTGGTGGCGAAATCGTCGCCCGGGTGGTCGAAAGCGAAGCCTTTGACTACCTTACCGCACCGATTATCCGTTTGGGCGGTCTGGATGTCCCGATTCCTTTTAATCAGGAATTAGAGGCAGCAGTGGTACCCCAGCGAAACGATTTTGTTCATGGAGTCTATCGTCTCCTTAACCGGGAATAGGGAGTTGGCAGAATGATGGAAAATGAAATAATCTTACCGAAAGAGAATTTAGATATGGCAGCAGCAGATCGTGAACAAGCAACCAAAGAGATGACAAATAAAGATCAAGGGGAAGTAAACCGGGAAGAAAATCTGGAAGAAAAACTCACTACGGTGCTTGAGGCGCTGGAAAAGAATCTGGAAGAGGCCATTAAAGAAGGTATCAAAACAGAAGAGATCAAAGAACAACCTGCGGAAGTTATTCCGGGAATCATCAAGGATGAAGAAATAAAAGAGTCACAGGAAATCTTTGATGCGCCAGATCCCCGAGCAGGAAAGCTTAGAGCAACCCCAGCGGCAAGACGAATTGCCCGGGAATTTAAGGTGGAACTTCAAAAGGTCACCGGCAGTGGACCAAATGGAAGGATTGAAACCGATGATGTTAAGAAGCTGGTCGTGATTCAGCCGGGAACCTTTGAGTACAAATCAAAAGAACCGGTGGTAATCAAAACGAACCTGGACAATATCGTTGGGAACCCCAAAAACCTCTTTTCTACACCGGTGAAGCTGGAAGCGATTCCTGAAAAAGCGCCTCGCCCGCGCAAAAAATTAAAAGAAATGAATCATAAAATAGAAAAAGTGCCAAATCCAGAGCTGGACTTTGTTCCCTTTGTGGATGAAGACGATGAGCGGTTAAAAGCAGAAGAAGCGGAGGTGGTGACAAAAATTTCAGAATTGGATTTTGTGCCGTTTGTCGATTTAAAAGCGGAGCCGCTACGGGAAGAAATTATTGTTAAACCAACGCCGATGCATCTGCTTTATGAAAGTGAGCAGGAAGATCTGAAGCGCAAATCCCGGGGCCAGCAAAAAAGAAAGCCGGTTCAGGACGAAAGCAAGGCGACAGAAACCAGCGAGCAAGTTGTTGCTGAACCGACGCCGGAAGAAAAAAATACGGAATGCCAATCCAGCAACATTCAGGCATCGGAACTAAAAGAAAATCAGCCAGTGCATGTTTTGCTTGAAACGGACGAAAAAGAAGTTCTTGAGCCCAAAGTTACTGAGACCGAAGTTACTGAGCCCGAAAAGGTCAAGCAGATGGTCGAGCAAAAAATAGAACCTGAGGCAGCGGTTGCCATTGTTGAAAAAACTGATGAAATCATAGAATCACCAGCTGAGATAAGCGGTGCGACTGTTCAAGAACTTACTGAGGAACCGGAGATCACTAAAGATCATCACAAAAAAAACGCGCAAGAAAGTACAGCAAAAAATAGGGTCAGGACGGTTCGATCTAAAGCGATTAACAGGTATAGGATAAAAAACAACGGGGAAATACCAGTCATCAGCCTAACCACAGAAATTGATATGACCGAAATTAAGGAGCTTAGAAAGAAGATCACTAAAAAAATTGAGGAACAGGCCAGATATCGTTGCACGTATACGGATTTTCTACTCCTGGCAACCTCTCGGGCACTGGTTACACATCCGCTGATCAATGCCAGACGGGAAGATGATGCAGTGGTTGCCCACGCCCATGTTAATATGGGTTTAACCGTCGAAGCCGAACATGGATTTATTGTACCGGTGATCCCAAACACTCAGTCAATGAGTTTTGTGGAAATTGTCAAAAGCCGGGGTGATCTCTTAAAAGCCGTTAAAAACAATCACTTGCCCGAAGATCAGAACAGCACCTTTACGATTACCAACCTGGGGATGTATGGGATCCGGGAATTTACGGCGATCATCAATCAGAGCAACAGTGCCATCCTCAGCGTTGGAGAAGTGGTTCAACGGATCCGCATTCATCAGGGTGAACCGGTGGTGCGATCGGTGATGAAAATCAGCTTAAATCTGGATCAACGGGTTGCCAATGGGGTGGACGGAGCAAAATTCCTTCGCGATATCAAGGCGGACATGGAGAATCCGTCACTTTTATTGTTTTAGCGTGTAAATTTATCAAAATAGCGAAAAGATAACGTTACCAAAAAAATAAGTATTGTCACATTTAAGCAAATTGTGTTAGACTAAACAGCATAATAAAGATTACAGAACTTACATGAAGCAGATGAAAAGCAATGGCCAATTGTCTGCTTTTTTTGTATCTAAGCGAGAGTTGAATTCGAAAGGAGTACAAGGTTGGAGAAGATATTAAAGGAAGGCATTACCTTTGATGATGTATTGTTAATCCCGGGGAAATCAGAAGTGTTACCAGGCGACGTCAACACCGGCACCCATCTGACAAAAAAAATTGCGCTGAATATTCCGATTATGAGCGCCGGTATGGATACGGTTACCGAGGGACGACTGGCGATTGCCATGGCCAGAGAAGGCGGCATCGGGATTATTCACAAGAATATGACCATTGAAGAGCAGGCTTTTGAAATTGATAAGGTTAAACGTTCAGAAAACGGGGTTATCGTGGATCCGTTTTTCCTGTCACCAGAACATAATATCGGTGATGCGCTGGAGCTGATGTCCCGTTATCGGATTTCCGGCGTTCCGATTACGATTGAAGGAAAATTGGTCGGAATCATCACCAACCGGGACCTGCGTTTTGAAAGTGATCCTAAAAAGAAAATCAAAGACGCGATGACGAAAGATAATCTGGTAACGGCGGAAGAGGGGACTACTCTGGAAAAAGCCGAGGCCATTTTAAAACAATACAAGATCGAAAAGCTGCCAATTGTGGACTCTGAAAATAATTTAAAAGGTTTAATCACCATTAAAGACATTGAAAAGAGTATTAAGTATCCAAACGCCGCTAAAGACTATCGGGGGCGGCTGATCGTTGGTGGTGCTGTCGGAATTAGCAGTAACACCTTTGAACGGGTAGCAGCACTGGTAAAAGCTCAGGCTGATGTCATCGTGGTGGATACTGCTCATGGTCACTCTATCGGTGTTATTAAAACGGTCGCAGCAATCAAGGAAAAATATCCTGATGTTCAGCTCATCGTGGGAAACATTGCGACTGGAGCCGCCGCTAAAGACTTAATTAAAGCAGGTGTCGATGCCCTTAAGGTTGGGATTGGCCCCGGTTCCATTTGTACGACTCGGGTTGTGGCCGGGATTGGCGTGCCCCAAATCACCGCGATCTTAGATGTGGTTGAAGTCGCCAAAGAACATGGTATCCCTGTCATTGCCGATGGTGGGATTAAGTATTCAGGGGATGTGGTTAAAGCCATTGGTGCTGGTGCTGATGTGGTTATGATCGGGAGTCTTTTTGCCGGCACCGATGAAAGCCCGGGAGAAACCATAATTTACCAGGGTCGCAGCTTTAAAACCTATCGGGGGATGGGATCTTTAGGCGCCATGAAAGATGGCAGCTCGGATCGCTATTTCCAGGAAGGCCAGAAAAAACTGGTTCCCGAAGGCGTTGAAGGTAAGGTTCCCTACAAAGGACCGCTAGCCGATACCGTCTACCAATTGGTGGGTGGTCTTCGTTCGGGAATGGGTTATTGTGGATCGGCGACGATTAAAGATTTAAGAGAAAAATCGCAGTTTATAAAAATAACCAGTGCGGGTTTGATTGAAAGTCACCCCCACGATATTTCCATCACCAAAGAATCACCTAACTACAATAGCGCTCAATTTTAGGAGAATTTATGATAACAAAGCATTACCAAGATGAAATCATCCTCATTGTGGATTTTGGAGCACAATACAATCAACTCATCGCCCGACGAGTTCGTGAAGCCAGAGTATATTCTGAGGTTGTTCCTTATGATATTACCCCCGCTGAGATTCGCAAGAAAAATCCCAAGGGGATTATCTTCACTGGTGGACCGTCTAGTGTCCATGAAGCAGGAGCACCTCTTTGTGATCCGGAAATTTATAACATGGGGATTCCTATTTTAGGGATCTGCTATGGTGCGCAGTTAATGGCTGAGCAATTAAAAGGCATCACTGATTCGGCCGATATTCGGGAGTATGGTAAAAAAGCCCTGAAATTTGAAACAGACTCCGTGCTGTTTAAAGATATTCCTGATGGATCGACCTGTTGGATGAGTCACACGAACTATATCCAGACGATCCCGGAAGGATTCTGCATCACTGCGACGACTGATTCCTGTCCGACTGGAGCCATGGAATGCCAGGAACGCAAGCTCTATGCAGTACAATTCCATCCCGAAGTGGAACATACCAAATATGGTAAAGAAGTTTTAAATAACTTTATCTATCATGTCTGCGGATGTGAAGGTTTATGGACTATGCATAACTTTGCTCAGGAACAGATTGAAGCCATCAAGAAGCAGGTTGGCGATCGTCGGGTGTTATGCGCCCTTAGTGGCGGGGTGGATTCTTCCGTTGCGGCAACTCTGGTTCATAAGGCTATTGGGGACAAGTTGACCTGTATTTTTGTGGATCATGGTCTACTTCGCAAAGATGAAGGCGATCAGGTTGAAGCGATCTTTAAGAAGCGCTTTCATATGAACTTTATCCGGGTGAACTGCGAAGAACGTTTCCTTGGTAAACTGGCAGGTGTCAGTGATCCGGAGCAAAAACGAAAAATTATTGGCACGGAGTTTATCCGTGTCTTTGAAGAAGAATCAAGTAAATTAAACGATATCGATTTTCTGCTACAGGGAACCATCTATCCTGATGTCATCGAAAGCGGTACCAAAAATGCAGCGGTCATCAAAAGTCACCACAACGTTGGCGGACTGCCGGATGATGTCGATTTTGAACTAATTGAACCCCTGAGAAACCTGTTTAAAGATGAGGTTCGGGCTGTCGGGGAAGAAATTGGTCTGGATCACGATCTGGTCTGGCGACAACCCTTCCCGGGGCCAGGTCTGGCCATTCGAGTCATGGGCGATATCACCAAAGAAAAACTGGAGATTTTAAAAGAAGCCGATTTTGTCTTCCGGGACGAAATCGCTAAAGCCGGTCTGGATGAAGAAATCTGGCAATACTTTGCGGTATTGCCGGGAAACCGCAGTGTTGGGGTTATGGGTGATGAACGAACCTATGACTACACCATTGGCCTGCGCGCCGTGACCTCAGTTGATGGGATGACCTCCGACTGGGCCCGCATTCCCTATGATGTTTTAGAAAACATCTCCACCCGCATTGTCAATGAAGTGAAGCATGTCAGCCGGATTGTTTATGACATCACGAGCAAACCGCCTTCGACGATCGAGTGGGAGTAGGCTTAGGAAATTAAATAATCGCTTTAATAAGCAAAGCAGGAAGAATTTTTAAAAACTGAATAGATAAATATAACATCAGCGGCTATGTTGAAACCCAATTTTGGGCAACGTAGCCGCTTTTTGTTTTTCGAAATTTTCATAAATAAAGCCATGTTTTTGGGGCGCTAAAAAGGAAGTGAGATTACAATTGTAAATTGACAAAATAATATCAATTTACAATTGTAAAAATAGATTGTTAAAAAATAAACTTGTATTTTGAAAAAAAGTTTAAAACATTACTTAAACAAATGTATAAAATGAGCAAAAAATGACGAAAAAATACCTAAAAAACGACAATAAACTGTTGACTTAATGAAAAAACACGCTATAATTACAATAAATTAAACAACAACAGCAAAATAAATCAGCCAAACATATGAAAACGAAACGCACTCATTAAATTTACAATTGTAAAACAAAATCAAGACCTTAAGGTGATTAGTATGAAAAAAGTAATTGATAATAAACGATTGATGCTCAAAGTATGTGATCTGTTCTACAATCACGACGAAACACAGCAAACGATTGCAAAACAGTTGTCCATATCAAGGCCCACCGTGGCAAAAATACTAGAACAAGCACGCGCGACACAGATGGTACGAATCATTATTCCAGACTTGGCCGAAGATAGTTATTTTGAAATGGAAAGAAAACTGGAGCTGATGTATGGACTTAAAGAGGCGATTATTGTTGAAGAGAAAAAAGATCTATACGCTCAAAAAGATGAAGTTGGAAAAGCTGCCGCAGAGTATTTAGAGCGATTAGTCAAAGACGGAAAAAATATTGGTGTCTCAATGGGGACGACATTAGGGCATATTGCTAAATATATACAGCCTAAAGTCGTAAAAAACGCGATGTTTATCCCTTTGGTTGGCGGTATTGGCCAGGTAGGGATGGAGCTCCATTCAAATTATTTAGTGGAAGAGCTGGCAAATGCCTTTAAAGCTCAATATATCTTACTTCATGCACCAGCTAAGGTTTCAAAAAAATCCATCAAAGAAGGGCTAATTGGAGAAGCGTACATTGAAAAGATTATTAAACTCACTAACAAATTGGATGTTGCTTTGGTCGGTTTAGGTGTTCCAACCAGAAATTCTACAACCATGGCGACGGGCTATTACGATGAACGGGAGATGGAACTGATGCGCAAAAAGAATGTCGCTGGTGATATCTGTATGAATTTCTTTGATAGTGCAGGTCGTACTGAACAGTTTGAAATGAATGAAACGGTTATCGGCATTGACATCAAAAAACTAAAGTCAGTTAAGGATTCAATCGGTGTAACCTGTGGTGCCGAGAAAGTTAGTGCCATTCGAGGTGCTATTGCTGGTCAATACATTAATGTTTTAATTACCGATGCAGGGTGTGCCAGAAAGTTGATTGAAGAAAGGGAAGTGGAGGAAAAATCATGACTTATATTATTGCTTTGATTTTTATTGGGATGTGTTTGCAGGGACTTCTGACTTTTTATCAGGTCAAAAGCTATCAAAATGCCATGGGGTCTCTTAAAGGCAAGGGCTTACTGGGAGTTGGGTATCGAAGAGGGGTGCTAAAAGGTGGACAAATTCTGATTTTGTCCTATGACAGAAATTCCGGAACAATCAATAATTGCAAAACCATGAGAGGAATCACTTCATTTGAGCGATTTAAAACAGCCGATGACTATATTGGTTTAAGTTTGAATGAAATAAAAAAACTGGCAATACTCGAAGATCAGAAATTGAATAAACCCCAGAAAACAAGAAAAGACGGATCAAAAAAAGTGGCGCCTCAAAAGCGAGGAGCATTGCTTCAGGCAGTGGAAGCCATTGAGACACATATGAAAAAAGAGCAGCGACAAAAACTTCATGAGAAAAGAAGAGAACAACAAGCATTAGCAGGCATGGTGGTGGAGTAAAAAATCAGTGTTGACAGTCAGGACTGTCAAGCCTGACAGTTCTGGAAAATAAAGTGACGTAATGTAGTTAGCAGAGTATTACAAATTATTGGAGGTGAAAAGGGGAACGTTTTAGGGGTGATTATTAGAGCGGTCACATTATTGGGTATTGATTTTAAAATAAGGAGAAGGTGAAAAAATGGATTTTTTAGCACAATTGGCAACTAATTTTATAGGTCTCTTTCAAGCTGGAGGAGAAACATTCGTTGGTTTGGTAACGGGTATTTTACCACTATTAATCGTCTTAATGACGGCAGTCAATTCATTGATTAAGATTATTGGTGAAGAACGGGTGGAACGTGCGGCTAAGTTTAGCAGCAAGAACTTTATTTTGCGCTACACCGTATTACCGGTTCTGGCCATGTTCTTTCTCACAAATCCGATGGCGTATACTTTTGGACGATTTGTTGAAGAAAAACATAAGGCCGCATTTTATGACTCAGCAGTTTCATTTTGCCATCCGATTACCGGTTTATTTCCTCATGCTAATCCTGGTGAACTCTTTGTCTACCTGGGAATCGCAGCAGGGCTGACAACCTTGGGGTTGCCGCTTGGTGATTTAGCGGTGCGGTATTTTATCGCAGGTGTTTTGGTTATTCTTTTAAGAGGAATCGTTACTGAAAGAATCTATGCAATCATGGCATCTAAAAAAGCTACTACGGAGGTGGAATAATGTATAAAGCAGTTCTTATCGAAAAAGGTCAAGGCGGATGGGGTGGTCCATTGGTAATCAAACCCACTGAAGAAAAGGCTTATATTATGTCGGTTACCGGCGGTGGCATTCATCCGGTGGCCCAGAAAATTGCTGATTTGACTGGCGGAATCGCTCTGGATGGATTTCTAAGCAGTGCGCCAGATAGTGAGGTGGCTTGTGTGGTTGTAGACTGTGGTGGTACCGCACGGTGTGGGGTTTATCCTAAAAAGGGAATCCTAACCATTAACCTGACCCCGGTTGGCCAGGCGGGACCGTTAGCCCAGTATATTAAAGAAGATATTTATGTGTCGGGGGTAAAAGAAAATAATATATCGTTGTATGACGGCGAAGCACCCGTAAGTGAACCATCAAAGAAAAAAGACTATCAGGAAGTAAAAGCCGAAGCAAAAGCAGCAGCAGAAAAGCAAAAGGGCTTTGTTGGCTTTATCTCACGGCTTGGAAAAGCTGTTGGGGGTGTCGTTGGTAAGTTCTATCAGGCGGGCCGGGAATCGATCGACATGGTTATTAAAAACGTGCTTCCTTTTATGGCCTTCATCGCGATGCTCATTGGGATCATTACCGTCACCGGGCTGGGAGATATTATTGCGAATACCATCTCGCCATTTGCGGGAAGCTTACCAGGACTTGTGCTTATTTCAATTGTATGTACCCTTCCATTTTTATCGCCGATTCTTGGACCAGGGGCAGTTATCGCCCAGGTTGTTGGGACGTTGGTAGGGGTTCAGATTGGCGCTGGCGCGATTGCTCCGGCATTGGCTTTACCGGCACTCTTTGCTATTGATGGACAGGTTGGGTGTGATTTCATTCCGGTTGGTTTGTCTTTGGGAGAAGCTGAAACAGAAACAGTCGAAATTGGTGTCCCGGCAGTGCTCTTTAGTCGATTAATTACCGGCCCAGCTGCTGTACTGATCGGTTTTGTATTGAGTATCGGAATGTACAGCTAAGTAGAAAGTTAAGCAAAAGGCAAGGAGATAAAATGGATTTCACAACAGAAATAACCCAAATTGGAGAAATGGTAGAGGAATTTTTAAAAGAAAAGTTGCTCATCGTTTTTGATGAAAATGCCCCGCCAGAATTGGCAGAAATAGCAGTTTTACACACCAAAAAAGAATTTATCAGGGAGGTGAAAGAAGGAGACGCGGTACGATTTGGGGATGTCGTTTATGAAGTGACAGCCGTCGGACATGAAGCAAACATAACATTAGAGAGCATGGGGCATTGTTCATTTTGTTTTACCGGGGAAGATCAGGTAAAACTACCGGGACAAATTGAGTTAAAAGGTCAGGGGATTCCGGCAGTTAAGATTGGTGATCCCTTCCAAATTATTTACAAATAAAAAATAAAATTAAGCGAGGAAAAAATGTTAGGACTAAACTACAAACTAGCACAATTAGAAGAAAATGGAAAACACATCATGACCAGTATTGTTGGTGCAGGACAAATGGGACGGGGCATGGTTGGACAGATTATGTCGATGAAAGGGATGCGTCCCGCAGTGGTGGTTGACATTAACATTGAAAATGCAATTAATGCCTACCAACATGCCGGTTTAAAAGAAGGCGATTATATGATTGCCAATACCATCTCAGAAGCCAATGAACTGCTTGCCAAAGGTAAATTCATTGTCACCGACAATCCGGAAATTGCAACAAAGACAGATTTAATCGATTGTGCCGTGGATGCTACCGGCGTTCCTGAGGTAGGTGCAAAAGTTGCGATCGACAGTATTAATGCCGGCAAACACATTGTCATGTTAAATGTGGAAGCAGATGTTTGTATTGGACCAATGCTTTACAAAATGGCTCAGAGTGCCGGTGTGGTTTATACCGGATCGGCAGGAGATGAACCGGGCTCCGTGCTTGAACTGTATGATTTTGCAGATGCGCTGGGATTTGATGTGCGGGTCATTGGTAAGGGAAAAAATAACAAGGTTGATAAGGCGTCCAATCCGGACTCGGTATTAGAAGAAGCAACCTTAAAAGGCGTCAGCCCGAAAATGCTTACCTCATTTAAAGATGGGACAAAAACCATGGTTGAAATGACAGCAATGTCCAATGCCACCGGCTACTTGCCGGATATAATGGGTGGCCATGGCGCAAAAGGCATTGTTTCGGAGTTACCAGATCTGTTCAGACTAAAGAGTGAAGGCGGAATTTTAAATAATTATGGGATCGTTGACTATATTGATGGTGTTGCTCCAGGGGTATTCATTATTGTATCAACCGAACAACCCGACATTATTCATGAACTGAACTACCTCAGTATGGGAAAAGGTCCCAATTATGTGTTGTACAGACCGTATCATTTATGCAGTCTGGAAACACCATTATCGGTTGCAAAAGCAGTAATTGATGGGGTGCCGACCATCGCACCAAGAAAAGGGCTTGTTTCGGAAACCATTACAGTGGCAAAACGGGACTTAGTAGCAGGTGAATACCTGGATGGTATTGGCGGATTCTCAATTTATGGCAGTTTTGAAAAAGCATCAGTGGCCAATGTAAAAGGGGCGCTGCCGATGGGCATTGTCAATAAAAAGACTAAAATGGTTAATGCCGTTAAAAAAGGTGAAATCGTCACTTACGCTGATGTTGCCTTGGATAACGATTCGCTGATGGTTCAACTGCGTAAGATTCAAGACACACTGTATTTATAAGATCATTAAGAAAATTATAAGATAGGGAACTGATTTACCAATCTGTTTGTGCTAGCAACACTTAAACGCTACATTGAGAGTGGTTGTTACAACGGTAAATATGGGCATATTCATAGGATTTGATTAAAAACGCACACCAACAATCAAATCCTATGAATCAGCTTTCCGGTAAAAAAAATTTCGAAAGAAAGTTAAAACACCTGAAAAAATCGGATTCTTGCTAAAATAAATCTAAACGTGAACACCATTTACTAAATAGCCATTAAGCAAGAATTTGAATAAGCAAACAATATGGGAGGAGCACCATTGAAAAACGAGAATAAGGAATTGGGACTAAAGTTACTAAAAGATATGTACCTGTGCAGAAAATTTGAAGAAAAGGTTCAGCATTATTTTTCGCTGGGGATGATCCATGGCACGACCCACTTAAGTATAGGTGAAGAAGGGGCCGCAGCCGGAACCTGTGAAGGTTTAGAGCCCCAGGATCTGATGTATGCCACTCATCGCGGGCATAGCCAGGCCATTTGCAAGGGGATTGATATTAATCTGATGATGGCTGAGATATTTGGCAAGGCAACCGGGGTTTGCAAAGGAAAAGGCGGCTCCATGCACATTGCCGATAAGGACAAGGGTGTGCTGGGAGCCAACGGGATTGTCGCTGCGGCCCTGCCACTGGCCTGTGGCAGTGCTTTTGCCGCCAAAAGAAGAAAGCAGGATGTCGTCACGGTAGCTTTTTTCGGCGATGGAGCGGCTAATGAAGGAGCCTTCCACGAAGCGATGAACCTGGCCTCGGCCTGGGATCTGCCGGTTCTCTTTGTCTGCACCAACAACACCTATGCCATGTCGACCCATATTTCCAAGGTAATGAAAGATACCGATATTGCCAAGCGGGCGATCCCTTATGGCATGCCGGCAGAAACAGTCGACGGAAATGATTCGTTGGCCGTTTATGAATGCATTAAAAGCGCCCGCGACTATGTGGCAAAAAATGGTCCGATGCTGATTGTTGAAAACACTTATCGGATTTCAGGACACTCGAAAAGTGACGGTAATCTATACCGAACCAAAGATGAAATCAATGCCTGGAAGGCCCGAAATCCCATTGATAAAATGAGAAATGACCTGCTGGAGGCAAAGACCTGCACGGTTGAGGAACTCGATGCCGTGGATAAAGAGACCACTGAACTGATTGACAAGGCCGTTAAGTTTGCCCTGGATAGTCCCTATCCTGAGCTTGATGATGTGTATCATGATGTTTATGCGTTATAAGAGGGGGGACATAAAATGCCTAAAAAAGAAATAACCTACGCAAATGCGATAAAAGAAGCCATCAGTGAAGAAATGATCCGGGACGAAGATGTGTTTATGATGGGCGAAGACATTGGTGTCTACCGGGGCGCCTTTGGCGTTTCGGGAGATCTGGTCGAAACCTTTGGCGAAGACCGGATTATTGACACCCCTATTTCAGAACAGGGGTTTGTTGGCTGCGCGATTGGTGCGGCAGTGGCGGGGATGCGCCCGATTGTGGAAATTATGTTTTCGGATTTCATGACTGTCTGTTGGGATATGATTGTCAATCAGGCACCAAAGATGCGCTATATGTTTGGGGGCAAGGTGAGTGTGCCGATGGTACTGCGAACGGCATCCGGCGGCGGAACCGGAGCGGCCGCCCAGCATTCCCAATCCCTGGAAGCGATGCTGTGTCATGTGCCGGGGCTAAAAGTGATTGTGCCGTCAACGCCAAGAGACGCTAAAGGATTATTAAAGTCAGCGATTCGGGATAACAATCCGGTCATCTTTTTGGAACAAAAACTTTTGTATCGGACCAAAGGGATGGTGGAGGAAGAAGAATTTACGATTCCCATTGGCGAAGCGGATGTGAAGCGCGAAGGCCAGGACTGTACCATCATCACCTATGGCCGGATGGTGCAAATGTGTCTGGCCGCGGCAGAAAGCCTGGAAAAAGAAGGGATCGATGTGGAAGTCATTGATCTGCGAACCTTACTGCCGATGGATACCGAAGCGATTATCAAGTCGGTGATCAAGACCCGTCATGCTCTGGTGGTTCATGAAGCCGTAAAAACAGGCGGTATTGCCGGTGAAATCATTGCCCGAATTGCTGATAGTGAAGCGTTTTACTATCTGGATGCCCCGCTTAAGCGGCTGGCCTCGGAAGATGTGCCGGTACCATTCTGCCCGGTGTTGGAAAAGGGAATTCTCCCGGACGAAGCCAAAATTATTGCAACCGTCAAAGAAATGTTGGCTTAAGATGTTGTTAAAAAACAGGAGGGAGAAAAAATGGCAGTAGAAGTATTTATGCCCAAAGCCGGGATGGATATGCAGGAAGGCACCATTATCGCGTGGCTTAAACATGTCGGTGAACAGGTTGAAGAAGGTGAAGGCCTGTTAGAGATTGAAACCGATAAGGTCACGATGGAAGTTGAAGCACCGGCGACCGGGGTGCTGTTGTGTCGCTATTTTGAAGACGGAGCGGTAGTACCCGTGGTCACCACGATTGGTTATGTGGGTAAACCGGGAGAAGTGGTTCCGGATCAGCCACAGACAGCTGGCGGTGCAACCGCCGCGGTTCCGGAAAAAACAGTAGAAAGTGTCAAAACCCCAATAGCGGCGATTACCGACGAAATAAACGGGGTAAAAACCACGCCCTATGCAAAACAAATGGCAGCAGCTAACGCCATCAATCTGAGTGCGGTGCGGCCAACCGGTCCGGCCGGGGAAATCAAAGGCCGGGATGTTGAGCGAGAAATTGCTAAATCACCGTTGGCAAAACGTATTGCCGAAGACAAGGGCCTTGATTTAAGTACTGTTACGGGTTCGGGTCACCAGAACAAGGTGATGAAAAGTGATGTGCTGGCAAAAATAGCCAATCAGCAAACTCCCGGGGCAGTTGAGGCGGTGCTTAATACCACGCCACTATCGGGAATGCAGAAGGTGGTCGGTGAACGGATGGCAAAAGCCCACAGTGAAATCCCCTGCGTCACCCAGAATACCAAGGTCGATATGACGAGCCTGCTGGCATTCAGAAAGCAGGTTAATGAAAACCGGGATAATAAGCTGACCATTAACGATTTTATTGTTAAGGCGGTTGCCAAAGTGCTACACTATGATAAAAACGTGCTAGTCAGTCTGGGTGATAAAGAGATTATTCATCATCAGGATGTGAATATCGGTATTGCGGTGGCATTGGACGAGGGTTTGATTGTTCCGGTGGTGAAAAATGCTGATCAGAAAAGTCTGGAAGAAATTTCGGCGTCGGTTAAGTTATTAAGTGCCAAAGCCAAATCCGGCGGACTGATGGTGGATGACTATCAGGGGTCGACCATCTCTATTTCCAATCTGGGGATGTTCGGGGTCCATTCATTTACTCCCATTGTAAATCAGCCCAATGCCGTGATTATCGGTATCTGTTCAATTGAAGATGAGTTGGCATTGGTTGACAATCAGGTGGAAAACCGCAAAAAAATGATGATTTCACTGACCTATGACCATCGGTTAGTAAATGGGGACGTGGCAGCCAAATTTTCTCTGAAAGTACGCGATCTATTGGAGAATCCAATGGACATTCTGATCTGATGGAGGTGGCAGAATGAAAAATGGATTTGATGTCGCCGTTATCGGCGGTGGTCCGGGAGGCTATGTTGCCGCCATTAAAGCATCTCAATTGGGCGGGTCCGTGATCCTTTTTGAAAAAGAAGCGGTTGGCGGAACCTGTTTAAACAGAGGGTGTATTCCCACCAAAACATATATTAAAACAGCGGAGTATATCAAGCATATCAAAAATGCCCGGTCCCGGGGGATCCAGATTGATGTGAGTCAGCTTGGTGTTAACATGGTGGATGTGGTTGCCAATAAAAATGAGGTCGTAAAAAAACTGACAACCGGTGTGGCCGGTCTGCTTGACAGTAACCGGGTGAAAGTCATTAAAGGCACGGCGGAGCTGACAAAAGACGGAAAAATTCGTTGTGATGGACAAAGTTACGAGGCAAAAACCATTATTCTGGCGGGCGGCTCAAAACCGCGGCTTCTTGATATCCCCGGAATCAAAAGTCAGGGGGTGTTAACCTCTGATACGCTGCTGGATTTAGAGACGGTCCCGAAAAGTCTGGTGATTATCGGTGGCGGTGTAATTGGTTGCGAGTTTGCCACTGCATTTGCAGCATTTGGCAGTGCGGTAACGCTGGTCGAATTTACCGATCAATTGGTCAAACCGATGGGTAAAGATATTTATAAGGTTCTTAGAAAAGCCATTAAAGCCCAGGGCATTAAAACCGTTTTAAATGCCGCCGTCGCATCCATTGAGCGAAATGAAGCGGGTATGCTTGTGGTGACGACTTCGGATCAAAAAACAATAACAGCGGAAAAGGTGCTGGTGGCAACCGGACGCTGTGCCGATCTGGAATGTTTGGGTGAATTGCACGGCGCGATCGAAATGAACGGTGGATTTGTTGCGGTTGATCACGAAATGCGAACCAGTATTCCGGGTGTATTTTGTATCGGCGATATGAACGGACAACTGCAGCTTGCCCATGCGGCATCTAAAATGGGAGAGACCGCAGCAGTTAATGCCATGGGTGGGAACGAAAAGGTTGATTTGCGCTATGTTGCCAATTGTCTGTATACCCTGCCGGAAGCCGCCACGGTCGGCTTAACCGAGGAAGCGGCAAAAAAAGAGTATGATATTTCGATCGGGACTTTTTCGCTTTACGCCAACGGCCGGGCCTTGGCTTCGGGTGAAACGGACGGCTTTGTTAAGGTGATCATCGACAAAAAATATGGAGAAATTTTAGGTGTTCAGATGGTGGGTCCGGTGGCAGCAGAAATGATTTGTGAAGCGGCGCTATGCATGAGCATGGAAATAACCGCTCATGAGGTTGCCGCCACCGTTCATCCTCACCCCACCTACTGCGAAGCCTTTATGGAAGCGTGTGCCGATGCGTTGGGAAAATGCATTCATCTGCCCAGAAAATAAAGCGTTTAAAAGGTCAAACAAAGGAGTTATGATCGATCAGATCGTCAGTAATCTAAACGCATGAACCAATTTTCAGGATTCAGTACACCTCCAAACTGTGGATGTAGAACAAATCAGTTTGGAGGTGTTTTAGTAGAAAAAAACGGTTTAAAGGGTAGGGTTTATGATTTGGCCAATTGGTTCGATCGGAAATAAAGACAAAAAACAAGGAGGCCAGGCATGTTTATTAAAGAGGGCATTATAGCGTCACCAGGTATAGCCATCGCCAGAGCACTGATTTATGAAAAAGCAGATGTTAAAGTAAGTGCGGATCATTATGAAGACAGCGATGCAGAAATAAAAAAGTTTAAACAGGCGTTAGATAAAAGTCAAAGTCAACTGGAAGAAATTCGGTTAAAAACAGTAAGTGAGCTGGGCAAAGAAGAAGCCGCTATTTTTGAAGCCCATGAGATGATCCTTCAGGATCCTGAGTTTGTGGAGAGTGTTAGAGTTGAAATTGCTGACAATAAGGTGGGTGCCGCTTATGCGGTTCAAATCGTGACGGATCGTCTGGTGATACTGTTTGAGCAAATGAATGATCCCTATTTCAGTGCCCGAGCAGCGGATGTCAAAGATGTGGGGAACCGGGTCCGAAATAATATCTTAGGTATCGTCAGGGCCGACCTGTCAAAACTCAAGGAGGATGTCATCATCATCGCTGATGATCTGGCGCCTTCAGATACGGCCCTGATGGATAAAAGAAAGGTAAGGGGTTTTGCAACCAATATTGGGAGCAGAACATCACATACGGCGATTATGGCCCGGAGTCTGGAGATTCCGGCGGTACTTGGTTTGAGTGATATTGATCAAAAAGTGAATACCGGTGAGATGATTATTCTGGATGGGCTTAATGGCCGGGTTACCGTAAATCCGGATCGCTATCAGATTAAGGAGGCCGAAGAAGATCAGCGGAAGTATCAGGCACACTTAAAAGAACTGGAGCGTATAAAAGATCTGGAGGCCATCACGCTGGATGGCCATCAGGTCGAGTTAGTCGGAAACATCGGCGAACCGGCTGATATCCAGGGGGTTCTTAAAAACGGCGGCACCGGGATTGGTCTCTATCGAACAGAGTTTTTATACATGAACAGTGACACCATGCCAGGGGAAGATAAGCAAATGGCTGCTTATCGATCTGTTCTGGAAGCGTTCCCGGATGGACCGGTGATCATTCGCACCATGGATATTGGCGGCGATAAAAAATTGCCCTATCTCCCCTTGGATGATGAATTAAATCCATTTTTAGGACTTAGGGCGATCCGCCTGTGTTTTAAAGAAATTAAACTGCTTAAGACCCAGCTTCGCGCCATCTTAAGAGCAAGCGTCTATGGAAATGCTTATATTATGTTTCCAATGATCTCAAATGTGGATGAAGTGAGACAGGCAAAGAAAATCCTCACAGCGTGTATGGCGGAACTGGATGCGTTGCAGATTGCCTATCGTAAAGATGTAAAAGTAGGAGTGATGATTGAGATTCCATCAGCCGCAATCACTGCCGATATTATAGCCAAAGAAGTTGATTTTTTCAGCATTGGCACCAACGATCTTTGTCAGTATACGATTGCGGTGGATCGTATGAACCAGGCGGTCTCCTACCTTTATGATCCGTTTAATCCGGCGATACTGCGTCTGGTAAAGCAAGTGATTCAGGCATCGGAGAATCAGCCCGGACTTTTTACCGGGATGTGTGGAGAAATGGCTGGCGATCCCCTGGCAACCCTACTGCTCTTGGGATTGGGGCTGCATGAGTTTAGCATGAGTGCCCTGTCGATTCCCCAGGTTAAAAAAATTATTCGCAATGTCCGCTATCAGGATGCGAAAAAAATTGCCGCAGAAGCGTTGACACTTGAAACGGGCGTTGCAGTTATGGCTCATGTTCTTGAATCGATGAAGAAACTAAAAATTGAGATTTGAATTTTTATTGCGATAAGGAGATTAGAATTATGCAAATACAAGAAGTAACGGTATTAAATGAAACAGGTATCCATGCTCGGCCGGCATCCCTATTTGTCAAGGCGGCCGGAAAATTTAAATCCGATGTGTTTGTGATCAAAGCAGACAAAGAGATTAACGCCAAAAGTATCGTCGGGGTTATGGCGGGGGGAATTACCCAGGGAACGACAGTTAAGATAAAAGCAGAAGGTGAAGACGAAGTAAAAGCAGTGGCGGAACTGGTGCAAATGATTAAGGATCGTTTTGATGAGTAGTGGTTAGTAAATAAAATTTATGCAGTAAAAAACCAGCCTGATGGTGTTACTAAACATCAGGCTGGTTCTGTTTTTTTAATTGAAGTGTGATAATAGCTGTTTAATTATGGTAGATAAGACCAGTTAAAAAAGTTCTTGAGTGCTATTTCTCCTTATATTCTTTGTACACCCGAAAAGGTTTTGAAATCACCCGGGAGGGTAAGGATTTTAAGAAAATGCTTAAATCAGCTTCCATCTCTGCCGTCATTCGGGTTGGTTTTGATAAAACGCGTTTGACAAA
The DNA here is from genome assembly GCF_047456275.1 of Acetobacterium carbinolicum. Taxonomy (GTDB): domain Bacteria; phylum Bacillota; class Clostridia; order Eubacteriales; family Eubacteriaceae; genus Acetobacterium; species Acetobacterium carbinolicum. Next base: position 676,597 of record NZ_CP173357.1, read on the forward strand.
GTCTTCTTTAAAATGATTATTGACAAACTCCTGGTTAATCGAAATTTCGATATAACACTCTTTGCAGGTAATCTGGGAAATTTGGTCGTTTTTATACTCTATTTCATGAGGGGTATCTTTCTCACAGATTACACAAAACAAATCAGCTTCGATATGATTTGTTGGCATGTTTCTTCCTCCTTACTTCTTGATTTATTGCTTAATAGTATAACATAATTAAGCCGGTCTTAGCTATAAAATTCTAAAGTAATGTTTTATTTTTATCACCTGAAATCGACTTGACCACATCAACATCACTGGCGACATCAAAATACTGAGTATCATACAAGCGATTTAAATAATCCTGATAATAGTCAAGCAGTGGGGGGAATGATGCGATAATTTCAAGTCTGATCTTGTTGATGTTTTCTACCGATTCATCGTGAGTTCGATCTAAATCAAGGTAGGTATTAAGGAGTGTAATGGCCGTTTCAGCATGATAACTGGCGTACTGCGGAAAAACCCGAAGTTCCTGATCTTTACAGATTTTGTCCCGAACCTTTGAAACAACCGCTTCCAGATCTTCGAGGATGGCTTCCTGGGGATAGAGTGACTCCCGCCGTTTGGCAGTTTTTAATAAACCGACTAGTTTTTGCAACCGGGCCTGTTCTTTAATCGCACGATCCTGAAGCGGTGCTGAATCGGGGCTCGCCGTAAGCGTCGATAGATCCTGGTAAGATCCGTCTGAGGGTTGCTTAATTTTTTCGGGTGATTCTTGTTTCACCCGAAAAACAACATAATAAATCAGAAAAACAAACAGGATCGTTAAAAATGCGCCTCCGATAAAGAGGGACAATTTAGCAACTGGTGAATTTTCTAAGCCAAACAACTGATTAAAAAAGGTTAAAGCGTTCACGATAGCGATACCCCCTTGTTATAAATATGGATTAATTTAATGATAAGTCAAATTACCCTTTTAAGCAAGAAAAGCACCAAAATTCGATGCTTTTCTTTACAGCGACAGTGATAAAATACTGGAAAATTAGGATTCGTTTTTAAAAATTAGACTTCTTCGGGGTCTTCAGTGCTGGCTTTGGAATGATCGGATTGAATCTGAGCGGTAAACTCGGTTATTAAATCCAGGTCATGCGGTTCGTTGGTTGCAGTCGTGGGTGGTGTGCTTACTGGTGTTGCGGAAGAATCGGCGGGTGTTGACATTTTACCGCCTAAGAACCCGGAAATTAATGACTGCAGATTAATACCGGTGCTTTCTGAGATGCCTTCGGTCACTTGTGACATAGAATTGATGATGTCTTTGACCATTTTGGCGGAATTGCCATCACCATACATAGTGATACGATCGACGTTGTTAAGTGGCGCGGCAACATTACGGGCGACTTCGGGAAGAGCATCGAAGTACATTTCCATGATGGCGGCATCACTGTATTTCTTCATCGCTTCGGCTTTGGCATCAATTCCGGCGGCTTCGGCCAGACCTTTGGCCTTGATTGCCGCAGCTTCGGCAAAACCTCTCGCTTCGATTGCGGCAGCTTCCTGTTCTTTGGCATAGCGATCGGCTTCAGCAGCCAATCGATTGGCTTCAGCATCTTTGGCGGCAATAAACAGTTTCGCTTCAGCATCTTTTTGCTTTTCAAACAAATCAGCTTCAGCCTTTTGGTTACGTTGGTAGCGTTCGGCATCGGCAGTTTTGTTGATCTCAGCTTTTAATCGTTGTTCACGCACTTCAACTTCTTTGGTGGCTAATTCAATCTCTTTGACCTGCTTAACAATGTTGGCTTCCTGAGTTTTAGTCTCAATTGTTTTTCGCTGTTCTTCCTGCTCGATTTGGTAAGCGGCATCGGCCTGAGCCTGAGTTAGATCAGACTGCCGTTTCAATTCAGCTTTGCGGATATCCAAATCGGTATTTTTCTGGGCAATTTCCAAGTCAGCTATAATTCGGGCATCATTGGCAATTTTTGCGGCTTCCGATTCGGCAATGGCGACTTCTTTTTCCGCATTGGCACGAGCAATGGCAGCGCCTTTTTTGATTTGAGATTTGTTTTCGGTCCCCAGATCCTCAATTACCCCAGCCTGATCGCGGATCGATTGAATGTTGAAGGAGATTATTTCAAGCCCCATCCGTTTAAGATCCGGAACAGCATTCTCCTGAACCTTTTCGGAAAAGGATTTTCGGTCGGTTAACATGTCTTTTAGGTCCAGTGAGCCGATGATTTCACGGACATTTCCTTCAAGGACATCCTTTACCTGGGGAATAATGGCATCAGTTGATTGGTTTAGAAAGTTTTCGGAAGCCAGTAAAATGGCGTCCGGTGATGAACCGATCTTGATCTTTACAGCGCCATCAACCATCACATCAATGAAATTGTTGGTTGGTACGGATTCACCAGTTTTGACATCAACAGACATCATTTTTAAGTCCAGTTTGTCAACGCGTTCAAGAAACGGAATCTTGACTCCCGCTTTTCCGATGATGACACGCCGTTTAATACCAGATATGACATAGGCTGTATCTGGGGGAGCTTTAACGTAGCTCATCATTAAGATGGCAATAACTAACAATACGACAATAATGGGGATAATCAGTGTAAAAATTGACATTTGCACCTCCTGCAATATTTAATGTTAAGATCAAAAGGATATTCGCTTTGGTGGGAATATGGCAACCGCACAGATTCTTGGAAGTGGATAATCTTTGTATGAACTCAACAAACGTATTATATAAGAGGTTGGATTCAAAGTCAAAGATTAAAAATCGTTATAGTTGTCTTGGGGGATAAATGTTATAATTTTACCAGTGCTTAATGTTAGTTGAAAGCGATCGATTGTTAGAGGTAAACATGAATTATCTAGGCAAATAAAAGAAGTTAGAGAGTCCTGGAATTATCAGATTACGTTGGCGAGTTGATTAAGAGAACAGAATAGAGTGTAGAAAAAAAGAAGAAAACAAAATTGTTGGATTAAAGGAGACATGATGGGAATTCAGGAAGAAGCATTAAAATTACACGAAGAATGGCAAGGGAAGCTCAGCATTGACAGCAAGGTTCTAGTAAAAAGCAAATACGATTTGTCCATGGCCTACACCCCAGGGGTGGCAGCGCCCTGCCGAATGATCCATAAGAACAAAGACGATGTATATAAGTATACTGGAAAGGGAAATATGGTGGCAGTGGTCACTGACGGATCGGCAGTGTTGGGGCTGGGCGATATTGGTCCCGAAGCCGCCCTTCCAGTGATGGAAGGAAAAGCCGCTTTATTTAAAGAATTTGGTGGTGTGGATGCGTTTCCGATTTGTATTCCATCCCAGGATGTGGAGGTCATCATCCAGACGGTCAAGATGATTGAACCGGGATTTGGCGGGATTAATCTGGAAGATATTGCTTCGCCCAGATGCGCCGAAATCGAAAGACGCTTAAAAAAAGAACTGGACATTCCGGTTTTTCATGATGATCAACATGGCACGGCAGTGGTGGTGACAGCAGCGCTGATGAATGCCCTGAAGGTCGTCGGCAAACAATGGCAGCAGGTGACGGTAGCCATGAGCGGCGCCGGAGCAGCCGGATCGGCAATCGTCAAGATGCTATTAAATGTCGGCGTCAAGGATATTATCGCCTGCAGCAGCAAGGGCATTCTCTCAAAAGACGAAGAGTACAGCAACTGGGTTCATCAGGAAATAGCCCAGATGACCAATAAGCATCACAAAAAAGGGAGTCTTGCCGACGCCATCAACGGGGCTGATATTTTTATTGGTGTTTCGGCACCGGGTATCGTCACACCCGAAATGGTAGAGACCATGGCACAAGATGCCATAGTTCTGCCAATGGCCAATCCGGATCCGGAAATTGATCCGGAGCTGGCAATAAAAGCCGGCGCGAGGGTTGTCGGAACGGGACGGTCGGACTATCCCAACCAGATTAACAACGTCCTGGCTTTCCCCGGTATTTTCAGAGGCGCACTGGATGCCCGAGCCAGTGACATCAACGAAGCGATGAAGGTTGCTGCAGCAAAAGCCATTGCCGAGCTAATCAGTGATGACGAACGGAGTGCCGACTATATTATTGTGCCAGCCTTTGATCCCCGGGTTGGAAAGGTTGTGGCAAAAGCCGTCTATCAGGCGGCAAAGGATTCAGGTGTAGCCAGACGGAAATGATCTTAAGAAACAAAATTCAGCAATTTTGATTGTGCTGACAATGGCTAAATGTTTATAATAGGTGTTGAATCAATAAAAAATAAGGAGGGAAAAAATGAAAATGAGTAAAGATGATAAAATCCGAATCATTATTGATGCCCTGGATGAGGTGATCACCATTCCGAACCATAAAGAGGAACAGATCAAAGATGTTTTGAGAAAAGCGCTGGGGACTATTGACGAAAAGGAAAGTGAAGATTACTAAACAAATTAAAAAGAAGCAGCCAGATTTGAGACTTTCATTTCCGGGGCTTCTTTTTTTTACAGTTTATTTCGATCAGGAAGGTAATCTAAAAATCGCTTAACCGCTAGTGATGCGTTTTTTTGATTTTTCATAGCTATTCCGATTCTGCGATAGGCAGGAACTTCCAGCTCTTTGATAATGATCCGATAAGGCAGACGCTGCAAAATAAGTTCTGGCAGAATGCTGATTCCCAGTCCGCTTTCCACCATTGACATAATGGCATAGTCGTCCCAGGTGGTGAAATGAGTCATTGGCTCCAAATGGTGAAGTTCAAATATTTCTGAAATTTCGGCTTTTGCTCCCTTTTCCAGAAGCATAAATGGGTCATTACATAAGGCTTCAACAGGAAAACGGTCGCAATTTGCCAGAGGATGGTTCTCAGGTAAAATAACGAGCAGACGATCCTGTTCCAAAAAAATAGTTTCCAGGCTAGGGTTTGTGGGAAGTCGAAGAAAACCGCAATCGACGCGCCCTTCCAAAATCCAACTTTCGATTTCGGTATAGTCACCGAGTAACAACTCGTAAGCGATGTTGGGATATTTTTTCTGAAAAGCTTTAATAATATTTGGAAGCCAATGGGTAGCCACGCTGGAAAAGGTTCCAATCCGAATCAAGCCAGATTCAAGACCGTGCAGTTCGTTAATCTGTGTTTGTAATTTTTCGTACTCCAAACAGATACTTTTGGCGTAAGGAAGAAGTTGGAGTCCATCGGAAGTGAGTCGCAGACCGGTATGACCGCGTTCAAGGAGTGCGATCTGCCATTCTCTTTCTAAATCGTTAATCATTCGACTAATGCCGGATTGGGAATAGTTTAATAATGTGGCAGCTTTTGTGAAGCTGCCACATTCAACGGTTTTTACGAAAGCCAGGTATTTTTGAATATTCATGATCAGGTTCACCTTCAATCATCTGGTTTTGTCATAAGCAACATGACAAGAATTCGTTTATGTAATGCTTGTGTTAATGATATACTTTTATACACGGTGTTTCAAGTATTAAAAAAATGAAGTTTGAAACAAAAAGAGGAAGGGCGGGAGGCGATAATTATTGATGAAAATAAAAAGAGATTATACGAAATACATATCGGCGTTATTGCTTTTTGGCACAAATGGAATTGTGGCCAGTGCGATTTTACTGAATAGTTATGAAATAGTTTTTTTTAGAACCTTGATCGCCAGTTTATTTCTGGGTGCGATGTTTTTAATCACCAGGGGAAAGTTTAAGGGACTGGAACACAAAAAGCATCTGGTCTGGCTGTTGATCTCCGGTGGAGCGATGGGTGCAAGCTGGATGTTTTTATATGAAGGTTATGCACAAATCGGGGTTAGTATGGCAACCTTGGCCTATTATTGCGGGCCGGTAATTGTGATGGTGCTGGCACCCTTGATTTTTAAAGAAAAAATGGTCGCCACCAGAATAATCGGTTTTTTGAGTGTGTTGCTGGGGATGTTTCTGGTCAATCGCGATACGCTGATACAAAGCGGATTAACCTGGGGATTATTTTGTGGAATAATGGCGGCATTTATGTACGCTGTCATGGTGATCTTCAATAAAAAAGCAGTCAGTATAAACGGGCTTGAAAATGCGGTATGGCAGCTCTTGGCAAGTTTGGTCACCGTTGGCATATTTACGGTGATCAAACAGGGGCTGGTGATTCCTGTTACGCTTGTGGACGTTGTTCCTATTTTATTATTGGGAATCGTCAATACAGGAATCGGATGTTATCTTTATTTTTCATCAATTCAGCAGCTTCCGGCTCAATCTGTAGCCATTTTGGGATATTTGGAACCGCTTTCGGCCTTGTTTTTTTCAGCGATTTTTCTCCAGGAACGATTAACATCCATTCAGGTTGTAGGAGCGGTGTTAATTCTAGGGGGAGCAGCATTCGGCGAGTTTTGGGGCCGAAAGAAGCAAGCGGATGGCTAGTTCACGCTGAACTGAGATTGAAGATAGACGAATTTGTTCATGAAAAAGGAGGAACCAAAGTTTTTTGCTGTATGCGTTTGGTTAAAGAGTTTTGCAAAATGAACTGGCAATTGTGCAGTGTGGGGGCGATCATTGATCGCCCCCACACTAAATATTTAATTCTACTTATACAATTGAAGTATTGCAAATTGGTTTATTTCAAAATCCACTCATCCGGCAGGGCTTGGATTTCAGAGAAGAGGATATTTTGAAAATCGACTGCTGCTTTTTCATCCGGGAAGGGGACAATGGCAGCTTTGCTTCGACAGCCTTCAGCTAAAAAAGTATCAATCGCTGCTTGGGTCAGAAGGGGAAAATATTTTTTTAACACAATTCTGCCTTTTGAGATAAAGAAAAGCTTTTCGCCATCCTCAACCGGTATTTTTAAAAGCACATCTCTGGTGGTCAGGTGCTTATAATCATGAAGTATATGGCTGATATAGGTCAGACTTTTAATCAGATCCCGGTAGGTGGTGGCTCGTTCATAATGATATTGGGCAGACTCTTTATTCATGCAGATCTGAAATTGATTAAGTAAGCAGTTAAGCGTAGTGGCTTCTGAAAAAATCTGAAGCAGGGTCTGTCTGTTTTTCGAAAAATCATCCGGGTTCATGATCTCAGGCAGCGTATGATAGTGAAAATTGAAACGGTGGTTATCTTGAACAATGGGAAAGAGGTGGGTGAACATATCGATCAATGATTGGATTGCTTGTTTTCTCCGAAACGGTCCAAAGCTATGGTCTTCTCGTTCCGGAACAATCGACAATCCCTTGGAATGGGCTGAATTAGTAACTTTCAGATAGAAATACCGTCTGTCGTTTTTCATTTGCGAATTAAAGTATGGCTGGATCTCTTTAATCAGCTGACATTCCAGCAGTCGGGCTTCTAAGTGGGTATCGGTGACAGTATAATTGATATCATCAATGAAAAAAACCATTCTTTCAATCTTTGGTTGCTTAGGGGATTTAGTGAAATAAGATTTCACTCTTTTTTTCAGACATTTACTTTTTCCGATATAGATAATTTGACCGGCGGAATCCAACATCTTATAAACACCGGGAAGTGGTGGTATCTGGTTTAGTTTTTGCTCTAAATGGCTCATCGTTTTGGTTCCATATCATTTTTATTTTGGTTTGGCTAAAAAATATTTCGTTCTTTCACCTGCTTATACAATAACATAACAGTAGCACGTTTAACCTTGATTGGCTTAGACTATTTGATAAATTACGCACAAAAAAATGACTTCTTGACACCTGGAACATAATTAATTATAATAAGTACAAAGTCAATGAGTTTGGAGTCAGTGAAATGAAAACGAAACGTCAGATCCAAAAAGAAGCAACCAGAAAACTGATTTTAGATGCCGCTTATCAAGTGTATGCAGATGAAGGGTTTAGTGCTACAACCAATCAAATAGCCAAGGCAGCTAATGTTTCTCATGGCACTATCTTCGTTCATTTTCCAACGGTAGATAATCTCATTAGTTGTTTACTTGAACGTTTTGGATCTGAAATTAATGAGCATTTGCATCTCCTCTCGGAAAAAGATGAAAGTCTGGAGACTTTTTTGGCGGCCCATATTAATGTTCTGATCAGTTATGAAGATTTTTATAAAAGGCTTATTTCCGAAATAAATATTTTGCCCCAAGAAGCAAAGTATGTATTCATTAATATCCAATCAGTGGTTTCGTTTCATCTTAATCAGGTGATTGAACGTGATAAGGAAAAAAAGGCAATCAAAGAAATACCGATGCATATAATTTTTAACAGTTGGTTAGGTTTGATACACTATTATCTTACCAATAACTATCTTTTTGCAGCAGGGTCAGTACTAACGGATCATAAGGATGAATTGATTTTGAACTATATAAAATTAATTAGAAAATGAAAGGAATCAATGATATGAAAGCTTATGATAATTTTTTTCTGCCTGTCGATGATTTGGAAGAAGCAAAAAACTATTTTTCTAATGTGTTAGGTTTGAAATTAAAGTTTGATTTTTCAGACAAGGGCATGGCGGCATTTAATGTTGGTGATGAAGAACCGGCGATTATTTTAAAGGAAAAGAATAAATTCCCGGATGCAAAACCGACGATCTGGTTTGTTGTGGATAATGTCAATGATGAGTACGAACGGCTTCACAATAATGGGGTTAGTTTTATAAGTAAGCCGTTTCAAATTGGAACGGGTAATGCGGTTGAATTTGAAGATTTATTCGGCAATCGATTGGGAATGACTGATTATTGTTAATGGCAGGTAATTATCGATATTAAATGATTCAAGGAGGTAAAAAGATGAAAACATGTACAGCATGCGGAATGCCAATGAAGAAAGAAAGCGACTTTGCCATGGGCGACACCAGTAAGGCGTACTGTGTCTATTGTGCAAAGGAAGATGGTTCGATGCAATCTTTTGAAGAAAAGAAGCAGAGCCTAATTAATTTCACCATCAAAACCCAGGGACTTGACGAAGCTGTCGCAGAAAAGGCGGTGGAGAATATGATGCGTCAGCTGCCAGCGTGGAAAGCGTGTTTTTAGAAATAAGAACCAGACAAAAAAGATAAAAAGTAGCCGTGATGGTCCCAGACAAAAAGGTCAATCACGGCTATATTCTTAGATTAATTCTTTACCCCGGCGTTTTTTAAAAGTACCCAGGTAAATCCACTTACGATAATACTTAAGATGATCAACGAGAACATTCCGATAAAGGGGTTATGAGCAGAAATACCCATAGACACGTCTAAAAAACTTAGTAGGATGGTTGAAATCCGACCGGATAAGAACATATCAATGATGGGTAAAACCACAAAGATAACAATATAAAAACCAACGATGGAACTAATTTTTAGTTTTTTATTCATGCGATAGAGTGCTACTGTAATTAAATAACCAAGTGCTTGAGCGGCAATAAATAGAACCGTCAGAAAAAGAAAACTGACAAGATATTCCAATAGACCACTAAATGAAGCGGTACCAGTGGATTGATAGATCATGCTCAACAAGCCAGAATACGCGATGCCACTTGCTGGCGATTCGATTAATTTTCCGAGGGCCAATAATAGCAGTGAAAACAGTGCCATCACAACCGCTAATGTTACTGCGACGTAATTCCGATTTACAAATAAAGATTTTCGGGAGACACCGTTTTGCAGGGCAAACAGAAAGTTCTCCTTAAAAGCGCTCAGCCCGCAAATGAAAAGAAATACGGCGGGAGCCATATCGATGCCTGTTATTCGGGTGGATTCATAAGAGGTCGATAAAGTGTTGGAAAAGGTGACTTGAATGGGAACAAGCGCCATCACGGCAAGGATGACCGCACAGAAGATTAAGACAGCATTTCGGTGATCTAAAAGCTGATATTTATAAATTGTATGTAGTTTCATTGCTTTGCTCCTCGTTGGTTAATTTAATGAATAATTTTTGCAAATCCAGACTGGTAATTTCAATGCCATCAAGCAACGTGCTCTTATTGATTGAACCGATAATAGTGGCGGTTTTTAATCCGCCCAGAACATCTTCGCCAATAACTTCCTTGTCGGCAATGAAGGTATCGACTTGCTTGATTGTGCCGGTTACGGAATATCCTTTGCTTAATAAGGTTTCGCAGGATTCGTTCACCAATATTTCACCGTTTTTGATAATCATGACATACTCAAGCAGATTAGCAATTTCTTCGATTAAATGGGTGGAAATGATAGCAGTGAACGCATTATCGCTATACTTTTTTATTAACAATCGATAAAATAGTTCCCGATGATTGGCGTCGAGTCCTAATACCGGTTCGTCAAACAAGACATAGGGGGTATTGACAGAAAGGGCGATGATGATTTTAAAAATAGACGTGTAACCAGTCGACAATGACCGGATTTTTTTCTTGGTATTTAGTTTAAATTGCGTGGCTAAGTTGTGCGCATAGTCCAAATCAAAATCCTTGAAAAATTGTTTCGTCCACTTGAATGCTTCGTTACAGGTCATGCTCTCGGGATACAGATTTTTTTCGGACATTAAATAAATCAGGCCTTGGATCTGATCATTTTCGGAGCCAGCTAGACCATCAATGGTAATAGTGCCGCTGTCAGCAAAGAGACGATTGGTGATAATATTGAGTAGTGTCGATTTTCCGGCACCGTTTCGACCCAATAATCCATATATTTTGTGGGGCTCAAAAGTCAGGTTTACCTGATTTAAAGCTAACGTATCCCCAAATGTTTTTGTCACATCATTTATTTCTATTCCGTTCATTCTTGATAACCTCTTTCTACCATTCCCAATATTTCTTCATTGGTGATACCTAATTTTTTTGCTTCCTCGATGAGTTTTTTAATATAATGATCGAAAAATAATTCTTTGCGTTTGTCCCGCAGTTTTGAAACCGCACCGGGAGCGACAAACATGCCAACACCCCGCTTCTTAAAAATAATGCCCTCGTCAACCAGAATTGAGATGCCCTTAAGGGCCGTGGCTGGATTGATTTTATAACTGACCGATAATTCAGTTATGGATGGAATCTGACCGCTTTCCGCAAATGCTCCAGTTAAGATGGCGTCTTCAATGCCATCGGCAATTTGAACAAAAATCGGTCGTTCATCGTCGAAATTTATTTGCAAAGGGTTACCCCCTTTCGTGAATGTTAGTTAGTTGGTCGACTAACTAACTATGTTACTATTGTAAGGCCGGGTTGCTTTTTTGTCAATACCAATTTTATCAACAGTGAAATTTAGGCATGTGCGAATCCGATTAAGGGTGTTTTTTTAAAACCTTTTTATGCTATACTCACAAATGAAAGCCAATGTGCGTTATCCGCTAGCTGATTAATGGTTTATTTTGATTTTGGGCGGAGAACGACAATTTAAAGCAAATGAAGAGGGGAAAAGTTAATGTACGAATATTATTATAAAACACAGGATTTTGGGATGTGCCTGATGGAAGGAAAAGGATCTGGGGAAGAAGCCATCATTCCTACTGATCGAGATATTCTAATTGTTGGTGATGACATCTTTAAAGGGCACAAAGAATTGGTACGGGTAGAATTTCCCGATACCGTCATTGAGATTGGCGGTTTCGTTTTTGACGGGTGCGAAAATCTGAAATTTGTCAAGCTTCCTGCCAAGCTCAAAGATTTCTGGCAATATGCCATGACCCGATGCGGTATTGAAGAAATTGATATACCGGGAACAGTGGAGCGGATCGCGGCTTTTACATTTAACGAGTGTATGCAATTAAAAACGGTAAAAATTAATGAAGGAACAAAAAAGATACTGGGCTGGGCATTCAAAGATTGTGTTAATTTAACGGACGTCTATTTACCCGCTACCATTGAAGAAATCAGTGAGAAAGCGTTTGAAGGCTGTCCAAAAGTCGTGCTGCATCGGAAATGAATATCATAAAGTGATGTTAAAAATATGATCATATGTTAGAAAAAAGAACATGAAAATGCTTAAAATTTAAGCATCGCAGGACGAAAAGCATCGAAAATAGGATAAAAAATTGTCTTTTGAATTGGCATAAAAATTGCGATACATTTAGGTTAAGCATTCATTTAGAAATAAACTGCTGATTAAAAACTGTTGATATGGGTATAAATAAATATACTTGAATTGAATCAGAAAAGCGAAATGTAAAAATGGATGTTTAACTAAGAAAGTGGAGGAAAAAATGACTAAAACAGGGAAATTATTAGAAATGGCCAAAAAAATGGCAGAAGCGGCTGCTGAGAAAGCTATCCAAATTGATGTGCCGATGGTGATCGTGATTTGTGATGCGGGTGGAAATATGGTGTTATTTAACCGGATGGAAGATTCATTGTTAGCCAGCATGGATATTGCTACCAATAAAGCTTATACAGCAGTAGCCCTTAAAATGAGCACTGATACAGCGGCAGATCTTGCCAAAGAATCGGGTCAGCTTTTTGGGATTGCATCTTGTGACAAAGGTAGAATGGTGGTATTTGGGGGTGGTTTCCCAATTGTTGAAGATGGAAAAATCATTGGCGGGATCGGAGTCAGCGGCGGAAGCGTGGCTGAAGACATGACCGTCGCTCAAGCAGGACTGGATGTCCTAAAATAAATCTTAAAAAGGCTTAGCTGATCCAGTTCAGCAGAAATCTAAATTGGTATCTCGTCTGCAATTGCGGGTTTGATCCGGTTGATTAAGAAAAATTAAAAAACAAATTTGAAGTTAAAATGACCAGTTACCCATTCGGGCAGACTGGTCATTTTTGATTGAGAAATAAATCCAACGATTTGGTTTGCTGGTATTATTAATTAAAACCAAAAATAATCGGGAAAATAAAGGCAACGACAGCTAACCAGATCGCAAAAATGTAAAGATAGGTGGTCTGCCAGTTTTCGATTTTAATAAAATCTATTTTTTTTAGAAAAAAGCGGCCATACAACCAGGCCAGTCCTCCCAGATTAACGAGTAGAATTAAATTTTCTCCCAGTGCAGCTAGTTTATTCGGTGTTATCCCAAAGGTGGATAATCGAATCAGGATGGCTGATAAGGCTATCGCATCGATAATCATTGCCGCAACAATCAGAGCCATATTCAGATAATCAAAAAGCCTGTTTTTAGCATAGGGATTTCGGGCCGAAATGGTGTAAAGAACCAGGCCGAGAACCAATGCCAGCATAAAGTCAAAGGCGATCAGATAATCTCTTTCCATAAAAGGGCTGCTCCCGGATACGACCAGGACCAGCAGGAAAACAATCATAATGATCAGGAAAAGCGGACTGAATATTTTGGCCAGAATCGGAGCAAAATTCTCGACCACGCTTTTCTTGGTCTCGACCAGATAGACAGTAATCATGGCCACTGCTGCGGCGCCATAAACAATTAAATAATTTTGTATAAACCAACTGGCATCAATTTGAATAGCGAAAAAAATCGCCTGGGTAAACATCGCTAAAACGATGAGACCACAGAAAATAAGGGTGCCGTAAATCACGGATTCACCGGTAAACCGAATGAAATTCATCCGTCCCTGGCTACTGCGCCAATCCGAACCGATATAGGCAACTCCGGTGATTAGCCACAAAAATAGTGGCAGATGTAGGGCGGTCAATAATTCGGTATTATTCGGCGAATGCGAAGGATAAAGGTTGATCAGGATGGCCGCACCGGCAAAAATGCCTAGAATCACGGCAATCGTTTTTAAATTGGCTTTATTTTTATACAGAAAAAACAGAGCAATTAATGGCAGTATGAAAAAACTCAAATTTTTAAAATAAAACAGTTGATATTGAGGATCATTGAAACTGTAGCCTAAAAGTTCGGGAATTTTGAAAAAAGTACCAGCCAAAAAAGAAAAGAGAATAATCAGCCCGATATAGCGCTGATTTTCGCTCGAAATCCCAGTGGGTTCGGGTTCTAACATCAATTGCTTCCAGAGGTTTTCTGTATTTACTTTTGAATATTCCCGAGAAACCGAATGGGTATCGCCAAAACGTTTAACACTGATTAAAAAGGCCTCTTCCGCTGATAATCCGGTGTGGATCAGATCGTCGATCTCATCGTGCAGATGACTTTCCAATTCGATAATGTCCGTTTCCTTAAAATGTCCCTGACTTCGCAGACAGTCACTCCAAGCACGGATGTTTTTTTCTAAATCAAACATGGCAAGCAGTCCTCCTTGTTCATAATTTCAAACCAGGTTTTCGAAAGTGCGGTATGGATAATATCCCATTGTTTCTTTTGTACTTCCAGTTCAATCAGTCCTTCCTCTTTTAGTTTATAGTATTTTCGCTTCCGTCCACCATCTGAATTATTCCAATAAGACACAATAAAATTTTTTTCTTCAAGACGATGGAGCACCGGATAGAGCATCCCCTCGGACCAGACTAGCTCGTCTCCGGTTAATTCTTTAACTTTTTTGATAATTGCGTAGCCATAACTGTCGTTCTCCTTTAATATCGATAAAATAAAGGGCGTTGTAGAGGCTGCAATTAAATCTTTTGATACATTCATTAAGAACCTCCTATATACATAGATCTATTAGGTATAAACGTATTATACATAGAACTTCTAGGTAGTGCAAGTCTTTTCTGCAATTGACAACATAATATTTAACGGTTGTTAATTTTCAAGGATGTCATTCTATGTTAGAATAGAGTCCGTAGAACGATGCAAATAGAGAATTGTCAGTGTGGTATTTCAAGTAGATGAGTTGAGGTAAAAAAATTGGAGCAAAATAATTTTTATAAGCGGCGACCGGGAATGATTGGTGAAAGAAATTTCAGTCAGTATGCGGTTCTGGTAGTTTTATTAGAAACCGAAGAAGGCCCGGCATTTCTTTTTGAAAAACGCGCAGAGACATTAAATCGTCAGCCGGGAGAAATCTGTTTTCCGGGGGGGCGGCTGGAAGAAGGTGAAACACCTTTGGAAGCAGCAATTCGCGAAACCATCGAAGAGCTGCTGGTTGATCGTCAGCAAATCGAAATACTGGGACCCGGTGATGTTTTCATATCGCCGTTTAATTTTATTGTTCATCCCTTTATTGCAATTCTTAGGGATTATAAGTATAGTTTCAGTCGAGAAGAAGTTAGCGAAGTTTTTACTGTGGCAGTGCGTTTTTTTGAAGAACATGAACCTAAAAAGTATCTCAATCATCTGAGTCACGAGCAACCCAGCGATTTTCCCTATGAGTGTATTCCCGGTGGAAAAGATTACCCTTGGGTTAAAGGGACTTATGAGATAAATTTTTATACCTATCGAGATGATGTGATTTGGGGGATGACAGCGGGAATTGTTGAGTCTGCCGTAGAGTTGGTAATCAACTACTGTTTATTAAAGGCAATATAAGGGGAAAGAAGGAAGTCTACTAAACTGCTGATTAGTATTCTCACAATGATGACAATGCAGCACAAGTGCAAAGTTCTGTGCCAGTCGTGTAAAATTATAACTGGAAAGAGGAAATAATGAAAAAAATCTACATCTATGTTTTTTTAACCGGGATGCTTTTCGGATCGATGGAGGTTGCCTTGAAAATTGGGGGAGCAACCTTTAATCCAATTCAGCTGACCTTTATCCGCTTCTTAATAGGAGGGCTTTTTTTGTTGCCTTTTGCAATTGGCGATATCAGGAAAAGAAAGATAAAGCTGAGCAAAAGCGACCTGGGTTATCTTTTTATACTGGGATTAATCTGTATCTGCTTTAGTATGGTGCTTTTCCAAATCGGTTTAATGGGCATTAACGCAAGCTTGGCGGCATTGATTTTTTCGATCAATCCGGTATTTACCATGGTCTTTGCTCACTTTATTGTTCATGAAAAATTCACGAAAAAAAAGGCCATTGCGCTTACCATTAGTATAATCGGGCTGATTATTGTGATGAATCCTCAAAAACTCGTCTCCGGCGAAAGTAATATCTGGTTTTTGTTATTGACCCTGGTGGCAGCTATTGCCTTTGGGTTGTATACCGCCTATGGTAAAAAAAAGATTGGTAAAATCGGCGGTGTAGCTCAAAACAGTTTTAGTTTTTTGATGGGCTCGGGGGTATTATTGGTCATATTGTTTGTTAGCGGTCAACCCGTCTTTCAGGGTGTAAGTCTGAAAAACGCACCGCTGCTTTTTTATCTGGGGGTATGTGTGACTGGGATCGGCTATTACTTTTATCTGAAAACGGTCGAAATTGCCGGGCCATCCACGGCTTCAGTAGCATTCTTTATCAAACCGATGGTTGCACCGATTTTTGCATTCATTATTCTGGGTGAAGCCATTACATTAAATATCGGGATTGGACTGATCTTCATATTATTTGGATCGTTTGTTAACCTTACTGATGGTGATAAATTGGTCAGGATGTTTAGGATGGAAAGAGTGTTTTACCGGCAGTAAAAAAGATGTGACGTTTTTGCAAAAACCAGTTGACAAAGAGTTGGAAAATATTTATACTAACAAGGTCGTCAAAAACGGCGACAGCGAAAACAGAGCAACATAGAACACAACTTAAAAGAATTTCAAAAAACAGCTTGACAACTAAGAGAAACGACGATACAATAGAAAAGCTTCTTCGGTGGGGAATGATTAAAAATCACCTGAGATGCAGCGGTCATAGAAAAGAGAATAGTACCATAAAACCTGTAAAACAGTCGAAACATCCGCAAGGATGAATGATGGCTAAAATAGAAACAGAGAGATGCACTCTTTAAAACATTAACTCGGCAGAGGATAAACTGCACTCGGTAGAGTATAAAACACAGTTATTCATGAGACAGCATTTTAAGCCTAACGGCTTTAAATACAAACTTTTATTGAGAGTTTGATCCTGGCTCAGGACGAACGCTGGCGGTATGCTTAACACATGCAAGTCGAACGAGACAAAAGAGAAGTGCTTGCACGGATCTTTTAGAAAGTGGCGAACGGGTGAGTAACGCGTGGGTAACCTACCCTATGGAAAGGAATAGCCTCGGGAAACTGGGAGTAATGCCTTATAAGATATATTTGTCGCATGGCAGATGTATTAAACGCTCCGGTGCCATAGGATGGACCCGCGTCCCATTAGCTAGTTGGTGAGATAACAGCCCACCAAGGCGACGATGGGTAACCGGTCTGAGAGGGCGAACGGTCACACTGGAACTGAGACACGGTCCAGACTCCTACGGGAGGCAGCAGTGGGGAATATTGCGCAATGGGGGAAACCCTGACGCAGCAATACCGCGTGAGTGAAGAAGGTTTTCGGATCGTAAAGCTCTGTTATTGGGGAAGAAAAAAAGACGGTACCCAAGAAGAAAGTCCCGGCTAACTACGTGCCAGCAGCCGCGGTAATACGTAGGGGACAAGCGTTGTCCGGATTTACTGGGCGTAAAGGGCACGCAGGCGGTTTTTTAAGTCAGATGTGAAAGGTACCGGCTCAACCGGTGACATGCATTTGAAACTGAAAGACTTGAGTATTGGAGAGGCAAGTGGAATTCCTAGTGTAGCGGTGAAATGCGTAGATATTAGGAGGAACACCGGTGGCGAAGGCGGCTTGCTGGACAAATACTGACGCTGAGGTGCGAAAGCGTGGGGAGCAAACAGGATTAGATACCCTGGTAGTCCACGCCGTAAACGATGAGTGCTAGGTGTTGGGGAGACTCAGTGCCGCAGCTAACGCAATAAGCACTCCGCCTGGGGAGTACGACCGCAAGGTTGAAACTCAAAGGAATTGACGGGGACCCGCACAAGCAGCGGAGCATGTGGTTTAATTCGAAGCAACGCGAAGAACCTTACCAGGTCTTGACATCCTCTGACCATCTGAGAGATCAGACTTTCCCTTCGGGGACAGAGAGACAGGTGGTGCATGGTTGTCGTCAGCTCGTGTCGTGAGATGTTGGGTTAAGTCCCGCAACGAGCGCAACCCCTGTGGTTAGTTGCCATCATTTAGTTGGGCACTCTAAGCAGACTGCCGTGGATAACACGGAGGAAGGTGGGGACGACGTCAAATCATCATGCCCCTTATGACCTGGGCTACACACGTGCTACAATGGTCTGAACAGAGGGCTGCGAAACCGCGAGGTGAAGCTAATCCCTTAAAACAGATCTCAGTTCGGATTGCAGGCTGCAACTCGCCTGCATGAAGTTGGAGTTGCTAGTAATCGCAGATCAGAATGCTGCGGTGAATGCGTTCCCGGGTCTTGTACACACCGCCCGTCACACCACGAGAGTTGGCAACACCCGAAGTCAGTGAGGCAACCGTAAGGAGCCAGCTGCCGAAGGTGGGGTCAGTAATTGGGGTGAAGTCGTAACAAGGTAGCCGTATCGGAAGGTGCGGCTGGATCACCTCCTTTCTAGGGAATACAGGAAGTCATGGTACTATTTTCTTTTGTATGACCATTTGGTTATACAAGACACAAGCAATCAGCATAAACTTAATACGTTTTAATGTTGGGGGGGTGTAGCTCAGTTGGGAGAGCACCTGCCTTGCAAGCAGGGGGTCAGGAGTTCAAGTCTCCTCATCTCCACCAATTTTTAAAACAAACGCATGGGCTTGTAGCTCAGGTGGTTAGAGCGCACGCCTGATAAGCGTGAGGTCGGAGGTTCAAGTCCTCCCAAGCCCACCATAACAAACTGAACGCAAGTTCATAAAACAAAAGGATCGTATTTTTCATCAGAATTCCTTATTTATTTAAGGAAGAATTTTGTCGAAAAATGCGTTAGTATTTGTACCAGTCACACGCTAATGCTTAGTGACTTACCAAATTTTAACAAATTTGGGTAAAAACGTCGATCATTGAAAACAGCATAGTGTATAAATAAAATTTTTGAAATACAATTTCTTAACACGAAAACGTAACATCAAATAGGATCAAGAAGAAAAGAGCACAGGGTGAATGCCTTGGCAATCAGAGCCGAAGAAGGACGCGACAAGCTGCGAAAAGCTACGTGTAGGTGCACATAACCGTTAAAGCGTAGATATCCGAATGGGGAAACCCGGCTGGTAGAAGACCAGTCACTGTGACGTGAATACATAGCGTTATGGAGGGAACCTGGGGAACTGAAACATCTTAGTACCCAGAGGAAAAGAAAGAAACATCGATTCCTTTAGTAGCGGCGAGCGAACGAGGAAGAGCCCTGATTACATCAAGGCTGTATTATTAGTTGAACGACATGGGAAGGTCGGACGCAGAGGGTGAGATCCCCGTAGACGAAAATAGTATGGACGGGTAATCGACGAGTACCACGGGACACGTGTAACCCTGTGGGAAGATGGGGGGCCCACCCCCCAAGGCTAAATACTACTGATTGACCGATAGCGGAAAGTACCGTGAGGGAAAGGTGAAAAGAACCCCGGAAGGGGAGTGAAATAGAAACTGAAACCCTGTGCTTACAAGCAGCAGGAGCTAACGTGACTGCGTGCTTTTTGTAGAACGGGCCAACGAGTTACGGTATGTAGCAAGGTTAAGTACTTCAGGTACGGAGCCGTAGGGAAACCGAGTCTGAATAGGGCGATTAGTTGCATGCTGTAGACCCGAAACCGTGTGATCTATCCATGACCAGGATGAAGCTTGGGTAAAACCAAGTGGAGGTCCGAACCAGTGTCTGTTGAAAAAGGCTTGGATGAGTTGTGGATAGGGGTGAAATTCCAATCGAACACGGAGATAGCTGGTTCTCCCCGAAATAGCTTTAGGGCTAGCGTTGTAGAGAGAGTGATGGAGGTAGAGCACTGAATAGGCTAGGGGTCGTAAAGATTACTGAACCTTATCAAACTCCGAATGCCATACACTTATATACGGCAGTCAGACTGTGTGAGATAAGTCTCATAGTCAAAAGGGAAACAGCCCAGACCATCCGCTAAGGTCCCCAAGTCCAGATTAAGTGGGAAAGGATGTGCAACTGCACAAACAACCAGGATGTTGGCTTAGAAGCAGCCACACATTTAAAGAGTGCGTAATAGCTCACTGGTCGAGTGGTTGTGCGCCGAAGATGAACGGGGCTAAAATCTGGCACCGAAGCGATGGATTATGGTACTACCATAGTGGTAGGGGAGCAATGTCTTGAGGGCGAAGCGAAACTGTAAGGTTTGGTGGACACAAGACAAGAGAGAATGTTGGCATGAGTAGCGAAAGTGAAGTGAGAATCTTCACCATCGAAAGCCCAAGGTTTCCTGAGGAAGGTTCGTCCGCTCAGGGTAAGTCGGGGCCTAAGCCGAGGCGAGCAGCGTAGGCGATGGACAACAGGTTGAAATTCCTGTACCACCTTTAATTGTTTGAGAGATGGAGTGACACAGAAGGATAAGCGAACCCAGCGGTTGGAAAAGCTGGGCCAAGCGTCAAGGCTGAGTAGGGAGGCAAATCCCCTTACTCATAAGGCCAAGGCGTGACGGGGAACGAAAAATAAGTAGGGAAGTCGCTGATTTCACGCTGTCAAGAAAAGCTTCTATTGAGAGAGAAGGTGCCCGTACCGTAAACCGACACAGGTAGGCGAGGAGAGAATCCTAAGATGAGCGGGAGAAGTGTTGTTAAGGAACTCGGCAAAATGACTCCGTAACTTCGGGAGAAGGAGTGCCCCCTTATGGGGGCCGCAGAGAAGAGGCTCAAGCGACTGTTTAGCAAAAACATAGGTCTCTGCTAAATCGAAAGATGATGTATAGGGGCTGACGCCTGCCCGGTGCTGGAAGGTTAAGAGGAGTGCTTAGCGCAAGCGAAGGTGCAAATTTAAGCCCCAGTAAACGGCGGCCGTAACTATAACGGTCCTAAGGTAGCGAAATTCCTTGTCAGGTAAGTTCTGACCCGCACGAAAGGCGTAACGATTTGAGCGCTGTCTCGACAACACACCCGGTGAAATTGTAGTACTCGTGAAGATGCGAGTTACCCGCGACAGGACGGAAAGACCCCGTAGAGCTTTACTGCAATCTGGCATTGAGTTTTGATCGTGCACGTACAGGATAGGTGGGAGACAAAGAATTTGGGACGCTAGTTTCGAAGGAGTTGCCCTTGGGATACCACCCTTGTACGATTGGAATTCTAACGAGTGGCCGTAATCCGGTCATCGGACAGTGTCAGACGGGCAGTTTGACTGGGGCGGTCGCCTCCTAAAAAGTATCGGAGGCGCCCAAAGTTACCTTCAGGATGGTTGGAAACCATCTCTTAGAGTGCAAAGGCAAAAAGGTGATTGACTGCGAGAGAGACATCTCGAGCAGAGACGAAAGTCGGGCTTAGTGATCCGGTGGTTCCGAGTGGAAGGGCCATCGCTCAACGGATAAAAGCTACCTCGGGGATAACAGGCTTATCTCCCCCAAGAGTCCACATCGACGGGGAGGTTTGGCACCTCGATGTCGGCTCGTCTCATCCTGGGGCTGAAGCAGGTCCCAAGGGTTGGGCTGTTCGCCCATTAAAGAGGCACGCGAGCTGGGTTCAGAACGTCGTGAGACAGTTCGGTCCCTATCCGTCGTGGGCGTTAGATATTTGAGAAGAGCTGTTCCTAGTACGAGAGGACCGGAACGGACAAACCACTGGTGCACCAGTTGTTCCGCCAGGAGCATAGCTGGGTAGCTAAGTTTGGAAAGGATAAGTGCTGAAGGCATCTAAGCACGAAGCCCCCTTCAAGATAAGATATCTCACCGAAAGGTTAAGGTCCCTGATAGACGATCAGGTAGATAGGCTGGATGTGGAAGTATGGCAACATATGGAGCTGACCAGTACTAATCGACCGAGGTCTTGATCCAAGATTTTATACACTGTGCTGTTTCCAGTGATCGATGATCACCGAAAAACAACTTAATAAAATAGCAAGTAGGGATGAGGATCATCTTTTTCTCTAAAAACAGTTTGATTTTTAAGGATTATTTTTAGAAAAAAAGATGGGCCATTTAGCCGGTCTGACCGCTAACGCTCCTTCAAACCTATTTGTTTTTAGCAAAACAAAGCTAAATAAGTCTCGCGACGATGGCGGAAGGGCCACACCTGTTCCCATACCGAACACAGAAGTAAAGTCTTCCAGCGCCGAAAGTACTTGGTGGGCAACTGCCTGGGAGGATAGGACGTTGCGGGATTTTAAATAATCCTCAGTAGCTCAACGGTGGAGCACTCGGCTGTTAACCGATAGGTTGCTGGTTCAAATCCAGCCTGGGGAGCCATTAAGACATCAAGCGGGTGTGAACCATAATGATTCATATCCGCATTTATTACGGCCCCTTGGTCAAGCGGTTAAGACACCGCCCTTTCACGGCGGTAACAGGAGTTCGAGTCTCCTAGGGGTCACCAATTTCATATTCACGCGGCCTGGTAGTTCAGTTGGTTAGAATGCCAGCCTGTCACGCTGGAGGTCGAGAGTTCGAGTCTCTTCCAGGTCGCCATCTAAAACAAATATGTCAAACACTTTTATTAAGCTGATGTGGCTCAATTGGCATAAGCAGAGAACCAAAAATGCACGACCGTAGGAAGTGAACATTTTTGAATGAATCGCTGAGTTGATTGGCTGTGATTTAAAGCAACGTAATTTATATGTGTCAATATTTTATCATTAAGCTGATGTGGCTCAATTGGCAGAGCAGCTGATTTGTAATCAGCAGGTTAACGGTTCGAGTCCGTTCATCAGCTCCATTTTTATGTCAAGAATTATTTAGACATCTGGGAGAATGCCCGAGTGGCTAAAGGGGGCGGACTGTAAATCCGTTGACAACGTCTACGATGGTTCGAATCCATCTTCTCCCACCAACGTTTTATCCCAATTTTATACCTAAAATTGGTCGGCAGTTGAGCATAGCGAGACAACAGTGATAAAGCTAACGCATTTTAATTGAAAACTCATCCAATTAGGATGAGAAGAGTTTTCGAATAAAATACGCTCCTCTAAATACCCATTAGCTCAGTTGCCAAGTAGAGAACCCAAATCTTTGATTTGGTGTGAATCACTTAGTTAGGCAAACGGGAGTATTCATAATCGTTTGGAGACAGACAAAAAGTAAATTATAGCATGACCCATTAGCTCAGTTGGTAGAGCATCTGACTTTTAATCAGGGTGTCGGGCGTTCAAGTCGCCCATGGGTCACCAATTTCTAAATTTAGCCGCAGATGATGCGGTTTTTTTGCTTTTTTGAATTAGCAAGCATAAAAAGGCTGAAATATTCCATGATATTATAGAAAAAATACAGTTAAAAATTAGACGATTCCATTTTAATTTCTTCTTAAAGTGATATAATTACTCGGTAATATTAAATGAATATAAAGACATCAAGAAAAGGAGGCATTTTAATGGAAAATATTTTAAATATGAATGACGGAAAACTAAGGATTATTCAAGAAACAGTTCCCGGTAAGCAAGTAACATTAGCTCATATCATTGCCAGCCCAGATGAAATTGTTTATAAAAAACTGGGCTTGAATCCCAGTGTTGATTATCAGAAAGCAGCGATCGGGATACTGAGTATGACACCATCAGAAATATCGGTGATTGCCGGAGATTTAGCTATAAAAACATCGGTTATTGATTTGGGGTTTATTGATCGATTCAGTGGTACGCTGATGTTTACCGGGAGAATATCAGAGGTGGAGTCTGCGATCACAACGATTTTAACTTATTTGCAAAACACCTTGAAATTTACAATTTGTGAGATTACAAAAACCTGAGAGTGAAGGCATAACATGAAAAAAATGATATTAGTCGGTCGAAGTGAATGTGGAAAAACAACATTACGACAAGCCTTAAAAGGAAAAGAGATTCGTTACGAAAAAACCCAGTATGTCAATCATTATGATGTAGTGATTGATACCCCAGGGGAATATGCAGAAACGAAAGGTTTAGCTAGAGCATTAGCCTTGTATTCTTATGAGGCGGATGTGGTAGCTCTTTTAATTAATGCAACGGAGCCTTATTCGCTTTATCCGCCATGTATTACTCCCGTTGCAAATCGACCCTGTATTGGTGTGGTTACTCAGATTGATGCCTCTGGCGCTGATGTGGAACAGGCAGTGAGTTGGCTGGAATTAGCTGGATGTGATACGATTTTTAGAGTAAGCTCTTATACTGGTGAAGGTATTTGGGAAATCCTTGATTATCTCAAAGATGAAGGTGATATCTTGCCCTGGGATAAGAAATCAGAAGCTGAAAAACCTAGAAATGTCATATCAACTAAAATGATGTAGCAATAAAACCTTTTAGGTAATTGCGAAACTAATTATAAAAACTGACGTAAATAAGCTATTCCAAATCAATTTTGGATAAATATAAGCTGATTTGGTGAGGAGCTGTATAAATATACTATACAAGAAATGACTTATCCAAGGGATTTATTGAGTTTTGCAAACACCTAATAAAACCTTTTAGCTGGAGGATGGAACACTAATGAAAATTGAATTGCAAGAACAAAATGCTTGCAGAATGATGAATTAATTGTTATAATAGTACCGTTGCGGAAGTGGCTCAGTGGTAGAGCACTGGCTTCCCAAGCCGGGGGTCGCGAGTTCGAATCTCGTCTTCCGCTCCATATTAAGATAATAGTGGCATTGAATCAGGAGTGTAAAGTTGCAAATAGCGATTTTACGCTCTTTTAACGGATTAAAGCGAAATATTAGGAATCTTTTAAAATCGCATTGAATAAATAAAAAAGTCGAAAAAAGTTCCGAAACGGGTTGACAAAACCTACGTATTTTGTTATTATAATCAGGCACGTTACAGATACAACAATTGCTTTAGCGGATGTGGCGGAATTGGCAGACGCGCTAGACTTAGGATCTAGTATCGAATGATGTATGGGTTCAAGTCCCTTCATCCGCACCATTTATAAGCGGAAGTGGCTCAGTGGTAGAGCATCGCCTTGCCAAGGCGAGGGTCGCGAGTTCAAATCTCGTCTTCCGCTCCAAAATTTAATAAATCTGAATCGGTTGGGTATTTATCCCAATCATTCTTTTTTAATCTACTTATGTGCGCCCATAGCTCAATTGGATAGAGTGCCTGGCTTCGAACCAGTAGGTTGGGGGTTCGAGCCCCTCTGGGCGTACCATAAACGTGCTTAAACAGTCATTCGTGGCTGTTTTTTATTTACGCAAAAGAAGATGTAAATGAGATTAAGAGAAATCAGACAAAATCAGAATAGGAAAATAAAATGAAATCAGAAATCAGCATTAACAAAGCAATCTTGCATGTATTGGACACCAACGCAAACATCCCGGTGTTATCGGATATGCTCCTGAACATGACCGTAACAGTGAAAGAATATGTGGAAAAGCATGTGGAAAGATCAATAAAAGATCCGGAGATCAAACGGACTGTCTTTCGGACGGGCAGTCCTTTTAAAGACCGGATTATTGATTACAAGAATAATCCCCACGAGCTTGTTCGGATTAGTTCGGAAATATCCCAGCTATTTTTTGAATATATGCAAGAAAACATCGAAATACCATCTGCCGATCTGGTTTTTGTGGATTTTAATGTCGAGCATGAAACTTATTTGGGCATATTCAAGTTTAATTATAAGCAGGGTTATATTCACTATGTGAATACTGACAAAGGTCTGACCAATGATATTCTGGTTCAACCCTGTGTACTGCCAACAGAAAGTCAGAAACTGGATGAATTCATTCTCATTAATCTGGCTTGTGATGAGGTTCTGATCAAGGAAAAGAAGTATCCAATCAATAATGAGAAAGATTATTATATTTCCAATCAATTAGTTTTCTGTGAGCCGGCGATATCGGAAAAAGAGGCCTATGACATTATCGATAAAACAGTCAAAGAAGTGATTGTCAGAGAATATGGCGGTGATTATCAAAAGCTCAATGCCGCTAAAACAGTGCTGGCTGATGATTATGAAACCGAAAGCGAAATCGACGTGGACAATCTGGCTAAAACGGTTTTTGACGGGGATTCGACCATTCAGGAGCGGTTCAGGTCGTCCTTGGAAGAAAAAGGGCTCTACGAAAAAAAGATCCCGGTCACCCCGAATATTGAAAAGAAGATCTTTGGCAAACAAAAATTTATTACCGATACGGGCATTGAAATCAGTATTCCGATGGACCAGCTGAAGCGAAATGATATCATTGAGTTTAAAAATAATCCGGATGGTACCATCTCCGTGGAAATCAAGAATATTGGACTGCTAAACCAGAAATAAATAGTCGCTTCGTTAACCGGAGGGCACTTTTGCAATGATGAATCATAAATGTGGAAGGAAGAATTTTATGAAGACGAAAAAAGCATTTAAATTAATCAGAAAAAACACCTTTATCTCGTGTATTCCATTGATCAGTGCCAATCGCGATGAATTAATAGCTGATGTTGAAGTGGGAGTGGCAAATGGTTGTGATTTTCTGGAGTGGCGTCGCGATCATTTCATGGTGGGGGAACGGCTCACGGCGGAAGAAGAACAGGATTTGTTAGTTGATATAAAAACAAGAATGCCCGATCAGGGACTTATTTATACTTATCGCAGTCATCTGGAGGGCGGCGTTTGTGAAACCGCAGATGAAATCCGGACAGCCGCAATCATTGCAGCGATAAAAAGTAACCGGGTCGACTATGTGGACGTGGAACTTAATAGCGAGCCGGCTTTTCTGGAGCGGATTACAGGGGCTTTAAAAGCAAGTGAAAGCCAATGGCTGGTTTCTCATCATAACTTTGAAAAGACCCCGACTACAGAGGAAATAAACGCTGTTTTTAGAGCCATGGAAGCGGCCGGCGGCGATGTCCTAAAACTGGCAGTGATGCCGCAGTCAATGGATGACGTCCGCCACCTGATCCAGGCCACCCTCACTTACAACGAAAAATCCCAGAAGCCGATGATTGCCATTGCGATGGGATCATTGGGGTCAATAACCCGAATAGCACCTGATTTGTGCGGCGGTTCCCTGACCTTTGCGGCGGGAGCCGGGAAAACAGCGCCTGGTCAGCTCAGTCTGGAAGAAATAATCGACTTACGAAAAAGAATGGCTCTGATATAAATATCAGAGCTATTTTTTTTCGATGATAGGGAAATCAAGATCCTTAATACCCCAGTCAATGGGCTCAATTCCCTGGGCCTTCAGCAGGTCGTTTGCTTTGGAAAAAGGTCGACTGCCGAAAAATCCCCGGTGGGCTGACAATGGACTAGGGTGGGGTGAGGTGATAATCGGATGTCGGGGGTT
Organism: Acetobacterium carbinolicum; assembly: GCF_047456275.1. GTDB lineage: Bacteria > Bacillota > Clostridia > Eubacteriales > Eubacteriaceae > Acetobacterium > Acetobacterium carbinolicum. Next base: position 703,526 of record NZ_CP173357.1, read on the forward strand.
GGTAATCAGGGCTTTTTTGTTTTGAGCATCGCGACCCCAGAGAATAAAAATAACCGGTTCGGCCCGGGTGTTCAATCGTTCAATGATCCGGCTGGTGAAAATCTCCCAACCGGCATTGCGATGGGAACCGGCTTCACCGCCCCGGACGGTCAGAACGGCATTGAGCAGTAGTACCCCTTGCTCAGCCCAGGCAGTTAAACAGCCATGGCTGGGAATCGGGCAGCCCAAATCGGCTTCCAGTTCTTTGTAGATGTTAAGCAGTGAAGGGGGGATCGAAACCCCGGGTTTGACAGAAAAAGCCAGGCCATGAGCCTGGCCTGGTCCATGATAGGGGTCCTGGCCGATAATACAAACCTTGGTTTTTGATAATGGCGTTAAGTGAAAGGCATTAAAAATTTCATCCATCGGCGGATAGACCACCCGACTTCGATATTCTTTAATTAAAAAAAGTCGCAGGTTTTGATAATAGTCAGTTTTGATTTCCTGTTGAATGGGCTCTTCCCAATCGTTATTAAAATGAATTGGCATGGTTGCGTTCTCCTATGCATTGGTTTTATCGTGTATGATCTCTTGATTATACACTATAAAAGCAGGTTTTCAACCCGGATTTTTATTTCCATAAAAGAGGGATTATGTTATAATGGATAAAGTATACAATATTATGAGTGCATTGAGAGGGCGTATGAGTAAGATTATTTTAAAAGCTCGAGCAAAGGTCAATCTATCCTTGGATGTGACCGGGATCAGGGAAGATGGCTATCATGAAATGAGGATGATTAATCATTCCATCGAACTGGCTGATGTACTGACCTTTTACCCTCGGGAGCAAGGAATTGTGTTGACTTCCAATGAGCACACCATTCCCCTGGATGAGAGAAATCTGGTCATCAAAGTGGCCCTAAAACTTCAAAACCAATTCACGATTAAACGAGGCGCCAAGATTCATCTGGAAAAAAGAATTCCCGCTCAGGCAGGTCTGGCGGGTGGTAGCAGCGATGCTGCCGCAGCTTTAAAAGGGCTAAATACCTTATGGCAACTGGGACTCTCGCAGTCGGAACTTTTGAAAATTGCGGTTACCATTGGAGCAGATGTTCCCTATTGTTTGGTTGGTGGTACGGCTCTGGTGGAAGGAATCGGAGAAAAGATTACACCCATTGGCGATTTAAGAAAGATGACGATTCTGGTCGTGAAACCGGATATTGATATCGCTACCCCCTGGGCCTTTAAAAAACTGGATAATTCAATCATAAAAAAACACCCGGATATCTCGGCGCTTATGGCATTGCTAAAACAAGATGCTTATCATGAGCTTAACGAGGTCGTCGGAAACGTTTTTGAAGCCGTTGCCTTTGCAGATTATCCTGAAATAGCAGCGATCAAAAAAGAAATGCTGGCTACGGGAGCACTGGCGTCGATCATGACCGGTAGTGGTTCCACGGTTATTGGATATTACGCGGACTGGGAATTAGCAGTAAAAATGTGGCAGCAATTTAAAGAAATATACCCCCTGTGTTTTTTGAGTAAAACGGAGGAAAGTGGAGGAGAAAATTATGTGGAGTGAAAAAAAAGGCTTAAGCCTCGATATAAGTTCTTGCAAGCCGCTGCGAGAAATCGTTTTTGAAACCATTCGTTGCGCCATTATTACTGGTGAACTTCAGCCGGGACAACGCTTAATGGAGGTTCAACTGGCAGAGCAAATGGGTGTCAGCAGAACACCGGTGAGAGAATCAATCAGAAAACTTGAACTCGAAGGACTGGTAAAAATGGTGCCACGAAAGGGCGTTTATGTGACGCCAATGTCAGTTAATGACCTCAAAGAAATGATGGAAATCCGCCGGGCGCTGGAAGGTCTGGCGGCGGAGTTGGCGGCCATGAATGCTACAAAAGACGAAATTAGCCGGCTTTATGAAGCCAATGAGTTATTTGGGGAGTCCGCTTTGCATAATGACGAAGAGGGGATCATTAAACACGATATGCATATTCATGAGACCATTTATAGGGCATCGAAAAATGTAAAATTGCAAACGATGATTAACAGCCTGCGGGAACAGATGCAGCGGTTTCGGGCCGAGTATGTGCATCGGATTGAAGATAAAACGCCGCTGGTGAATCAGCATATGGAAATTATCCGGCAAATTGAAAAGGGTGCGTGTAAAAAAGCCAATCTTGCCGCCTGCGACCATATTTTTACCACCGGCGATAGCATGCTTGGTTTGTTGAAAAAAACAGAGTAACGAAAGATAAAAAACGCTTCCCTGAAAAAATGATTTGTTATTTTTAGGGAAGCGTTTTGATTAAAGTGGATTGCGGGAAGCAAACTTTACTCTAGAGTGCCGAAATCATTGTTCTCTAAGAAATTTTTATTATTAAATAATGCCAGAACAAGAATGATGCTACCGCATACCACAAAAACATCGGCGAAATTAAAAATGGCAAATTTAATCATTCGAAAATCAAGGAAATCTACCACAAAATCAAGGCGTAGCCGGTCCAGTAAATTACCAGCAGCACCACCAATGATAAAGGCAAGCGAGCCATTAATGACGCGATTTTCTTTGATGTTGGGTATTTTGATTAAGAAGTAAATGAGTACACCAAGAAAAACCAGGGTCATAATAATTAAAAATATCTGCATGTTAGTAAACAGACTAAATGCTGCACCGGTGTTTTCGATATAGGTTAAATGAAAAACATTTGGGATCAGCGGTAGACTGTCAAGGGGTTTTATATGTGCAATGACCAGGTATTTTGTATACTGGTCCAGGAAAATAACAAAAAGGATAATAGCGATATAAATCATGGTTGCTCCTAAACAAATAATTAAGTATATGAAAATATTATGATAGTTTTCTCTAAAAGACAAGGAAAACTTTAATACATGGCGATTTTATTTTAGTTTAATCATAATTTAAGAATCTGTTTGAAACTTCTTTAAATTATTCTGGTAAAATGTTAAGATATAATTCGAGCTTATAACAGTACTGGAGGGGCATTTGAAATTTAAAATTGATCTCGAACTTGTAAAAAAATATAGCTACTTTTTGGTTGGTGTGCTGATTCTGGTTCTGATTTACAAACTATTGGATAATTTTGGCGTGGTGACGGCAACTGTTGGCGGATTTATTACCAGAACGCTGGAAGTATTGAGGCCTATTTTAGTGGGCGTAGTGCTGGCGTATTTTTTGTTTAAACCAATGCGGGGAATTGAAAAGTTCATTTTTAAGACCATTCCTAAAAGTCGGGACAAAGCCGGAGCGATTCGACTGATTTCGATCCTGATCGTCTATGCGATCACCATTGTACTGATTGTCTTGTTTTTTTATGCAACCATTCCATCAGTGGTAGAAAGTTTGACGGGGTTGATTTCTCAAACGCCGGAGTATTTAATCACCATTGATAATTATCTGGGTGAAAGCCTGGCCAATGGCGGCGCTGCCCAGGATATTTTAGCGGAGCTTAAGTTTACCATTGACAGTCTTCAAAGTATGACGACCAGGGATATAATAAACGAGATTGCATCATATTTTGGAACAAATCCGGATTCCATAATAAATATTGGGAATTTTGCCTTCGTCTTTTTAAAAGGAACCATCGGGTTTATTATTTCTTTCTTTATTGTGTTTTTTGTGGGGCTATATCTGATGCTGGATAAAGAAAAAATTAGTGAACAGGTGGACCGTTTTGCCAAAGCGGTGATGAATAAAACCTTATACAACGGTTCCCACTGGGCGATCCTGACCATCGATGAAATTTTTTACAAATATTTTACCGGAAAAATACTTACTTCGATGTTAATTGGATTTCTTTTCTATTTGGGAATGTTGGTGATCGGTGTCGATTATGCTCCCTTATTCGGCGTTATTGTGGCGATTACCAATGTGATTCCTTATTTCGGTCCCATTATCGGAGCAGTTCCGGCTGTTATCATTACCTTAATTGATGAACCGGTTAAGGCGCTTTGGGTCGGGATCTGGATTTTGGTTGTACAACAGTTTGACGGGAATGTTTTAGCCCCCAATGTGCTGGGGAAAATTGTCGAACTCAATCCCTTTTGGGTGTTGTTCTCTGTCATAGTCGGAGGCAGTCTCTTCGGCATTCCGGGCATGTTTGTGGCGATCCCGATGTTTGCCGTAATTAAGGTCTTTTTTGAAGAAGGCTTAACACGCTGGGAACAAAAAAAAGAACTGCTCGAGAAACCGCTTGAATAATCAGCTAAATAAAAATGTGCATAATTGCTGGGGGAAACCCCATTGAAAAAGGAAAGGACACAGATTGATGGAAAGTGTATTTGACGTATTGCAGGAGCGGGGGTTTATCGAACAGTGCACCCACGAAGAGGAAATTAAAAAACTATTGGCGGAGGAATCCGTTTCATTTTATATTGGTTTTGATCCGACGGCGGACAGTCTTCACATCGGACATTTCATTCAGATTATGGTAATGGCCCACATGCAACGGCATGGACATCGTCCGATTGCCCTAATCGGGGGTGGAACCACCATGATTGGCGATCCTTCTGGCCGAACCGACATGCGTCAGGTGATGACAGCAGAACGGATTGTAGAAAATGGTGAAAAATTCAAGCGTGTGTTTGAAAAGTTTTTGACCTTTGAAGATGATAAGGCCGTGATGCTTAATAATGCCGAGTGGCTACTGCCTCTAAACTATATCGAATTTTTGCGGGAAATTGGGGCACATTTTTCAGTGAATCGGATGCTGACTGCCGATTGTTATAAATCGCGGCTGGAAAAAGGGCTGACCTTTTTAGAATTCAATTATATGTTGCTCCAGGCTTATGATTTTTACGTCTTACATCAAGAACAGGGCTGTAAGATGCAGTTCGGCGGAAATGATCAGTGGTCCAACATCATTGCCGGAGTTGAATTGGTCCGGCGCAAAGATGCTAAACAGGTTTTCGGAATGACCTTCTCCCTGTTGACGACCAGTGAAGGGATCAAAATGGGGAAAACCGCTAAAGGTGCCTTATGGCTGGATCCGGAAAAAACATCGCCCTATGAATTTTATCAATACTGGCGAAACATTGCCGATGCCGATGTCGAAAAATGTTTGGCCCTGCTGACCTTTATTCCGATGGACGAGGTGCGTCGGCTGGGAGCACTTAAAGACTCAGAAATCAACCGGGCCAAGGAAATTCTGGCTTACACGGTCACTGAAATTATTCACGGCTCGCAAGCCGCACAGGAAGCTCAAAATGCGGCCCGGAAGCTTTTTGGCGGTGACCAGGGCGATGCCGAGATACCAAGCGTAGAACTATCAAAGGCTGAACTGGGAGCAGGTATGGATATTCTTGCTTTGTTAGAAGTCGCCAAACTGATTCCTACCCGCAGTGAGGGACGGCGCTTAATTAAACAGGGCGGAGTTTTGCTAAATAGCGAAAAAGTAACAGACTTTAAGCTGTTGGTAACCCCGACAGCTTTTAAAGACGGAAGAATTGTCCTGAAAAAGGGCAAAAAAGCATTCAAGCAAATTAATCTTGTATAGAAGGTGATCAGATGATTAGTTCAAAACCAGTTAGAGGTACAAGGGATATTCTACCCGAGGAAGCAAAAATCCGGGATCGCCTGGAACAGCAGATATTGGCAGTCTATCGCGCGCATGGATTTAGTCGGATTGAAACCCCGGTAATGGAAAATCTGGAATTGCTTTTGGGCAGTGACGGGGGCGAAAACTTAAAAATGCTTTTTACCGTTTTAAAACGCGGTGAAAAGCTCAACTTAAATCCCGATGCCAGTGTTTTAGATCTTTGCGATATGGGACTGCGCTTTGATCTCACCCTGCCCCTGAGTCGTTTTTATTCAAATAATCAGGAAGTGTTAGAAACGCCGTTTAAGGCCATTCAGATCGGTAACGTCTTTCGGGCAGAACGGCCCCAGAAAGGACGATTCCGGGCATTTAAACAGTGCGACATCGATATTATCGGCGATCCAACCGTTTCGGCCGAGATTGAGTTGATCGACACCACCGCAAAAGCACTGCTGGCGATCGGTTTTTCGGGGTTCACCATTAAAGTGAATCATCGCCAGCTACTTAGTGAGGTCATTATAAAGGCCGGGTTTGCAGCAGACCAGGTTGGGTCGGTCTGTATTTCGCTGGATAAAATGGATAAGATCGGAGCCGCTGGGGTAACTGGCGAATTGTTGGAAAAGGGACACGAGCAGCAAAAAGTGAACCAGCTGATGGCCTGTGTTACCGGCATCAATCTCGATAATTTGGAAAAGTGGGTGGAAGATGCTGCTTCAATTGGGGACCTGACCCAGGTGATAAGTACTGTCAAAACGCTGGCCAAAGAGCAATTTGATGTTGTTTTTGACTTTTCATTGATCCGGGGCATGGGCTATTATACCGGTCTGATCTTTGAAGTCAGTTACGGACTCTATGGGTATTCCATTGCCGGCGGCGGTCGTTATGATAACATGATTGGGAAGTACAACAAGGTTTCGGTGCCAGCAGTTGGCTTTTCGATTGGCTTCGAACGAATTATTTCAATTCTCATGGAAGAACAGCAAGATGCCCGACAAATCGACCCGGCTATTATTCTGTTCTACGACGCACAAATCAATAACATGGGAGCTGTCATCGGTGTAGCTGACTGTTGGCGGAACGAAGGTTATCGGGTGAATCTGGTAGCCATGAAGAAAAAATTTGGCAAGCAGATCGCAGCCTGGGATAACGGCCAGTATGAAGGCTTTTTGGTATTTGGCCGGGATGAAGAAATCAAGAAATTTTAAAGATTTAGTTTTTATTACCTAAAACACCGGTATGCCTCGGTCATGCCGGTGTTTTGTTGTCATTTTTTGATTGTGATGCGAAACTATTTAAGAATAAAGTGAAATCTTATGTTATAATGTAATATTGATAGTTAGAAGTAGGATCAAAAATAACGATAAAGGATAAATAAATGTCGAAAATAGTAAATTTAATTGCCACGGTTGCGTTTGGAATCGAAAGTGTGGTAAAGGACGAAATAAAAAAACTGGGCTATGAGGTAACGGAAGTTGAGAATGGAAAAATTCGTTACGCTGGCCCTTTAGACGCTATTCCCCGATCAAATCTGTGGCTGCGCTGTGCTGACCGGGTACTACTGGAGATTGGCCGATTTAAGGCCGAAACCTTTGATGAATTGTTTGAGAAAACAAAGGCCCTGCCCTGGGAAAACTGGATCCCTGTTGACGGAGAATTTCCGGCGGCTAAAATCACCAGCGTCAAATCGACCTTGTTTAGTAAATCGGACGGGCAGCGGATTGTCAAAAAGGCGGTGGTGGAACGGTTAAAATCGAAGTATCATGTCGAATGGTTTGAAGAAAGTGGTGGCAAGTATCCCATTCATATTCAAATTCTCAAGGACGAGGTGACCCTGTCCATTGATACGAGTGGCTCCGGTCTTAACAAGCGCGGGTACCGTCAGTACGGAAATGAGGCGCCGCTTAAAGAAACCATTTCAGCAGCCCTGGTTTATCTATCAAGGTGGCGCCCGGAGCGTGTTTTTCTGGACCCCCTGTGCGGTTCCGGAACGATTGTTATTGAAGCGGCGTTAATTGGCAAAAACATAGCTCCGGGCCTGAAACGGGATTTTATTTCTGAAACCTGGGACGCCATTCCGGCGGAACTGTGGGAACAGGCCAGACAGGAAGCTCGCGATGCCATTAATGACAAAGAATTTTTGTTGCTGGGATCGGACTGTGATGCCGATGCCTTAAAACAGGCCCGAACCAATGCTGAGCTGGCCGGGGTCGCGGATCTGGTTGCTTTTCAGAAACTGCCGGTTCAATCCATTTCCACCAAGAAAAAATACGGGGTCATTATTACCAACCCGCCTTATGGGGAGCGAATTGGTGAAGAAAAAGAAATTCAGCGTTTGTATCGGGATATGGGTAAGGTTTTTCGAAGTCTGGAAGATTGGTCCTATTTTATTATTACCGGTTATGAAAAGTTTGAGAAATTCTTTGGTGAAGCATCAACCAAAAACAGAAAACTCTATAATGGTGACATTAAGACCCATTATTACCAATATTATGGCCCGTTGCCACCGCGGAAACGAAAACCAGAGGACGTAGCAGAAGTCTTAAACAATACAGAAATAACTGAATAATAGCGTAAATAATGCAGGAATCGATTTATCAAGAGATAAATCAAGAAAAAATAAAGAATAGGTGAAAAGATGAAACGAGTATCAAATAGTCGATCGAACAGCACTAAGACCAGTGATAAGCCCAGAGGCAGAAAAAGTGACAACGCGCCAAAAGATGATAAAAAACCCCGCAAGTTTGAAGAACGCGGTGCCAGGGATGATAAAAAGTCCCGCAAATTTGATGCGCGTGGTCCTAAAGAAGAACGGGGACCCCGTCGTTTTGACGAGCGTAAACCGCCCCGCAAACAGGAGCGATTTAATCGTGAAGATGATGGCGTAACCGAAGAAACATTTGTAATCGTGGGGAAAAACCCGGTGATGGAAGCACTGCGTTCTGGTCAGGAAATTGACAAGCTGCTGATCTTAAAAGACAATACCGACCATGTCCTTAAAAAAATTACTGATATGGCCAAAAAGCAAAACATTATTATCCATTCTGTTGAAAAAGCGAAACTGGAGTATCTGGCCGATGGTCAGGTTCATCAGGGGATTGTAGCACTGATGGCACCATTCCCCTACAGTGATCTTCAGGATATCCTAAGTCATGCCAAGGCCAAGGGGCGTGACCCCTTCATTGTCATTTTGGATCATCTCACTGATCCCCACAATCTGGGGGCGATTATCCGGAGTGCTAATGTTTGCGGTGCTGACGGGGTGATCATTCCCAACCGTCGATCGGCTTCTTTGACCGCCGTTTCGGTTAAGGCTTCCTCCGGGGCGGTATCTCACACCCCGATAGTTAAAGTGACCAATCTCAGCCAGACAATTGATGAGCTAAAGAAAAAAGGGTTCTGGATCATGTCTACCGATATGAAGGGAAATCCTTATTATAAAGCAGATTATAAGGGGTCTCTGGCCATTGTTATCGGTAACGAAGGCGTTGGAATCAGCGAAAAAGTAAAGAAACAATGCGATTTTTCGGTTTCTATTCCAATTCATGGCGAAATCGAATCCTTTAATGCTTCAGCAGCTGCAGCGATCATTTTTTCAGAGGCTGCCAAACAACGGTTTCAATGAAAACTATATTAATTGTGGATGGCTATAATGTCATCCACGGTTCAGAGGATTTAAAACGCCTTTCAGAAATAGAACTGGAAGAAGCACGCGTCAAGTTGATTAGTGATTTAAATGGCTACAGCGGATTCAAAGGATGGGAAACCATCCTTGTTTTTGATGCCTATTTGCAACAATCGCTGGAAAAACGGGAAGAGTTGGTGGGGCGAATTAAGGTGGTTTTTACCGAAAAGAATAAAACTGCCGATACGTACATTGAAAAACTGGTTTACAGCCTGCCGAAAGCCTACAGCGTCCGGGTGGTGACATCGGATTTTACCTTGCAGCAAATGGTGATGGCCAGCGGAGCCGAGCGGATTCCAGTGCGGGAGCTGATCCAGGATATGGAAGCAGTTGTCAAAAAATTTCGTGATGATAAGAAGAAAAGTGTCAAAAAACAAGGGCTTAAGCTCAGTGACTTTATGGATGCGGAGACCCTGGATCAATTTAATAAAATGCGCGTTAAAGAATGATGCGAGGATAAGATGAGCGAGCCTGGAAATGAAAAACGATCAGAATTAGAAATAGTAAAGACAGCCCAACAAGGCGACAAGGCTGCCGAAGAATTTTTGCTGGAAAAATACCGCAAAAACGTACTGATCCGGGCCCGATCCTACTATCTGGTGGGGGGAGATAATGAAGATCTGATCCAGGAGGGGATGATGGGGTTACTCAAAGCCATCTGGAATTTTCGCCCCGACCGGGAAGTTCAATTCTCGACCTTTGCCAATCTCTGTATTGAACGTCAAATCCAAACCGCCATCAGTTCAGCCAATCGACAAAAGCATCTACCACTGAATAATTCGGTGTCCATCTATGCTGCAGTTTCAGAAGAGGAGCCGCAACATCGTATTCTTGACCGGTTGGCCGCCAAAAAAAGTGTTGAGCCTGGGGTAGAACTAATCAAAGCAGAAGAGCTGGAGCAGTTAATAATTGATGTTAAACGCGAATTGTCTGCTTTTGAAAAAAAAGTGCTTGCCTATTTCATTCAGGGAGCCTCCTATTATGAAATATCCAGGATGTTGGACTGCAGCAATAAGTCTGTTGACAATGCATTACAGCGAATCCGAAAAAAAATAGGCAAAAAAATATGAAAAACGGTTGACAAAAAAGCAAAAACAAACTATCATAGAGAAGCTGAATTAATAAACACGTGGGAGAATGCCCGAGTGGCTAAAGGGGGCGGACTGTAAATCCGTTGACAACGTCTACGATGGTTCGAATCCATCTTCTCCCACCATTTTATTATAAGCCCTCATAGCTCAGTAGGTAGAGCACCACCATGGTAAGGTGGGGGTCTCCGGTTCAAATCCGGATGAGGGCTCCATTTTTATATCACAAATTAAATTTGACATAGTAGTAACACGATAATTTTTAGATTTGTAAGGAGAATACAATGGCAAAGTCAAAATTTGAAAGAAATAAGCCCCATGTAAATGTTGGAACAATTGGTCACGTCGATCATGGTAAAACGACATTAACAGCGGCAATCACATCGGTACTTAATAAGCGCTTTGGAACAGGGGAAGCCGTTGCATTTGAAAACATCGATAAAGCCCCAGAAGAAAGAGAACGTGGGATCACGATTTCAACCGCTCACGTAGAATATGAAACAGCAGTACGTCACTATGCTCACGTTGACTGCCCGGGCCATGCCGATTATGTTAAGAACATGATTACCGGTGCTGCTCAAATGGACGGCGCGATCCTGGTTGTTAGCGCTGCCGATGGTCCAATGCCACAGACCCGTGAACATATCCTGTTAAGCCGTCAGGTAGGCGTACCATACATCGTTGTTTTCTTAAACAAAGTCGATATGGTCGATGACGAAGAATTACTGGAATTAGTTGAAATGGAAGTGCGTGAACTGCTTGACGAATATGAATTCCCAGGCGACGATACACCAATCATTGCCGGATCGGCCTTAAAAGGTCTGGAAGATCCCGATGGCCCATGGGGTGACAAGATTGTTGAACTGATGACTGCTGTTGACGAATGGATTCCTGATCCTGTTCGTGATACTGAAAAACCATTCCTGATGCCAGTCGAAGATGTTTTCTCAATCACCGGCCGTGGTACCGTCGCAACTGGACGGATCGAACGTGGGATTGTTAAAGTCGGTGAAGAAGTTGAAATTGTCGGTATTCACGATGTTCGCAAAACAGTCGTAACCGGAATCGAAATGTTCCGTAAATTACTGGACGAAGGACGATCAGGGGATAACGTTGGGGCATTACTGCGTGGTGTTGACCGAACTCAAATCGAACGTGGACAGGTACTGGCTAAGCCCGGTTCCATCAAACCACATACCCACTATATGTCAGAAGTATATGTCTTAACCAAAGAAGAAGGCGGACGTCATACCCCATTCTTTGACGGCTATCGACCACAGTTCTACTTTAGAACAACGGATGTAACAGGTGTTATCAAATTACCAGAAGGTGTTGAAATGGTTATGCCAGGGGATAACGTGCAAATGGAAATCACCCTGATTACCCCAATCGCCATCGAAGAAGGTTTACGTTTCGCGATTCGTGAAGGCGGTCGTACCGTTGGTTCTGGTGTTGTAGCTAAAATGCTGGCGGACTGAAGCTGAGTCTGATTTTAAAAAGTCAAACCGTCCTTGCGAGGGCGGTTTTTTTACTTGCGTATTGTTAAAGTTTAAAGATAGTGGTAAAATAGTAACTTAGAGAAATTGCTGATTTTAGATCGATTAGTAAAAAATTGCTGGCTGCAATTTAGAAAGAAGTGAGAAATGATTAGACTCTTAGTTGATAGTATGTGCGATCTGCCAAAAGACTTTGTGAATCATCCCAGTCTGGATATGGTTTCGCTGAATGTTATTATTGAAGGGGTGGTCTACCGGGATAAACGGGAAATTGATCTGGACGGCATGAACAAGTCTATGAAACAAGGAATTGTTCCGACCACGTCTCAGGTCAATCCGGGGGACTTCATGGAATACTTTGAAAACTGTGCCAAAAACAATATCGAGTGCCTCTATCTTGCGTTTACCTCAAAACTATCAGGGAGCTATGAAACGGCTGGTCTGATTTTAAAAGAGGTGAAGGAAAAATACCCCGATTTCAAGTGCCGAATCGTTGACAGTCTCCACAGCGGCGGCAGCATTGGTTTGATCGCAGTGGAACTGCTAAAACTGATTGACCAGGAAAAAGATCTGAATTATCTGGCTGATGCAGCAGTGAAGTTCATTCCTCATGCTCATTTTTATTTTAGTATTGAAGATCTCAACTGGCTGTACATGGGTGGTCGGGTATCCAAGGGTACAGCAGTCGTCGGTGGTTTCTTAAAAATTCATCCGATCGTATCGGTGGAAGATGGCGAACTAAAAATTATTGGTAAGTCTCGAGGAACAAAAAAAGCCCAAAAGACGATTATTGATAAGACGGCAGAAAATATTGTGGGATATCTGGATCAAAACGTTGGCATTGCCTATACCGGGTCGATGAAGCCGGTCGAAGATTATGAAGCGGCACTTCGCCTGATGGGTGTTAAGCATATCGAGCCTGTTCCGATTGGATGTGTTCTGGCAGCCCATCTGGGTCTTCAGGGAACAGGGATTTACTTTCTGGACACACCGCCGGACGAAATATTGAAGTAAGAAAAAAATAAAATCATTGTTAAATTAAAAAAAACGCTTGCCAAGGGCGTTTTTTTCTTGTATAATGTGAAAGGTTGACACTCTGCGATGAAGTGAGAGGTTGCTGTCGCCTTAGACAGGTTTTTCCCATGGAGTATGTCACGATCTTTGAATCGGACGACAACCACTCAAAATCAAGTATTTTCGGCAAAATGATCCGTCATTTTGCTAAAAAAAATAATGATGAAACACCCGGATGGGTTGACGAGTGGTTGGAGTACCTAAATGACGAGTAAAAATTGATAAGGAGGTAAAATTTAGGTATGGCAAAACAAAAGATTAGAATCAGATTAAAAGCGTTTGATCACAAGTTACTCGATCAATCCGCTGAACGAATTGTTGAAACAGCAAAGAGAACAGGTGCGAGCGTATCTGGTCCAGTGCCACTGCCAACAGACAAAGAAATCATTACGATTCTTCGAGCAGTGCACAAGTATAAGGATTCCAGAGAGCAATTTGAAATGCGCACACACAAACGGTTAATTGACATTTTAAACCCAACACCAAAAACCGTAGACGCATTAATGCGATTGAACTTACCAGCAGGCGTTGATATAGAAATCAAACTATAGACCCCATTGGTATTATGATTGCACAGCAATCCAATGATATTTAGGAGGAAATAATGAAAAAAGCAATTATCGGACGAAAAATTGGGATGACCCAGATTTTCACAGACAACGGAACGGTTATTCCAGTTACCGTGGTAGAAGCAGGACCTTGCGTTGTGCTTCAAAAGAAAACCATCGAAACAGATGGGTATGAAGCACTCCAATTAGCATTTGGCGAAGTTAAAGAACGACGCATGACCAAACCGCTAAAAGGTCACTATGACAAAAATAGTGTCGATTATAAAAAAGTAATCCGGGAATTCAAACTTGATGATTATGCAAGTTATGAAACTGGTCAATTAATTCAGGCTGAGCTGTTTGAAGCTGGTGATCGCGTTGACATTTCGGGAACATCAAAGGGTAAGGGGTTCCAGGGGGTTATTAAACGACATAACCAATCCCGAGGACCAATGGCTCATGGTTCCAAATATCACCGTCGACCAGGTTCCATGGGAGCATCTTCTTCGCCTTCAAGAGTATTCAAAGGCAAGAAACTTCCTGGCCAAATGGGAAACAAAAATGTAACTGCGGTTAATTTGGAAGTTGTTAAAGTCGATGCAGAAAACAATGTGCTCTTAATCAAGGGCGCGGTACCAGGCATTAGAGGAGCACTTGTTACAATTAAAAGCAGCGTTAAAGCATAAAAAAATCAAGCCTGAAAGGAGGAAATCAAATGCCTAAAATTGACGTTTTAGATGTAAAAGGAAATGTTGTTGGTGATGTCGAATTAAGCGAAGGAATCTTCGGAATCGAACCCAACGAACACGTAGTACATGAAGTAGTGGTTGCACTGCTTGCAAATAGACGACAGGGAACACGTTCCGCCTTGACTCGATCCGAAGTCCGTGGCGGTGGTCGTAAACCCTGGAGACAAAAAGGAACAGGCCGGGCTCGTGCCGGTACCATCCGATCTCCATTGTGGAAGGGCGGCGGTGTGATCTTTGCACCAAAATCAAGAGACTATAGCAAAAAGGTTAACAAAAAAGTTAAAGCTTTAGCGATGAAGTCGGTATTTTCAGCAAAGGCTCAGGAAAATGAACTGCGGGTCTTAAATCAATTGGTGATGGATGCTCCAAAAACCAAAGAAATGATTGCTGTGCTGAACAATATCAATGCTCAAAAAGCCTTGATTGTACTTCCGGAAAACAACGAAGCAATTATCCGTTCCGCAAACAATATTCCAAAGGTTGCAACAACGACGGTCAGTGAATTAAACGTATATGATATGTTGAAATATGACGTGTTGATCATGACTCAGGAAGCATTACAAAAAATTGAGGAGGTATACGCATAATGAAAAATCCTCGCGATATTATTATCAAGCCAGTTATTACCGAACGTAGTATGGCCGATGCCGAAGAAAAAAAATTCACCTTTAAAGTGGATAAAAGAGCGAATAAAATTGAAATTAAAAATGCCGTTGAAGTCATATTTGGTGTTGAAGTTGAAAAAGTGAGCACTATGAATATGAAAGGCAAACTCAAAAGAACCGGACGTTTCGTTGGTCGACGATCAGATTGGAAAAAAGCAATCGTGAAATTAACACCTGGAAGTAAGGGTATCCAATTCTTCGAAGGCGTATAAGCGAACAAACGAGACTACAACCCGAGAAGCATACAAAAAAAGGAGGTAGCGATTAATGGGTATTAGAAAGTATAAACCAACGTCCCCGGGACGTCGAAATATGAGCGTCAATACATTCGAGGAAATCACCAAGCATGAACCCGAAAAGGCTTTATTAAAGCCCCTTAAAAAACATGCCGGTCGTAACGCATATGGCCGTATTACCGTTAGACATCATGGTGGTGGAGCAAAAAGAAAATACAGAATTATTGACTTCAAAAGAAATAAAGATAACATTCCGGGAAAAATTGCCGGAATTGAATATGATCCAAACCGAAGTTCAAATATAGCACTGGTTCACTATGCAGATGGTGAAAAACGTTATATTATTGCACCACTTAAGTTAAAGGTCGGCGATGTTATTTTCTCTGGACCAGAATCAGATATTACCATTGGTAACTGTTTGCCACTTCAAAACATTCCTGTTGGTACAACGGTTCACTGTGTCGAACTAAAAAATGGTAAAGGTGCTCAAATGGTTCGTTCCGCCGGCGCCAGCGCTCAGCTGATGGCTAAAGAAGGAAATTACGCAACACTGCGATTGCCTTCCGGTGAAATGAGACTCGTGAGAATTGAATGTCGAGCAACCATTGGTCAGGTTGGAAATTTGGATCATCAGCATGTCCGTATTGGTAAAGCTGGTCGTAAACGTCATATGGGCATCCGCCCAACGGTTCGTGGTTCAGTAATGAATCCATGTGACCATCCACACGGTGGTGGTGAAGGACGTGCTCCAATTGGACGTTCTGGCCCAGTTACGCCTTGGGGTAAACCAACCCTTGGTTACAAGACACGTAAGAAAAACAAACCTTCCGATAAATATATCGTAAGATCACGAAATAAAAAATAAGCTAAAAACCATAAGATAACGAACCGAGAGGAGGTTGAATAATGGGTAGATCATTAAAAAAAGGACCTTTTTGTGACGAAAAGTTACTTAAACGCATTGAAGCAATGAATGATAAAGGTGAAAAGAATGTGCTAAAGACCTGGTCGAGAAGCTCGACACTTTTCCCACAAATGGTAGGACACACCATCGCCGTTCATGATGGCAGAAAACATGTTCCAGTTTATGTTACTGAAGATATGGTCGGACACAAACTTGGAGAGTTTGCGCCAACCAGAACCTTTAGAGGTCATGCTGGGGAAAAGAAATCTAAATTAAGATAGCCAGAAGGAGGTATACGAATGGAAGCAAGAGCGACAGCTAAATATGTACGTGTTTCATCCAGAAAGGCTAAATTAGTGGCTGATTTAATTCGAGGCAAAAGTCTTGGAGAAGCATTAAGTATTCTAGCATTAACACCAAATAAAGCAGCTAAAATAATTGACAAAGTTGTAAAATCTGCTTTAGCAAATGCTGAAAATAATTTCAACATGAACCCTGAGAACTTATATATCGATCAGATTTATGCCAATCAGGGTCCGACATTAAAACGATTCAGAGCGGGTGCACAGGGACGAGCAACAATTATCAGAAAACGATCGTCTCATATTACAGCCGTATTAAAAGAAAAAGAGTAAGGAGGGCATAGATGGGTCAAAAAGTCAATCCTCACGGATTAAGAGTTGGCGTTATTAAGGACTGGAATGCAAAATGGTTTGCTAACAACAAGGATTTTGCTGATTGTTTAATAGAAGATTACGATATTCGTAAATATATAAAAGTAAACCAATACCAGGCGGGCATTTCTAAAATTGTCATCGAACGTTTTGGTAACAAGGTAAAGATTCATATCTATACAGCAAAACCAGGGATGATTATTGGTCGTGGCGGTGCAGGTATCGATGCGTTACGTCTTGAACTTGAAAAAATGACCAAGAAAACCGTTTTTATCAACATTGTTGAAGTTAAGAACGTCGATATGGATGCTCAATTAGTGGCTGAAAACATTGCCGCTCAGCTGGAACGACGAATTTCCTTCCGACGAGCAATGAAACAAACCATGCAGCGAACCATGAGAGCAGGCGCCAAGGGAATTAAAACTGCTGTTGCAGGCCGTTTAAACGGAGCTGAAATGGCACGAAACGAACATTACGCCCAAGGTCAAGTTCCCCTTCAAACCCTCCGAGCTGATATTAGCTATGGCTTTGCCGAAGCGGATACCACCTATGGTAAACTCGGTGTCAAGGTTTGGGTTAATAAGGGCGAAATTTTAACTGGACGCGAAGATATTTTAGCGGTAACCGCTGAAGATGACGCTAAAGCGAAAAAAAGTGCACCGCGCCGAAAAGCTCCTACTAACAGGACAGAAAACTAAGAGAGGAGGCCAACGCATATGTTAATGCCTAAACGTGTAAAACGTAGAAAACAACATAGAGGTCGTATGAAAGGAAAAGCCCTTCGTGGTAATAAGATTACCTACGGAGATTTCGCTATTCAAGCATTGGAGCCAGCATGGATTACTGCTAATCAGATCGAAGCTGCCCGTGTTGCGATGACCAGATATATTAAAAGAGGTGGCCAGGTTTGGATTAAAATATTCCCTGATAAACCGGTCACGCAAAAACCAGCAGAAACTCGAATGGGTTCCGGTAAAGGGTCTCCAGAGTATTGGGTTGCAGTGGTAAAACCAGGCAGAGTCATGTTTGAGATCGCTGGAATTTCTGAGGAAGTAGCTCGGGAAGCCATGCGTCTTGCTCAACATAAATTGCCAATCAAAACGAAGTTTATCACTCGTAAAGATCAGGAAGCACAAGAAGTGGGTGATGAAGCATGAAACCAAGTGAATTAAGAGAATTAACAACGCTAGAGCTTGAAGCAAAATTGGGTGATCTGAAAGAAGAATTATTCAACCTTCGATTTCAACATGCGACAGGCCAGTTGGAAAACCCAATGCGGATCAAAGAAGTTAAGAAGACTTATGCACGGATTAAGACAATTATCCAGGAACGTGCCATGAAGTCGGATGAAGCATAATAAACCAATAGATAAGGAGGTTTAGCTTATGGAAGAAAGAGGTTACAGAAAAAGTCGAATCGGTAAAGTAACCAGTGATAAAATGGATAAAACCGTTGTTGTTGCTGTGGAAAGTTTTGTAAAACATCCGCTTTACTCAAAACGAGTGAAACACACTGTAAAGTTCAAAGCCCATGACGAACAAAACGAATGTAATATCGGTGATACCGTTAAAATAATGGAAACAAGACCACTCAGCAAAGACAAACGCTGGAGATTAGTAGAAATCGTAGAAAAAGCACTATAAGTCAATGTGCGGAAGGAGGTATTTCGGATGATTCAACAAGAAACGAGACTGAAAGTAGCAGATAATACCGGTGCAAAGGAATTACTGTGCATCCGAGTTCTCGGGGGTTCCGGTCGACGATATGCAAATATCGGAGACATCATCGTGTGTGCTGTTAAAAGTGCTGCACCCGGTGGCGATGTTAAAAAGGGCGACGTTGTAAAAGCGGTTGTCGTTAGAACAAAAAGCGGAATTAGAAGAGATGATGGCAGTTACATCAAATTTGATCAGAATGCAGCGGTTCTTATAAAAGATGATAAAAACCCAAAAGGTACCCGTATTTTTGGACCTGTCGCAAGAGAGTTAAGGGACAAGAAATACATGAAAATCGTATCTTTGGCTCCTGAAGTACTTTAAGGAGGAAATGAAAGATGCATATTAAAAAAGATGATATCGTAATGGTAATTTCCGGTAAGGACAAAGGAAAAAAGGGAAAAGTGATTCAGTCTTATCCTAAAGATGGAAAAGTCCTTGTGGAAAATGTAAACATGGTAACGAAGCACCAGAAACCGACTCAACAAGTACAGCAAGGCGGAATAATCCGTCAAGAAGGTGCACTTGAGGCTTCTAATGTGTTACTTTATTGTGAAAAATGTGATAAAGGTGTCAGAACCGGACAAAAAGTTTTAAATGACGGAAAAAAAGTCAGATTTTGTAAAAAATGTAATGAAACATTTAGTAATTAATTTCGGGAAGGAGGACCAATATGCCCAGATTAAAAGATAAATATCTTACTGAAGTAATTCCAGCAATGATGGAAAAATTTCAATATAAAAACATCATGGAAGTTCCTAAACTAGAAAAAGTTGTACTCAACATGGGTTTAGGAGATTGCAAAGACAACTCTAAAGCTTTAGAAGCCGCAGTAATTGACCTTGGAATAATTGCCGGTCAACGACCAGTAATTACAAAGGCGAAAAAGTCAGTAGCCAACTTTAAAGTCCGAGAAGGCATGAACATTGGAGCGAAAGTAACTCTACGAAGTGATCGTATGTACGAATTTACTGACAAGTTATTCAACGTTGCCCTTCCTCGAGTACGTGACTTCAGAGGTTTGTCCAACAAATCATTTGACGGACGTGGTAATTATGCTTTTGGTATCAAAGAACAACTCATTTTCCCTGAAATTGATTATGACAAGGTTGAACAAGTTCGAGGCATGGATATCATGTTTGTCACAACGGCAAATACCGATGAAGAAGCTCACGAACTGTTGAGACTGCTTGGCATTCCATTCAGTAGAGCATAAGGAGGACAGTACAGTGGCAAAAAAAGCGATGAAAGAAAAACAACAACGCAAAGCAAAACATTCAACTCAGGCATATACACGTTGCCGAATTTGTGGACGACCACATTCTGTGTTACAGAAATTTGGTATTTGTCGTATATGTTTCAGAGAATTAGCATATAAAGGCGAAATCCCTGGCGTAAGAAAAGCAAGCTGGTAAAAACAAACTGGCAAAGAAAAGGAGGTACCGAGTATGGTTATGACTGATCCTATTGCGGATATGTTAACACGCATCAGAAATGCAAATGATGCAGGTCATAAAACAGTTGAGATGCCTGCTTCAAAAGAAAAGAAAGCAATTGCTCAAATTCTTTTAGAAGAAGGTTACATTAATAAAGTTGATTACATTGCCGATGAAAAGCAAGGTGTCATAAAAATTGCACTTAAATACGGAGAAAACAAAAGTCGTGTCGTTGCAGGCATTAAAAGAATCTCTAAACCAGGTTTACGAGTATATGCCGGTAAAGACGATGTGCCAAAGGTACTAAACGGCCTTGGCATTGCCATCGTTTCTACATCAAAAGGCGTAATGACCGATAAAAAAGCAAGAAAAGCCGGCGTTGGCGGCGAAGTGATATGTTACGTTTGGTAACAAATTAAGACAGGAGGTAAAAAGATGTCAAGAGTAGGAAAAGCACCCGTTGCAATCCTCCCAGGAGTCGACATAAAAAAAGACGGTCAGACGTTGACTGTCAAAGGTCCATTAGGACAACTCGTTAGAACTTTTCATCCTGATGTCATCATCGATGTTCAAGAGAGCGAAGTCGTTGTGACCCGACCATCTGAAAGTAAGCTGCATAAATCGCTTCATGGTTTAACCCGGGCTTTAATTCAAAACATGGTTACTGGTGTCACTGCTGGCTTTACAAGAACCCTGGAAATCAGTGGAGTAGGATATAGAGCAGAAAAAAAAGGAACCAAATTAGTCATGAATCTAGGGTATTCACATCCGGTTGAGATGGAAGATCCAAAAGGTGTTGAAGCGGTTCCAGAAACCAATACGAAAGTCGTCATTAAAGGCATTAGTAAAGAAGCAGTGGGTGCGCATGCAGCCAATATTCGAGCGAAACGCCCACCAGAGCCTTACAAAGGTCATGGCGTACGATATTCTGACGAAGTAATAAGACGTAAAGAAGGTAAAACAGGTAAATAACCTGCTTGCCCGTCAAAGATGATGAAGGGAGTAAAACTCGATGATTAAGAAACCCATTAAAAATAAAATTCGTATCGCACGTCACTATCGGGTCCGAAACAAAGTTTCCGGAACTGAAATGAGACCACGCTTAAACGTTTTTAGAAGTAATAAGAATATTTATGCTCAAATTATAGATGATACTAAAGGTATCACATTGGTTTCTGCTTCTTCCAATGACTCTGATCTTAAAGGTCAATTGTCAAAAGGTGGAGATAAAGCAGCAGCTAAAGCCGTAGGTCAGGCGATTGCTAAACGTGCTCTTGAAAAAGGCATCGAAGCAGTTGTATTTGATCGAGGTGGTTATGTATATCATGGTAGAGTAAAAGAATTGGCTGACGGCGCTCGTGAAGCCGGCCTGAAATTCTAAGTAAAGGAGGTCATTTGATGCAAAACAAAAAAATCGATCCAAGTACATTAGATTTGAAGGAAAAAGTCGTTGCCATCAACCGCGTAACTAAGGTTGTTAAAGGTGGTCGTAACTTCAGATTCAGCTGTCTTGTGATTGTTGGAGACGAAAACGGTCATGTTGGCGTCGGTAAAGGAAAAGCAATGGAAATTCCAGATGCGATTCGTAAGGGTATCGACTCGGCAAAAAAATCACTGATTAAAGTACCAATGGTTGGAACAACTATTCCTCATTTAGTCAATGGTGAAGCTGGTGCAGGCCATGTATTATTAAAACCTGCTGGAAAAGGTACTGGTGTTATTGCTGGCGGACCTGTCCGTGCGGTTTTGGAACTTGCTGGTATCAGAGATATTCGTACTAAATCTTTAGGATCAAACAATGCCCGTAACATGGTTAATGCTACAATGGCAGGCCTTGCAGAACTGACTACAGTTGAAGAAGTAGCAGCTAAACGTGGTAAAAAACCTGAAGAAATTTTAGATTAGGAGGAATCATTATGGCTAAGCAATTAGAAATTACACTAAAGAAAAGTTTGATTGGTCGTAACCCCAAACAACGGGCAACCATAGAAGCTTTAGGCCTAAAAAAAATTGGCCAGACCGTAAAGCATAATGATACCCCTCAGATTCGTGGCATGATTCATATAACAGACTTCATGCTCGAAGTAAAAGAAGTATAGGAGGTGTCAAGATGAAGTTACATACTTTAAGTCCAGCCCCAGGTTCAAAAAAGGCACCCAAGAGAAAAGGACGCGGTACTGGTTCTGGTCTTGGAAAAACTGCTGGTCGTGGACAGGATGGACAAAAATCACGTTCCGGTGGTGGTGTTCGACCAGGTTTTGAAGGTGGACAAATGCCATTGGCACGTCGTTTACCTAAACGTGGTTTCTCAAACGCTCGATTCAAAAAAACCTATGCAATTGTCAATGTGGGGGAGCTGAATGCATTTGATGCCAATACAGTGATTACCCCGGAACTATTGCTTGAATACGGATTCGTCCGAAAATTAAATGATGGGTTGAAAATCCTTGGAAACGGAGAAGTTGAAAAGGCATTCACCATCAAAGCGCACAAAATCAGCAAATCAGCTGAGGAGAAAATTCTCGCTGGAGGAGGAAAGGTAGAGGTGATCTAATATGGTCTCTACCTTGAAGGATGCTTGGAAAATTCCAGATCTACGACGAAAGATAATCATTACCTTATTACTGCTGTTTGTATATCGTTTGGGATCCTTCATACCGGTTCCATTCATTGATACCGCGCAGTTAAGTCAACTCGTCAATGATAGTGGGATTTTTGGTCTGTTTGATATTATATCCGGTGGTAACTTTGGTAATTTCACTATTTTTGCCATGAGTATCACCCCGTATATTAATGCATCAATTATCATGAACCTTTTGGCATTTGCAATTCCAGCTTTGGAAGCGCTACAAAAAGAAGGGGAAGAAGGACGCAAGAAGCTGGCTCAGTACACCCGTTACCTGACCATTGTGCTGGCACTGATCCAGGCTTTGGGCATGAGCTTATCCTTCGGCGATTTGTTAATTGATAGAACGCCATTTACCGTATTTACGGTTGTTTTATGTATTACTGCAGGGACAGCGTTTTTGATGTACCTGGGTGAACAAATTACTGAAAGTGGTATCGGTAACGGTATTTCTTTGATTATTTTCATCAGTATTGTTTCCCGAATCCCATCTGCGATTGGCCAAATGTATCAATATGTTACAATTGGCACGTTAAATCCGATCACTTTGATCGTGTTTCTTGTCTTTATTGTGGTGGTTGTCTTTGGTGTGGTGGCTGTTCAGGAAGGACAACGAAAAATCCCGGTTCAGTATGCAAAACGGGTTGTTGGCAGAAAAATGTATGGTGGACAAACTACTCACATTCCCATGCGCGTGAATATGGCAGGCGTTATTCCGGTCATCTTTGCCAGTTCGTTAACCTTATTTCCGGCAACAATTGCCAGCTTTTTCCCAACATCGGCCTTTGCAAATTTTATTTCAACTTATTTAGCTTGGGGATCCTGGCTTACTAATATTATATATATCACATTAATTATTGCGTTTACCTATTTCTATACAGCTGTAACATTTAATCCGTTTGATATCGCAGAAAATATCAAAAAACAAGGCGGTTATATTCCCGGGATCAGACCGGGGAAACCAACTGTAGAGTACTTGTCGAGAATTATGAACCGATTAACATTATTTGGTGGCGTCTTTTTAGCGATCATTGCTGTTATTCCTATTTTTGTAGGTAATTTTATGGGTGTCAATCTTCAATTCGGCGGAACAAGTTTGCTGATTGTCGTTGGGGTAGCCCTTGAAACGGTTAAACAGATTGAAGCAGAAATGATGATGAGACACCATCAGGGATTTTTAAAATCTTAAAATGAACTGGAGTTAAGTGAAAAATGAGAATTGTATTATTAGGACCTCCGGGAGCCGGCAAAGGGACACAGGCGAAGCGGATTTGCGAAACCTATAAAATCCCACATATTTCAACAGGTGATCTCTTTCGAGAAAACATGAGTAAAGATACACCTCTTGGTCAAAAGGCAAAAGAGTATATGGCTCAAGGCCTATTGGTGCCCGATGATTTAGTCATTGATATGGTTGAAGACCGTTTGACCCATGATGATGTACTGGCTGCTGGTTATGGCTATTTACTGGACGGATTTCCCCGGACGGTTGATCAAGCTCAGGCTTTATGCCGAATCAATGCCAAGCGTGATTGTGAGTTGGATTTTGCTATCAATCTTGAGGTACCATTTGACATTTTGATTGAACGTGTTTCAGGGCGACGAATCTGTCCGACCTGTCATGCAACCTATCATATCAAGTACAGCAAGCCAAAGGTTGAGGGTGTCTGTGATTTAGATGGCACACCACTCTATCAGCGGGATGACGATAAAGTTGAGACCGTAAAAAAGCGAATTCAAGTTTATCAGGATCAGACCGAACCATTAATTGAATTCTATCAAGACAAACAAAAGATCATCAATATTAATGGATTGCAACATATGGACGATGTTTTTGAAAACATCGAAGAAATCCTAAGTGGAGTTAAGAAAAGATGATAACCATAAAATCCCGAAAGGAAATTGATCTGATGCGTCATGCCGGAAAGATTGTGGCAGGCGCCCATGCTTTGGCTGGAAAAATGATTAAGCCTGGGGTAACAACACAAGAACTGGATCATGCAGTTGAACAGTACATTCGCGCTGCGGATGCAATTCCTACATTTAAAGGCTATGGCGGATTCCCAAACTCAATCTGTGCTTCAATTAATGAAGTGGTAGTGCATGGGATTCCTGAGAAGCGGCGATTGCAGGAAGGCGACATTATCAGTATTGATATTGGCGCGACATACAAGGGTTACGTTGGTGATGCTGCCGTTACTCACGGAGTTGGCAACATTTCCGATGAAGCAGCACGATTGATTGCAGTCACGCGGGAGTCATTCTATCGCGGCATTGCATATGCCAGGGATGGTTTCCGATTGTCAGACATCTCAAATGCCGTTCAGACTTACGTCGAAGACAATGGATTTTCCGTTGTCCGGGACTATGTCGGTCATGGTGTGGGAAAGCAAATGCATGAGGATCCACCGATTCCCAATTATGGCCCAAAAGGACACGGTCCCCGGCTGCGGCAAGGGATGACCCTGGCCATTGAACCAATGGTCAATGTCGGTACCTATGACGTTGTTACATTAAAAGACGGATGGACGGTGGTAACCACAGATGGTAAGCTCTCGTCACATTACGAGCACACCATTCTCATTACCGGAACCGGCGATCCAGAACTGCTGACAGTCATTTAGTTGGTGGCTGGATGAATGAATTTAAAGTTGGACAAGTGGTTCGTTCTATAGCTGGCCGTGACAAGGGTCAGTTTATGGTGGTTATTGAAGTGGTGAACGACCATTTCACCACTGTATCGAATGGAGCGCTTCGTAAAGTGAGTAATCCAAAGAAAAAAAAGGTCAAACACTTGGCGAAGACGAATCACATAGCCACAGATATTCGTGATAAAATATTAAATGGAAAAATGATAACTAACGCTGAGTTAAGAAAAATACTCGAGTCCTATCACATGCCTGATGGTATTGGGGATGAGAATCGTGAGGAGGTTTGATCAATGGCCAAAAAAGATGTTATCGAGGTAGAAGGCTCAGTTATTGAGTCATTACCAAACACTATTTTCTTAGTTGAATTGGAAAATGGACATCAGATAACTGCACATATTTCGGGAAAACTTCGCATGAATTACATAAGAATTTTACCGGGAGATAAGGTAGTTGTTGAATTATCCCCATATGATTTGACCCGCGGGCGTATCGTATGGCGTGGGAAAGGGAAATCATAAAGGAGGCATACAAATGAAAGTTAGACCATCAGTAAAACCGATTTGTGAAAAATGCAAAATTATTAAGAGAAATGGTCGTGTTATGGTTATTTGCGAGAATCCAAAACACAAGCAGAAACAAGGTTAAAACCGTCGAGTCCAGAAAAATAGAACATGACCGCGGCAATTTTAGTCATGTTCATGATATAAAAACACCCTGGGTTTTAATTTCGTTACGTCACTAACTTAATTGATTCACCAGCATTTAGAAAACAATTTAGGAGGTACACACCCTATGGCAAGAATTGCCGGAGTCGATTTGCCCCGAGATAAGCGGGTCGAAATTGGATTAACTTACATTTATGGTATTGGACATTCAACAGCCTTAGAGATCTTAAAAGCTTTAAATATCAATCCTGATACCAGAGTGAAAGATCTGACTGAAACAGAAGTGAATGATCTAAGAATTACAATTGATAAATACACTGTTGAAGGTGATCTTCGTCGAGAAGTCAACTTAAACATTAAACGACTAATAGAAATTGGATCTTATAGAGGACTACGTCATCGTCGCGGACTTCCTGTGCGCGGACAAAAGACTAAAACGAATGCTAGAACTCGAAAAGGTCCTAAACGTCTCGTCAGTAAGAAGAAATAAGGAGGGCTAAAGAATGGCAGTTAAAAAAGCACGAAGAAAAGTAAGAAAAGTCAAAAAGAATATCGAACGTGGCCAGGCCCATATTCAATCTTCTTTCAATAATACCATTGTTACCATTACAGATATGTCAGGAAATGCCCTTTCATGGGCAAGTTCTGGTGGACTAGGCTTTAAAGGGTCACGAAAAAGCACCCCTTTTGCTTCTCAAATGGCAGCAGAAGAAGCGGCAAAAGCAGCCATGGAGCATGGACTTAAAAGCGTAGAAGTTTTAGTCAAAGGCCCTGGTTCCGGACGTGAGGCAGCAATTCGAGCCTTACAGGCGGCTGGATTGGAAATTACCCTGATCCGCGATGTTACGCCTATTCCACATAACGGTTGTCGACCACCTAAGCGACGACGAGTATAACAGGAGGGCGAAAATTATGTCAAGAAATATAGAAGCATCATGCCGACAATGTCGACGTGAAGGTGCAAAATTGTACTTAAAAGGTGAACGTTGTTATTCAACAAATAAATGTGCGTTCGAACGACGTCCAACACCACCAGGCCAACATGGAAAAAGACGAACAAAAGTATCAGAATACGGCCTGCAATTACGTGAAAAGCAAAAAGCAAAACGTATTTATGGTGTGCTTGAAAAACAGTTCCGGGGATACTTCGAAATTGCTGAAAAGCAAAAAGGGATTACCGGTCATAACCTGCTGATTCACTTAGAATCACGTTTGGATAATGTTGTTTATCGATTAGGTCTGGCAACTTCCCGTAAAGAAGCCCGCCAACTGGTCGATCATGAACATTTCCTGATTAACGGCAAGAAACTAAACATTCCTTCTTATATCATGAAAGACGGCGATGTGATTGAAGTTCGGCCTAAAAGTAAGAAATCTCAGAAGTTTAAAGACATTTTAGAAGTGACAGAAAATAGAACTGTAGCAGCTTGGTTATCTAAAGATGTTGAAACACTATCAGGAAAAGTCATTGGCAGACCGGCAGTAGAAGACTTAGATGTCGAAATTGCTGAACATCTTATTGTTGAATTGTATTCTAAATAGGCTACATGTTCGGGAACCAATTAACCCTCATGTTAATGTATGGATTATAAATAAGTAGGAGGGTCTGATAAATGATCGAATTCGAGAAACCAGTCATCGAAATTGTTGATAAAAAAGACGACGATACCTACGGGCGGTTTGTCATTGAACCTTTAGAACGGGGATATGGAACCACCCTTGGTAACAGTCTGAGACGGATAATGCTGTCTTCTTTGCCGGGCGTGGCAGTCACATCGGTAAAAATTGAAGGCGTATTGCATGAATTCTCAACCATTCCCGGGGTAAAAGAAGATGTTATTGAAATTCTTCTAAACCTGAAAGGTCTGGCCGCAGAAATATATACCGATGAGCCAAAGGTTATTTACATTGAAGCTTCAGAGGAAGGTGAAATCACTGCTGGTGATATCATCGCCGACTCTGATGTCGACATCCTGAATCCGGAAATGCACATTGCGACCTTATCTAAGGGTTCAACCTTAAATATGGAAATGCGCATCGAAAAGGGTCGCGGTTATGTGGCGGCAGATAAAAATAAGTATCCGGGCATGCCGATTGGAACCATTCCAATGGATTCAATCTTTTCGCCAATTATTAAAGTAAATTTTCTAGTTGAAAATACCCGAGTCGGTCAAATTACCGATTTTGATAAATTAACGATTGATATTTGGACAGATGGAACGACAACCCCAGAAGAAGCACTCTCTTTGGCAGCTAAGGTTTTAAGTGAACATTTAAACTTGTTCATTAATTTAACTGAGCATGCGACTACTGTAGAAATTATGGTAGAAAAAGAGGAAAGTGAAAAAGAACGCATTCGCGAAATGTCGATTGAAGAACTGGAACTTTCAGTAAGATCCAGTAACTGCTTACGACGGGCGAACATCGATACAGTTGAAAAATTAACACAACGAAGCGAAGAGGACATGATTAAAGTTCGTAACCTCGGTCGCAAATCTCTTAATGAAATCAAGCACAAGCTGGCAGAGATTGGTTTGTCCTTGAGTCAAGAAGAAGAAAAGGCAAAGGAGTAACACTATGGCGGGATATCGAAAACTAGGCCGTCCCTCTGATCAAAGAAGAGCATTATTGCGGAATCTTACGACTGCCCTTTTAGAACACGGTAAAATTGAAACAACCGTAACCAGAGCGAAGGAAGTTAAAAGAATTGCAGATAAAATGGTCACTTTAGGTAAAAGAGGCGACTTACATGCCAGAAGACAGGCAATTTCTTATATCACTCAAGAAGCAGTGGTTAAACAATTGTTTGACGAAATTGCACCTAAATATACTGAACGTAACGGTGGCTACACACGAATTTATCGGGTGGGACCACGACGTGGCGACGGCGCAGAAATGGCTATAATTGAATTAGTATAATTTAAGATGCAAAAAGGGGATTAAGATGTTGTTTACGCTTAATCCCTTTCTTATATTGCAAATCTTATGATTTAACACCAAAGAAGGTAAAAATAAGTGACAATGCAAAGTAATAATAAAATGATTGAAGTGCGTAATGTCCACTTCACATATCCTCATCACGATGAAAATGAGGCAGTCCTTGCTTTGAATGGTGTCAGTCTACACATTGAAAAAGGTGAATTTGTCGGAATTATTGGACACAATGGTTCGGGAAAGTCCACTCTTTCCAAGCTGCTAAATGCGATCATTTTTCCTACCCAGGGGGATGTGATTGTCAGTGGTCTTAACACCAGGGATCAAACACATCTGTGGACAATTCGTCAAACCGCAGGCATGGTTTTCCAAAACCCGGATAATCAGTTAGTCGCCACCATCGTGGAAGAAGACGTGGCCTTCGGCCCTGAAAACCTCGGCGTTCCGCCCCAAGAAATCAGAGAGCGGGTCGATCGGGCCCTGGCGACGGTTGAAATGCAAGCTTATGCACATCAAAAACCCCATCAATTATCCGGGGGACAAAAACAGCGGATTGCCATTGCCGGGATTCTGGCAATGGAACCGGAGTGTATCATTTTCGATGAACCGACCGCGATGCTCGATCCATCGGGACGACGGGAAGTGATGGAAACCATCAAACGGCTTAACCGTGATAAAGACATGACCGTGATTCACATCACCCATTTTATGGAAGAAATTGTGGCTGCAGATCGCATTATCGTTCTGGATAAAGGTCAGGTTGTGATGGAAGGTGAACCCCGAACAATTTTCAGACAGGTCAAACGGCTCAAGGAGATTGGCCTGGATGTGCCTCAAATGACGGAGTTGGCTTATGAGCTGCGGTGTGAAGGACTAAAAATCGCCGATGATGTGTTAAGTATTGAGGAAATGGTGAACGCCTTATGTCAGTAGAAATAAAAAATCTTTCGCATACCTATTCAGAAGGTTCACCGTTTGAATTCAAAGCGCTCAAAGAGATAAATATCACCATTGAAGACGGCAGTTTTATTGGCATCATCGGCCATACCGGTTCGGGTAAATCAACCCTGATTCAGCATCTGAATGGATTATTAACCCCCACCTCCGGCACGGTTCTGGTCGATGGGAAAGATATCTTTGACACAAAAAAATCCGAATTGATTGAGCTTAGGCATCGTATTGGCCTAGTTTTTCAATACCCGGAACATCAGCTGTTTGAAGAAACCGTCCAAAAAGATGTGGCCTTTGGACCCAAAAACCAGGGACTCAGTCAGGAAGAAATAGATACGCGGGTCAGACAATCAATTAAAATGGTTGGTCTTGATTTTGAAACCATTAAGGATAAATCCCCCTTTGAATTGTCGGGCGGACAGATGCGGCGGGTGGCGATTGCCGGTGTTCTGGCGATGGAGCCGGCGGTGCTGATCCTCGATGAACCGACCGCGGGCCTTGATCCCCGGGGCCGCGAAGAAATACTGGCGCAGATCAAATTATTGCATACTCAGAAGCAAATAACAGTTATTCTGGTGTCCCACAGTATGGAAGATATCGGAAAAATGGTCGATAAGATTCTCGTCATCAATGAAGGTGAAGTGGTCTTTTTCGATACGCCGAGTCACGTGTTTACACAAATCTCAACCTTGGAAAGCATTGGATTGGCGGTACCGGAGGTAACCTATCTGATGCGGCGGCTGAAAGAAAAGTATCCGGAAATCAGAGAAGACATCTTTACGGTGGAAGCTGCCAAAAAAGAAATTCTCAAAGTCATAAGAGGATAATTAAATGTTAAAAGATGTTACGATTGGTCAGTATTATCCGACCGGGTCAGTAATACACAAACTGGACCCGCGAACGAAGATACTGTTTACCACAGCTTTTGTTGTGATGTTGTTTTTTTTGAATAATCTATGGGGTTATCTCGTCACATTTTTGATCCTGACAACCATTACCCTGCTTTCTAAAATCCCGGTGGGGTATATTATTCGAGGGATTAAGGGTTTAGTGCTGATTATTATGCTCACAGTGGTATTAAACCTCTTTATGACGCCTGGAACACCAGTGGTTACGCTGGGATCGCTGACGGTAACCCTGGAAGGTTTGAAAGTGGCAACCTATATGGCACTGCGGCTGATCTTTCTGGTGATCGGTACCAGTATTATGACCTTAACCACCTCGCCGATTGATTTAACTGATGGAATGGAGTGGTGCATGCGTTTTATTCCGTTTGTCAGGCGATATGCCCATGAACTGGCAATGATGATGTCGATTGCGCTGCGCTTTATTCCGACCTTGATGGAAGAAACCGAGCGAATCATGAAGGCTCAAAAAGCCCGGGGGGCAAATTTTGAAACCGGCAGCATTATTTCCCGGGCTAAAAATCTGATCCCGATTTTGATTCCACTGTTTATTTCCGCTTTTCGCAGGGCTGACGAATTGGCCACCGCCATGGAAGCCCGCTGCTATCGAGGCGGTGAAAACCGAACCCGGATGAAACAATTAGCCTTTGAATTCCGGGATAGCGTCAGTTTGGCACTGATGGTTACAATGATTGTGGGTCTTTACCTGACTACCTTGATTCAAATTCCTCTTGTGTTCCCGGTTTAAGGGGCAAGAAGATAATGAGAAATATTCAGATTATTATTAGTTATCGGGGCACCAGTTATTGTGGGTGGCAGGTTCAGCCCAATGGTGTTACCATTCAAGAAGTCATCATCAGAGCCATCAAAGAACTCACCGGCGAAACTGTCAATCTGACCGGATCTGGCCGGACTGATGCGGGAGTGCATGCCTTGGGCCAGAGTGCTAATTTTTTTACCGCTTCGACCATCCCGCCGGAGGTATGGTATCGGGCCCTGAACACCCGACTTCCAGTAGACATTCGGGTGATTCGTAGCCGGGAGTGCCCCCCGGACTTTCATAGCCGCTACAATACCATCGGTAAAAGTTATCTTTATAAAATTTTAGAAAGCCCGGTGGCCAGTCCTTTCTTGGCGGATTTGGCATTTCATATCACCCGAACGCTGGATTGGGGGGCAATGGAAGAAGCGGCCGCCGGTTTTTTAGGCGAGCATGACTTTAGTGCCTTTATGGCCAGTGGCAGCGCCATCAAAAGCACCGTTCGTACCATTACTGACATATCATTTATAAAGCGTGGCGAGTTATCGGAAATAACCTTTACTGGAAACGGATTTTTGTATAATATGGTAAGGATTATGATGGGCACCCTCTATGAAGTGGGTTATGGCCGCTTAAAACCACAGGATATTAAAGCGATCATCGCGGGTAAGGATCGCAATAAGGCTGGTGTGACAGCACCGGCTCATGGTCTTTACTTAAAGGAAGTTTATTATTAAATGATTATTAGGAATAAATACAAAACACATGCATAAATAACTTGACACACCCGGGAAGATGCTATAAAATTAACAATGGACGTTAATGTATCACTAGCCCCGATACGATAAAAAAACGATTTCTGATAACTCCCACTTATCAGAGAGCCAATAGATAAAAAAAAGAAATTATTAACTGAGGAGGACTTTTGAGATGAATGCGAATGCCACAAAAATGGCCAAATCTCATGAAATAGACCGTAAATGGTATGTGATTGATGCGGAAGGTAAGGTATTAGGACGACTGGCGACAGAAGTTGCAAATATTTTACGAGGAAAAAACAAACCTATCTTTTCACCCCATATGGATTGCGGAGATTTTGTTATTATCATTAATGCCGATAAGGTTGTGTTAACCGGAAACAAATTGGATCAGAAATTATACAAAACATATTCTGGATATTGCGGCGGGTTAAAAGAAATGACTTACCGAAAATTCTTAGCTGAAAAACCAGAACTTCTGGTTTTCAAAGCAGTAAAGGGTATGATCCCACATAACAAGTTAGGGGATAAAGTTGCGACTAAACTTAAAGTTTATGCTGGCACCGAACATCCACATGCTGCCCAACTGCCTGAAGTTTACGAATTTTAATGCTGAGAAGGAGGAAATAAGAGAATGGCTAAAGTACAATATTTAGGAACTGGAAGAAGAAAAACCTCGGTTGCCCGAGTTCGATTATTACCAGGGAGTGGAAAATTCACAATTAACGGACGTGATATTGATGAATTTTTCGGAATGGAAACCTTAAAGGTTATCGCAAGACAACCGTTAACATTAACGGACACGCTGGGCACCTTTGACGTGATTGTCAATGTCCATGGTGGTGGTTTCACCGGGCAAGCTGGAGCGATCCGACATGGGATTTCCCGTGCTCTGCTCGAGGCTGACATCAACTTAAGACCAGCACTCAAACGTGCCGGATACTTAACGCGAGATTCGCGAATGGTTGAAAGAAAAAAATACGGTCTCAAAAAAGCCCGTCGTGCACCGCAGTTTTCAAAACGTTAATATCAGACTTTTTACAAGGTCCTGCGACATTCAATGTTGCAGGACTTTTCAGTGTTACGCCATAATAGATTAAGAAAGCAGGAATTTATGAATAACAAACAACCCATTATTAACATTGCAGTCATCGCCCATGTCGATGCCGGAAAATCTACCCTGGTAGACGCCCTTTTAGGACAAAGCAATGTTTTTAGAGAGAATCAGGAGGTCGTGGACTGCGTAATGGACAGCAATGACCTTGAACGTGAACGCGGAATTACGATTTATTCAAAAAATTGTTCCATTATGTACAAGGACATTAAAATCAATATTGTCGATACCCCCGGCCATGCCGATTTTTCTTCAGAGGTTGAACGAATCTTAAGAACGGTTGACACGGTGGTGCTACTGGTTGACTCCAGTGAGGGACCGATGCCACAAACCCGTTTTGTCCTGAATAAGTCGCTTGAAAAAGGGCTAAACCCGATCCTTTTCATTAATAAAATTGATAAAAAAGATCAACGTGCCGAAGAAGTGGTTGATATGGTATTTGACTTATTTGTAGAACTCAAAGCCAATGACAAACAGTTGGATTTCCCGGTTCTTTACGGGATTGCCAAAGATGGCATTGCCATTCGTGATATGGATGATGAAGGGGTTAATCTGGCACCGCTCTTTGAAACCATTGTCGAACATGTCGGTCTTCAGGATGATCTGAGCCTTGAACCATTGCAGATGCAGGTTTCCTCATTGGCTTATGACGATTACATTGGCCGTCTGGGGATTGGTAAGATCTATTCTGGAACCATTCACGCGGGTGAACAGATCGAAGTATGTAAAACCGACGGAAGCTTCAAAAAGGAAAAAATCAATCAGGTTTTTGTCTACCGTGGTTTAGCCCGAGTTGAAGTCAAAGAAGCCAAGGCCGGGGATATTGTTGTGATCTCAGGAATCCCGGAGATATCAATCGGGGAAACCATTGGTGAAATCAATCAGGTTCAACCAATGGAACTGATTGAGATTGAACAGCCCACCTTGTCGATGAACTTTCTGGTTAACAAGTCTCCTTTTGCTGGAGACTCTGGAAAATTTGTGACCACCCGGCACATTCGGGCCCGGTTGGAAAAGGAACTGGAAGTTAATGTTGGGCTATTAGTGGAAGAACTCGAAGATACCACCGATGGCTTCAAGGTTTCCGGACGGGGTGAACTTCATTTATCAATTTTACTTGAAAACATGCGCCGGGAAGGTTATGAAGTGGCTGTTTCTAAGCCCGAAGTCATCATGCACCGGGACGAAAATGACAAACTAGTAGAGCCGGTGGAACTGGTAATCATATCGGTACCGGAAAAATACTCGGGTGCGGTAATTTCTAAGCTCAATATTCGAAAAGGTCGGATGGAAAGCATGTATAATGAAGAATCCTGGACGAGAATGGAATTCTTTGTGCCGACCCGTGGTTTGCTGGGATATCAGAGTGAGTTTATCAATGACACCCATGGTGAGGGTACCATGGTGCGTCGTTTTGCGCAGTTTGAAGCCCATAAAGGCGAAATTCCACAACGACAAAACGGCGTGCTTATTTCTCAGTTCAGCGGCGAAACCATGGCTTACTCGCTCTTTAACTTAAGTGACCGGGGTGAAATGTTAGTTGGCGCGGGAACCAAGGTTTACGAAGGGATGATCATCGGGATTAATAACCGTAGCGATGATATGACCGTCAATCCAACTAAAAATAAAAAAATGACCAATGTCCGGTCTTCGGGAACCGATGAGGCCCTGAAACTGGTTGAGCCAAGACTAATGACTTTGGAGCAAGCATTGGAATTTATCAATGATGATGAATTGGTGGAGCTGACGCCCACTGATATTCGGATTCGCAAGAAAGTACTGGGCGAACTGGAACGAAAACGCAGCGCCCGCTAAAAAATTCTGGAACGCTTTAATCGCGTTCCTTTTTTTGTTACACAAAAGAATGAGATAGAGGACTGGCGCTTAAAATAACAATTGACCGCTAAACTTTTAGTGTGATATCATGTAATCAGTACAAATATTAGTTAAACTGATGTCAACAGAGACAGCGGTTTTTCAAATATCGGTCTGATTTTAAAACGGAGGTTAAACGAAATGATTGATATTGACAAGCAGGAAGCCGAAGAAGGCAAAATCATGGCAGTCTTTGCTTATATTATTTTTCTGATTCCGTTATTGGCAGCAGGTGACAACCAATTTGCCCGATATCATACCAATCAGGGTCTGGTACTATTTCTGGCCTGGTTAATTTTGACTTTTGTTGGCGGTATTATTGGACTGGTACCGATTATTGGCTGGATTCTGTCCACCATTCTTTTTAGTGCGGCACCGTTGGCGTTTGTGGGTTTGGCTATTTATGGGATTCTCAATGTGGTGCAGCTTGAAGCCAAGCCGCTTCCGCTTATCGGTGGGATTACCCTGATTAAGTCCTATTAGGTCGTTCTTCATACATTATCATAGATAGATAAAAAGCATTGCTTAACCAGGCGATGCTTTTTACTTGGGGACATAAAAATTAAGCGGGCTAATGGTCCGGTGTGTTATCATTATCAATAAAAAAGGCGGAGAATCTATGGAAAACAATAATAATTGGAAAAGCAAGGAAATGAGCGACAAAACCTTCAGGAATTATTTTTTTCTGATTACCTTTGGAATCTGTTTACTGGTAGCCCTTCTGAATATAAAATACCTGCTGGGCTATTTTGGCTTGTTTGTGAATATTATTACCCCGGTGCTAATCGGTCTGGGCATTGCCTTTATCTTAAATATTCCAATGTCATTTATTGAGACACATCTTTTAGGCTTTATGAAGCAGACCCCCAAAAAAGAAAGGCGGTTTAAACTTAAAAAAAACCGGGATCTAAACAAGGGTAAACGGGTGATTGCAATTACCCTGACATTCATTTTTGTGATTGGTATTCTGGCCGGACTGATTACCTTTGTAATTCCCCAGGTCAGCGAAAGTGTCGACACACTGATTGTTAAATTACCGGATTATATTACCTCTTTTAATGCTCTGGTGGATGATATTCTGGCGTTCTTAAATTTGCCCGAAACATTATGGAACGACATTACGACTGAATGGGATGCGTTACTGGAACAGTTTGGCAGTCTTTTACTGAGTTCTGTTCCGGAAATATTTAATGCGACCAAAAGCATTACCGTGGGTTTCTTTAATGCCATCATGGGGGTTGTTATTTCTATTTATCTGTTGGCTGATAAAGAGAATTTACTGGCCCTTAAAGATAAGTTGATCTATGCTTATGTCAAAAAAGATCAGGCCGATTTTATTTCAGATGTCAGTACCACGGCCAATCAAGTCTTTCACGGCTTTATTGCCGGACAGATTACGGAAGCCTTTATTCTGGGGACCCTGTGTACCGTTGGTTTAGCAATACTGCAGATTCCCTATGCCTTACTGATTGGGGTTATGGTTGGCATGACTAGCGTAATTCCAGTCTTTGGGGCCTTTTTGGGGGCCGTACCCAGTGGCTTTATCTTATTGGTGGTGAACCCGATTTACTGTCTGATTTTTGTGGTTTATATTATTGTTCTGCAGCAGGTTGAAAGCAATGTCATTTATCCGCGTGTAGTCGGTGGGTCGATCGGTTTATCGGGGTTATGGGTGTTGGTCGGGATGCTGATTGGCGGTAGTCTGTTTGGTTTTCTGGGGATTATTTTGGGAATTCCATCCTTTGCCGTATTTTATGCGGTGTTTAGAAAAGTCACCAATGAACGGATTGATAAAATGAAAGCAAGGCAGGAAGAACCGGCCTGAACATCTATAGCGATCTAAAAAAGCGCCCTTTAGCGGATTGACCAATTGGTTTAATCGTTAAAGGGCGCTTTTAGTTTATTTGTGTTTGTTTTTTTCAAGCTGCTGTTTAGCTTTGGACGCCATTAGCGTTAAACTAACTGTAAAATTCTGAAAGCCGGAATAAAAGGGATGGCGCATATCCGGTTTTCGGATCTCGCCATTTTGGTTTAGTAAGCGGTTGGGCGGATGATTGTTGTGTGGCAGTTTGGATTCACCACCAACCACTATCCGTTTTCCGGCAATGCTGTTTAAAAGGATGTTAACCACGTCCCATGCCGATTCGTAGGCAATTATTTTTTTCTGATGGGTAGCGATTTCTTTGGCATATTTCCTGATAAATTCGGCCGAAAATCCCTGGCTATTAAAGGTGACACAGTAACGAATTTTTACACCATCAACAATGGTAATGTACTGACTATTATTGCCGCCCTTGGAATGTCCGGTTAAGGTATAGTGCTTAAAACGAAGCGTTGCATCAACCGCATGAAAAAACGCCAGGGCTTTTAATTGCTGGGGTGTATCGGTTAAGAACCCCCCTTTGATATTATCGATCCAGCCGATGCCGGTGGTACCTCGAAAAGCGATAATTCCGGCGTCCGGGGTATGGTCGGAAAAACAATAGGCCACCAGGCCATTGTCAGGCTGGTTGGTGTAGGCCAGAATCTTTAGCGAGGTGAGGTTGTGATTAGCCAGGATCAGGTGCAGTGACTTGTCCCACTCTATCGCGGACATGGCACAATCGCCCTGAAGATCGTTGACATTTTTTAGCAAGTCCATCACCATTTCTCCTACGGTATACGCTGGTAATAGCGATACAGAAACTGGCAGATCCAGGGCGGCAAGCTGACTGATGAGGTTAAGTTCACTGTGATACAACATGGTTCTTACCTCCTTGGTAAGAAATTCGGGTGATTCAAACGACACATAGATTTTAAAGAAAAACTATTTTGAGTGCTGTTTCGCTTTATGCCGTTTGCTTTTTTCCAGATACGCTTTATAAAGCTCGAGTGAGTTCTGATGATAGGTGTGCGCCATTTTAGGAAAGGCATTCATAATGCGTTGATGTGAGTAGCGGTTGATAAACTTCGTTTCGTTAATCCGATTGGTTAGCGAAACAATCAGATGTTGAGCCGAATCCATGGCATCGGTAAGTTTATCATCCTTAAGCTCGCGGACCCTGGCAGTGACTTCGTGGGCAGTGGTAATGCCTTTTTCTTTTAAATTATCTTTAAGCTCGGTGGTTGCTTCATAAACACTGTTAAGTTTTTTGTTAAAGGAAACTGTTTCACGAGTGGATTCCACCAGATCACTAAGAAAGAAGATTGCTGCCACCGTTGCAATAATCTGGATCCAGAAAGTCGAAAAGCTGTTAACCAGATCAGAGGCGATGGGATGAACCATATACATCAGTATGACACATAAGAGACCAAAAAGAAATGAATTTAACAAACAGACCCGGCCGTTGATATTAAATTTATGGTCGGAGTAGTCCCACCATTTAGCATGAAAGAGTTTTTCCATCCCCCAACTGGTGATATACTCCAGCGAGCTGGTGAGTATAATGCCGATGAAAAAGACTAAAATTGGATTACTGATATAGGGCATTAAGAACATAATAATGATGACTGCACCGACTCCATAAATGGGACAATAGGGGCCGTTTAAAAAGCCGCGGTTAATAAATTTTTTTGCCGGGATGGAGCAGTACACCACTTCGCACATCCAACCGATGATGGCATAAATAAAAAAATAAACAAAAAGTAAGCTTAAGTTATAATACATAAATGATTCCTTTCAAATTAACAACTTTGGATCATTTTAACATATCGGTTTACGGTCTCATAGATAAATCGCTAATAAAATGATTTATATTGCAAATATTTATCCATCATCGATGGATATGTTTTTGTTTTTTCAAATCGGATGGTTTATAATGGAGACAGCCCAAATAACAACACTTTAATGAATACTAAAATAGGGAGCATAAATGAAAGCGAACAAGATTGAAATAACAAGCAGCGAGCAACTGATTGATATTACCGCAAGTGTGCGGGAGTATGTCAATGGGTCCCGTTTAAAAAATGGCTTTGTACACATTCAAATTCCTGAAAGAACCGCTTCGGTGATTATTTCAATCAACGATGACTGGCGGCTGCAGCGGGAGTTTTTTGATAAACTAAACCATCTGATGCCCAAGTATGACGGCATGAAGTTTACCGGTTGGACAACCGCCTGTGTTAAAGCGACGATTTTTGGGCCATCCCTCCAGGTGATGGTCCATGATGGAACCTTGATCTTGGATAAAAACCAGAGTATTTATTTTGTCGAATTTCAAGGTCCGGGCGAGCGCCAGTATTTTATCAGTAGTTCCGGGACAACGCTGGCTGAAAATGAGGAAGCAACGATGCCCGAAGAACTGGCATTGATTTTTGAAAAACGTAAAGCCCATGAAGCGGAACAGGAACAGATCAAGGAAGAAATGCGTAACGAATGGCGTCTACGGGAAGAAAATCGACTAAAGCTGGAAGCAGAAAACAACGAAAAAACAGCAGAAAACAATCATCTCAAGCAGGATGAATAGAAAAATAAAGGCATAAGAATGAGCGAAGAAGAGAAAGGCAGTAGCAATGAGCTGGGAATTATTAGGATCGGATCGAATGATCAAAACAACAGAATTATCGGACTTTGTTAATACCGAGATGACTATTCCAAAAGAACGGATCAGCTTTTTCGGGAATCCCGGAGAACGACTGGCAATTATTTATCAGAATCGCGAATATCCTTCTTATCTGGAAACTGAAGGCGATACCAAACTTAAATGGAGCAAGGTGCTGATACGCAAACTGGGTGAAGCCTTTCCTGATTTTGAATCGTGGTTTCAGGGTGATCCGGATGCGTCCAAAACGCCAAAGCTGGAAATAATAAAAGCCAACGAAGTTTTTCATCTGCGCTTAATAATGGCCGATGAAGAAAATAGTGATGAAAAAATAAGTGACATGCCGATAATCGCTACCCCGCCAACGGCCGGACTCCAGGAGCTGTTGTTAAAGTGGATTACCGGTTATCCCAACTATTATCCCAGAGACTTTCGTTTTTCTTTTAAAGAGACGATCACCGAAGAGATTCCCAAAGTGATTGAAAACTTAAAAACCATCCGATCCGGACACTATCAGGTACGGGGCTTTGCCGGAGACACCCAATGGGCCGAGATCCCCTGGGTTAAAGTACGCGATAAACAGGCTCTAAATGATAGCGACCTTTATCTGGCTTATCTTCTGGCCATGGACAGCCGTAAGCTTTATCTGGCCATCGTCTATGGTGAAGAAGGGATGGGGGTACGAAGTCTGGCGGAAAAAGCCGCTGCGTACCGAAAAAACCTTGTGACAGAACACTATCGAACCAATCATAAAGAAGTTTTGCTGGCGAATGCCAGCCTGGTGTCGGGGATCGTCTGCTATCGCGAATATACCGAAACAGAGATGCCAGAAGATGAGGTGCTGATCGCTGAATTTGAAGCGTTTAGAAAAATGTATAAGTTATGTTTGACGAAGGGTCAGACGGCTGATGAAACAGCAGTCAGTGATGAGCCAAGCGAAGAAATTATAAAAGGACAGGACGCCAAGGTCGAAAATGAAATGATAGCAGAAATAAAGCAAAAGCCCGAAGTTGTACTTGAGGAACAGACGCCGCCACCGCAAGGATCGCAACCGGTACCGGCAGAGACCGTTTTGTTTGAAAGCATCTGTGAAGAGCGCCCCGGTGTGGAAAACAAAAATCAGGCGGAAAGCGGCTCGGAAGCCCCGGCACAGCCGAAGCATGCAGCGATCAGTACTTTACGTGAGGTCGTGATGGCAGAATCTGAAACAAACCTGTCGTCTGCTGATGTGGATGACATTCAATTCAAAGCAGAAACGAAAGCGGCGGAGAGCAAATCATTTACCCGCTATCCGGCAAAGAACGACTACCTTCCCCCCTATCTTCAGTTGGTTCAGGCAAAAATGGGTGACAAAGGCTATTATTATCCGGCGGAATTAATTAAGACCTATTATCTGTCGATAAAATCAAAACCATTTGTGATCATAAAAGGCCAGGTAGGCAGCGGCAAAACCAGTTTTCCCCGGCTCTTTGCTGAGGCAATTGGTGCGAACCAGGAAAACGGTCGATTTAAACGGCTGCTGGTGGGAAAAAATTGGGAGGATCATACTCCACTACTGGGACATCTGGACAGTCGTGGGCACTTTATCCCCGGACCCATCATGCTGATCTTAAAAGCAGCCAAAGAATATCCGGATAAACCCCATTTCTTCATGCTCGATGAAATGGACCAGTCTCCGGCTGCCGATTATCTGCGACTTTTGTTAGAAGGAATTAATGGCAGCAAGGAGCCTTTTTTGAAACGCGAAGATTTTGGCGCAGATATTACAGCTTTTCGCGAATACGGTAACTTAAGCTTTCCGGATAACCTTTATATTGTTGCAACCATCAATGAGGGTCCCGACAGTTTTCCGGTCCATTCCCGAGTGATTGATAGCGGCAATGTGATTCGGATGCCGGTGGTTGAAATTGGCGTTTTTGCCGATTATGGCAGTCCTACCGGTGACAGTGACTGGGAGAACAGTGTCTTTAAAATCCATAGTCAGGCTAAGGGCTTGCCGGAAATTCTGGAGCGTCTCATGGTCTTGCTCAATGAGGTACAACAGCTACTCATAAAACATGAGTGCCCAATGGGGTATCGGGGGAAAAATGAAATCCTGGCTTTTGGCATCAACAGCGGAGTTGAAGGTTTGTATAGCGAATTAGAGGTCATCGATCTGGCTCTTTTGCAACGCATTATTCCTGCACTGGAGGCAGTTTCCGAAACAGATGTCGACGTCTATCTGAGTTTGGCTGGCTTTTTACTTGAGGACAGTTTGAAGCAAGCGTTTAGCAATTTGCCACCAGACCGGTTGATTGGTCGATATGAAGCGTTATTAAAAGCCGGGGCCATTCCCTGTCCCCGCAGTGGAGGGGTGATTTTAAAACGATTAAGACAACAACATAAACAGTGAAGACGACAAAAAGCCAATTGATACATCCGATTCTTTCATTGCAAAACAGAAAAAACAGTTCTGGCAATGGCAGCGTTGGACGAATCAATTGGCTTTAATCGTTGTCATTAGAGGAAACTAACCGACGTCTTGTTCAGCGACCTTATCAGATAAAAAATTGATCAGTTCTTTGATCAGTTCCTGGCGTCTAAGAATACCGATAAAAATTCCCTGATCATCAACGAGGGGAATAAAGTTCTGTTTCACAGCCAATTCTACCAGATGTTCGTAACTTTCATTAACCCTGGCCACTTCCAGATTTATTTTGAAGTCAATGTCTTTGATTTCAAAAGCATCTAAATTGATTTCCGGGTGGGTCAGACTCAGGGATAAAACCCGTAGCAGGTCACCTTCACAGATGGTTCCCACGTATTGTCCTTTTTTGTTAATCACCGGCAGGGCCGTATAATTTGTAATCACAAACATATTGTAGGCCTGGTTGAATGAATCGGTATTGGTTAAAAAAACAGTTTCGCTTTTGGGGAGTAAATAAAACAGATGATTTTTCATGTAAAAGAGCTCCTTTTTCTTTATAAAAGATTGGGAAGAGTTTTAATTAAAGCCAATTTTAGCATGAATTTCACAAGTCTCCCTTAAAAAAATTCTTAATGGGGACTGTAAAAATATGAAAAACTTCAATTTCCGTTTCACGAAATGGCTTAGGTAGTGTATAATTAATAGTAACGAATGAATGAGGGAATTAAAATGGAAGAGTTTTTATTATATTTACAATCAAGAATAACGGGAGCCAGTATCATCGAGGTTGTCATTATTTCTTTTATTGTCTATAAGTTATTAATGTGGATACGGGGAACCCAGGCCGAACAGGTTTTTAAAGGCTTGATTGTGTTGCTTTTTTTGTCGCCTGTCAGTGAATGGCTGGGTTTCACCACCCTTAATTTAATTATTACCAGCGCCTTTACCTGGGCGTTTATTTTCATTGTGGTGGTATTTCAGCCAGAGTTTCGCTCAGCCTTGGAACAACTGGGAAATAATCGTATTTTTAAAGAGATGATGAAGAAACCATCGATGGACTTTCTCGAAGAAGACGTCGAAAAAATCATTAAAGCGGTGGACAAACTGGCGTGCGAGCGGACCGGCGCACTGATTGTTCTGGAAAAAGATACCGGGCTTAATAATATCGTTAAAACCGGAACTGAGCTGGATTCGGATATCAGCAGTGAACTGCTGGAGAATATTTTTACGCCGAACCGTCCTCTTCATGACGGCGCAGTGATTATTAAACTATGGTCCCGGCAGATCCGGGCGGCAGGGTGCTTGCTGCCGCTTTCGGACAATCGCGATTTGGGCAGTGAATTTGGAACTCGGCACCGGGCTGGTTTGGGAATGACAGAAAAATCTGATGCGCTGGTCATTATTGTCTCCGAAGAAACGGGTCAAATTTCTTATGCATCAAAGGGCACCTTGTTTCAGGATGTGATCATCGAGGTGCTCAAGCAAATTATTCTGGAAAACTATATCATCAATGAAGACGGCAACACAGACAGCGGGTGGATTCATAAGCTCTGGGGGAGAATCGATGGCAGCAAATAAAAAGAAGATAGCCTTGCATGAACGATTATTTCGGCTGATTGCAGCAGTGGGCATTGCCATCACCCTTTGGTTTATGGTCAATGGTAATGCTGATATGCTGATCACCCAGGATTATAACAGTATCCCGATAACCTTAACCAATGTGGAATCCCTCGCAGAAA
This sequence comes from Acetobacterium carbinolicum, assembly GCF_047456275.1. Taxonomy (GTDB): domain Bacteria; phylum Bacillota; class Clostridia; order Eubacteriales; family Eubacteriaceae; genus Acetobacterium; species Acetobacterium carbinolicum. The sequence continues at coordinate 747,242 of NZ_CP173357.1, forward strand.
AAAATTTGGTGCTGGTCGATAATAAAAATTATTATCTCAATTTGCAGGTAAAGGGAACGGACCGGAATTTAAGAAATATTATTATGAAAGAAATTACCGCTGAAGTAGATCTCAGTGATATTGACGAAAAAGGGATCTATGATCTGGATGTTGAGGTGAAAGGCCTGGCCAATTCGGTGATTATCAGTAGCATGAACCCGACGACTCTTTCGATTGAAGTGGATAATATCATAAAGGAAGCCGTGGATGTGGGGATTGTGTTGGAAGGAATACCAGCCAATGATCTGTCGGTGATCTCGGCTAAATCACAGGAAAAAGTGGAAGTGGAAGGTCCGGAAGCGTCGATTACGCGAATTGATAAAATAACTGCAACCGCCAATGTTAACGGACTGGCAACCGATACGACAAGGTACCTGGATGTTACGGCTTATGATGTGGACGGGAGTCCGATTAATGATCTGGAAATATTGCCAAATGTTGTTCCAACTGAGATTTTTTTAGGAAAAACAAAGTCCGTAGGAATGACGCCTTCCACCGTCGGAGAACCGGCCAATGGGACCATTGTCACAGAGATTATGGTTGAACCTTCAAAGGTCATAATCGGAGCCAAAGAGGACCTGCTAAATACCATTGAGACGATTGCCATCGATCCCATTAACGTGTCGGGACAATCAAAAACATTTACCAAAGATATTAGTCTTACCGCCCCGACGGGATTCTATTTCCTCGATGATAGTGGAAAAGTTAAGGTGACCGTTGCCATTGAAAGCCCGGTGGAAAAGAGTTTTACCCTTGATAAGGTAAGTGCAAAAAATCTCGCCGCTGGTCAGGTGATGTCAAAAATTAAGGATTCCCGGGTTATCGTAAAATTAGAGGGTGCCAGTAGTGTCCTAAACAGTTTAAATACAGCGCAGATTGAAGCCTTTGTGGATTGTACGAATTTAGCCCCGGGAGAATATGAATTGCCAATTCAGACCAATTTATCGCAGGCTTTGGTCAAATCCATCACACCAGCAAGAACAACAGTAACAATTGAATAAAAATCTGAGTAAATAAGAAAATTAACATAAAAATTAATACAAAATCTTGCATTTGACAATAATTTAACATATAATAGCAAGAAGTAATTTTTTCAGAGAATTACAATTCACACCAAAACACTATTTAAGGAGGAAATTAAACGTGAAAAGAGTTTATAATTTTTCAGCTGGACCATCTTGTTTACCACTCGAAGTCCTGGAAAAAGCTGGGTCTGAAATGGTATCCTATGGAGATGCCGGTATGTCCGTGATGGAGATGAGTCATCGATCATCTTATTTTGATGATATTCTTCAAGCCGCAAAAAGTCTTTATCGAGAACTGATGAATGTACCTGACAATTATGAGATTCTGTTTTTACAAGGTGGCGCATCAACTCAGTTCGCCATGATCCCACTCAATCTGTTTTCAAAAACCAATAAAGCCGACTTTATGCTGACTGGCAGTTGGGCAAAAAAGGCTTGTCAAGAATCAGCCCGTTATGGAGAAGCAAAGGTTATTGCATCATCCCAGGATAAAACCTTTTCCTACATCCCTAAGGTGGATCCCAAGGATTTTACACCGGATGCTGATTTCTTCCATATTTGCGCGAATAACACCATTTACGGAACGCGATTTAAACCAGAAAATATTCCTGATACGGGAAATGTACCTTTAGTAGCAGATATGTCTTCAAATATCTTATCTGAAGTTTATGACGTTAAAAAATTTGGCTTAATTTATGCTGGTGCTCAGAAGAACATGGGACCGGCTGGTGTCACAGCGGTGATTATCCGCAATGACTTATTGGGTCATGCCAAAGATTTTACGCCCACAATGCTCGATTATAAGACCCATGTTGACAATGATTCTTGTTACAATACTCCACCATGCTACAGCATTTATATTTGCAAACTTGTTTATGAATGGGTAAAAGCAAACGGTGGTGTTGCTGGCATGGAAGCCGCGAATAAAGAAAAAGCTCAAAAGCTTTACGATTTTATTGATAACAGCAAGCTTTATAAAGGGACTGTTGTGGCTGAAGACCGTTCACTAATGAATGTGCCTTTTATTACCGGTTCTGACGAGTTAGATGCCCTGTTTGTTAAAGAAAGCAAGAAAGCCGGAATGGAAAACCTGAAGGGTCATCGTAGTGTTGGCGGGATGCGAGCAAGCATTTACAATGCCATGCCAATGGCGGGGATTGATACCCTGATAGATTTCATGCAGAAGTTTGAAAAAGAAAACGCCTAGGCGTTTTGCTAAGAAAGGAAATTTGATTGTGAATTATAAAGTACAGACACTGAATAATATTTCTAAAAAAGGGCTAAAATTATTAAGTGAGAATTATACAGTTTTAGATCAGCCGGAGAATCCGGATGCGGTTTTACTGCGAAGCTATAAAATGCATGACATGGATATCCCGGAGTCAGTAAAGTTTGTGGGCCGGGCTGGAGCCGGAGTTAATAACATTCCTCTCGATAAGTGTTCAGAACAGGGCATCGTGGTTTGTAACTCACCTGGTGCCAATGCCAATGCGGTAAAAGAATTGGTGATTGCCGGGATGCTGATCGCTTCACGTAAGGTCGTTGATGGGATAGCATGGTCAGGCACTTTGACGGATAAGGGCGAGGAAGTCCCCGCTCTGGTTGAAAAAGGCAAGGGTGCTTTTGGCGGTCCAGAACTATATGGCAAAAAAATGGGTGTGATCGGTTTAGGTGCCATTGGAGTGCTGGTTGCCAATATGGCGATTGATTTCGGGATGAAGGTTTACGGCTTTGACCCCTTTATTTCGATTGATAATGCCTGGGGATTAAGTCGAAAAGTCAGACGTGCTGTCAGCAAAGAAGAAATCTTTAAAAATTGTGATTACATTTCACTTCATATTCCTTTTATGGATGAAACAAAAGATTATGTTAATGCCGACTTGTTAAAAGAGACCAAAAAAGGACTGCGATTACTAAACTTTGCCCGGGGTGGACTGGTTAATTACGATGCTCTGGAAAATGCCATTGAAGATGGTACCATTGAAACCTATGTGACGGACTTCCCCAATGAACGCTTGTTGAAAATGAAAAATGTTATCAACATTCCGCACTTAGGTGCATCAACTCCGGAAAGTGAAGAAAACTGTGCGGAAATGGCAATTTATTCGTTAAAAGAGTATCTGGAAAACGGCAATATCATCAATTCTGTCAACTATCCGGATTGTAATATGGGTGTATGTGAAGCAGTAAATCGATTGACTGTGAACCATGCCAACGTAAAAAATATGTTGGGCCAGATTACCAAGGTGCTTGCGGATTATGACATTAATATTTCAGTTATGACCAACAAACACAGAGGTTCATGGGCATATACCATGATTGATGTTGACAGCAATGTTGGTGAGGACGTGAAGACCGCTTTAAAAGCGATTGAAGGCGTTACCCGAGTACGGATTCTAAAATAAAAAAAAAGAAGTGGTCTTCGTTTAGCAGAAGCCACTTCTTTATTTAAAAATAGGAGAAAAAAATGGCAACAATAAAACCCTTTAAAGCGGTTCGCCCCTTTCCTGAAAAAGCTCAGGATGTGGCTGCCCTGCCCTATGATGTCTATAACCGGGAAGAAGCGGCAATAGCTGCCCGGGGGAAACTGGATTCTTTTTTACGGGTTGACCGGCCGGAAACGACCTTAGACGAAAGAATTAAAATCAATGATCCTTTTGTTTATGAAACCGCCAGAAAAAATCTGGAAAAACTGTTTCATCGGAATGCCCTAACCCAGGATACCAAAGACTGCTTATATATTTACGAACTGATCATGGACGGGCGAAGCCAGGTCGGGTTGGTTGTTTGTACGGCGATTGATGAGTATCTTGATAACACGATTAAAAAACATGAGCTGACCCGGGCTGATAAAGAAGAAGATCGGATTAAGCATGTTGATGCCTGTAATGCCAATACCGGGCCAATTTTTCTGACCTACCGGGCCCAGGACGCCATCAATGAGATGGTAGACAGCTGGCGGAAAGCGAATGAACCGGTTTATGATTTTGTTGCAGAAGATGGGATTACCCATCGGGCCTGGATTGTTGACGACGAGGCCGTGATTAATGGTTTAATTGAAAAATTCGGTCATGTTGACAGTCTCTATATCGCTGATGGACACCACCGCTCGGCGTCGGCGGTTAAGGTTGGTCTGATGCGCCGGGAAGCAAATCCGGAGTATACCGGCGAAGAGGAGTTTAACTATTTCCTGTCGGTATTATTTCCCGATGAGCAGCTCTATATCATGGATTACAATCGCGTGGTTAAGGATCTCAACGGACTCAGCGTTGAGGAGTTTTTAAACGTACTGTCGGAAAAATTTGATGTAACGCCTAAGGATGCCGAACCGGTAACACCGCCTCAAAAAGGCAGCTTTGGTTTATTTGTGGATAAAAAATGGTATCTGCTAACCGTCAAAGAAGGGGTTTACGATCCCGCCGATCCGGTTAATTCACTGGATGTGGCGATTCTGCAAAACAATATCCTGATACCAATTTTGGGAATCGGGGATATTCGTACCGATAAACGAATCGACTTTGTCGGTGGCATCCGGGGTTTAAACGAACTGGAACGCCGTGTTAGTGAAGATATGGTACTCGCTTTTTCGATGTACCCGACCGCCATCGAAGAGCTGATGAACATTGCTGACGCAGATATGGTGATGCCGCCAAAATCTACCTGGTTTGAACCAAAATTAAGAAGCGGATTGTTCATTCATAATCTGTAATAATAAAAAGGATCATACCGATGTGATCTGGGTTTCGGAGATACACCGAAAACTCTGATCACATCGCGTGTGGTCCTTAATTTTTGGGTAAGACTGTATCGGAGCCGGAAAAAAGACAAGAATTTCCCTCTGATAATTATTGAAGCATGTTGAATTATATGATATCCTTTTCAACAACAGTGAGCTAAAAGATGACGAATCCTCAGATTCTGACAGCAAACTGGACAAGCATTGACAAGCATTAATAAAAACAAAGCTATCGTACTGATGCCATCCGGGTTCGTCCCTAATGGAAAGGCGAGAGAATCATGTGTCATTCATCCATATCATTTTTTCTAAATGGTTTGGTTATTTGCGTATTTTTCCCTGTGCCATCCCGGTACAGGGATTTTCGCGTTAAGGCAACGAGCCAATCGCAAGCTCGCTTGCAGTTGGCGACTGCCCGCGACCGAAGAGGGAGCGAAATTGAGGTGATTTTTTGGTAGTTTAAGGGTAGCTGGTTAAAAAGAAGGTGAGTGAAGGAGTTTAAGATGGAAAAAAGAATCGGACTGATTGCAATTGTAGTTGAAAAAAAAGAAGCAGTGGAAAAGCTCAATCAGGTGCTTCACGATTATCGTGAGCATATTGTCGGACGAATGGGAATTCCTTATCAACAGCGCGGCATTTCGGTGATCAGCGTGGTTGTTGATGCACCGACGAATATCATCAGTTCCCTGTCCGGGAAGCTGGGTATGATTGAGGGGGTGAGCATTAAAACCGTTTATTCAAAATTGCCAAAGGGTGAAAAAGCTAATGAAAATCATGAATAAATTACCGGCTAAACTGGAAAAAGAGCAGTTTTTAGAAAAAGATGAGTTTAAATGGCTGCTTGAAAATAACACCCCCGAGTTACGAGCGGATCTTTCAAACCGGGCCAAAAGAGTGGCCGGAGAAATCTTTGGCAATGGGGTCTATGTCCGGGGGCTGATTGAATTCAGTAATTATTGCAAAAATGATTGCTACTACTGCGGCATCCGTTGCGGTAACGAACAGGCTCATCGGTATCGGTTAAGCGAACAGGAAATTCTTGACTGCTGTGCAATCGGATATGACTTAGGCTTTCGTACCTTTGTACTACAGGGTGGGGAAGATCCGGATTTTTCCGATGAAATGATGATTAAACTGATTGGTAAAATCAGAAGTGACTACGACGATTGTGCCATTACCCTGTCACTCGGTGAGCGGCCGCGAGCTGTTTATGAAGCATTCTTTACCGCCGGAGCCAACCGTTATTTACTGCGGCACGAGACGGCTAGTGCGGAGCACTATAGAAAGCTTCATCCCCGGGAACTGCGGCTGGAAAACAGAAAAGAATGTCTTACCCATCTCAAAGAAATCGGCTTTCAGGTAGGCACGGGCTTTATGGTGGGATCGCCCCATCAGACGGTTGAAAATCTGGTTGCGGATCTACTTTTCACAAAAGAATTAAATCCCCAGATGATTGGGATCGGACCGTTTATTCCCCATCAGCACACCCCGTATAAGGACGCTAAAGCCGGTACGCTGGAAGAAACCTTATTGCTTATCTCAATCCTGCGGCTGATGCTGCCTAAAGCGCTGATTCCAGCCACGACCGCACTGGGAACGATTGATCCCAATGGTCGGGAAGCGGGCATTCTGGCTGGGGCCAATGTGGTCATGCCCAACCTGTCTCCCGTGTCAGTCCGAAAGGATTACAGCCTGTATGATAATAAAATCTGCACGGGGGATGAGGCCGCCGAATGCCGGGTCTGTTTAAGTAACCGGATGAAAGGAATTGGCTACGAAATTTTAACCCACCGGGGCGATTATCCAAAAGATTAAATGCAGTCGAATAAATGAATTAAAAAAATAAAACTTTAGGAGCGTAACAATGTATAATGTCATGTCGAAAAAAGCGGTTGAATTTATTGATGACCAGGAGATTTTAGAAACGCTGGCCTATGCAGAAGAAAACAAAACAAATGTCGCCCTGCTCAATGAAATCATTGAGCGTGCAGGGACTTATCAGGGACTCAACCATCGCGAGGCGGCAGTTTTACTGGCCTGCGAGCTAAAAGAACAAAATGATCGTTTGGTAAAATTGGCGATGGATATCAAAAAAAAGTTTTATGGTAATCGTATTGTTATGTTTGCCCCGCTTTACCTCTCGAACTATTGTGTCAATGGCTGTGTCTACTGTCCTTATCATTTTAAAAATAAAAACATCAGCCGCAAGAAATTGACCCAGGAAGAAATTGCCAAAGAGGTCATTGCTCTTCAGGATATGGGTCATAAACGGCTGGCACTGGAAGCTGGTGAAGATCCAAAGAATAATCCCCTGGAATACATTTTAGAAAGCATCAAGACGATTTACAGCATCAAACATAAAAATGGCGACATCCGCCGGGTTAATGTAAACATTGCGGCGACCACGGTGGAGGACTACCGCCAGTTGAAGGAAGCTGGAATCGGAACTTATATTTTGTTCCAGGAAACCTATCATAAGGAGAATTATGAAATGCTCCATCCCACCGGCCCCAAGAGTGATTACGCCTGGCACACAGAAGCGATGGATCGTGCCATGGAAGGCGGCATTGATGATGTCGGGATTGGGGTCCTTTTTGGTCTGAATAAATACCGCTATGATTTTGTCGGAATGCTTATGCATGCCGAGCATTTAGAAGCCGCGATGGGGGTTGGTCCCCACACCATCTCGGTCCCCCGGATCTGCCCGGCGGATGATATTGACACTGATGATTTTTCCAATGCGATTTCCGATGACATCTTTGAAAAAATTGTTACGGTGCTGCGCATTGCCGTCCCCTACACTGGTATGATCATTTCGACTAGGGAGTCCCAGGCTTCCCGGGAACGGGTGTTAAAGCTGGGGATTTCGCAGATCAGCGGTGGTTCCAGCACCAGTGTCGGCGGTTACGATACGCCGGAACCGGAAGATCAAAACTCAGCCCAATTTGAGCTTAATGATACCAGAAAACTCGATGATATTGTCAACTGGCTGTTAGAAATGGGACATATTCCCAGCTTCTGCACCGCCTGTTATCGGGAAGGCCGCACCGGCGACCGCTTTATGCAACTGGTTAAATCCGGTCAGATTGCCAATTGCTGTCAGCCTAACGCGATTATAACCCTCAAAGAATATTTAGAAGACTATGCCGCCCCGGCGACCAAATATAATGGTGAAAAAACCATTGCCCGGGAACTGGCTTCGATTCCCAGTGACAAGGTCCGTGGCATTGCAACGGATCATCTAACTGAGCTGAGCTCCGGCAAACGGGATTTCAGATTCTAGTATTGGCGGTGCCTGTGAAAGCTCCGAAAACTCTTTTTTCTTAAAGAGCTTAATAAACCGCGAGGTCGATATTTCGTGCCGGTCATTGACCCAAGAAGAAATCAGTCACATTGTCAAAAAAAGCGGTCACGATCAACTTGATGAATTCGACTTAAATGATTGAGCAGGATGGTTGAGAAACAGAGCATAAAGACGATTCGGGTTCTTCGGAACTCGGGTCGTCTTTTTTAGGGTGCACCCGGCAAAACGACAAAAAGGTAAAAAAGACCCGGGCAAAATAATTTCTTTGCCCGGGTCACTTGTGGTTGCGAAATGGAAATAGTTTAATTAACTGGCAGGAACTCAATATCTATATTGCCGCTGGCGGTTGAGACCTCCAGACTATTTTTCCCGTTTCCAAAGTTGGGGAGATTCTGCTTGCCGCTGAGGCTGTCGGCGGTGATGGTATAGGTGGCAGGATCGCCAAGAAGACTGCCGCGAATATTGCCGCTTAAGTTGGAGAAGTAAAAATCATGACCGGATAGCTTATTAAACTGGATATTGCCACTACTGTTTTCAATGGTGGTCGGTCCGGCAATGGTGGTTTCGTCAAATTTCATGGCACCACTTAGGGAGGAAGCAGACAGAGATCCGTCCGTTTTTCCCTGACTTACCTGGATCGTTCCGCTGGCGGTTCCCAGTTCCAGGTTGCCGCCGGCACTGACCTGACTGAGATCAAGATTACCACTGATGGTGGAAGCTGCAAGTTGTTGGGCGATACTAAGGTTTTTCAGATCGATCTGTCCGGCAGAAGTGCTGGTATTAACATCCTTTAAATGATCAAGGTCGGACACGATCAGATTGCCACTGACGGTGGAAACTTCAAGTTCACCGCTGAACTTTTTGGGAATGGCCACGGTCAGCTCTCTTTTTTTATTTTGCAGGTTGAAATTTAAAAAACCGATCTGTTCGTACCAATGTTTAAACAGGGAACGATCGATGCTCAGATTACCGTTTTCCAACAGCTTTATGGTATAGGAATCCTTTTCGTTCTCATAGCATTCAATTTTTATCTGATCGCCATCGATTCCCACAATCTTTACGTCAGTGTCCAATTCACTAAGACTTAGATTTGAAACACCGGCCAGATCATAGGTGTAGCTTTTTTTCTCGTCTGGAAGACTGGCGTTTAAGGTCCTCCAGTTAAATCCGCCCAGGGCAAAAGCGGCCATGGCAATAATAAATCCGAGGATAATTAAACCACCGGCAGTCAGCATGATTATTTTTTTGATTGGTTCCATTTACAGGACCTCCTTTTTAATAAATAATGATTTAACAAAGCGTAGAAATTTTCGGGTAAGCAAGATCAACCAGTGGGATAGTTTTGTGACACCGAAAAAGGATAGAACGCCGATGCCCAGGCAGGCAAGGGATAAACCAAGGACAAACAGTCCATAAACAAAAGACGGGGCAAAAAAGATGCTAAAAATCCCGGCCAGGCCACCGAGCACAAAGGCAGCAACTGTTGCATAAAGGGATATAATAACCGCCCAAACCGAGAGATAAACAGAAAGAATGACAACAAAGAAAGCAGCCAGCAAGGGAAACCAAACCGGGAAGCCCAGGACAATCAGGACAATTTCCCAAATCTTTAAGCTGGATTTTGGCTGGATCTTGGCCTTCATCAGAGCCGGTAAGGGTTGTTCCAGCAGAGTATCCTGGATAATGGTATCAATATCACCAATGGCGGCGACGGCCTCCGTTTCACTCATGCCATCTTCAATCCGGTCATCAATCATTTCGGCATAAAAACCCCGGGTTTTTTCGATCTCATGTTGGGGTAATGGGTCAAGCTTATCGGTCAAACTTAATAAAAATTCAGATTTGTTCATCGCTATGGTTCCTCATTTCTTCATTAATAAAATTATATACACTCATGACCTCTTTCCAGTTGTCAATAAATTCAATAATTCGATGACGACCGGTTGCGGTTATTTTGTAGTATTTTCGAAGTCGGCCATTATGTTCAACAGCGTGAACCAGCAGGCACTGGTTTGTTTCAAGTCGTTTCAGGATGGGATAAAGGGTGGATTCGGAGATTTCGATATAGGGATTCACATCTTTGATGATTTGATAGCCATAAGAATCGCCCCGATTGAGTACCGTCAGTACACAAATTTCCAGTAACCCCCGTTTTAATTGAATATCCAAGTAGATACCCCCTTTCACATAATACTATACAATGCATAGTATATTTTTGTCAATCGTTTTTGGCAAAAAAAACCAGCTGTTTTAAAAAACGGCTGGTGGGATGAAAAACGGAAAATAGTAGTTGACTCTACAGTAAAGGCGAAAACAGTCGCGAAATCGATTCTTTAACCTTGACTCGTCGGCTGCGGTTCCGGTAGAGTTCTTTGTTATAATAGGTGCATTTTTTAATATCTTCAACAAAGATATTTTTAAGTTTTATCGCAACCTTACGGTCATAAATAAAGGCGTTGGTTTCAAAATTAAGCCGAAAGCTGCGGATATCAAAGTTACAGGAGCCCACTGAACAGAGCGCATCATCGACCACAATGGTTTTGGCGTGAAGAAAGCCATTTTCATAAATAAAAATCTTGGCCCCATATTCAATCAGTTCGCCGACATAGGCCAGGGTGACCCAGTAAATAAAAATATGATCCGGCTTATTAGGTATCATAATCCGGACATCAATACCGGACAACAAGGCAATTTTTAAAGCCTCCAGAATACTTTCATCCGGTACAAAATAGGGCGATTGAATCAGAATATAATCCTCAGCGTTATTAATCATCCGTAGGAATCCCTGTTTGATTTGCTGGTTGATGTTATCCGGACCACTCGAAACAATTTGGATGCCAGCTCCGGATTTTTGGGGGATGGTGGGGAAATATTGGTTAAGTTTTTGATCATCAGCGAGGAACTCTTCACTGGAACTGGCGCGCCAATCGAGCAGAAAGCGATGCTGCAGCTCGTAGGCGGCTGAACCGACAAGCTTCAAATGAGTATCCCGCCAATAGCCCATTTTTTTCTCCAGGCCCAGATATTCGTTGCCGATGTTAAACCCACCGACAAAGCCGGTGACACCGTCGATGATCACAATTTTGCGGTGGTTGCGATAGTTAACCCGGAGATTTAGCATCTTAAAGCGGGATGGAAAAAAAATACCGATTTTCCCCCCGGCGGCCTCAAAGCCATCAAGCACCGTGCGGGGTAAATAACGACCGCCCATGGCATCAAAAAGCAGCCGGACTTCGACGCCTTCAAGCGCTTTTCTCGTCAGAATATCAAATAATTTAGCGCTCAGGGTATCGTTTTTAATAATATAATATTCCAGATGAATCGATGATTGTGCGGCTTCCATGGCATGAAAAAGAGCATCAAATTTCTGATTTCCATCGGTAAAAATTTCCACCGTGTTATTACTGGTGTAAATAGATTCACTGACATTTAAATGAAATTCAATGGAATGACGGTATTTTTCAATGGGACTATCGGGATCGATCGCAATAATCCGGGAAAGTGACCGTTGCTGCAGTCTTAACAAATGATGGTACTGAATATTCTCAGGGGTGTTATACTTAAAAATTTTACGTTTGGTTAAGTTCTGCGAGAAGAGAATATAAAATAAAAAGCCCCAAATGGGTACCATCCATAGAAATAATAACCAGGCATAAGTGCTTTGAGGGTTTTTTCGTTCCAAAAAAATAATAGTGAATGTCAGCGTTATATTGATGATAAAAATAATTGTTGCTAAGATTGCGGCAATACCCAAAAACATAAAAACCTCCGAAAGTTTATTTCATCTATTATAACATAAAAGGTAATGAATGGAATAGTCTTGCAGCAGAAGGTGACGAAATTCACTTGATATCGATGGTATCGAATTTCGCTTGACATTTTTGGGAACGCAATCTTATAATAGACGTTGTCTCAGGTTTGTGGTTGAAAGTCGATGCCAGATGCAGGCCAAGCGATCCACGTAAGATAACTCAATAGAGAGTTGTTGATCATAGTGCGTCTTAGAAGTAAGTCCAGCCGGGTAGACCGAGAGAAGGAGTTGTGATGCGAACACTGAGCTAAACTTCCAGCTGGCGAGTGTGGGGGGAAAAACCAGGTCAACTGAGACAGCCTTTTTACATTCTGTTTAGATGATATTTTGTGACAAGAAATTGACACAAATGATTTTGACTAAAGGGGATTCGATTGGGTATAATAGAAATATACTTAAAAACACTTTATATTAAGTGTAAACGAGTAAGGTTGACCTTTTGAAAGGAGTTGTCGTTATGAGATTCACAATTTACGGGAAAAATATGCATGTATCAGAAGGTTTAAAAGAAACATTAAAAAAGAAGCTGGGGAAATTTGATCGCTACTTTGGTCAGGAAACAGAAGTGTATGCTACATTCAGCAAAGAAAAGAACTACCAGATGCTGGAAGTAACCATTCCGGTGGGAAAAACAATTTTAAGAGCTGAAGAAAGATCTGAGGATATGGTGACATCCATTGAAGATGTTGTTAGTAAACTTGAGGGTCAACTCAGAAAACATAAAACAAAGTTGCAAAAACGGAACCAGGATGAAACCGCTAAATTTAATCTGGAAGGAATCGAGGACAATGATGACGAAGGTGTGTTTCAACCCAAAGTTGTCCGCACCAAAAAATTTGCTGTTAAACCGATGAATGTCGATGAAGCGACCTTGCAGATGGAGTTACTGGGACATGATTTCTTTGTATTCCTTAATGGCGATACCGATGATGTCAATGTTGTCTATATGAGAAAAGATGGGAATTATGGTTTGATCGAGCCAACTTTCTAAAAATTACTTAAGAAAAAGAGAAAATAGTGATAAGCACCCCTTGAAAAATTGTTTTAAGGGGTGCTTTTGATGATGTTATTTTATAAATTCAATTTATTTTCAAATTTATACATTATTTAGGCATAAAGTTTTGACAGAACTTTTCTTTTGTTTTAAAATAGATCTATATGCATTATTATCTAAGCATTTATATAGATAAGAATACCTAAGAAATGATTATAAATAAATAGTGGGGTTAAAACTAATATGTTAATACTAATTGCGATTATGTTAGGTTTTTTAATTGGAAAAATTCGACGGGGAAGCCTCCATGGTTTCAAAGTCAGAAAAATTTCCTTGTTGCCAGTTGGAATTTTAGGGTTGGTGTTGCAAATTGCCTTGCATCTTTACATCTACACCGGAGGTATCGCACTGGTTGAACCCTATCTTGAGATTGTCAATTTTGCCAGTTATATTCTAATCCTGGTTATGCTGGTATTTAATCTGGATGACTTCTGGGTAATTTTAATGGCAGTGGGGATTACCGCCAATTTTGTGGTGATTTTTATTAATGGCGGACACATGCCTGTTTCGCAAGGCGTTATTGATATTCTACCGGCTGCTTTTGGGGAACAGATCACCCAGGGACTGAGTCCCATATACTCATTGATTCAGCCCAATACCCTGTTATGGTTTTTGGGTATCAACCTGCCTTTTCCAATACCCTATGTGCCACTGGTGATGAGTCTTTATGGCTCAGTAGCCGGAATTACGGTTGGTACAATTGTAACGGTCATCGGATTAATTGGATTTATTCAGTATGTGATGAACAAAAAAGCCTCAATCATGCACGATGAACGAAATGATCATGGTGAAGATGAGGGCATTTTTGGCGATGACGAAGACAACGGAATCGATCGGGTATCCACTCAAGACCATTTTCAGGAAGGTTATGATGAACCGGAAGATGTGCAAGATGAGGACGATTATTACTACCGGGATATGGCCGCAACCGGCGGTATTCGTGGGGATCGGGATGAACATGCCACCACGGTTATACCAACAGAAGGTTTTAATTCCGGCCAAACGGCAGAAATAAACGGCGATGAGCAAACCAGACTGATTCCAGCCGATTTGGATGGGGTGGATTCAGGAATTGGAACCGAAACCGAAGAAATTGTTATCAGTAATAGTGATGTCCAGGAAACCCGGGTTATGGAACCGGTGGATGACGGCAGCACCAAGATTATCAGCAATATCCAGGAAGTTGGAACCTATGTCAAGGGTGATAAAGAACTTGAAGCCGCTGATATGGAAGAAATTCTTAATAGTGATGATGCGGGATTCTTCACAAAAAAATATTACGAAGAAAAACTGGCCGTTGAAAAAGAACGACTGATTCTGCAAATGCGCGAAATTGAGCTCAATAAGGTAGCAAAATCGCTGAGTGATCCCGATGGTGAACCGCATCCGGTACCGGAATCGGACTTGAGAATTGTTGAGAGTTTTAAACTGACCGATCTTGACCAACCCTTTGTTTTGCGCAGTGAAAACAGTACCTATGATAGTGGCGTAAGAGGAAAAGACGAGGAAGATCTGGAATTTTCTGAAGATGAAATGCTAAACGTCTGGCAGCGACTGAATCTGGAAGATGAAAAACGAAAAGTCGCACGACGCAAACAACTGATGAAAGAAACCAGCAAGGAAGCCGAAATATTGATCAACGGAACACCCAGAGATGAGGTCGGTATTCCCTTGAAGGAGATTGAAGAAGTTACCGAGCCGGTGGTCGGACGGGTCTATGAAAGCACCGATGAAGACAAGGAAAAAATGCTGGCCGACATGGATGATGATGAACGAAAAGATTTTCAGCAAACCGTCGATGAACGAAAACGAGCGGGCTATGAACTGGTTGAACTAAAGCTTGACGGCAAAGATGTGGCCTTCTGGCGAAAGAAAAAATAAGCGATGATCATAAATAAAACAAAAGGAACTGTATAAAAAATACAGTTCCTTTTAAATTATATAAAGTTTCATTAAAGAGAGTATGCTATAATAAAATTTAGTGTATAATTATAGTAAGTAAAGTGACAAAGGAGTGAATGGATTGGGAATTTTAGATCAAATATTTGATAGCAATAAAAAAGAACTAAAGCGCATGCAAAAAAAGGTGGATCAGATTCTGGAGCTGGACAGCCGTTTCGCGGCGATGAGTGACGAGCAGTTAAAAGGTCAAACATCAATACTTAAAGAACGACTGGCTCAGGGTGAGACGCTTGATGATTTATTGGTGGATGCTTTTGCCACCGTTCGTGAAACCGGTGCCCGAGTATTGGGTATGAAACATTTTCCAGTTCAACTGCTGGGGGGGATGGCCCTTCACGAAGGCAATATCGCTGAGATGAAAACTGGGGAAGGTAAAACCCTGGTGTCAACGCTGCCCGCTTACCTGAACGCTCTGGGTGGTCGAGGTGTTTATATTGTCACCGTCAACGATTATCTGGCTAAGCGTGACAGTGAGTGGATGGGTCAAATTCATGAGTTTCTAGGACTTGAAGTGGGTCTGGTTGTTCATGGCTTATCATTTGCGGAAAAGCAGCACGCCTACGCTTGTGATATAACCTATGGAACCAACAACGAATTTGGATTTGATTACTTAAGAGATAATATGGCCTCAGTCAAGGCTCAGCAGGTCCAACGGGAACTTAATTATGCGATTATCGATGAAGTGGATAGCGTGTTGGTGGATGAAGCCAGAACACCACTGATTATTTCTGGTAGTGGGGATAAAAGCACCAAGCTTTATGCGTTAGCTAATAGCTTTGCCAAAAACCTGAAGGCTGATGACTATATCAAGGATGAAAAAGCTAAATCAGTGATGCTCTCAGATGAAGGTGTCATCAAAGCAGAAAAATACTTTAACCTGACGAATCTGGCGGATATGGAAAATATGGAAATTTCCCACCATATCAACCAGGCTCTTCATGCCAATACCCTGATGTTTAAAGATCGGGATTATGTGGTGAAGGATGGCGAAATCATCATTGTCGATGAGTTCACCGGACGGTTAATGCCGGGACGCCGCTATTCGAATGGTTTGCACCAGGCGATTGAAGCCAAGGAAAATGTCAAGGTTAACCGGGAATCCAAAACCCTGGCAACCGTTACCTTTCAGAACTATTTTAGAATGTTTAATAAGCTTTCGGGGATGACCGGGACTGCCAAAACGGAAGAAGATGAGTTCCAGACTATCTACAATCTTAATGTTTTAACCATTCCGACCAATAAGCCGCTGATTCGAGAAGATCTTAATGACTTAATTTATAAAAGTGAGCAAGGGAAGTATCTGGCCGTGACCGAAGAGGTAAAACGCCGCCATGCCACTGGTCAGCCGATTCTGATCGGGACGATTTCGATTGAAAAGTCAGAGCTGCTCAGCACCTATCTCAAACGTTCCGGGGTTAAGCATAATGTCTTAAATGCCAAATTCTTAGAAAAAGAAGCTGAAATTGTCGCTAACGCCGGTCAAAAAGATGCGGTGACCATTTCCACCAACATGGCTGGTCGTGGGACTGATATTGTTCTGGGCGAAGGTGTCATCGAATTGGGTGGCCTTCATATTCTCGGTACCGAGCGTCATGAGAGTCGCCGGATCGATAATCAGCTCCGTGGTCGGGCAGGTCGTCAGGGCGATCCCGGTTCATCGCAATTTTTTGTCTCACTGGAAGATGATCTGATGCGGGTCTTTGGCTCGGAAAAAATCCAGGGCCTGGTTGAATCGATTGGTCTTGATGAAGAAACCCCGATTGAAAATAAAATGCTTACCAGAGGGATTGAAAACTCCCAGAAACGGGTGGAAGGTCGTAACTTTGATATTCGTAAGCACGTGCTTCAATATGATAATGTTATGAACCGCCAGCGTGAGCTGATTTATGAACAGCGACAACAGGTAATTGACGGAAAAGACATGGAAAATGAAATCTGGAGTATGACAGAAACGTTGATTAACGCTTATGTCGGCATGTATACTGGCGATGGCCAATATTATGATGAGTGGGATCTGGAAGGGCTTCATAAACATCTAGAAGCCAATGTATTGCCAAAAGAACTGGTCAATCTTCCGGAAAAACCCGACAGTCAGGAAGTTTTGGTGGAATCCATCCTGGCAAGTTGTCATCAGGTTTTATCTGATAAAAGAGAACAACTGGGCGAAGAACAGCTTCAGAACATTGAACGGATGATTCTGTTAAGAAGCGTCGATGGTGCCTGGATGGAACACATCGACAATATGGAACAGCTAAAACAGGGAATCGGACTGCGCGCCTATGGACAGAACGACCCCGTTAAGGAATACACCAAAGAGGGTTTTGACATGTTTGATGACATGATCATGCGAATTCAGGAAGATACGGTAAAATACCTGTTTAATCTAAATATCCAGGTAGCGACACCAGAAGAGACCCCGACCAAAGCGGTGGATTTTAGTCAACTGAAAACCAATGAAAATGAAATCGAGGGAAAACCAACAGGACCGGCCAGTGCGGGAAATAAGGTTGGCCGAAATGATCCCTGTCCCTGTGGCAGTGGAAAAAAATACAAGAAATGCTGTGGTGCATAAAAATAAATAGAAGGGGTGTGATCGTGATGATGGATTTGTATGAAGAAAAACAAATCATCAATGCAATGGCGATAAAACTTAAGGAAATGGGGAATTCACTTTGACTTGCCACGGCTTGTTAAAGAATTGGAAGCGTTAGAGAAGAAAACTGAGAATCCCGAATTCTGGAATGATCAAAAAAGTGCGCAAATTGTTTTAAAAGAGCAGAAGCTGATTAAATTAAAGGTCGATCATTATAATGAGCTGGCTGAAACGCTGGATGATATTATGGTCATGCTGGAGCTGGCAGAAGATGGGGAGTTGCTGGAAGGGTTTAGTGCATCGATCCGGGAACTTGACGAGAATCTCGACAATTTTCGGACTGAGACCCTGCTTTCCGGTGAATTTGACAGTAACAATGCAATCATTTCGCTACATCCCGGGGCTGGTGGAACCGAGTCTCAAGATTGGGCCGAAATGCTCTTGCGAATGTATACAAGATGGGCAGAGAAGAAAAAATTCAAGGTTAAAACCCTGGATCTTCAACCTGGTGATGTCGCTGGGATTAAAAGCGTTACCCTACTGATTGAAGGAATTAATGCCTATGGCTATCTAAAAACCGAACGGGGCGTGCATCGACTGGTACGAATCTCACCCTTTGATTCATCCGGCCGCCGCCATACTTCCTTTGCATCGCTGGATGTGATGCCTGAGGTGGATGAATCGGTGGAAATTGAAATATTGCCGGAAGATATCCGGATTGACACCTTCCGCTCCAGTGGCGCCGGCGGGCAGCACGTTAACACCACGGATTCCGCCATTCGGATAACGCATTTGAAAACCGGAATTGTGGTTCAGTGTCAAAATGAACGGTCTCAGCATCAGAATAAAGAGGTCGCCATGAACATGCTAAAAGGTAAGCTGGTAGAAATCATGGAACAGGAAAAGATGGATCACATCGATGACATCAAGGGAGACTACAGTCAGATTGCCTGGGGCAGTCAAATTCGTTCTTATGTGTTCCATCCTTACAATATGGTCAAAGATCATCGCACCAATGTCGAAGTAGGCAATGTCGGTAGCGTTATGGACGGCGATTTGGACGGCTTTATGAACGCTTATCTGAACACGATGATATAACAAGTTTAGAAGAATTGTTGGAGGGGAAAATGGCAAAGAGCTATCAGGAAATAAATAAAAAAATCGCCAGTGGCGAGGCTGTGGTTGTCACGGCAGAAGAAGTCATTGAAATTGTCAAAGAACGGGGCATCAAAGAAGCGGCCGATTATGTGGATGTGGTCACAACTGCCACCTTCGGTCCGATGTGCTCATCTGGGGCTTTTCTTAATTTTGGTCACTCGGATCCGCCTATTCGGATGGGTGAGATAGAAATTAATGGGGTTGAAGCATACGGCGGTTTGGCCGCAGTGGATACCTATCTGGGGGCAACCCAACCGTCCCGGGATAAAGGCATTGAATATGGTGGTGCTCATGTGATTCATGACCTGATCGCCGGAAAAGAAGTTCACCTGGTGGCAAAGTCTCAAGGAACAGATTGTTATCCCAGAAAAGAACTGGATACCTGGGTGAAACTGGAAGATTTGAATGAAGCCTATCTGTTTAATCCCAGAAATGTTTATCAGAATTATAATGCCGCGATTAATGGCTCCAGCCGGAGGATTTATACCTATATGGGTATTTTACAACCGAATATGGGAAACATCACCTATAGCACTGCGGGGGAATTAAGTCCCCTCCTCAATGATCCCCTGCTTAAGACCATCGGTATGGGAACCCGGATCTTTTTTGGCGGCGCTCAGGGCCATGTATCCTGGATGGGGACTCAATTTAACACTGCTTGTCCGCGAGACGAAAAGGGCTATCCCCAAACTCCCGGTGCGACCCTGGCCTTAATTGGGAACATGAAAGAAATGAATCCCAAATATATTCGGGGTGCGGTTTATGAAGGCTATGGCACCTCGATGTTTGTCGGCGTAGGCATCCCGATTCCGATTCTCAATGAGGAAATGATGTCCTATGTTGCGGTGGAAAATAAAGACCTTTATACCAATGTGATTGACTATAGTGTCCCCAAAAAAGCGAAACCGAATCTAAAAAAAGTAAGCTATGCTGAGCTGAGGAGCGGATCAGTGGATATTAATGGTAAGATCATCAAGACTTCACCGCTTTCCAGTCTGAAAATGGCCAGAGAAATCGCCGCAGAACTGGGCAACTGGATTAAAAAAGGTGAGTTTTTCCTTCAGGAACCGATTTTGAGCTTTCCCATGGAAAATACTATTAAGGGGCTTTTGATCAAGGAAGGAGAATCCCGATGATGACAAAAAAAATACTCTTGTCCTTCCCACAAAAGTCTGCCGGTCAGCCGATGGCGATGGAGCTGATTAAAACCTATAATCTCGATTTTAATATCCTGAAAGCCTTTATTGACGATAATATCAAAGGAACCTTGCTACTCGAAATAAAAGGCAAAGAGGCGGATATAGAAGCTGGGATTATCTATTTAAGAGAACACCAGATTGGTGTCAGAGACATCGAGTCAGTGGTCGAGGTTGATCCGGACAAATGTGTTGCCTGTGGCGCTTGCACCGCGGTCTGTGCGGTCGGAGCACTTGAAATGACCGAGGACTGGTCGCTAGTCCATCACGATGACAAGTGTCTGGAATGTCTGCTATGCGTAAAAGCCTGTCCAATGCGGGCCATACACGCCCTGATCTGAGGATGTTTGAACCGCGAACCTATCGAAATGTGATGAAAGCCGAGGATCTGGATTATTTCCAGGTCCTCGAATTTGAATCCGATCTTTTTATTGGGGTAGATCACGGCAGTGTGACCCCTCAACTAACCGAAGCCGTAAAAACTGAGCTTCACAGGCTGCGCCAAAACATTGCTAGCTACAATAATGACGAACCGGATTTTATACCGTCACTGACACCGCTGACATTAAATCCCTGTGCAAGCCCGATTGTTTCGGATATGTTAACAGCCGGGAAAAGAGCCGGGGTAGGACCGATGGCAGCCGTGGCCGGTGCTGTCTCAAAGTATATCGGCAGGATGCTAAAATCCTATTCAACCGAGATTGTGGTGGAAAACGGTGGAGATCTGTTTATTCAGACAAAAAAAGAACGGCGAATTGCCCTTCATACCGGAAATCTTCACTTTGCGGATTTGGGTATAAAAATAAAACCCCGCGAAAACCCGCTGGGGATTTGCACTTCATCCGGGATCATGGGTCATTCCTTGAGTTTTGGGAAGGCTGATGCGGTTACCATCATCAGTTCCGACATTCCCCTGGCTGATGCTGTGGCGACGGCGCTGTGCAACCGCATTAAAAAACCAGCTGATGTTGCACATGGAATCGCCTGGGTCAAAGGTATTCCCGAAATTGCAGGCGTTCTTATTGTCATTGAAGATCAACTGGGTGCCTGGGGAGAGATTGAGTTGTGCTGAATTTAGTGCTTGACAAAGAAAAGAATTAAGGGTATTATTCTAAAAAAAGTAACTCAATAGTTTACCTATCCAGAGAGGTGGAGGGACAGGCCCTATGAAACCCGGCAACCAGCGAAAGCACGGTGCCAATACCGGCAGTTTATTTTGCCATGATGGGATTTTAATGCAGAACATTAACCTCGTCACCGACGAGGTTTTCTTTGTTTTAAAATCGAGAGGATATTGGGGTTTAATGGGTAAGTAAGTTAGTAAGATTCTTAAAAAGGAGGACAGATCGTTGAATATAAAAGAAATACTCAAAAAGAAACGGCTTTATCTCGATGGTGCCATGGGAAGTTTGCTTCAGAACCAGTTAGATGTAATCGGTTCGGTGCCAGAAGCCCTGAACCTGACCCATCCTGAACTAATTAAAGAAATTCACCAATTATACATTGATGCTGGTGCCAATATTATTCTTTCCAATACCTTTGGGGTTAACGGTTATAAACTTAAGGGGAGCGGCTACTCGGTGGAGCAACTGGTTACGGTTGGGGTAAAAAATGCCAAATCCCTGAATCCGGATTTTACCGCCCTGGATGTGGGTCCTCTGGGAACCCTGATCGGGGCTTTGGGCGAAATGTCTTTTGACCAGGCTGTAGACTATTTCAAAGAGGTGGTTGCGGCCGGTGATAAGGCCGGTGCGGACCTGATTGTCATTGAGACCATGACCGATATCTGCGAGGCCCGGGCGGCCCTGATAGCCGCTAAAGAAGTGTCGGATCTGCCGGTAATTGTATCGATGACCTATGAGGAAAATAGCCGAACCTTAACCGGTAGCGATGCCTTAACAGTAGTTGCCATCCTGGAAGGACTTGGCGCCGACGTCATTGGCATTAATTGTTCGACTGGACCAGATGCGATGTTGCCGATTATTAAAGATCTGGTTTATTATGCCTCGGTACCAATTATGGTGGAACCCAACGCCGGGTTGCCGCACATGAAAGACGGCAAAACCGTCTATGACATCACCATCGACCAGTTTACCGATTATATGACCCAAATTGCGGAAATGGGCGCCGTAATTCTGGGGGGCTGCTGTGGCACAACGCCAGACTATATCAAAAAAATGAAGCAGGCCACGAAAGATCTTCCCCTTTATGCGGTAACGCAAAAAAGTTTTACCGCCGTATCCTCAAGCACGAAGACCATTATCTTAGGCGAGGATATCGATATTATTGGCGAATGCATTAATCCCACCACGAGCCCGGTGCTTAAGGCGTCCCTGCGTCAGGGTGAACTCGCAGTCGTAACCCAATTGGCCGTTGATCAAAAAAAAGACGGGGCGGGTATTTTGGATATTAATTTAGGTTTACCGGATATTGATGAGTTAACAATGATGCAGGAGGCAGTCGATACGATCAGCCGACTCGTGGATTGTCCGCTGCAGATTGATTCCTCCAATCCGGAAGTCATTGAAGCGGTACTGCGAAGCTATCCCGGCAAAGCGATTATTAATTCGGTGAATGGCAAAAAATCATCGATGGATAAGATTTTCCCAATTGCTAAGAAATATGGTGCCCTTGTTCTGGGACTGACCATGGATGAAACCGGTATTCCCAGTCTGGCAGCCGATCGTTTTGCCATTGCCAAGAAGATCATCAAAACGGCCGAATCTTACGGCATCAGTAAAAAAAATATTCTTATTGATGCCCTGGTGTTAACCGCTTCGGCGCAACAGAAGGAAGTCCGGGAAACCATCAAAACCCTGGAAAAACTGCGGGCTGAGCTGGGGGTGCCAACGGTGCTGGGGGTTTCTAATATTTCCTTCGGGCTGCCTAACCGCGAACTTTTAAATCGGACTTTTTTAGCCATGGCGCTGGAAGCGGGACTGACCACCCCGATAATGAACCCCAGTAATAAAGAAATGATGGACACCATTAAAGCATTTCGGGCGCTCTGGGGGTTGGATGGTCAATGCATCGCTTATGCCAACGCTTATAAAGACAGCAGCTTTGGCGAAGCCAAATCTGAAACGGAGCGAGCCGCCCTGGGCTTAAAAGAGATCATTGAACAGGGACTTACCGATCAGGCGGCAGAAGCCACCGCCATTCTGCTAAAAACCCGAGAACCGCTGGATATTGTCAACAACGAAATCGTTCCCGCCCTTGATGCGGTGGGGGATGCTTTCGAAACCGGAGAATGCTTCCTGCCCCATCTGATTTTTGCGGCGGAGACGGCTCAAAAGGCCTTTGAAGTCATCAAAGAAACCATGGCCAGGGACGGTCAGGCTCAGGTGGTCAAAGGAAAGATTGTGTTAGCCACTGTTGAGGGCGATGTTCATGATATCGGAAAAAATATTCTCAAGGTTATCTTAGAGAACTACGGCTACGCGATTCTCGATATTGGCAAGGATGTCAAGGCCGAAACCATTATCCAGGCCATTCAAGCTGAAGACATTAAACTGGTGGGTCTTAGTGCCCTGATGACAACAACCGTTAAAAATATGGAAAAAATCATCAAAGAAATCAAGGCCAGCTGCCCGGCCACCACGATTATGGTGGGCGGGGCGGTCTTAAACCCCGAATATGCCAAGACCATCGGTGCCGATTATTATGGCAAAGATGCCCGGGAAGGCGCCAGCATTGCCAAAATAGTATTTGAATGAAATAAAAACGGCTGAACCATCATTTTGGTTCAGCCGTTTTTAAAGACCATATCAATACATAATAAGAGTTTGCTTGCATGCTTGATTATTGCCAGCGTTTCGGCTAAAATAGGGGTGTGATATATTTTAGCCGAAAGGAGTAATGTAGCAATGTATATTAAAAGAAATATGGAGCATGTGTTTCTCTCATTAAATCAGCAATATCCGGCCATTTTGATTACCGGTCCCCGTCAGGTTGGAAAAACAACCATGCTGCAAGAACTCATAAGGATTGAAGGTCGAAGCAGACATTATGTCTCATTGGATGATCTTAATGAAAGATCATTGGCCAAGTCAGATCCGGCGATGTTCTTTCAACTTCACAAACCGCCTGTTTTCATTGATGAGGTTCAGTATGCGCCAGAGCTTTTCACCTATATAAAAATGAGTATTGATCAAAATCATAAGGCCGGTGATTTTTGGATGACGGGCTCCCAGCTTTTTAAGCTGATGAGTGGGGTCCAAGAATCCTTGGCAGGGCGGGTGGCGCTGCTTCATCTTTCAACCCTTTCGCAACAGGAAATTTATCATCAGCCAGAAGGGGCGTTTACCCTGGATTTTGAGGTTTTGTATGAACGGCAGAAGCGTATCGGCTCAGTCAGTACGCCGCAAATTTTTAACCGGATATTTCGCGGCGGGATGCCGGCCCTGGTCAGTAAGCGATATGAGGATCGCAATATTTTTTATTCCAGCTACATCAATACCTATCTGGAAAGGGACGTAAGAGATTTATCAGGTTCCATCGATTCGCTTAAATTTCTGAGATTTATTACCGCAGTGGCAGCCCGCACCTCTCAAATGGTGAATTACAAGGGGATTTCTGATGATTGTGACATTGACCAGATAACGGCAAAAAACTGGCTGCGGATCTTAGAAACCCTGGGGATTATTTTTTATCTGCACCCTTATTCAAATAATGTTTTAAAACGAACGGTTAAAACGCCAAAACTGTATTTTTATGATACCGGATTAGTCTGTTATCTGACAAAATGGAGCAGTGCCGAAACGGCTATGAATGGTGCGAGTAATGGCGCTCTCCTGGAAAACTATGCCGTTAGCGAAATTCAGAAGAGTTTTCAAAATGAGGGGCGGGAATCATTTTTATATTATTATCGCGACAAAGATGCCAAAGAAATCGATCTGATTATGGAAGGTGATGGCAAACTCTATCCGATCGAAATTAAAAAAACTGCCACGCCATTAAAAAGAATGACACAGAAATTTTCGGTCATTAATAAGTCGCCCTTTCAGCGCGGAACTGGTGCGGTACTTTGCATGGCCGAAAAACTCGGTGCCTTTGACAGTGAGAATCTGATTATCCCGATTGGGCTGATCTAGGGTTGACGTAAATGAAGCTAAGATGTGGATTAGAAATGGTCGTGAATAGTTCAACTGAGAAACTAAATCACTCGAATATCAATTGATACGCATCGACATCAAAAAGCCCCAGATCGGTCAGGCGCAGGGCGGGGATCACCGGCAGGGCCATAAAGGAAAGGGTGATAAAGGGGTCAACCCCGGAGGGAACCCCTAATTTATGGGCGTGTGAAATCAGTGATGCCACCTTTTCCTGAACCACCTCGCCGGTTTCAAGACTGATCAGGCCAGCCAGGATCAGGGGGACTGCACCGATGATGCTGTGACCAGCTGCGACCACATAACCGCCACCAATTTCGGTGAGGTGATTGACTGCCAGCAGGATATCCTGATCATTATCGCCCACCACAATAATATTGTGGGAGTCATGGGCGACGGTGGTGGCAATGGCCCCGTTCTTTATCCCAAAGCCCTTGATGGGGGCTACGCCAACATTGCCAGTATGACCATATCGTTCTATGACGCAAAGCTTATTATAGGTTGCGTTGGGGGTAAAAAAGCCGTCTTTCCCCGGCAGTGATTCAATCAGATGCCGGGTTTCAATCTGATCTTTGACAATTTCAATGACATGATCTTTTTCGCCAATGGGGAGCTGCAGTTTTTCCGGGGTGAGGGTCGGGATATGAACCGAATCAAGGAGCCGGAGATCAATCTCATACTGGGTTCTATGTTCCCAGAGGCAGTCATC
This sequence comes from Acetobacterium carbinolicum, assembly GCF_047456275.1. Classification (GTDB taxonomy): domain Bacteria; phylum Bacillota; class Clostridia; order Eubacteriales; family Eubacteriaceae; genus Acetobacterium; species Acetobacterium carbinolicum. Next base: position 772,940 of record NZ_CP173357.1, read on the forward strand.
CACCAGGCGGCCATTCCAATAGACCTGCTCCACATTCATGGTGCCCAGATCGGATAAGATGACCAGATCGGCCCGGTAACCGGGAGCAATAGCCCCCAGTTTTTTTAGCCCATAAGCCTGGGCGGTGTTAATAGTGGCCATTTTGATCGCCTTGATCGGGCACAGCCCCAGATCAATGGCCCGTTTGATATTAAAACGGATATGTCCGTCCCGATGGATGTCTTCTAAATGTTTGTCATCGGTACAGAAGAGGAACCGATCGATCGGTAACTCCGTTTTTAATAAACCGCTAATGATGGCATGCAGGTTTTTGGCTGCGGAACCTTCCCGGACCAGAATATAAAAACTGGCCCGCAGTTTTTCCAGGGCCTCGGCAAAGGTAGTGGATTCGTGTTCACTGTGGATGCCGGCGCAAGCGTAGGCCTGGAGCGGTTTTCCTGTAAGACCGGGGGCGTGGCCATCTGAAATTAAGTGTCGGCACAGGGTCAGTTTATCAAGAATCTCAGAATTACCGGCCAGAACATCGGGGAAACACATCACTTCACCCAGCCCCAGAATTTGGGGATGATCCAGATAGGGTTGCATATCAGCAGCCCCAAAAGGTCCGGCACCGTTTGTTTCAAAGGGTGTGGCGGGCACTGAAGAGGGAAGCATTAAAAAAACGTTTAAGGGGATCGCTTTGGTGGCGTCTAAAAGATAATCAAGACCCGTTTTACCGGCGACATTGACAAGCTCATGGGGGTCGGCAATAATCGTCGTGGTGCCGCTAGGAACAATCGCCCGGGCTAGCTCAAAGGGCGTGACCATGCTGGATTCAATGTGCATATGGGCATCAATGAATCCGGGGACAAGATATTTTCCGTCCAGATCCACTTCTTTTACGCCTTCATAAGAACCGATCCCCACAATGGTATCATGATTAATGGCCAGATCCTGCAAACAGATTTCCTCGGAAAATACGTTGAGAATTCGGGCATTTTTCAAAACCAGATCGGCTTTTTCAAAACCATTAGCCACGGCAATATTATTTTTAAGTTGTTCCTGATATTTTTTCATACTCCATCCGATCTTTGCTTGGCGATAATAAATTGCGATGATAAATTATTATAACCTGATATGAGTCGTTTTTTCACAAAAATATGCGATTATTATATAAATCTCATCAAAAAAAGGTTATAATGAAAACCAGTACATCGATTATCCCGGTACGTCAATTTGCTTATAAATTATAATCATTGTAAAGCAGAAAGTAATTCTAAGAAAGTGGTGAACTAAATGAAAAAATGGCGATGCACAGTATGCAACTATGTACACGAAGGTGATACTCCACCGGATAAATGTCCGATTTGCGGAGTAGGACCGGATAAGTTTGTCTTAATCGAAGAGTCAGAAGCCGTTGAGTCTGCTAAAGAAAAAAAATGGCGCTGTACTGTTTGTAATTATATCCATGTGGGTGAAACCCCTCCCGATGTCTGCCCGGTTTGCGGCGTGGGCCCGGAAAAATTTGTGCTGGTAGAAGAAGTCGAGGATGGTTTAACCGACAAAAAAAGAGATGCCCTCCAAACCTTATTATTTAATGTCAGTTATGGTCTATATATTGTTTCTTCTGTTAAAGATGAGAAACTCAATGGCATGGTTTCCAATACCTTTATCCAGGTCACCAACACTCCCTTAAAAGCCAGTGTGTGCTTGGGAAAAGGAACCTTGACGGCAGAATATGTCAAAGAATCGGGCGTATTCGGCGCTTCAATTTTGGGGAAAGATAATTTTGATCTGATTAAACACTTTGGTTACCAGAGTGGTCGAGACGTGGACAAGTTTAAGACGCTCAGCTATATTACCGGCAAAACCGGATGCCCCGGCTTACTAGAAACATTGTGCTTTATTGAATGTGAAGTAGAGCAGACCATCGATCTGGGAACCCATTACATGTTTATTGGCAAGATTGTTGATGGGGACGGATTCAGTAAAGAGGAACCGATGACCTACGCCTATTATCACGCTAACCGATAGAAATTAAAAAGCCCCTGCAAACAGCAGGGGCTTTTTGTTACTCCGTTTCTCTTAAACGCTCAACAATGGAGCGTCGGGAAACCACATGGTATACAATCAACGGTACGGCAATGCCAAGTACGGTAAAGATTGGGGCCACCAGGAGGATCGGTAAAACGGTAAAACGATAGGTAAAAAACCAGAATAGATTAGACAGCACATTAGCCAGCAAGGGGCCGGCAGCAATACTGAGTAACAGTGATACGACTACCGCACCTAAGGAATAAAACAAGCCCTCCCAAATTAACATCGCTTTAAGCTGATGACCCGTCATACCGATTGATTGGAGCATGGCCAGCTCATGACGGCGAGTTAGAATGCCAGTTAAAATGGCATTGAGAAAGTTGAGCACTCCGATTAGTCCGATGATCAAGCTCAGCACGCCTCCCAAGATTAGAAACATTTTTTGGAGTGTGTTAAACTCTGCCGCGTAAGACGCTTTACTCTCATAGTCGAGCTGGGTTAACTGTGCATTGGTCAGATCACTCAGATAAGCCTCTATCGCGGTAGTGTCCGCATCACTAACATCACAAGCGTAGTACATGACCTTGTCGGTGCCACTGTCCGAAATAAAGGTCTGATCGTTTAGGATAAATTCATCAGCACTATAGTAGCGATAATTGAGTGATTTTGGTAAAGTGATCAGTGCCGCCACCTCGTAGTCAATATCCTGATAGGTTTTTGCCCGATACCGATAAGGCTGATCATCGGGTGGCTGATCAGGGTCCAAAATGGCACCCGTGTTGGGGTTATAATATTCGTACGTCTCCACATAGCGTAGGGTAACCGTATCGCCAAGCTTGGCCCAATGGGAATCCATTTTGGTGTTGCCATAGTCGTCGGTGTTATAAACCGCGGCGAGATAACGTCCGCCTGGTTCGTGAAGCTTTGACAAATCGCCTTGCAGGAGAGTCAGTTTATCAAGTGTATAAGGCTCCATGCCGTAAAGCTGAGCGCGGTCAGCCAGTAAGCCGGCCTCATTTTTTTCCATAAAGGTAACCATATGATCCAGTGTTTTGGAGTCATTCCATGGGCTGTTTTTCTCACGAATATGGTCTGCGGTAACAAATTCCTCCACCGCACTGGTTTTGCCATAAACCCGGCCCCCAGCTACTATGCCAGGCTGGTTCTCCAGACTAACAATAACATCTTCGGGTAGTGCATGATCGCCATCCCAGTAATTCCCAACCTGAAAGTAACCGGCATCAGCCACAATAAAATCAGAAACCATATTCACCAGGTACTTGTCCATATCAAATCCGTTAGTAAAGGTAACGGTCAGATTGAGCAGCAACACCGCGAGTGCAAGAGAAGTCATTGTGATAGCGGTCTTGCCGGGGCTGCGACCGAGGTTTGCCCATGCCATTTTGAGTAGCGATGGTCCGGACTGGCCCTTACGGATCGTTTTTTTAGTCGTTGTGCCTTCGGTATAGCGAACGGCCTCCACAGGGGACACACTGGCCGCCAACCGCCCCGGCCGATGGCAGGAGATCACCACCGTGATGAAGGCAAAAAGTGCTGAGCCTAAAAAAATAAGGGGACTGGCTGATACCGAATCCTTGACGACCCCATTAAGTTGGGACAAGATCACCGGAGTCAGTTTGATCCCGATTCCATAGCCAACCAGTAAGCCCAGAGGAATGCCAATCACAGACAGTAGCAGGGCCTGTTGACGGATGATCCGCCGGAGCTGTGGCCCGGTGGTACCGATGGTTTTAAGCAGACCGTAAAAGCGAATATCGTTTGACACCGAGATCGAAAAGATATTATAAATAATCAGATAGCCGGTTAAAATAATAATGAGCAGCAGACCCACGATGGCAAGGACGGTGATGGGGTCCAGACTGTCGGCAAGTTGCGAGCTGGTATAACCCCAGTTCACACCGGTTGAAATAAAATTATCCCCCAGCGAGCGGTTTTCATTTTGATAACCGTTATTTTTTAGGATTTCGTTGAGATGCTGTTCAATATTTTGTGAACGGTCAAGCATGACATCCATATTCCATGAACCGGTGATGCCATCGGCCCCAATCCTACTGCCAAGCCCGACTTGATCGTAGATCACCTGGGTCCGGCTGAGGGGAATGAGGACATGGTTGGCGGCGATGGCCTCATCATATTCCCACCAGCCACTCAGGGTAAAGGTCTCGGTTACCGTGATACCATCCACATCAAAGGTCAGGGTAAAGGGGTTTCCCAAAACCGGTTCGACGCCGAGAAGTTCTAACACCCGGGTGTCGGTGGCGGCTTCGTCTGTGCCCTCAAGTGGTAAATGGCCAGCGATTGGGTCACAATACATCCAGTGGGCCTGATTTGCATCGCTGTAACCAACCTCCACATGGGATTTAAGAAAAGGTGCCGTTTCTGGTATTCCCACAAAGCGACGAAGCCCATAGTCTTTGATCAGGGGATCGGTTTTAATTTCATCAAACTGCGCTTGGGTCATGTATTTGAAGGTACCATGATTCCAGCCGCCGCCCTGACGGAAGTTTGCCTCCTGGACGGAATGGTTAATCGACAAGGATACGGTAAACAGCGAAGTAAACAGAATGGTGGTTAAAGCAATGGCCAGAATAGCGATGAGGTTTCTTATTCGCGCGGCTTTCATGCTTTTAATACTCAGTGTCCGAATGGTTTTTTTGTTGGCGATATTCATTAGTTACACCTTCTTAACGCGCGACGATCAAGCCGTCTTCGATGCGGACGATGCGATCAGCCATTTGGGCAATTTCCTCGTTGTGGGTAATCATGACAACGGTTTGGATAAATTTCTGATTGGTAATCTTTAGTAGCCCCAGAACGTCCAGACTGGTTTTGGAATCCAGATTGCCGGTGGGTTCGTCAGCCAAAATAATGGCTGGTTTTGCGGCGAGTGCCCGGGCAATGGCAACCCGCTGCTGCTGTCCGCCGGAGAGGTTATTGGGCAGGTTCTGGAGCTTAGATTTAAGGCCCAGGGTATCGATGATGCGCTCAACATAAGCCGCATCGGGTCGGTTACCGTCTAATTGAATCGGCAAGATGATGTTTTCATAGACGTTAAGCACCGGAACTAAGTTGTAATTCTGGAACACAAAGCCGATCTTGCGACGGCGAAAGATCGTCAGCGCTTCATCCTTTAATGAAAAGATAGCCTGCCCGTCGACTGTGACGCTGCCACTGGTGGGGCGGTCCAGTCCGCCGAGCATATGTAAAAGGGTGGATTTGCCGCTGCCGGAAGTTCCGACAATGGCGATAAATTCGCCTTTTTCAACGGCCAGATTGACGCCGGCCAGAGCGTTTACGGTACTTTCGCCAGCACCGTAAATTTTTTTTAAATCAGTTGTCTCTAAAATCATAAATACCTCCAAAAATAAAATAAAACATTGAATTCTTCAACGCATAAACTTTATCATGGGTTTCTTTCCAGAATCTTTCCCGCTTGGAAGTAATTCTAACAGTTTTGTAAGAATTTAAACCGTCCGAGGTAAAAAAACCGAGAAAACGGAGCCGTCCCCCAGTGATGAAGCGACTTTAATGTAACCGCCCTGCCGGATTAAAATCTGGCGGGTTAAATATAGACCAATTCCCAGACCATCCTGTTCGCTGAGTGCGGGGGAACGGTAAAAGCGCGTAAAAATTTTAGCCTGATCGGTTTCAGCGATACCCATGCCGGTATCGCTGATATCAATGCGGCAAAACATCTCATACTCCGTGACCAAAATTTGGATTTTGCCACCTGGAGGGGTATACTTTATGGCATTATCGACGACATTACAGAGGGCTTCAAGGGTCCATTTGTAGTCAAACACGGCATCGCCATTGGTAACAGTTACGGTCAATTCAATTTCTTTTTGGGCGGCTTTCGGAGCTACTTGTTGAGTCACTTCCGAAAGCATTGGGGCGATCGCTGCGCAAGTCGGAAAAACGGTAAAAACGCCGGTTTCCAGCCGCGATAATTTGATTAAAGCGGTAATCAAGAAGTTCAGCTTCTCGGCTTGGCCCTGCAATGGCGTTAAACAAGCTTTACTTTCTTCCGGCAGTTCCTGTTCTGCCAGTAGCTGTGAATAGAGCATAATATTAGCAATCGGGGTTTTGGTCTGATGCGAGATATCGGCCAACAATTGCTTGATTTTTTCTTTTTCAGCGGAGACATTGCGGGCCGATACCAAAGAAGCGGTTAAATACTGGTAAAGTCGGCTTTCAACCGAAGAGAGCAGGCTTTCATCGAAATGAGCTTCGGTAAAGCTGCCATCCAGGGCGCGATCCAGCATGTGGTTAAGGGCTTTCATGATTTTGCGGGTTTTATGGCGTTGCAGTCGTACGATCATCAGGCTCAATAACAGGGTTGCCATCGCAACGACTAGCAGGATTAGGCTAAACGGATTCATCCGGTTTCACCACCCATACATAACCTAAACCGTAAACGGTTTTAATAAACGCGGTTGCATCCAGCTTGTCCCGGAGACGTTTAACCGTGACGGAAAGTGCATTTTCATCGACAAAATCGCTGCCGTCCGCCCAAATACGATCCATCAAAACCGTCCGACTGAGGGTTTGTCCCCGGTTTTCAATCAGCAAACGAAGCAGCTTTTGTTCTGTCTTGCTTAACTCCACGGCAGTGGTTCCGTGATAAAAATCCATTTGCGCAAAATCAAATTGATAACGGTCAATTATAATCGGTTTTAGCTCACTGGTGACCAGACGTCGCAGTTGTGCTTTTACGCGAGCCCGGAGGATTGCCAGGCTAAAGGGTTTGGTGATGTAATCATCGGCACCATCCTCCAGCCCCATTACCACATCGGCTTCGGTGTCGTTGGCAGTTAAAATTATCACCGGAACGGCTTTGCCCCCCGTTTTAATTTGCCGAAGCAAATCCAGTCCATTGCCATCAGGAAGATTGATATCGAGTAAAACTAAGTCGGTCATACCGCAGGCAAGTTGTTCTTGCGCTGATTTTAAATCAAAACATGTCACAATTTGAAGTTTAGGATCTTTCAAAGCCAGGCATAAGCCACGGCTGAGATGACGGTCATCTTCGATAATTAGTAGTTGCTTCATCTATTTTTATAACCTCCAATTACACCTCATTTAATAAGTGTGATAATGATAACACAAAGAATTGTTTGTATCAATTTCCAATGGGATGACACTCCCATTTTGAAAACAGTGTCAAAAAAAGACGAACAGTTAAGACTGTTCGTCGCCATTACAAGAAATTTATCGGGTTGGTTTTTCTGATGAGATCGCCCATCATCCCGTTTTTTAGTTGGTGGTTTTTTCTTTTAACTCCGGAAAGGCATCAAGAACGGCCTTAACCAGCTTGTTGCAGCCATGGATTAAGGTGTCAGTTGTGGGTAGCCGATAGTCCTGTTCATAAGCTTTAATGGTATCTGCCACTTCGTTTTCGCTCATATCATCGTGATTAATTGTGATGGCAATGACCTTAGACTGTGAGAAGCGTTCAATCAGTTCAATTTCACTGGCGAGGGTGGGCATTGGCAAATACTCAAAATCGACCCGGTTTATTCGCCTGGGTGGATGCTGAACAATGATGCCGTCCGGTTTTCCGCCGCGGATGATGGCACAGGAGCTGATAAAAGCGGGATGACTGAGGGCGCCCTGACCTTCTAGAATAATGACGTCCGGTTTTTCATGGATATTGGCTTCGACAACCGCATTTTCCAGTTCACCGGTCATAAACTCAGAGGGAATGGCGTCCAGAGCAATGCCGTATTTTTCACCCTGAATCAAGGAGGTTTGACCAGTCCCGATAAAGCTGGCCCGAAGTCCCCGTTCTTTCAGGGCGGTAATGAGTTTCATGGCGGTGGTTCGTTTACCGACGGCGCAATCGGTGCCAAGAATAGCGATCTTCGGTGTTTTCACATTTAGAATATCGCCAGTAAAGAGGTGCAGGTAGCGATTGGCAAGGGGCTTTCGGATATCATAAAGTTTAACCCGATATTTTTTGGCCTGTTGCTTAAATTCGGCATCTTCAGAAATAAATTCATGGAGACCATTAACAATATCCATTCCCAAAGACATCGCGTTGAGAAAAATACGTCGTTCTTTGATCGATAAGATGGCGTCTTTGGGAGCAATGCCATAAATGAAATATTTAGGTACTTCGGTTAATTGATCCATCGCTTCGGTAAGATCCCGATAGATAGGGATACCATTGTCAAACCCCTCGAGTACTTTTCCGGCATCCATGCCTGTTTTGGTGCTGTCTATCACACATGTGATCTGATATTTTTGAGAACGACGGATTAAACCATTAGCGGTTTTTCCATCGGATTCACCAAATTGACCTTCACAATAGAGTATAGCTTTTTCTTTCATAGACGAGTAGTCCTTTCGCGTGATCACGAACAGGAGCTTTACAATGCAAACGATTGTATTAAAGAGGAACGATAAAGAATGTTTGATAATATAAAGGCAGTTCAATATTCACTTTTTTAATTATACCACAGAAACCCTTAATTAAACGATTCCTTAAGAAAAACCAGAAATTAGACACATTTTCTAAGTAAACTCCAGTAGGATCTGGAACGGATTTTGGTCAAAAATCAGACTTGTGTATTGACAAAAATTGTCCCAGATGATATATTGAATGTATATTCAATATATCATCTGGGAGGGAATATGGCACGATCAAAGGAACAAAACGAGAAAATGCGCGAAACGCGCAAAGAAAAGATTCGCAACGCGGCACTATTACAATTTGTTAAGCAGGGGCTGTTTGCCACTCGGATCCAGGATATTGCTGCTTGCGCCGGAATCGCCCAGGGACTTTTATATCATTACTATTCATCAAAAGACGAAATTTTTGTGGATCTCATTAATGACGCTCTGGATAAGACCATTGAAGCGTCCTATATGGTACGAGATATGGATACCGAGCCAGGTGAAAAAATTCGGTTTGCACTGGAGCGACTTGTTGAGACCATTGAGCACAGTCAGGCTTTTCTAGACACCTGCCGGTTGATTACGCAGGCAACCAATTCGACTGCCATTCCCAAGCAGGCTCAGGATCTTATTCAGCAAAAAAGGAACATCCCCTATCAGGTCATCGAAACCATTATGGAAGCGGGACAAAAACAAGGAACCATCGTCGCGGGCGATCCTAAAATGTTGTCAATTTTTTTCTGGACCAGTATTAATGGCCTGGCTATATATTATTCCACCAATAATAATCGGGAGGTAAAACTGGATTATCGGGTGATTGCATCAATGTTTTTGATTAAAAATCAAAGGGAAGTTGAGGAAGAAAATGATCCAAAAAATCAAACCGTTTTTAAATGAAGAAGGGAAAATTACACAGATTCCTGCGAAGCAATCAAAAAAATTGCTGGTATACGAATACCTCGCAGAAAAGTTTGATGACGATCAGGAATATTCTGAAAAGTCTGTCAACCAGTTAATTAATTCATGGCATACCTTTGGGGATTGTGTTTTTTTAAGACGCGGATTAGTGGAAACCGGATTTTTATGCCGCCTATCAGATGGCAGTAAGTATTGGAGAAATAAAGAAAAGGAATAAAGTTACATGAGTATAAAAGCAAAAATGATGTACATCACCATAAAATACCGGCATCTTTTTAAAGGGCAGTTGCTTCCGGAAGTGATCGATAAGAACACCTCAATTGAAAAGCAGCGACAAGACTGCGATGAAACGGCTGAACGTTTTTTTAAACCAATCAAGGGAATCAGCTTTAAAGCCAGTGACTATCGGGAATTTTATGCAGAATGGGTTGAAATAGAAAACGCCCCCGAAGAAAAGGCAGTCTTGTACTTTCATGGCGGTGGATTTGTGATGGGCAATGCCAGATCGCACAGAAATATTGTGGGGAATTTTGTAAAACATTTGGGCATCAAAGCCCTTGTTTTTGACTATCGGCTGGCTCCGGAACATCCGGCTCCCGCTGCAGTCAATGATTCAGCAGCTATTTACTGTTGGCTGCTTGAACAGGGATTTAAACCAGAAAATATTGCTTTTGCAGGTGATTCGGCTGGCGGCGGCATTGCGTTAGCCACCCTGCTAAAATGTAGGGATGATGGCATTCCCTTGCCGGGGGTCTGTGCGGTGTTTTCACCGTGTACCGATATGACGATTTCTGGAGAGTCTCATAAAACCCGGGAAAAATCAGATCCCTGTACTCCCAAAGGAGCAAATGAGACCTATACTGGCTATTATGTGGGTGATGGAAACCCCAGGCACCCTTATGCGTCCCCGCTGTTTGGAGACTTAACCGGTTTACCACCGATTATCATTCAAGTTGGAAATAATGAAACGCTAAGAGACGATTCAACCTGTTATGCAAAAAAAGCCAAAGAATCAGGTGTTGACATTCAGTTTAAAGTCTGGAAAGGAATGTTTCATTGCTTTCCGCTGCTGGCACCGATGTTTCCAGAAGCATCCGAAGCCCTTGAAGAGGTTTGTCAATTTATCAGAAAAAAGCTAGAGCGTTGAGTTAAGGTAATTAAGCGACGGAGATAACGTTCTCCGTACAGATTAAGTTAAAAAAAGATTTCCGCCAACATCCCGGCGGAAACCTGAGCATATTTTTTGCAACCGATCTTTTTTAAAATACATCATCAGCGGATTCTTTAATACCATGCAAGCGGATCTTATACTGCAGATTTTGACGAGAAATGCCCAGTTCTTTGGCGCTTTTTGAAATGTTTCGATCATTTTCTTGTAACACCTCGATTATCATTTGTTTTTCAATTTTGTTGAGGGTGTTCTTGAGGTTTTTATCATCGCTACTGGCGGCCAGATACTTTTCATAGATCTTTTTATCAGTGATCTTCTTTCGTAAATAGGAAGGCAACAGATCCGGGGTCAGGATGGTATCCTGGTATTGGGATAAATAGATGGCATGAGTAATGGCGTGTTTTAATTCGCGGATATTTCCCGGCCAGTCATGGTAAAGAAGAATCTCCTGAGCGGATAACGAAATGGTGAAGAGCTGTTTTCCCATGGCAGCCGCTTCAGTGGTTAAAAAGGTCCGGGTAAGACTGATGATATCCTGTTTCCGATCTTTGAGGGCCGGTAAATGAATCGAAAAAACGGCCAGCCGATAAAACAAGTCAGCACGAAGTCGATTTTCTTCGATCGCTTTTAAGGGGTCCTGATTAAGGGCACTCAATAGCCGGATATTAGCGGATATTTCTTTATGGCCCCCCACCTTTCGGTATTTTCCGGTTTCCAGAACCCGAAGCAGTTTTGATTGAAGTTCTAAATTCATGGAATTGATTTCGTCTAGAAAGATGGTGCCACCTTCAGCTGCTTCCAAAAGACCAATAGTATCAATGGCACCGGTGAAAGAGCCCTTAACCGTTCCAAAAAGTGAGCTTTCCAGTAAATGTTCGGGAATGGCACAACAATTGATCGCCACAAAAGGCTTATTAACCTGAGCACTGGCGTTATGAATGCTTTGGGCAAAAACTTCCTTGCCGGTGCCAGTAGGTCCAGCAATCAGAATCGGCGCCGCATTCTGAGCTGCAATCTTGGCATGGTGAATGCATTCTAAAAGATTGGGACTTGTTCCGATGATGTCTTTGAAACTAAATTGGGTGCCATTGTTTTTAATTTGCTGGGTATTCAAATCATTTTGTAGCTTCTTAATCGTGCTCGACATATGGATGTAGGCCGAAATATCCCGATAAATACAAATCGCAGCAGAAACTTTTTTGGGGTCTTTTCTTGAAAAAATCGGATAAGTACTACTGATCACATCGGCAACTTTTCCCGATGGGGAGGTATATTTAACATGCACATCCTGGACTTTTTTCCCGGTTTTTAAGACCAGGGATTCCATCGATTCATTTTCAAGATAATCATAGATGTCAGACATATTTTTGCCGATGACATCTTCACGTTTCATATTTTCGATCAGTTCACAGCCTTTTGAATAGCAGACAATTTTTCCGTCACTGTCAACTACATGGATACAGACATCTTCAATCCGCTCGACATCCTGAATGGGGAAAAACGTTTGGCTTGTCGTCATAATCGCTTCTTTTTCTGAGTTCATTTCACGGCCCTCCATTTCGGGGTTTGCTGACTTTGACAGTATAATAACACGAATTCCAAAAAAATTATAGAGGCAACCTCTATCCCGAGGTTGCCTGTTTATTTATAAAAAAGACTAAAATGATTGAATTTATAAATATTTTTGTTCGATTTTTTCAATTTCAGCAAGAATGGTCGGATCTAAAGCGGGAACGACGTGGGACTTAAGAATTGCATCAATTTTGGCATTCACCATTTCCATCACATCGGACTGATCGGGATTGACCATGCGTCGGGAAAAGAATTCCGGATACCAGATACTTCTGAAATTTTTAAGGGTGTGTTTTTCGTTTAGATAATGGCCGCCCTGGCCGACCCCTTTAATAACATCCATGGCCAGGGTTTTTTCGGTGACATCAACACCTCTGGAATAAGCCGACAGCTGATCAATCATTTCATTGGCCAATACCACCATTGCCGGAGCCACCGAGTTACAATGATCTAAGACGCCGACATCGTGAATCAGATTAGCCTTGCTTAAGATGGTCGAGAAGAGTTCCATTTGGACTTCAGCGACTGACTGGGGATCAATGGTTTTAGCATCACTGCATCCAGCGGTTCCATAAAATGGCAGGTTATAGTAGTTAGCCAGTTCAGAGGCTGCAGCGATCGATTTATGGAATTCAGGGGCACCATAGGAGCCAATCGTGGTCTGCATATCAAAAATTGTTGGCATCGAACCGTAGATCATTGGTGCGCCCTCATTGACAGCCTGAGTAATGACGACGCCGGCCAGGATTTCGGCATTGTTTTGAGTTAAAGCCGCGGCAATCGAAAGGGGAGCAGTTCCGCCCATCATCGAATAAGGCATATAAACAACGGGAATCTTATTGGTTGCACTGATAAATAATTTTTCGGTGCTTTCGACCGGATGGGTCAGCGGTGGAATCGGCTCACAGTAATTAAAGATAAAGGGTTTTTCAGCCAGCTCTTTGTGCCCACCAGCGACAATCGCAGCAATGTTAATGATCTCCTGGAGTGACCCAATGTCATTGGTTGAAAAGTTAATCGTTTTATCAAAGTTTTTTAAGGTTTCGATGAAAGTTATCTGTGACTGAACCTTGGGATCGACATCGGCACACATGCCCACCGATAGGACGAAACTGATATTGGATAAGGCACTGGCAATTTTACACATGTCCTTAATATCTGATTTAACAAAGGGACGGGCGGTGTTTGTTTTATAATCCAGAATTTCTAGTTGATCGGAGTGCGTTCCAAAATAGACGTTATTTTGGCTGTTGATGACCATGCTTTTTTGGCCATCGCGGTTATAAAGGGTTATTTCTTTGGGAATGGTGGCAAGCGCTTTATCGATAACAGCTTTGGGGAATTTGACCAGATCACCGTCAACCGTACAGCCGTATTTTTTTAAACAGTCAATGGTTCGCTCACCAGTAACCTGCATGCCAAAATTTTCCAGCAGATCCATGCTCTTTTCGTGAATCATTTCAATTTTGGTCTGATTCAAAACATTAAATTCAATATTTCTTTGTGTTGTTTCCATTGTAATCTCCTAAAATTTTATTTTGTTTAAATCCGATTTTATTTAGATGCGCTCTCGGTAACAGGCGGGAATGTAGTCGTTTAAAAGATCGGCTTGTTCCCGGGTAATATCCGGTGGCGTATAGCTGGCTAAGCGCTCTTTAACAGCGGCCTGGACGTCTCTAAGCACTGGTTTGCTGCCATGTTCCTGCCATTGGTTGGGGTCTTCTTTGTTAAAGTATTTGGGAACAAAAAATTCCTCTTTAAACATTTTCGGGGTTCGACCCTGAAGGAAGTTACCGCGCGGGCCGATTTTGGTAATCAGATCATGACAGAGATAGCTTTCCTCAGTTTTGATTCCGCTTAGAAGCCGGCGATTCATTCGGTAAGTGTCTTCATCAACCAGGAATTTTTCAAAGCTCAGGATATTAAAGCTACCCATAATCCCACACGAATGGAGCACCAGATCCGGAGCAGCTTCGAGGGTTGAGCGAATCATCATATCGGATTCAATCCCGGCCTGGATATCAAAATCCTTGGCATCACTTAAGCCGCCGCCGGTACGGCAGGGAAGCTTATAAAAATCGGCGAGTCCCCGGGTGGCATAAGCAATCAAGGCGGTTTCGGGGGCACCGATGCTGAGTTGAACCGTTCGCAGGTTGGTAGAGGCTGAGGTCTGTCCGTAAACCACCGGCAGCCCAGGTTTAACCAATTGGGACATGACCATACCGGCTAGAACTTCAGCATTTGTCATCGCAATTAGTCCGGCAACCGATGGCGGACCGGTCAGCACGGGCATTGCACAAGGGGAAAACCAGACCGGCTGATTCATTTCAGCAGCAACCAGGAACTTATCGAGCGGATCATGGTCAAAGCATAAGGGCGATAGCGAATTAATATGGATGATATTATTATAAACACCGCTGCGGCCTTCGAATTTTTCAATCAGTTCCAGACCCTGTTTAAACGACTCCCGGACCCCGGATTTTAATGGGAAGGTATTCGCCATCAAATGTAAGGCCGTTTTATTGGAATACTTTAAGATCATCGCGATGGGACTAAATACTCGTTCATCCTGGGTCAGGCTCTTGTCATCGAGAAAAATATTAAAATAGTTACAGTTAATGACATCACTGGTATCGGAGAGTTTGAACTGATCGACCGTATCATCATTGGTCATTTTATGTAAATGACCTTGCTCCAGACGGAAAATATTGCCGATGCCAGGCATCAGAATCAGGCTCCCGCCGCCAAGCGTATGATTTCCTTTGGAGTTTTCAATGGTAAAGGTTTCGGGAATGGTTGAAATCGTGGCCATGATCATTTTTTCATCGAGAAAGACGGTGTTCCCATCAATGCGGGCACCGTGAGATTTAAAAATATCCAGAATTTCCGGGTGTTCAAATTTTATCCCAACTTCGCTGAGGATCCGCAGAGATTCCTCGTGAATAACCTGCAGATCGGATTTTGATACATATTTTTCATAAGGTTTCATGGTTTTACTTCCTTTTCTTAGTAGTGAGTACTGATCACTAAATTCTATTATAAAAGATTTAGATATGACCGTAATAATCCCGGTGAGAAATGCAGGAATAAGCATAATCAAGCAAGGTTCCCCAACTAAATACAGGCAAATCAACAGCGCGTTGAATCGCTCTGGCAAAGGGCTGCATGCCGGTACATTCTAACATGATTGCCTTAATATCCGGGTGTTTGGCAGTAAATTCTTTGGTGATCCGAATCATATCCTGTTCTGATTCGTCATAGTAACTTTCTGGTATTACAGGACGTTTTTCATGATCCCATAGCGTGTCAAACTGCGGACAACCATATTCATCCTGGGCGCCGGCAATGTAGAAGTTGCTATTGAGATCAATTCCGACTTTTTCCAGATGCGTATTGGTCAAAAAACGTTTTTGGGCACAGATGATCCCAACCGCGTTGGTGGGTCCAATCAATTGCTGAATAAAGGGGACTTGCAGCAAACTGGACATAAAAACAGGAATATCGACAGCCGCGGCCACATCTTGCTGGAAATAGGCAAAATAGCCGCATTCAGCGGCAATCGCACGACAGCCCATCTGCTCCAGGTTTTTTGCGGCCTGAACAATTGGTTCCCGGCAGGGGCTTTTATCCTGTTCCCAGACCAGGGTATAATTATCGACGCCCCTGGCGATTTCATATTGAATCGGAAAACCCCAGGCACTGGCATTGCGGACATCACCAGGAAAACCGGGATAGGCATCATCTAATACCATGATACCAATACCCATACCATAGCAGGTATGGTTTTTTCGGGTTGTCATGTAATTAATTTTTAAATCTCTTTGCATTTCTTCCTCCTAAAAATTTGGGATGTTTAAATTAGTGCGAGTTGCCATTTATACTAGCAAGGTTTATGCCAAATTATGCCCCGTACAAAAGGATGGTCAAGTGACCAAGAAATATCAATCGATGAAAATTTACGAAAAAATACTGATTGAGATGCCGCCGATGAACTCTAAAATAATCAAAAAAGTGCAGATCTGAAGGAGCTACGCTATAATAAGAAAAGGAATAAAATGGTGATGGATGACTTAAAAAAGTCAGAATTGTAATTAAATTTCACGTAAATAGTTAAAATAGCCTTGGAAATAGCAAAAAACGCCTGCAAAAAATGATGACATGCAAAATAACATTACAATATCAACCAGAAGAAGGTAAATAAAGGGTTTTGTGCAAAGGTTTACAAAGAAACGTTAGATTACCTGCATAATATTTTGCAGCCTATTCTTCCATCCCAAGAACATACATCCTCAATAGCCCTTAATTTCGCGTTATTTTCGAAATTAGATAATTTTACGAATTGGCATAAAGCTTGCTATAAATTATTGATATCGTAACGATGTGTGAAATTAAGCTGGGGAGGTGTTGAATATAGGGTTAAGGTAAGATGTGTCGGGTTAGTTTGATTGAAGTCATGACAACCAGGTTAGAAAGATCAAAAAAAGTTTAAGAATCAGAAGGAGAGAGTTTATGTTAAAAAGAATACGTATTGTACCCGTTGCGATTCCAATTGTATTAATGGGAATAATCCTTATTATCGGCTTTGTTTCGCCAGACGAGTTTACAACCAGAATGACTGATTTCTTTATCGCGTTAATGGCAAATGCCGGGTGGATGGTTTCTCTGGGGGTATTGATTTTTGTTGGCTGTATGGTGTTATTATTTGTCCATCCCTTTGGCAGTATTAAATTTGGGGGCGCAAATGCAAAACCAAAATATCGAACCTGGATCTGGTGGGCGATTTCGCTTTGTGCGGGGATTGGAACCGGGATCGTTTTCTGGGGAGCCACCGAGCCGCTGATGCATACTTTCGCACCACCGCCATCGGTTGGCCTCGAAGCTGGAAGTCTGGACGCCGTTATCTGGGGGATGAGTAAATCCTTTTTGCACTGGTCGTTTTCACCTTACGCGATCTATGCGGTAGCGGGAATTGCCATTGGCTATGCTTACTATAATATGAACAAAAGCTACACCGCCAGTGCCGGTCTTGTTTATTTAAATGATGGTAAAGAACTCAATTCAAAAATCAATACAGTTATTGACGGTATTATCCTATTCGCCATTTGTGGCGGTGTGGCTGGATCGCTGGGATATGGGCTGCTGCAAATTGGCAGTGGACTCAATTTCGTGTTTGGGATCGAACCAGGTCCGGTGGTATGGGCCGTCATTGCCTGTGTCATTATTGCATCCTATACGATTTCAAGTGCAACTGGCTTAGACCGAGGAATTTCCTGGCTCAGTGATAAGAATGCCTGGATTTTTATTGTTTTGATGATCTTTGTTTTGATTACCGGACCAACGGCTTATATATTCAATCTGTTTACGCAGTCATTGGGATTTTTTATTAATAACTTTGTTGATCTAAGCTTATTTACCCAACCAATAATTGACAGTGATTTATGGCCGCAATGGTGGGATATGTACTGGATGGTTGACTGGTTATCTTTTGGACCAATTGTTGGTTTGTTCCTGGTTAAATTATCCTATGGCCGAACCATCAGACAGTTTATTACGGTCAATGTTATTCTGCCGGCAATGTTCGGGATTCTCTGGTTTAGTGTATTTGGCGGATTGGCATTAGACCTGGAACTCCGAGGTGTTGCTGATATGTCGGGATTCCTGGCCGACAATGGCGCCCAGGCGTTTATGATGTATATCTTTGAATTCTTGCCTTTTACTGAATTAATTCGCATTATCATGCTGGTCACTATCGGTTTATCATTTATTACCCTGGCGGATTCGATGACATCGACAATTTCGACCATGTCATTAAAACAATCCAAAGGTGTAAAAGAAGCGCCCCTGCCAATCAAAGTATTCTGGGGGATTTTCATCGGTTTAATTTCGCTGGTATTTGTAATCAGTGGCGGTATCGACGGGATCAAAATCGTTAAGACGATTGCCGGTTTCCCGATCCTCTTTATCGAATTGGCAATGATTCTGGGATTCCTCTACCATTTGTTCTCAGGTAAGCTCAAACGAGACGAAATAGAGTATGCTGATTTTATGGAACAGGAGGCAGCCGCCGCTGCTGATGAAGCCGCTGCGGAGCTGACGGATCCGAAAATTCATAAAAAATGGTTCAATTTGGATAAACAAACGAAAAAGTAATCTTGGCACAAACCTTGCTTGTTCATTAGTGGTAAGAAAACGATTAAGCAATAAATAATTGAGATGATAAAAGGAGAAAAATATGGCAGACATGAGTTATTTAAGTGAAAAACCAATTGCAGTGTTAGGTGCCGGTGCAGTCGGAAAGGCAATTGCCGGAGACTGTGCCTTAGGGGGAGCCAAGGTAAGAATTTGCGATTTTGAGCCTTTTGCCGAAAAAACACTCAAGAATGTGGAAAAAGTTGGGATTAAATTCTTTGGCGAACAAGTCAATCTTTATGGTTTTGAGCGTGAAGGTTTTGCCAAAATGGACAAGGTCACCACCGATGTGGCAGAAGCAGTTAAGGGTGCTGGCATCATTGTGATCGCTACCCCAACCTTTGGACACAAACCTTTTTTTGAAAAACTGATTCCCTGTCTCGAAGATGGTCAGGTTATTCATATTTTTCCCGATAATTTTGGCAGTCTGATCCTCCGTAAAATGATGCGCGAAGCGGGCTGTACAAAAAATGTGATTGTCGGTGGATGGTCAAGCTCGACCTATGGTAGCCGGGTCGAAATGCCAGGAGGCGTCATTACCCATAAGATCCGGGTTTACTATCGGGCCATTACACTCCGGGGTGCAGCAATGCCTGCAACGGATACCAAAGCCTTTATCGAAAGCTCTAAATACCTGCCGTCAATGGATGCCGTGACAGAAGGTGACGGTGCCGTAGCTGGGGATACCGTTTTAGATACCGGGTTTTCCAATGTCAATCCGGTTCTTCATTGCCCGGGAGCGATTCTGGGGGTATCGACGATGGAAAACTTTGGAACGATTTTTGGTGAAGATAAATTCAAATTCTCAATTTATTCCCACGCGTACTGCCCTTCTATTTCCCAGGTTCAATATACTTTTTATCAGGAAGAATGTGCCCTGGCTGACACCATTGGGGTGGGGATTCAACCCTATGAAAAAGAACACTTCTTCTCCCGGGAGAATGTTCTGGGTCAGGAATATATGGGGCTTGACTATTTAATACCGTTTGATAAACAAGATCCAATCCAATACGGCACCGGACCATTTACGATGGAAAACCGCTATATCACTGAAGATATCCCGGTGGGATGCTTTGTCTATCAACAGTTGGGCGATACCTATGGCGTTAACACACCAGTAGTCGATTCAATGATTAGTCTGGCATCGGCAATTCTGGGCAGAGATTTAATCGCCAATGGCTATACTTTAGAATATATTGGCATTGACAAGATGACCAAGGAAGAGCTTAACGATTATTTAAGAACCGGAAAAACGAAATAAAAAGAGAATTTGTGCTGATCCGGAAACAAGCATAAAGAACCTCAAGCTGCCATCGGCTTTATCAGCAGATGGCAGGGCGGTTTGACAAATAGGGGAACTGACTTGAGGTTGATTAAAATAATAAGGAGCTTATGATGAAAAAAAGTATTATTAATTTTAGAAAAATGGCCGAAAGAAAAGAAAAGATAGTTTACATCACCGGGTATGATTATTTAACCGCAAAATATGAAGAACGGGCTGGCGTGGATATGATACTGGTGGGGGATTCGCTGGGAATGGTCACATTAGGTTATGAAACGACGTTTCCAGTGACCATGGATGACATGATTGCCCATTCATCGGCGGTCCGCCGGGGTGCCCCGAATACCTTTATTGTCGGCGATATGCCCTACATGTCCTATCAGATCTCCAATGAGGAAGCGGTTTTTAATGCCGGACGATTCACGAAAGAATCGCTGGTGGATGCGATTAAACTAGAAGGCGGCACCGATTCGGTGTGCCAACGGATCAAAGCGATCTCCGATGTCGGTATTCTGGTAATGGGCCATATTGGTTTAACCCCTCAATTTGCGGCCCAACTGGGCGGTTACAAGGCCCAGGGAAAAAGTGCTGGCGCGGCGATGGAATTGTTGCGACAGGCACTGGCCATTGAAGCGGCAGGGGCTTCCTTTATTCTGGTTGAAGGGGTACCGGCAGTGGTTGGTAAGGCCATTACCGAGCGCCTGAGTATTCCCGTGCTGGGAATTGGTGCTGGTTCGCATACTGACGGTCAATTATTAATTTATGCTGATATGGTCGGCTACTACGATGATTTTACCCCTAAATTTGTAAAAAAATATGCCAATGTGGGTGCTGAGTTACTAAAGGGTTTTACCGCTTTTTGTGATGAAGTACGCAATGGTGCCTTTCCTGATGATGCGGTACATACCTACGTCATTGCCGATGAAGAAGCCGCTGAACTGGAAAAGCAATTAGCTGAAGTGAAATAAAACAAATTTAAGATCGATTTGAAATTAAACAAAGATTAAGGAGAAAAAAATGAGTGTACAAAAGATATATGATGCCATTTTAGAATTAGATGATGATGAAGTAGTGACAGCTGTGCAGGAAGCCATTGATGATGGGGTCGATACCAGTGTGATTTTAAATGAAGGGCTCATTGGTGCAATGGACGAGGTGGGTCGGTTGTTCTCGGCAGGAACTCTTTTTGTGCCGGAAATGCTGATGGCCGCCAACGTTATGAAAATCGGATTAGATATGATCAAGCCACTATTAAAAGGTGATAACAGCGGCAGAGGGATTGTGATTATTGGTACGGTTGCCGGAGATCGACACGATATCGGCAAAAACCTCGTCTCGATGATGATGGAAGGGGCCGGTTTTGAAGTGATCGATCTGGGTATTGATGTTCCAGCTGAAAAATTTATTGATGCCGCAAAAGAAAAAAGTGCCAATCTGATTTGTCTGTCGGCACTCTTAACAACCACCATGGCAGCCATGGGAGAAACCGTTTCCGCCATTAAAAGCTCTGGTTTACCGGTTAAAACAATGGTCGGCGGCGCTCCGGTAGGTCAGGATTTTGCCAACGATATTGGTGCCGATGGCTATGCCCCGGATGCCGGTGAAGCAGTAATGCTGGGCAGAAACCTGATGGCGTCATAAACGGAGCGCCCAATGATTATCGTCGGAGAACTAATTAATGCCAGCCGCCAGGCGGTTGGCGATGCCATTAAGCGTGAAGATCACGCCTTTATAAAGAAACTGGCGCTCGATCAAGCCGAAGCCGGAGCGACTTATATCGATGTGAATGCCGGTATATTTGTCGGCAAAGAAGGCCACTACATGGAATGGCTGATCAACAATATAAAAGCCGTCACTACGCTTCCCTGCTCAGTCGACAGTCCCGATCCTAAAGTGATCGAACAGGGACTAAAACTCAGCGAAGATGATGTGATGATTAACTCCATTTCGCTTGAAAAAGATCGACTCGATGCCATTTTACCGCTTGTTGCCGGAACCTCTTATAAAATTGTGGCACTCTGTATGGATGACGAAAAAATGCCAGAAACCATGGAACAACGGCTAAAAATTGCAGATGTTCTGATTAATAAACTAGTTCAGAACAATGTTAAGCTGGAAAACATCTTTGTTGACCCCCTGGTACAGCCAATTTCTACCGATAAAACCTTTGGCATGGGTTTTATTGATTCAGTTTCCGAAGTTATGAAAAACTATGAAGGAATTCATACGATCTGTGGGTTATCAAACATTTCCTATGGGTTGCCGGAACGCAAATTCCTCAATCGAAATTTCGCGGTAATGGCGATCGCCAAAGGACTGGACGGACTCCTAATTGATCCCCTGGACAAAAAAATGATGTCGAGCATTTGCGCGGCCGAAACCCTGGTGGGACGAGATGACTTTAATGTAAAATACCTGAAGTCCTATCGGAAGAAAAAACTGGAAGTTTGATCTGACTTAACTGGATAACAAAGATCTCGCTATATTTGTAGTGATAGAGCGTTTGCGATAAAAATGCATGTTTGTTTCAGGCACTCCGTTTAAGAGTGCCTTTTAGAATTTGTGAATGACAAAAAAACAGGAGATAGAGATGATTATCATTGGAGAAAAGATTAATGGTACCATTCCCGCGGTGAAAGAAGCGATCGAGAAAAGAGATGCCGCTTTTATTGCTAATCGGGCAGTGAAACAGACTGAAGCCGGAGCCGATTTTATCGATGTATGTGCCAGCACCGCCCCGGAATACGAAATTGAAACCCTGAAATGGTTGATTGAAGTAGTTCAGGATGTTACCGAAACACCCTTATGCATTGATAGCCCCAACCCCCGGGTGATTGAGGCCGCTTTTAAATATGCCAACAAACCGGGGATGCTCAATTCGATCTCGGAAGAAGGCGACAAGTGTGAGGTCTTGCTGCCCCTAATGGAAGGCAATAGCTGGGAGGTAGTCGGACTTACCTGCGATAACAACGGTATCCCCACTGATTTACAGACAAAGCTTGACATTACCACAACGATGGTGAAAAAGGCGGCCAAATATGGCATCGCTCCGGAACGTATGCATATTGATCCCTGTGTGATGGCATTGTCAACGGACAATCAGTCCTTGTTGAATTTTGTAAAAGAAATTAAAGCCATCAAAGCACTATATCCAACCATTCATGTAACCGGTGCGATCAGCAACATTTCTTTTGGCCTGCCGCTTCGGTCGTTGATTAATAAAAATGCTTTAGCCTATGCCATTCAGGCCGGGATGGACTCGGCGGTGATGGACCCGATGAACCGCGATATGATGGGGACAATTTTTGCCACCGAGGCCTTGTTGGGTCGGGATAAACATTGCCGCAAATACAGCAAAGCATACCGGGCCGGAAAAATTGGGTCGCTGACAAAGTAAAAATTACAAACGCAGTATTTAGTCAATCAGGAAAATTAGCGATTGAGATCACAAGGATCAGCAATTCTCCTTGCCTTCCTCTTTCAGTGGGGCTATAATTTAAGCATACGGAGGTGGGTTATGAAAAATAAGAGTATCTTTCTGATGCTGGGGGTTTTAATTGTTTTTGGGCTTACCGGCTGTGGATTGGAAAATATTTTTAACCTTGAAACAGATTCAGCCAGTACCCAGGCCAAAAAACTACCGGAAATGGTGATAAATGAGCCCTTTTTAGTAACCACTGTCATTGGCGATTACAGTGTCGCAATTAACGGAGCTAGAAAAACTGCAAAAAGAAGTGCGGATACCGATGTCAATCCTAAACAGGTTATTTTTCTTGATTACACATACAACAATATCAGCTATCAGAAAAAATATGACATGGATTTTTTTCTGGCCCAGGGTGACTTTGTGGTGGTCGATGACAAAGGGAATAACCTTGAGGCCTATAATATTAAAGACCCTAACCGAATGATTCAGGAGACCCCGATTGGCGGAAGCTGTTCGGCAAGCATTGCCTATGCGCTGGAAACAGACAGTAAAACCCTCACCGTCACCTTTGTCAGAGGGAAAAACGAGATTGCCGAGATCACCGTCCCCATCACATAAAAGTATGCGCGAGTAATAATTGTCAAAAATTTAAAAAAGTTCCGATTTTTACAATAAGATCCATTAAAAATAGCGTAAAGTATAGACAGAAAGACAAAGCGGTCTGATTTCCCAAGGGAAGTAAGCGCATTGTCTTTTTTTATTTTTGAAGAAAATGATCTGCTTGTGTAGGCGATGATTTTTTTAAAAATTATGAGAAACACTTAGTTGTATTTCAAATAAAAGATGAGGAGAAATAATGATGGAAACTAAAATTGATTTTTTATACTTAAATGAACCGGATATGATAAGAGCCGGGGTTTTGGATATGGCCGGCTGTGTGGACACGATGATTGAAATGTTTAAACTGATGAGCGATGGCGATTATATTATGGGCGGAGCAAACCGGAACTCCCACGGCATTATGCTGTCCTTTCCGGAAAGCTCACCCTTTCCCAATATGCCCCTTGATGGACCGGATCGACGCTATATGGCTATGCCAGCTTATTTAGGTGGTGAATTTGATATGGCCGGAATGAAGTGGTATGGGTCGAATACCAGTAATAAGGAAAAAGGTCTGCCGCGGTCGATTCTGACGGTGATGTTAAATGACAAAGAGACGGGGGCTCCGATGGCATTGATGTCGGCGAATATCTTAAGTGCCATTCGTACCGGCGCGATTCCCGGAGTCGGTGCCAAATATCTGGCCCGAAAAAATTCACGGGTGGTGGGGATCATTGGCCCTGGGGTCATGAATAAAACTGCTTTGGCGTCGTTTATGGTGACCTGTCCAACGATCGATACCATAAAAATAAATGGCCGCCGCAGGGCCACTGCCGAAGCCTATGCGGACTATGTTAAAAGAGAATTTCCACAGATTAAAACCATTGAAATTGTGGATACCATGGAAGCAGCGGTCAGAGGATCTGATATTGTCAGTGTGGCAACATCGGGATCGGTGGGTTCTGAGTCCTATCCTTATATTAAAGAAGAATGGATTAAACCCGGCACCTTATTCTGTATGCCGGCAAATGTTCGGTTTGATGACGATTTTATCTTAAATCGGGCTAGAAATGTGGTTGATAATTTCAAACTCTACGAAGCCTGGAGTGAAGAATTACCCGCACCGCGCTATGAAATTGTCGGATTATTAGCTGTTCACTACATGGATCTGATTGAAAAAGGAATCATGAAACCCGAGGATGTCAGCGATCTGGGTAACATTATTGCCGGCAGAACACCGGCCCGGCAATCAGAGGATGAGATCATTCTTTACACCGTCGGCGGCATGCCGGTGGAAGACATTGCCTGGGGTACAAGACTTTATCGCAAGGCCCTTGAAAAAGGGATCGGAACCAAGCTGAACCTCTGGGACGAACCCTATCTGGCATAAATCGTTATCACTGAAAGGAGCATCAAAATGAGAATCACAGAACACCCGATTTTGGGTGAAAGCAATAAAGGCCGCTTGGTCACCTTTTACTTTGATGGAAAACCGATAGAAGGTTACGAAGCCGAACCCATTGCCATGGCGCTACGGGCGGCTGGGGTGATGGCTTTACGCCACACGCACAAAGAAAATACCCCAAGAGGCATCTTTTGTGCCATTGGCCGCTGTACCGATTGTGTTATGGTTGTGGATGGCAAACCAAATGTACGAACCTGTGTCACCCCGCTGGTGGCAGGAATGACTGTTTTAACCCAATACGGGGTGGGTGCAAAAAAGTAAAAACAACCTGGGTTAAGGACAAGAAAAAGGAATAGGTGGGTTATGAAAAGATATGATGTAATAGTCGTCGGTGCCGGTCCGGCCGGGCTATCCGCCGCCATTGAGGCGGCCAAAAGAGGACTGCGGGTCATTGTTTTTGACGAAAATGCCAGACCCGGCGGACAATTATTTAAACAGATCCATAAGTTTTTTGGATCAAAAGAACATAAGGCTAAAATCCGTGGCTTTAAAATTGGCGAGGATTTATTAAAAGAAGCTCAAACTGCTGGGGTCGAGGTGGTCCTGAATGCCGTAGTGGCGGGGCTCTATCTGGATAAGGAAGTGCTGGTTTCCCAAGGTGATGAGGTGATCCATTACAAAGGGGATGCCATTATCGTAGCAACCGGTGCCTCCGAAAATATGATCACCTTTGATGGTTGGACCTTACCTGGCGTTATTGGTGCCGGAGCGGCTCAGACGATGATGAATCTCCACCGCATCCGACCGGGGAAAAAAGTGCTGATGCTGGGAACTGGTAACGTCGGGCTGGTGGTCAGCTATCAATTACTGCAGGCTGGCTGTGAGGTGGTGGCCCTGGTGGATGCCGCTCCCAGAATTGGCGGCTATGGGGTTCATGCTGCCAAGCTGGCCCGCTGCGGGGTGCCCTTTTATTTGTCCCACACCATTATCAAGGCCCATGGTAATGACTATGTTACCGGAGTGAGCATCGCTGAGGTGGATTCAAAATGGCAGGTGATCCCGGGATCACAAAAAGATTTTGAGGTCGATACTATCTGTCTGGCGGTCGGTTTATCGCCGATGTCCCAGTTACTTAAAATGGCTGGTTGTGCGATGGAAGAAAATCCCGCCAAGGGTGGTTATGTGCCAATGGGTAATTCTTATGGCGAAACTTCGATAGCGGGAATCTTTGTGGCGGGTGATGTTTCCGGAATTGAAGAGGCCAGCTCAGCCATGATTGAGGGCCGTATCGCCGGTGTGGCGGCGGCTGCCCGGTTAGGTTTTATTGACAGCGAAGAACTAACCGATAAGGTCCGGGAGTTGGAAGAGGCGTTGCTGGCTCTAAGAGCGGGGATGTTTAGTCCCGAAAACAAGGGCCGGGAAGTCAAACACACCGAGGAAGGCTATGAGGTTTCCCAGAGTTTGTTGACACGAGGCTATCTCACCAACGAAGAAGTTTTAAGCTATCCGGGCGTCACAAAAGCAAAAGGGATTCGTCCCGTTATCGAATGTTCCCAAAATATTCCCTGTAACCCCTGTCAGGATGCCTGTCCGAAAAAGTGTATCAGCATCGGTGAAAAAATCACCTCCCTGCCCGTAGTCAGGGCCGATGCTCAGTGTTCGGGTTGCGGCCTCTGCGTGGCGGCCTGTTCCGGACAGTCGATCTTCTTAGTCAAAGAGGACGAAGAAGCGGGCACAGCAATGGTGACCATCCCCTATGAGTTTTACCCGCTGCCGGAAAAAGGATGCCAGGGAATGGCCCTGGATCGTAGTGGTCAAGAAATCTGTGGGGCGGAAATTACGGAAGTCAAAAGCCTTCCGGCTTTTGACAAAACCAGTTTAGTAACCATGAAGGTGCCGCTTAGCATGGCCATGAAGGCCCGCTTTTTTAAAGCGGCACAGGAGGTGTAGACGATGCAAAATAACAAGGATCGATCACGAAATCTGGGTGACTATCTCCCCGCGGCAGATGACGCCATGATCATCTGCCGCTGTGAAGAAATCACCAAAGGCGAAATCAGAAAAGCGGTTCACGATGGGATGTTCACATTAACAGAAATCAGACGCTATTTAAGAACCGGTATGGGTCTCTGTCAGGGACAAACCTGCGGCCGCTTGATCAAGGGGATTGTAGCCCGGGAACTTGGGGTATCCCCCCTGGATCTGGAACCGGCGGTTTCCCGGGCACCGATGCGGCCGCTTGAAATGAAGGTTTTAGGAAATGAAAAATAGAAGAGAAATTAGATGAGGAAAATAACATGAAAAACAATGCAGACATCATTATTATTGGCAGCGGCGTCATTGGCAATGCAGCCGCCTATTATCTGGCTAAAAAAGGCTGTTCTGTTATTGTCCTGGAAAAAAGCGAGAGCATCGGGAATGGCGGATCGTCCCGAAATGGCGGCGGTGTTCGCCAGTCCGGCCGGGACAAACGGGAATTGCCACTGGCCATGTATGGCATTAAAAACATCTGGCCAACCCTGTCCGAGGAACTTGATATGGATGTGGAATATTATCAGCAAGGGAATCTGCGTTTGGGTAAAACTGAAGCGCACCTTGATATTTTGAGCGGATTGACCAAAGACGCTGCCGCTGGCGGCTTGGAGGTCCGAATGATTGGCGGTGAAGAAGCCCGAGCGATCTGTCCTTATCTTTCGCAAGAGGTTACCGGTGCCAGTTGGTGTCCCACTGATGGTCATGCCAACCCGATGCTGACAACCCTGGCTTATTATCGGAAAGCCCGACAGTTGGGGGTTCGCTTTATCACCGGCGAAGGAGTCCAGGAGATCCGTAAGATCCGGGGTAAGGCCAGGCAGGTGGTGACCCAAAACGCTGTTTATGAAGGGGCGACGATTATTCTGGCCGCCGGTTACGAAAGCCGGGAACTGGCCTCCCAATTAGGAATTGATATCCCCATGACTCAGGCTTTGCTGGAGGTATTGGTCACCGAAGCCCAGCCGCCGATGTTCTACCAGATGCTGGGAACTGCCGCTGCCGATTTTTACGGGCACCAGAGCACCCACGGTTCCTTTGTTTTTGGGGGATCATCGGGGTTTGAAGGGGTGAACCGGGACAATGGCACACCCACGACTGCCAGTATTACCGCTTCCTGTATTTGTCGGGGAATTATGAAGTACTTTCCGATGTTGGAGGATGTCAAGATTGTTAGAACCTGGGCGGGTTGGATGGATGTCTGTGCCGACATGGTACCGGTCATCAGCCCGGTGGAAGAGGTGCCGGGACTGATTATTGCCGCCGCCTTTTCCGGCCATGGCTTTGGTATCGCGCCCACGGTAGGGTTACTTTTATCCGAACTGGCAACAGCAGAAACAACAACCCTGGATCTGAGTGCGTTTCGATACGACCGCTTTAAAGCGAAAATTTAAGGAGCAACAAATGGAATTATTAAGAACCAATTATTCGTCCGGCGCACCGCTGGAAGAAAAAGCCGGATACTCCCGGATGGTCAAGGTCAGTCCCTTTATCTATATTGGCGGTACCACCTCGGTTTTGCCGGATGGCTCGGTTTATGGGGAAGATGATCCCTATGCGCAAACGCGATATGTGCTGGAAAAGCATGTCGATTTATTGGTCAGAGCCGGAGCAAAAAAAGAAGATGTGATCCGGATAAAAGTCTATACCACCGATATGAAATATGCGCCGGAAATTGGCAAAGCTTATTCCGAAATTTTCAAACCGGTTAAACCACTATTTACCATCGTGGGTACGACCATGCTGAATCGTCCTACTCAATTGGTGGAAATTGAAACCGATGCAGTGATTGGTGCCACCTTAGTGGCTGAGTAATCATTTATTCAGCTTAAAAGCGGCGATAAATGCTCAAAGGATGGCTATAATAATAGAATATTCGTATGTTATAATGTATATATGCCAAAGTGGTAAAAATAACAGGACGGAGGAGGCCAATGATTGGTGATCAGAATAAAATAATTGTCAGTCCCAAGCAGCCTTATTTTGTGATGGCAACCTCGCGTTATTACAAGGCGGTGGTGATGGATTATGGCATTTCTCATTTTTATAGTTTTAATAATGATGTCATCGGCAATGAAGTTATTGCCGTGCCCGACGGATGCATCGATATGCTCTTTTGCTGCGATGACAAACAGCCTTATGCCAATATTTGCGGAACGGTGTTACAGCCCCGGATCGTAAATAATAAACGCAGCTATTTTTTTGGCATTCGTTTTATGCCCGGTTTGTCCTTTAACTTTAATCATGTGGCGATGTCCGATTTTGTGGAAAATCAAATTCCCTTTCTGGAAGTGATTAAAAATAAGGAATTGTTTGATACGATCACCACCAGCCGAGATTTTAATAATCAGATCCAGGCGTTTTTAAAAATGTATATCCCCCTCTATCAGCAGTCTCAGGCAGAGGATAAAAACAGAAATTTAAAGCAGTTTCTGCTTAAAAAAATAAGCGCTACCGCTGGCCAGATCAAGGTCAGTGAATTGGCCGAAACCGCTGGTTATTCAGTGCGCACCATTAATAAGGTGTTTTCCCGGGAATTTGGCTTGCCGCCGAAGATCTTTTGTAAACTGATC
This sequence comes from Acetobacterium carbinolicum, assembly GCF_047456275.1. Lineage (GTDB taxonomy): Bacteria > Bacillota > Clostridia > Eubacteriales > Eubacteriaceae > Acetobacterium > Acetobacterium carbinolicum. Next base: position 802,544 of record NZ_CP173357.1, read on the forward strand.
CGGTTTCAACATTTGTTGAGCAATCTCAATAATTTTGATAAAAACATTTTTGATGCCAATCTGGCACAGCTTTCCATCGAGTTGGGGTACTATGACCAATCCCACATGATCCGGGATTTTTATGAACTCACCAATACGACACCGGGAAAGTATGTTCATTCTTTAAAGGAAATAGAATATAACAAGCGATTAATCGTGATTTAAAGATAAATTATGATTTAGAAATTATTGTTATTATAAGTCGAATTAACATTAATGTAGGGGCGATTATTAATCGCCTGCACAATTACATGTATCAATTGGCAAAATCTTTAATCAAACGTATAGAGAATAAAAAATAAAACAAGAGCAAGGGTGCTCGGATATCTGTTAGCAGGTGTCCGGGCATCTTTTTTTATGGCTTCACAAGAAAAAAATTTTATGATGAGAATTTAATTATAAGGAGACGATTATGGAAAACAAGAAAAAACTGGGATTGGGAAGCGCCGTGTCGGTATGCGTAGGACTCATTGTGGCCACCAGCTGTCTGCTGACCCTGGGTCGTGGAATGGGCCTGGCCGGAACCGGATTTATTGTGTCGTTGTTTGTGGTGCTGATTTTAAATATCATGCTATCGATTACCTTTGGTGAGCTTTATGCAATTATGCCGAACGTGGAAGGTGGACTGGGACAATATACCCTGGCTGGTCTGGGGCCGGTGGCGTCGATTATCTCAAATCTGTCAGCCTATGTGATTACCAGCATTCTGGCCGCCTCGGTGGAGATGGCCATGTGTGGGATGGTCATTAATGCATACTTTTTACCAATGATTCCCGCACCAGTTCTTAGTGTGGCCATCCTGTCCATCTTATTCTTTATTAATTACAAGGGCGTCAACCTTTTTGCCAGGGTTCAAAGCATCGTAGTTGTTTTGCTAATCGGATCGATGACCGTGATGGGCATTATTAGTTTCTTTAAGCTGGGGGTTGGACCGGTAATAACGGCAGCCCAACAGACCGCAGCTCCGGTCGTTGGGCTCAGTGGCTATGTCTCACTGGCAGCCGTGGCATTCTGGTTGTTTATTGGTATCGAATTTGTGATTCCCCTGGCTAAAGATTTAAAGAACCCCAAGCGCGATGTGCCCCTGTCCATGATTCTGGGGATTGTGATGCTATTTGTTGTCCAGGCCATGTTGGGTGTTGGGATGACCAATTATGTCACCCTGGCAGAATTGGGAAGCGAGGCATTGCCGCATATGATCTTTGCAGAGAATTTATTGGGACAATTTGGAGTCTACTGGATGGGGATTGTTACCCTTTTAGCAGGTGTCAGCACGGTTAATACCGTACTTGGCAGCGTCGGAAAAATTCTCTCCGGGATGGCTCAGGATGAGTGTATGCCCAAAATATTTGCCAAAAAGAACAAAAACAAGGTGCCGATTGGCGGTCTGATTCTCATTTTTGGCGGTAATTTTGTTTTGCTGGCAACAGGGTTTACCCAATCATCAGGTCTTTCCAATATCTTATTGGCGGCATCTTGTTTCTGGTTAACCTCCTATATTCTGGTCAATATTTCGGTGTTGGTCCTGCGAAAAAAATATCCGGATATGCCGGGTCGAAATAAGAAGTTGACCTTATTTGGAATTCCACAATTTTTATGTATCGCCGGTAATCTTTTTATGATCTGGAACATTGCTGAGGGGGAAGCCCGAACGCTGATCTATAAGATCTTCTTTATCTTACTGGCGCTGCTTGTCACCTATTCGGTGGTGTGGGTAAAGATCATCAAAAAAATGCCTTTGTTTCACACCCCGGATGTGCATGCACTTAATCTAAAAAGTGAGGCACCAGTAGTAGTCATCGAACCGAAAGCGGTTATTGAACCAAGTATCGGCTAATGCTCTCAACAAAAATGCCAAGTATCGGTCAAATAAGGATTTAAAACCCGAGTAAAAAGCACAAAAAAAGCTATGCATCTAAGATGTGTGGCTTTTTGTTGATTTTTACTCGGGCATGGATTTAATTGCATCACTGTGGTCAGTCGAGTATAATGATCATAAGAAATTTGATCGAAAGGACAATGATGATGGAGACTAAAAATACGCGCATAAAACAGATGCTAAAGAATTTTTTAATGATCTTTGTAGCAGGATTGCTGATTGTGGTGGCTTTGGCAGGTCTTTTTATTAATATCAATATTGAAAATGAAAAGAACATCATAAAAATCAGACAACAAAATAGCGGTGAGATTGTCAGCGTCAACGTCAATTTGATTTTTGAAGATATCAATTCAGATGGTAACATTATTCTGCACTCGGGCGAAATGAAGGACTATATTAATAACTCGGCGGATGTTAATAATCAAGGTGAGTTAAAACGAATGCTTTCCAATATGATGACAAATAAAAAAATCTATGATTCGATCCGGTTTGTCGGCATTGATGGGGCTGAAAAGGTGCGCGTGAATGATACTGAAAATGGCCCCACAGCGGTTGCGGACAGCGCCTTGGAAAATAAGGGTGATCAGACCTATTTTTTGGAGGCAATGAAGCTGATTTCCGGTGAAATTTATATTTCACCGATGGATTTGAGTAAAGAGGGGGGAGAAGTCGAAATGCCGGTGAAACCGGTAATGCGACTGACGATACCGGTTTTTAATGATGAAGGTGAACGACAGGGAATCCTGGTTTTAGACTATCTGGCTAAAAATATGTTGGATCAAATCGAAAATGATTCACAAAGTAATATGGATATGAAGGTTTTGCTATTAAATGATGAAGGTTATTATCTGTTAAGTGAGAACAGCGACAAAGACTTTTCGTTTATGTACAGCAATCACGAGGAAGGTACATTCAGCCAGGAAAATCCGGAAATTTGGCAGGCCATTTTGAATAACGGCAATGGCTATTTCGATGATGGCAAGGATCTCTATTTTTATACACCCATTTATCCATTAGAAGGCTATCAAAATCTGCGGTGGATCTTAGTTGGTGCGGCTCCTCTAGACACCTTAGGCGTTTTTATAAATGAAAATAACCGGAACATGATGCTTATCGCCGCTTTGCTGATTCTTGTTTTAGGCATTGTCAGTCTGATTGTTGCCCGGTTGCTGATACAGAAAAAGGAAGCCAGCTCCCGGGAGAAAATCACCGATAGTATTTTTAAAAATTCCAAAGAAGGGATTATCATTATGGATGCCGAGATGCGGGTTGTCTATGTTAACAAGGCGTTTTCAGCCATTACTGGCTATTCGGAAGACGAGATCATGGGCAGAAAACCGATCGATTTCAAAGCAGAGGAGAATTTACATGCGGTTTACCGCGAGATCTGGAAAACGGTCAAGGAGGAAGGCAACTGGCAGGGAGAAATTGTCGATGAAAAAAAAGATGGCACCAGATATTCCAAATATATGACCATCTCGAGAATGTTAGACAGCAAAAGTGAGACCTTAAGTAATTATCTGGAGGTCATTGAAGATTTAACCGAAATAAAGATTACTCAAGAGGCCATCAATAAAATTAAACATTATGATGAAAATACCGGACTGCCAAATCAGGCGCTTTTTGAGATTAAAACCCGGGAATTTATTAAGCAGGTTAATCATCTGGCGATCATTGTTATCCAGATTACAAATTTTAATCGGCTGCGTGATAATTTAGGAAAAGAAGTCAGGAACATTTTCATGAGAGAGGCATCCCGGCGGATTCAGACATTCTTAAACAGCGGGGATCTCCTGGGACTTCTTCGTAAAGACGAGTTCGTCATTTCTCGGGTTAATTGTGTTGATAGATTGGCAATGGATCATCTGATGAATAAGATGATGATCTATTTAAAAGAACCTATCGACATTGGTGACGAGAAGGTTTACCTAAACGTGTCGATTGGCATCGCTGTTTTTCAGGAGGATAGTGCTGATCTGGAAAAGCTCATTGAATATGGAAACATCGCTAAAAACTACGCCCTTCAAACGGGTGATAACACCTATGTTTTTTATGAAAAAGAGATTAAAGAAAATTATTTTAACAATTTAAAGTTAGAAACCGAGCTGCGGAGTGCGCTTGAAAAGAACGAACTCAGTTTAGTCTATCAGCCTCAGGTGCAAGTCGGAACCAGGGCAATCTTTGCCAGCGAGGCCCTGTTGCGATGGCATAACGGGAATCTCGGGCAAATCAGTCCAGATCAATTTATTCCGGTGGCAGAAAGCACCGAATTAATTATTCCCATCGGCAATTGGGTTTTGGAAGAAGCGATTAAACAAAACAAAAAGTGGCTGGATCGGACAAACAAAAAAAATGTGGTGGCGGTGAACTTATCGCCGATTCAATTTAAAAAATCAGATCTTCCGCAAATTATTGAGACGCTTCTAAAAAAATATGAAATGCCGGCAGAATTGCTGGAAGTTGAAATTACCGAAGGGATTCTAGTTGAAAATATGGAAGGGGCCAGAAGTCAACTGGAGAAAATCAAAGCCCTGGGTGTTAAAGTGGCCATTGATGATTTCGGGACCGGTTATTCATCCTTAAAATACCTGCGAAATTTCAATTTTGACCGTCTGAAAATTGATCGGGAATTTATTAAGGATTACCCGGCAAATGATAATGGAAAGATTGCCAAAGCCATCTTGAACCTGGCAAAACAAATGGATTTGAAGGTCATTGCTGAAGGAGTTGAGACGATTGAACAATTTGAGTTTATGAAAGAAAATGGTTGTGATGAAGTTCAAGGCTATTATTTTCATAAACCCCTATCAGTCGATGACTTTGAAAAGCTGATAACAGAGAAGGTTTCAGAAAAAATTTCAGGTAAAGAGGATTAAAGAAAAATTATTTTTCCTGTGATATGATTGCGGCTTCAGTCGGGTTCAAATAAGAATCTGTAAAAATAAAAAACGATCAAAATAATGCTGCGATTGATGGCAATTGTTTCGATGATCCCTAGCGGTGTGGGGAAGAAACAGTGAAAGGATTCAAATTGACGATATTAAATGATATTTTATCCCCCCAGGATTTAAAGAGTCTGTCCCGTACAGACCTTGATAATCTGGCCGGAGAACTACGGAGTAGAATTTTAGAAACGGTATCAAAAAATGGTGGACATCTGGCTTCCAATCTGGGTATTGTTGAAACCACCCTGGCTATCCACCTTGTTTTTGACGCCCCCGATGATCAAATTGTTTTTGATGTAGGTCACCAATGCTACGCTCATAAATTGTTAACCGGACGGCAGCAGCAGTTTAATACCCTACGTCAGTGGCAGGGTATCTCTGGTTTTACCAATCGGAACGAGTGTGATGCTTTTGGGGCCGGGCATAGTGGTACTTCCGTATCGGCGGCCCTGGGTCTGGCCATGGCCAATCAGTTAGATGGCAAGCAGCATTATGTCGTTGCTGTAGTGGGGGATGGATCATTCACAAACGGGATGATTTATGAAGCCCTAAATAATTGCAATAAAAAAAATCTGAGATTAATCATTATCCTCAATGACAATGAAATGTCCATCTCGGAAAATGTCGGTGGCCTATCTAATTATTTATCAAAAATCAGAAACAGTCAGAATTATTTTAATTTAAAACATCATACCCAGTCTGTTTTGCATAGGATTCCCTTAGTCGGGGAGGGCCTGATTAAAGGTACCCGAAAATTTAAAAAGCAGATAAAAAAACGGGTGGTAGCCGAGAACTTTTTTGAACATTTGGGTCTGGATTACCTGGGACCGGTTGATGGTGGTGATCTGAAAAAGTTGGAATCGGTGCTTAGTGAAGCAAAAAGCAAACAAAATTGCTGCCTGGTTCATGTCCACACGGTAAAAGGGAAGGGGTATCAGCATGCCGAGGAGCATCCGGAAAGGTATCATTCTTCAGGCCCCTTTGATCTGTCCAAAGGAATTGAAGCGAAACCCTCGGGAGATACTTTTTCGGCCGTTTTCGGAAAGATCATGGTAGCTGCAGCGAACACCAACGCTTCTATCTGTGCGATTACCGCCGCGATGACCGGCGGCACCGGCCTGGATAAATTTTCTCAGGCTCATCCCCAGCGCTTTTATGATGTGGGGATTGCCGAAGAACATGCCGTCACCTTTGCAGCCGGTCTTTCGGCCAACGGAAAAACCCCGGTTTGTGCCATTTATTCAACCTTCGTCCAACGGGTTTATGATCAACTGATTCATGATGCGGCCATTCAAAAACTGCCCTTGATTATGGCTCTGGATCGGTGTGGACTGGTGCCCGGAGACGGGATTACCCATCAGGGCATCTACGACTGTTCTTACCTCTGCTCCATCCCGGGAATAAAGATTTATAGCCCGGAAACCTATGATGAAATGAAAATGAGCTTTGCAACCTGTTTTGAAAATAAAAGCCTGGCAGTGATTCGTTATCCCAAAGGTGCCGAGAAAAAATATGACCGCAGTGGGTTTATAAAGCTTAAGGGTTTGAGTTATCAGGATTTTTTCAATCAGGATGTCAATAGAGCTGCCCATCAGACCGTTAAACCAGAAATTGTGATGGTAACCTATGGCAGGATAACAGAAAATGCCTATGATGCCATTGCCCTATTAAGGGCAACGTATTCCATCCGTCTGATCAAGCTGGTCAAGGTTTACCCCCTGGATTTAAGCGAAATGCTACCACTGCTACAACAGCCAGAGCTTGTCTATATTCTGGAAGAAGGCGTCAAAAGTGGTGGCATCGGAGAGAAGCTGGCCGCTGCGATTGCCCAGGATGAGCAAATAAATCCTGGCAAATTGCGGATTCGTGCGATTGAAAACCCTTTAATGGAACAGGGCGATCTGACTTCGTTGTATGACTGTTGCGGGTTTTTACCTGGGCAGATTGCAACTGAGATCGCTAAAATAGTAGAAAAAAAAACGGCGTAAGCCGCTTTAGATTTAGATGATTTGTTAACTAAAAAAATGCATAAACGACCCAAATCGTTATTTATAGACACTAACGGACATGGTTTTAAAAATCGCATATAGGTCACAGCCCTTGGTAATATGCATATTATTCATGGATTTTCTGGTGATAAGTGACATCAAAGGAATGCCAATGTCCAGAACAACCTTAACGCCATCATTGTTTTCGATCAAATCAACAACAACCCCTTTAAAAATATTTCGGGCACTGCTGGTAAATGGTTCCAGACTGAGAATGATATCCTCCGGTCGGATAGAAAGTTTCACCTCTCCAGTTAATTCGGTATGAACATGGATCGTGATATCATCAACTTTGACAAATTGTTCATCCGCTTCCATAAACACCGTTCCCTGATACTGATTGGATGAACCCTTCGATTTTAATAAATAATTTTCGAACTGGGACTGGGAAATGCGCAGATGCTTACCTAAACGATGGGCATCAAGATCGCCCCGTTTGATCATTTCGTAAACCGTGTTTTTAGTTATTTTAAGTTTTTTGCTGATTTCTTCTGGGGTGTATAAAAGTTCATCATTCACTATGATCGCCTCCTCTTTGATTATCTTTCTATTATATACAAGAATCGATGAATATAAAAGAAATAAAACAAGGTTCTTGATATCGGATAGTGTTGATAACGTGTTTTAAATAAAAACATGGAATGAATTGACTTTGAACCTGGTGTTTTGTATAATAAAAAACATCGAAACGTAACAAAACATAATAAAAACACGAAAAAGGAGAAGAGAGATGAAAGCGTTGAAAAGAGGAATTGTACTGATCGCATTGGTATCAATGGTTTTTGCACTGGCAGGTTGTCAGTCAGCAGCCAAGGAGGAAGGTAATTCGGAACCGGTATCAATGACTATCTCAGCCGCTGCCAGTTTAAAAGATGCCATGACAGAAATTCAGGATTTATATGCCAAGGAGGAACCCGATGTAACGCTGGCAATTACATTTGGAAGTTCTGGTTCACTTGCCGAACAAATTCAACAAGGCGCTGATGTCGATGTCTTCTTGTCTGCATCCACGAAGTATATGAACAATTTAAAAGATGCTGAATTGTTAAGTAATGATACCATCAAAGAGCTGCTTGGCAATGATGTTGTTTTGATCGTACCTAAAGATTCTACCGCCACCATTACGGATTTTGCGCAAGTAGTTGATCCTTCGATTAAAAAAGTCGCTATTGGAGAACCTTCAACTGTGCCAGCTGGTCAATATGCAGTTGATGTTTTTAATCACTATAATGTAATGGATCAAATAACCGATAAATTAGTATATGGTAAAGATGTTAAAGAAGTATTAACCTGGGTTGAAACGGGAAATGTTGATGCCGGCGTTGTTTATTCAACCGATGCAAAGGTGTCTGATTCAGTTAAGACAATTGCGGTCGCTTCGGATGAATCACATAAAGCAATTATTTACCCAACAGCGGTGATTAAAACCAGTAAAAATTCAGAACCAGCACAAGCATTCATCGATTTTTTAAGTACGGACGCAGCTAAAGATGTTTTTGTTAAATATGGATTTAAAACACTCTAAATTTCAGCGTTAAAACAGAGGATTTAAGCCAGATTGCTTTTATAAACAGCAGCTAAAAGCAATGACATCGGTATAAAATTCAGGTTAATTAAGAAGTGTAGAAGGGAGTGAGGTGTATCAATTTCGATTTTTCACCAGCTTGGATTTCAATCAAAGTTACGCTAACAGCGACAACCATTAATTTTTTTCTGGGGATTAGTGTTGCATGGCTGATGACCAATTATAAAGGAAAATGGAGAGGTTTGATTGATGGTATTTTAACGCTTCCACTGGTCTTACCGCCAACAGTTGCAGGATTTGCCATCCTTCTTTTGATCGGGAAAAACGGTCCAATTGGTAATTTCTTATCAATATTTGGGGTAAATATTATCTTTTCCTGGTATGCGGCTGTGATAGCTGCCATTGTTGTGGCTTTTCCACTGATGTATAAAACGACGATGGGTGCATTTGAACAAATCGATCCCAATATCCTTAGTGCCGCCAGAACCCTTGGGGCATCGGAAAGAAAGGTCTTTTGGCGGGTAGCCGTTCCGGTTGCCAGGCCCGGGATTGCTGCCGCCACGGCATTGACATTTGCGCGATGTCTCGGCGAATTTGGAGCAACCCTGATGGTGGCCGGCAGTATTCCAGGAAAAACAGAAACCATTCCGGTCGCTATTTATTTTGCCACTCAGAGTGGCGAAATGAAGATTGCTCTGATCTGGGTGATGATTATCTTCGCCATTTCACTGACCGTTCTCGTGATTAATAATTACTGGGAAAGCTACAAAAAGAATCAGCAGCGGGGCTTGGGAGGGTGATTAAATGGAATTTTTAGTTGATATAAAAAAGAAACTCTACGGCTTCCAGCTTGATGTTAAACTACAGTCAAAAGAAGAGGTTATTGGTATTTTAGGGGCTTCCGGTTCGGGAAAAAGTATGCTGTTGCGCTGCATTGCCGGATTGGTTAAACCGGATCAGGGACAGATTATTATCAATGGCAAAACTTTCTTTGATTCAGAAAAAAGAATCAATCTTTCCATGGGAGAAAGAAAGGTAGGCTTCCTGTTTCAGAACTACGCGCTTTTTCCTAATATGTCCATTGAGGAAAATATTGCCTTCGGTCTTGATAAGCTGTCTAAGATCGAAATAAAGAATCGGGTCAGTGCTTTAATGGAAAAATATCATTTAGGTGATATTGGAAAACGCTACCCTTCCCAAATATCCGGGGGACAGCAACAACGGGTAGCCCTGGCCAGGGCGGTGGCGGTTGAACCGGATATTCTGTTATTAGATGAGCCATTTTCGGCATTGGATGTGCATCTCAGAAATCATATGATGCGTGAAATGGCGGAGTTGTTAAAAGATTTTCAGGGAATGACTCTCTTTGTCACCCATAATCGCGAGGAGGCTTACCGCCTGTCTGACTATATCGCGGTTTTTAACACCGGAAAGGTCGAAATCTATGGACAAAAAGATGATATCTTTAAATGGCCAGCATCGTTGGAGACGGCAAAAATCACCGGTTGTAAAAACATCGTGGCCGCAACCCGGCTTTCCGAAAATCGACTATATGTACCGCAGTGGGATATTTCACTTGCTACGGAAAAAAAAATAACAGCGGCGTCCGGTTATTTAGGAATCCGGGCTAATCAGGTTAAACTGGTGGACAAGCAGGAGGGCCAGCAGCAAAACAGTTTTCTGGTTTGGATTGCCGATGAAAGTGATGGGCCCTTTCGGACATCACTTTATTTAAAAATAGGTTGCTGCCCCAATAGTCGGGATGATTTTCATATTCAGTGTGAAATCAGCCGGGAAGAACGCAATCGCTTAGATAATCTTTGCGAACCCTTTGTCATTTATATCAACCCGGAATATGTGTTCTTTGTGGTTCACTGAATTTAACGGCCCGCTCATAATTTAAAACAGGAAGTCAGCCTTTGTTGATTTCCTGTTTTTATTTTCGATAAAAACAATCAATTAGATTATGGGTTTTAGGCACCGATGGGTATATAAATAAAAGCGCTAAAAATCATTAATATGAAAGGAAGGAAAATAGCGATGATGATGGAAAAGATGTCAGCCCTATTATTAGAAAACCAGGGACGATATGAAAAGGGGTTGTTACTTCCCCAGATACCGCCAATAAAATCAGTAAAAATTGTTAATCAATCAAGCCTGAATATAAAAGCAAAAAAAAAGGTGGGCGCATCGGTGGAGATTATCATGAAGAATGGCTTTAATGAAATCATAAATGCCTATGATGATTTTTTTGCAGATTATAGTGATCCGGAAGGGGTTCATCAGGTTCGGGTTAGAATTAGGAAGTTCAGGGCGATGCTGGCTTTTTTTAAGCCATTATTCAAAGGTGAAAGTTATCAGCGACAACAGGATACCTTGAGGAAAATGGGGCAGCAGTTTGGCGAAGTACGACAACTGGATGTTTTGCTGGAAGATCTTTTAAAAGTAAGAAAAAACACTAACCAGGAAATTAGCGACTTCGGAAAACTGGAAGTCCATCTTCTGAACAAGCGGGCCATCGCCTTTGAACACTTATTAGCCGATCTAAAAACCGATGCCTTTGCCCTGGATCTACTAGACCTTTGGGTATGGGAGCTCAATGATCCCTGGGATGAAGAGACGCCACTGCTTTTAGCGTCCCTTAAAGATTATACAAAAAAACAAATTGGCAATTGGCGCAAAAAAATCAAAAAGAGCATGAAAAGTCTCGATGTAAAAAATCAGCAAGCCGTTCACCGGGTTCGCATTAAAAGTAAAAAACTCCGCTATGCCATCGAAGCGCTGTCTTCCATTCTTGATCGGAAAACCCGCAAATCAATGGACGCGTTTGAAAAAATTCAGGACGATCTGGGCTATTTCCACGACGTTTTCGCCAACCAGCACTTACTCGAACAGCTCACTTCAGAAAGCAACGACGTTACGCTCCACTATCAGGCTGGCATCATTATCGGCGGGCAAATGATGGAAGGGAACCGAAAGATTAAAAAATTGATAAATTAAATAAAAACGTTAGACAAAAAGAGAAAGCAGTACCGACAATTGTCGCAACAGATTAACGATCAGTCGGTACAGTATTTCAACGATAACCATTAAATATCTGAAATAAACTTTACAGTCAGCTTGTCAGGTGTAAAGATAAGTGCTATACTTTTAATCATAAAAAACCGATTAAAAGGTGGAGGCATAAAAAATTGAAAGAGATCTTGTTAAAAATAGAAAAATTAAAAAAAGAAAAAGATGCGGTTATTTTAGCCCATTACTATGTCAGTGATGAAATTCAGGAAATTGCTGACTATGTCGGTGATTCCTATTATCTCAGTAAAATTGCTGTCGAGCTACCTCAAAAAGTGATTGTCTTTTGCGGGGTTACCTTTATGGGCGAAAGTGCTAAAATTCTCAGTCCTCAAAAAACGGTGATCATGCCGGAAGCCCTTGCTGATTGTCCGATGGCCCATATGGCTGCAATTGAGAAAATTAAGGAAGTTCGGGAAAACTATGAGGATCTGGCAGTGGTTTGCTATATCAATTCAACCGCCGAAATAAAAAAATTCGTGGATGTCTGTGTGACCTCATCTAATGCGCTAAAAATAGTCAGGGCATTACCCCAGCAAAACATCTATTTTGTGCCGGATGAAAACCTCGGCCGATACATTGCCAGCCAGCTTCCGGAAAAGAATTTTATCTTCAATGATGGCTATTGCCACGTCCATGATGAAATCATGATCGATGAGCTAGAAGAAGCCAAGGCTGCTCATCCCAACGCAGAGGTGCTCGTCCATCCCGAATGTACGCTGACAGTGATTGGTGCCGCCGATTATGTCGGAAGTACCTCAGGGATCATTGATTACGCCACTGCCAGTGACGCCGAAGAATTTATCATCGGGACAGAAATTGGTATTTTTTATCAACTGGAGAAAAATAATCCCGACAAAAAATTCTATCCGATCAATCAGAATCAGATCTGCCCCAACATGAAAAAAATCAGCTTGCATAAGGTGGCTCATGCCCTGGAAAACGGCATCAACCAGATAAATGTTGATGAACAAACCCGAACAAAGGCAGTTATGGCCCTGGAAAAAATGCTGGAACTGGCCCAATGAGCGAGCATATGCTATGAACGGGAAAACTGATATCATTGTCGTTGGAACCGGTGCTTCAGGTTTATTTTATGCTCTGAATACTCCGCCAAACAAACGGATCCTGATGATCACTAAAAGGGCGGTGGATGAAAGTGATTCTTATCTGGCCCAAGGTGGGATCTGTGTCTTAAGGGATACGGATGACTACGACAGTTTTTTCGAGGATACGCTAAAAGCCGGACACTATGAAAATGATCGCGCTTCGGTGGCTGTGATGATTCGCAGCTCCCCGGAAATCATTAAAAATCTGATTGATCTGGGTGTGACATTTGAAAAGGAAAACGGGGAACTGCTCTATACCAGAGAAGGGGCCCATTCCCGAGCCCGGATTCTCTACCATGAAGACCTCACCGGAAGAGAAATCACCAGTAAGTTATTGGCCCAGGTCAAAAAACGACCTAATATTACCATTATTGAAAACATGGCGATGGTGGATCTGATGTGTCAGGACAACTGCTGTAACGGGGTTGTGGCCAGTGATGGGACGGGTGCAATTCACATGTACCAATCCGACTATGTGGTTTTGGCCACCGGGGGACTGGGTGGCCTGTTTGATCGTTCCACCAATTTAGCACACCTTACCGGAGATGCCATCGCCATTGCCTTAAAACACCAGATTGAAGTGGAAAATATCAGCTATATTCAAATCCATCCCACCACCTTGTATTCCCGGAAGCCGGGGCGACGTTTTCTGATTTCTGAATCGGTCCGGGGCGAAGGTGCGGTACTCTATAACCGAAAAATGCAGCGTTTTGTCGATGAGCTCCTACCCCGAGACCTGCTGACCAAAGCCATTCATGAGCAAATGGAACAGGACGAAAGTGATTTTGTCTGGTTGTCAATGCAGGATATGGGCCCGGAAGTGATTAAAAATCGCTTTCCCAATATCTTTAAACATTGTTTGGACGAAGGTTACGATATTACCAGAGAGTGTATCCCGGTGACCCCGGCGCAGCATTATTTTATGGGTGGCATAAAAGTGGATCTGGAGAGCAGAACATCAATGGCTCATCTTTATGCTATCGGTGAAGTCAGTTGCAATCGCGTTCACGGTGCCAATCGGTTGGCCAGCAATTCGCTTCTGGAGAGTCTGGTCTTTGCCAAAAGAGCGGCTATTGACACCCATAATCATTACAACACCAGTGCGGTGCTAAAAAAAGCGCTACAGCTGGATGACTACAAAGATCTGGAACAGTTAAAAAGCGACTATAAAAAAATCATCCTGGACGAAATCGAAAGGAGTAAGGTCATTGAACGAATTGATAAAGCTTAACATTGATCCGCTTATTTTAGCGGCACTTAAGGAGGATATTACCAGTGAGGACATCACCACCAACGCCGTTATTAAAGCGGGGGTCAGAGCTCAAGTGGAGTTAATTGCCAAAGAAACCGGTATCATCGCCGGTTTGGCTGCTTATCAGCGGGTATTTGAGCTTCTGGATGGAAGCGCAACAATAGAAACTTTTTTTAGTGACGGCGATACCGTTAGACCCGGGGATCTTGTGGGGGTGGTGAAAGCTGATGCCCGAACCTTGCTCTCCGGTGAGCGCACCGCCCTTAATTATCTGCAACGGATGAGCGGCATCGCCACCCATACCCGGAAGCTGGCAGACTATTTAAGTGGGTCCAAAACCCGATTGCTGGACACCAGGAAAACCACGCCGAATATGCGGATTTTTGAAAAATATGCTGTCACGGTTGGGGGCGGATATAACCACCGCTATAACCTGTCTGATGGCATTCTCATTAAAGATAATCATATCAATGCCGCTGGTGGTGTAAAAGAAGCCATTGCCGCCACTAAAAAACAGGCCCCCTTTGTCCGCAAGATTGAGGTGGAAGTGGAAAATTTAACGATGTTGGAGGAAGCCCTGGAAGCAGGAGCCGACATCATCATGCTGGACAACATGGCGATCGATACCATGAAAGCAGCCATAAAAATCATGGCTGGTAGAGCACTAAGTGAATGTTCCGGGAATGTCACCGAAACGCGGTTAAAGGAGCTTAGCGATATTGGGGTAGACTTTATTTCCTGCGGTGCCCTGACCCATTCCTCACCGATTCTTGATTTATCGATGAAAAATCTGCAGCTTTTATAAGCTTTAAAAAAAAAGGAGTGTCAGCTATGAAAAAAAAACAAAGACAGAACGATATCATCAAAACACTCCGCTCGTCCCAGGAACCCGTTTCAGGAACCGCCTTGTCCGAAATTTTCAAGGTTAGTCGACAAAGCATAGTTTCGGATATTGCGCTCCTGAAAGCTGCTCACTATAATATTATTTCCACGAATAAAGGTTACGTCATCGTCGATCCACCGCCAAAAGAAAAAGTGTTTAAAGTGTATCACAGCCACGAAGAAATTGGTGATGAGCTTTACACAATAATTGATGCCGGTGGTTTTGTGAAGGATGTTTTTATTATTCATGATCTCTATGGAAAAATTCAGGTTAATTTACTGCTGGCCACCCGGGCGGATGTGGACAAATTTGTAACCGGTCTCGAAGAAAAAAAGACCAGCCCGCTGATGAAGCTCACCGGCAAGGTTCACTTTCATACCGTGGAAGCAGCCTCAGAGGGGATTCTCTTAGCAGTTGAGAAAAGTTTGCAAGAAAAAGGATATTTAATCGCCGGACAGTGATTCTTAAAGCTGGAATTTGGGTATGAAACAAATAGCGTCAAAAAGAAGGAAGACATCAGGCGTTTTCCTTTTTTATTGGGTTAGAAACGATTATTTAAGGCGAGGATTAGTATCGTGCAATTAAACGAAGGGTGGAAAAACTGTGAGTAAAATAGCATGTCGGCTTTGTCCCCATCAATGCAAACTGGATGAGGGTGAGATTGGGTTCTGCCGGGCCCGAATTAACCGGTCTAAGGTCATTGAAGATCTGAATTACGGTGTGGTTACGGCCATCGCCTTGGATCCCATTGAAAAAAAACCATTACGCCATTTTTATCCGGGATCGAAAATTTTGTCGGTGGGGAGTTTTGGCTGTAATTTAAGGTGTTCATTTTGTCAAAACTACGAAATTTCGATGGCCGGATTGGGAGAAGCCCATGGCCGTAAAATGAGTCCACAAGGCCTAGTAGCTAATGCTCTCAGATTGGTGGGCGAAGGGAATATCGGGCTGGCTTATACCTATAATGAACCCCTGGTGGGTTATGAATTTGTACGAGATTGCACCCAGGAGACAAGAAAGAACGGGTTAAAAAATGTGGTGGTAACAAATGGCTACTTTTGCGAAGAAATTCTCCGGGAAATCCTTCCGGATATCGATGCTGTGAACATTGATCTAAAAGCATTCAATGAAACGTTTTATAAAAAGATCAGCGGCGATCTGGAAACGGTCAAAAAAACCATCAAATTAGCCAGTCAAACCACGCATGTCGAGGTGACCACGCTAATTGTCCCCGGAGAAAACGACAGTGACGACGAAATCCGGGCATTATCCCAGTGGCTGGCTTCGGTGGGGCGAGGTATTCCCTTGCATTTGTCCCGTTTTTTTCCACAATATGAAATGTTGGATCGGAATGCCACCGATATTTCCAGGATTTATCATCTGGCTGATATTGCCAGAGAATCGTTGGAATTTGTTTACACTGGAAATTGTTGAGGCAAGCCAATGGGAAATAAACGATCAAAAAAATCAAATCGCTTAGAAAAGCAATTAAAAGAAATACAACAGCTAATCAGTCCGGTTGCGGTACCAGTATCTGAGTGTCAAATGAATTTCTTCTCCGAAAAGGAAACCTACACCTTTTTCCTGGACCCGGTGCTTGCCACCAAGCCCCAGGTGGAAGACGCTAAAATCCTCAGGCACGCAAAAGATGGCTATGGGGGATGGATTGCAGAGTCTAATCAGGAACCGGAGATGCGGCTGGATCTGATGTCGGCTGACAATCAGTACCCGGCTCAAAACCAAGCGAAACAATTGCTCCATTTTTTTGCCATAACCGATATTCACATCACCGATGCTGAGCTTCCGGCCCACGGCATCTATTCAAAACATGGCGGCGGAATCGTGTCGGTATATTCAGAAATGCTGCACTATACCACCCACGTCCTGGATGGGGCCATTCATTCAGTTAATGCCATCCACCATCAAAATCCCTTTAATTTTGGTTTATCGATGGGTGATAATACCAACAATGCCATTTTTAACGAACTGCGGTGGTCGATAGACATTTTTGACGGTAAAGAAATAAATCTGGACTTTGGGATTAATCCCAATCCCCGGATTGGTCCGCGGAGGGATTTCTACGACGATTTTATGGCTGTCGGTCTGAATCGGCAGATTCCCTGGTATCAGATTATTGGTAATCATGATCATATCTGGCCGGATAAGCCAAAAGAAGCCCTGACTGATGATCCCAGTCGACGGTTTCTATCCCGAACCGAATGGATGCAGGAATTTTTTAACACTGAAACGACACCGATTGGTCATGGGTTTAAAGCCGAGAATCTAAAAACCGGTTTTGCCTGCTATAGTTTTGAGCCCCAAGAAGGGGTTCCCATCAAGGTTATTGTGCTGGATAACACCCAACGGGATGACGATCCCAATGTTAAAGGCTATGCCCATGGCTCCCTGGATCAGGAGCGTTTTGATTGGTTGATGGGCGAACTTGAGACGGGTCAGCGTGAGGGAAAGCTGATGATAATCGCCGCCCATATCCCTATTGCGGTGGAATACCAGGAACCCTTAACGAAGCCGTTTATGTCCTGGAGCACGATTTCGCCGGTGTCAGAACAGGAACTGATAAAAATGCTCCACGCCTATCCCAATCTGATTCTCTGGGTCTCTGGGCATCGTCATCGCAATACCATTACTCCGGTAATATCCCCAGATCCTAATCAGCCGGAATACGGTTTTTGGGTGGTCGAAACGGCTTCCCTGCGGGATTTTCCACAGAATTTTCGAACCTTCGAAATCCTCAAAAACAGAGATGAAACGATTTCGATTGTCACCAAAAACATCAATCCAACCATCAAAGAAGGATCCTTTGCCAGTATTTCCCGCTCTTATGCGGTGGCTGCTCAGCAAATATTTAAGGGCCGCACCGAACTCTTACCCAGCGGTTCCTATAATGGCGAATTACGGGTTAAGCTAACAAAAACCATGGCCGAAGCGATCGGGTAGCATCAGAGTGCCACATTCCATCAAAAAAGTGTTTGGGCCATGTAAAAAACAACAGGTGTCAGTCCGAAAAACGTTTGTTTCAGTTATAATGTGGCGTTTTTAGTTGAACTGGTGATTCATGTGGAGGTAAATTCATGGATATAAAGATGTTGATGGAAAAATTAAAAAACGGCGATACACTCACGCGAGAAATGCGATATGAGATTTTGGAGTCTTATAAATTAATTGATGTGGCATGGGATTCGATCCTTAACGGTTTGATAATCATTGATACTGATTTGAGAGTAAAAAAGTTCAATCACAAAATTTTAGAACTGTTTCAAATGCGTGAAGATGAAATCTTTAAGCTGGACATGAGCCATGTATTAAAAGATATAGATGTGGTAGACAATATTTTTATCAATAAACGAAAATTCGCGTATTCCGATATAACGCTTATTATCGGATTAAGAAAGATCGATTGTTTTATGGATATTACCCCGGTCGCTTTTAACGAAAAAGTAATCGGTGCTGTGCTTGTGATCAGGGAGTCAAAACAGGTGCGCAAAGAAATTAATAAATTGGTCGGTTTTCGAGCCAATTATACCTTTGATAAGATAATTACCAAAAATAAAACGATGCTGGAGCTGATCAACACCGCCAAAAGAATTTCGAAAACAGACTGTTCGGTGCTCATCGAAGGGGAAAGCGGCACTGGAAAAGAATTGTTTGCTCAATCCATCCATAACGAAAGCCAACGACGAAATGGCCCTTTTATTGCGATTAATTGTGCGGCCATTCCGAAGGAGCTGGTTGAGAGCGAGTTTTTTGGCTATGAAACGGGTTCATTTACCGGTGCCATTAAAGGCGGAATGCCAGGAAAATTTGAGCTGGCCAATGGCGGAACGCTGTTTCTCGATGAAATCGGTGAAATACCGATGGAAATACAGCCAAAATTATTACGCGTTTTGGATGAAAAGAAAGTGATGCGAATTGGCGGAAATTATCAAAGGAAGCTTGATGTTCGTATTATTGCGGCAACCAATCGGAATTTACTCAATGAGATGTCCAAGGATGCCTTTAGGCAGGATTTGTATTTCAGGCTTAATGTTATCAACCTGAGATTGTTGCCACTAAAAAGAAGGCGCGAAGATATTCTGGTGCTTGGTCAATATTTTCTGGAACAGTTAAATCAGGAAAACAGTGAGGTTAATAAATATTTCACTGAGAAATTTGTAAAAAAACTTCAGGCGTACAAGTGGGAAGGAAATGTCAGAGAACTAAAAAATATTGTCCAGCGGGGTTACTATATGTCGATGAGTGATCAGATTGACGATATTGAGGCGCTGGCAAAAGAAAAAGAGGATCATTATCATAAGAGTGAAGGCGAAACGCTAAAAGATTTGGAAAGAAACAGCATTGAACACGCGCTGCTTCTTAATAAAGGAAATGCCGTAAAGGCGGCCGAAGAGCTCCGCATCAGTAAGGCCACCATCTATCGAAAAATAAAAGCCTATGATATTCATGTCCATAGTGTCTAAGCTTTTTTAAATCCTAAGATCTGGCATGATAATTGCTATAAACATAGATTCAATATCAAATGAATTCGATTGGAGGTTAAGGTTATTCAGGTTTTGATATTGGATTTATGTGAAAGATCAGATTGAAAGGAGAAAATAATGAAAGCCGCAGTATGGTATGGGAAAAAAGATGTCAGAGTGATGGATGTTCCTGAGCCCAAGTTACCGGGAGAAAATTTTGTAAAAATTAAAGTCGAATGGTGTGGAATATGTGGTTCTGATTTACATGAGTATCTTGCAGGGCCAATCTTTATACCAACGACGACACCTCATCCACTAACTGGTGGAACGGCCCCAATTACGTTAGGCCATGAATTTTCAGGCACGATTGTTGAGGTTGGTTCTGATGTGAAAAAATTCAAAGTTGGTGACAAGGTTGCTCCAGATGCCTGTCAGGTTTGTCATGAATGCAACCCCTGTAAATTAGGGAAGTATAATGTCTGTGAAAAACTGGCGTTTACTGGTTTGATGACGGATGGCGCTTTTGCAGAGTATGTTGTTGTTCCGGACTATACCTTATATAAGATGCCGGATGAAATGTCTTTTGAAGCAGGTGCATTAATCGAACCACTTTCTGTTGGCATTCATGCCGTACGTTCCGGTCCACTAATTGAAGGGGAAAGTGTCGTAATTTTTGGCGCCGGAACAATCGGACTCTGTACACTTCTTGCTGCTAGAGCCGCCGGTGCTGGAAAAATCTATGTCGTGGAAGTGGCCAAAGCGAGAAAAGAATTTGCTGCAAAAATGGGCGCTCACGAAGTTCTGGATCCGACCGAAATTGATATCAAGGCCCGGATTTTGGAATTGACAGACGGAATCGGCCCAGATGTTGTTTTTGAATGTATCGGAAGCGATAAGGTAACTCCGACAGCCATTGAAGTGGCAAGAACGGGTGGGAAAATTATTCTTAGTGGGATCTATGAAAGAGAAACCAGCCTTCAGATTAATACGATTGTATTCACGGATAAGACCGTAATTGGTTCATTAGCTTATGCCGGAGATTTCAAAACAGCCATTGATTTAGTATCTGACGGGCGGATTGATATTTCGCCGCTGGTGACAGGAAGAATCGGTATTGATGATATTATTGAAAAAGGATTTGAAGAGCTCGTTAACAGAAAAGATGAGAATGTCAAAATCATTGTAAAACCATATTGATGACTGTTTACATGTTTTAACACAATTTTTTTCTCGAAATGAGATTTATGTCTCATTTCGAGAAATTTTGTGAGACAAATAAGAAGTGACAGCAAGAATAAAACCAGTAAAGAAAAAAATGTGGTAAAATAATAATTGTTGGCACGAAAAGTGCTTATTTAAAATACAACGAATCAGATCTTTGATTCGTTGTATTTTAAATATGTCATGGAGGTGAGAATTTTGGCAAAAGTGAATCTAAGCTTACAGGTTTTACCGGTGGTACCGGATTGTGAAATTTATTATGTCGTGGACCAGGTGATTGAAATGATCAGTCAGACCGGGCTTAACTATGTCGTTGGTCCCTTTGAGACATCCATTGAAGGTGAGCTCGATGATCTTCTGGATATTGTTAAGCGGGCCCAGTCGATCTGCATCAAGCACGGTGCCGAGCGGGTGGTTTCAATCGTGAAAATTGATTACAAGGAAGAAGGCGTCACAATTGATGAGAAAGTATCAAAATATCAGTGACAAGCTTATCCCCATTATTTTTATTCTGGCCATTCTGATCTTGTGGGAGTTGGTAGTTAACCTGGGTGTCGTGGAACGTTACACCCTGCCATCACCCTCGGATATCGTCAATGCCCTGATCGTCAATGGGTCAGATATTATGATGCACACCGGGGTAACCTTTTTTGAAGGGATGACCGGTCTTCTGGCGGCTGTTTTTTTAGCACTGATTATGGCTGTTGCGATGGATCAGTTTCCGATGGTTAAAAAAGCAATCTACCCGGTTCTGGTGATCTCGCAAACGGTGCCAATAATCGTTATTGCACCGCTGCTGGGGATGTGGTTTGGCTTTGGAATTGCCCCCAAAATATTTGTGGTGGTGCTGGTTTGCTTTTTTCCTATTACCGTCAACCTGATTGAAGGTCTTCAAAGTGTCGATGGAGAACTCATTAATCTGGTTCGATCCATGGGTGCCACAAAAGGGCAGATCTTTGCAAAAATAAAATTTCCCAGTGCTCTGCCCTATTTTTTCTCAGGTCTTAAAATTGCGGCTACCTACAGTATTATGGGAGCGGTCATCGGGGAATGGCTGGGCGGGAAAGCCGGGCTGGGGGTTTATATGTTAAGAGCAAGGCATGCCTTTGCACTGGACCTGGTTTTTGCGTCAATCGTGGTAATTGTAATCTTGTCGATCATATTATTTTACGGCATTGCGGGGATTCAAAGGGCCCTGATGCCCTGGGAAAAATTAAAGGAGGAAGAGGAATGAAAAGAAAATTATTACTGCTGTTATTACTGCCAATAGGAATTATTCTGATTGCTTTAACAGGGTGTACACCCAAAAGTGAAGAAAAGATTACCGTGGTTCTGGATTGGGTCCCCAATACCAATCATACCGGTTTATATGCGGCAAAGGAGTTGGGCTATTTTGAAGAAGAAGGTCTGGAAGTTGAGATTATTCAACCAAGCGAAGGTGGCAGCGCCGATTTGATTGCCGCCGGACAAGGAGAGTTTGGGGTCAGCTATCAGGAACAGGTGACCTATGCCAGAACCGCTGCTAATCCGCTGCCGATTAAAGCCATTGCGGCTATTATCCAGCATAACACTTCCGGTTTTGCTTCGCCGGTGGATCGCAACATTCTTAGTCCTAAAGATTTCGAAGGAAAAAAATACGGCGGCTGGGGTTCCCCCATGGAAGTCGCCACCTTAAAGGGGTTGATGGAAGGGGATAACGCCGATTTTAGCAAGCTTGAAATCGTTGATATCGGCGCGATGGATTATTTCGCTGCTGTTAAAGATCATGTCGATTTTACCTGGATTTTTTATGGCTGGGCCGGGGTTTCTGCCGAGCTTAAGAATGAGCCGATTAATTTTATTAAACTTCAGGATGTCGATAAAAACCTGGATTATTATACCCCGGTGATTATTGCCAGTGAAGACTATCTAAAAAGTAATCCGGAAACAGCTAAAAAATTCTTGCGGGCAGTGACGAAAGGCTACCAGTATGCGATTGAAAATCCTGAAGCGGCAGCAGATCTATTACTGATCGACAACCCTGAAATTGATCGGGCGTTGGCGGTGTCGTCGCAGCAATATCTGGCTGGTGAGTATCAGAGTGATGCCGAAAAATGGGGTGTCATGAGTCTTGACATTTGGGAAAACTATGGGAAATGGATGAATGATCAAGGCTTGCTGGAGAACCAATTAAAAGCCGATGAGGCCTTTACGAATGAATACCTACCAGAATAATTGTGTTCTTAAAGTTGCGGGAGTAACCAAGGAGTATAACCATAAAAATATCATCGAAGATATTCATATCGATCTCAATCAGGGTGAATTTGTCTCGGTGTTGGGTCCCAGTGGCTGTGGCAAAAGCACGCTCTTTAACGTTATTGCCGGGCTACTAAAACCAGAAGCAGGGAGGATTATTATAAACGGCAAAGAGGTTACGGGGGAAACCGGTGTGGTCAGCTATATGTACCAGAAGGATCTGCTGCTGCCCTGGCGTAACGTCATTGACAATGGCATCTTACCCCTGGAAATTCGTGGAATACCCAAAAAAGAAGCCCGCGAAAAGGTGAAAGAGATGCTGGCGGTTTTTCAACTGGAGGAAGATGGAAAAAAATATCCGATCCAATTGTCCGGCGGGATGAAACAACGGGTGTCACTGCTGCGGACCACGATGTTTTCAAAGGAAATCATGCTATTGGATGAACCCTTCGGGGGGCTGGATGCCATTACCCGGCTGAAAATGCAGGAGTATCTGCTGGAAATACTAGCAAAAATCAAGGGTTCTGTTTTATTTATTACCCATGATATCGACGAAGCCATCTTCCTGTCCGATCGGATCTATATCATTAACGGATCACCCGCCCATATCGTTGAAGAAATAGCGGTGCCGGTTAAACATGCCAGTCCCGAGGTGATGATGACCTCCCCAGAATTGCGCAAACTGCGCAGCGACATTTTAAAACGATTATAAAAATCTGCGGGCGAGCAATGCTCGCCCCAACGAACCGGGGATGTCAGATTAAACAATCCAAACAGCATCCTTTTGTAGGGGCGGTTATTAACCGCCCGTAAGAAAAGCAGTCTCAATTTTGAGACTGCTTTTCTCATTATGAGATTCAAATTCTCATAATGAGAAAAGAAACACCGAACAATTTGCGAAAAAAAATCACCTGTTCTTTCAAAAAACCGAAATTAACACCATCTTAAGTAAACGTTTAAATAAAGGAGCGGGTCAGTATTTTTGGCACGAAAATTGCTCTATATCTAAGCAACTTGAAAACAAGGAGGTTTGCATATGGCGTTAAAGGCAGCATTTATTTTTATTGCTCCCAATGCCGATCCGGCC
Source organism: Acetobacterium carbinolicum (assembly GCF_047456275.1). Lineage (GTDB taxonomy): Bacteria > Bacillota > Clostridia > Eubacteriales > Eubacteriaceae > Acetobacterium > Acetobacterium carbinolicum. The sequence continues at coordinate 826,317 of NZ_CP173357.1, forward strand.
ATTCATCGGTCGACGGTTGAAACAGAAGCAGTAACACTGATTTCGGTGGGTGTCTCATCTTACGAAGGTGCAGTTGAGACAGCAAAAAAGCTGGTGGATGAAGGGGTTGGCGCCTTTGAACTATGTGGCGGGTTTGGACATCGGGGAACGGCAATGATTAGCGAAGCCGTCAAAGGAAAAGCTGCGGTTGGTGTGGTTCGATTTGATAGCCATCCTGGTTTGGAGAATAAAAGCGGGGATGATATTTTTTAGCTAAAGATTAAGCATCTGTTAAGATGCGAAGGTGAGAAAAGGTGGGAGGTGATTCGGATTAAAAAGTTCATCATTGAATTTGGAATGGGGATGGATTTTCATGGACAGGATGTCAACAAGGCGGCAGCAAAAGCCATTAAAGACGCCATTTCCCGAAGCTGCCTGATCGGGCTCCATGAGATCCATGGATTAACGGAAGAGAATCTCAATGAAAAGATGATGATTGAGGCAATTATTGGCGTATCGCGGCCCCAGGATTTGGATCAGGAAGCGCTCAAAAAACTCTTCCCGGTGGGAACGGTAACCATTATAGCAGAGAAAGGAGGACTAACAACTGCCGGACTTTTTTTCCCCGGCTTTGGTGATGCCAATAACACGATCGAAGCAGCCATTGTGTGTGTGACAGTGAGCGTGTAGATTACCCTTGTGATTGTAAAGATTCCCAAGTAAAGCAGATAAAAAGGAGGAATTATTTTGAAAATTTCAAACGAAACGATCATTGAAATGTATGAAAAAATGGTGAAAATCAGGAAGTTCGAAAATAGAGCCATGAATCTTTTTGCTGAAGGTCAGGTTGGTGGATTCGTTCACCTTTATATTGGTGAAGAAGCAGTCGCAACAGGTGTATGTGAAAGCTTGCGGGATGATGATTATATTACCAGCACCCATCGTGGTCACGGACATATTTTAGCCAAGGGCGGTGACATGAAATATATGATGGCGGAACTCTTTGGCAAAGAGTCCGGTTATTGCAAAGGCAAAGGTGGTTCCATGCATATTGCTGATGCAACTAAGGGCATTCTTGGAGCAAATGGGATCGTTGGTGCTGGTCATAACATTGCAACGGGTGCTGGACTCGGTATTCAGTACCGGGGAACCGATCAGGTTTGTGCTTGTTTCTTTGGTGATGCCTCGACGAACCAAAGTACCTTCCATGAAGGCTTAAATTTAGCCAGTACCTGGAAACTACCGGTTATCTTTATTTGCGAAAACAATGGCTATGGGATTTCTGTAAGCCAGGCCAGACATCAGAATATCACCGATATCTCCCAGCGGGCTGTTTCTTATAATATTCCCGGAATTACGGTAGATGGGAATGATGTCTTTGCGGTGTTTGAAGCAGTTGCTGAAGCGGTCGCCAGAGCCCGCAAAGGGCAGGGGCCAACCCTAATTGAATGTAAAACTTACCGCTGGCGTGGTCATTTCGAAGGTGATCCGACGGTTTATCGACCAGAAGGAGAACTGGAACAATGGAAGAAGAAAGACCCAATTCCCAGAGTGGAAAAATATATCCTTGAAAATAAGGTCATGACGCAGGAAGAAATGGATAAACTCAATGAAAAAATTGACGCTTTAGTTGAAGAAGCTGTTGATTTTGCTCTGGCCAGTAAATTCCCAGATGTATCATCTGCTGTCGAAGATGTTTACACCGATATAGTAGAGGAGGGACGATCAAGATGAGAGAACTTACTTACGGTCAAGGAATCAAAGAAGGTATGCGGATAAAAATGCTGGAGAATCCGGATGTATTTATTTTCGGAGAAGATGTTGGTCTTTTTGGGGGATGTTTTGGGGTAACAGCAGGTTTGTTTGAAGAGTTTGGTGAAAAAAGAGTCCGGGACACACCCATCTCTGAAGGCGCTATTATTGGTGCTGCTGTCGGTGCTGCCGCAGTGGGGTTGCGACCAATTCCAGAGTTAATGTTTGTTGACTTTGCCACCGTTGGGATGGATCAGTTAGTAAACCAGGCCGCTAAAATGCGTTATATGTTTGGTGGAAAATTAAAACTTCCGATGGTCGTGCGTTTGCCTTCCGGCGCCGGCGTGGCAGCCGCAGCCCAGCATTCCCAATCTCTGGAAGCCTGGTTTACTCATGTGCCTGGTCTTAAGGTGGTCTATCCCTCTAATGCCCAGGACGCGATTGGCTTAATGCTCACTGCCATTGATGATGATAACCCGGTAATCTATTTGGAAAATAAAACCTTGTATGCCGTTACCGGCCAGGTAGAAGATGAAGTTAAACCGATTCCTTTGGGAAAAGCGAATATCAAACGGGAAGGAAATGACGTCACCATTATTACCTATGGTAAACAGGTGTACGATGCCTTAAAAGCCGCCGAAATGCTGGAAAAAGATGGCATTGATGTGGAAGTCATCGATTTACGCTCCCTTTATCCGCTGGATACGGAAGCAATCTTTGAATCGGTCAAGAAAACCCATAAGGTTGTGATTGTTTCCGAAGAGGCAAAACGCGGCAGTTATGCGGGAGAATTGGCAGCCATTATCGCTGACGAATGCTTCTATGAATGTGATGCACCGATTAAGCGGGTCTGCGCCCTCAATACCCCAGTACCCTTTAGTGGAATTCTGGAAGCCTACATGTTGCCAAATGCCGACGATGTCGTTCAGGCAGTTAAATCGTTGTTTTAACCAGTAACATATTAACATGGCATAAGCGCCATGGTTCTGGGAATAATGGAGTGAACAGCGATGATATTATTTCCAGAATTTTTTAAAGACAGAAAAAGGTGGTGGACTTATGAATTCAATCGGTATAATTGCTAATCCTGCCTCAGGGAAGGACATCAGACGACTGGTTGCTCATGCAACGGTTATTGATAACAATGAAAAAATAAATATTGTCGAGCGCATCATTCTCGGGGCCCAGCAAAATGGGGTGGAAAAGGTATATATGATGCCAGATCCTTACAATATGGGTTATCGGGTGGAGGATAAGCTTAAAACCTCCGGCGAGCTGAAATGTGAAATTGAAGTGTTCGATTTCTTTAAAGAGGATACCGTCGAAGACACGTACAAAGCGGTCAGGTTGATGAACGAAAAAAACGCGGGATGCATTGTTACCCTGGGGGGCGATGGCACCAATCGGGCGGTGGCCAAAGACATTGGGGATATTCCGATGATTTCGATCTCCACTGGTACGAACAATGTCTATCCGGATATGATTGAAGGAACCATTGCCGGTATTGCCGCAGCAGTGGTGGCTTCCCATAAATTTGAAAAAGAAGTCTATTCAAATAGAGACAAGATTATAGAAATTTACGCAGCGGGGCAACTTAAGGACATTGCGCTCATCGATGCGGTTATTTCCCGGGATGTCTTTGTCGGTTCCCGGGCCATTTGGAAGGTTGAAGATATTGAGAAAATATTTGTCGCCCGAAGTCATCCGGCATCGATCGGTTTTTCGTCGGTGGTCGGGGGGAAAATCATTATCACCGAAGAAGACGATTTTGGTGCCTATATCAGCATTGATAAAGATGCCCCTAAAATTAAGATTCCCATGTCAGCAGGGATTGTTTTAGCGATTGGCACCAGTACACCCGTGATTTTAAAGTTTAACGAAGACTATACTTTTACCACCTATTGCCGGGGAACCATTGCCCTGGATGGGGAACGGGAAATCGAATTTCATAAGGATCAGGCCTTTACCTTTAAAATCAGTCGGAACGGGCCATGGCATGTGGATGTTAAAAAAGCCATTGAAGTGGGCCAAAAAAACGGTTTTTTTATGGTTTTGGAATAAAAAGGAGGATTGGATTATGGCTAAGTTTTTAGTGATGCCCAAGCTCGGATTGACGATGACCGAAGGGAACATTGCCAACTGGCGTAAAGTTGAAGGTGACAGCGTGACGATGGGCGAAATTATCTTTGATGTGGAAACAGATAAAATAACCAAGGAGTTTGAATCCCCGGGAGAAGGGATAATCAGAAAGATACTGGTGTCCGAGGGAACCGTGGAAGTGTTAAAACCCATTGCCATCATCGGAAAAGCCGACGAAGATATATCGGCCTTGTTGGCTGAAGCAGAAAAGGCGGTAGCCAGTCCGGTAGCCAGCGCGACAAAACCAGATGTTCCCGAACCACCAAAGGCTGAGCAAGCCCCAGTTAAACCGGCTACCGGTGGCCGGGTTAAAGCGTCTGCCCGAACCAAGAAAATAGCGGCTGAATTAAAGATTGATATCACCCAGGTAACCGGTACCGGCCCCCAAGGCGCCATTACTGAAAAAGATGTCAATGAATTTGCCGAAAAAGCTAAAACAACTCAACCAAAAATTTCCCCGACGGCCGGCGTGATTGCAGCCGGTTTAGGCGTCGATCCGGGACAGATTAATAAAGATGGTCGGATTATGAAGGCCGATGTGCTGGCCTTTAAACAAAACGCCGATTTCCTTAAATATGCAGATCCTCAGGAATTTACCAAGCCGATGTCAGCGATGCGAAAAATTATTGCCAGTCGGATGTCGTCCAGTCAGGAAACAGCGGCGACGGTTAACTATAACCAGCGGGTGGATACCACTGCGATGAAACAGCTTCGAGAAGAATTAAAAAGTACCGCAAAAATAACCTATACCGATATTTTGGTGAAGATATTATCCCGAGTGCTGTTGGAGTTCCCACTTCTCAACAGTGCCATTGTTGGTACTGATATTGTCACTCGAAATTATGTAAACATTGGCGTGGCCGTGGCGCTACCGGATGGCTTGATTGTTCCAGTAGTAAAGTTTGCCAATAAATTAGATCTGGGTGCCATTTCGACCGAAATCAAGGCGTTGGCTGAAAAAGCCCGAAACAATGAACTGGAAACCGATGAAATAACCGGAGGAACCTTTACCCTTACCAATATCGGTATGTTTGGCATGGAATCCTTCACACCGATTATCAATCAGCCCGAGGTGGCGATACTGGGAATCAATACCATTATTGATACGCCGATGGTCGTTGAGGGTCAGGTGGTCATTAAACCGATGATGAATCTGAGTTTGACGGCTGATCACCGGGTGGTGGATGGTTCAGTGGCAGCCCAATTTGTTGCCCGACTTAAAGAGCTGATTGAAAAACCCGGATTGCTGCTGTTATGATGGAGGTAGAATCATGAAGATTGTCATTATTGGCGGTGGCCCGGGCGGTTATGTGGCAGCCATCCGGGCAGCTCATTTAGGCGCGGAGGTAACTCTGATTGAAAACAAGTTCTTAGGTGGAACCTGTCTCAATGTTGGCTGTATCCCGACAAAAGTGCTTTTGCATACCACCGAACTCCTGGATGTTCTGAAAAACGATGCCAAAGAACTGGGAATCACAGTTTCTGGTTATGAAGCCGACTGGAAAACACTCCAGAAAAGAAAGACGAAAATTATAAAAAAATTGGTGGGTGGCGTGAAGGCCCTGTTAAAGAACAACACCATTACCCAAATAATGGGAACCGGCGTTTTTCTAAATGATCATCAAATTAAAGTTTCTTATAATAACAATCAAGACGAAATAAGCAAAGATGAAGAAGTCATCGATTTTGACTTTGCCATTATCGCAACGGGTTCAAAACCCGTAATTCTACCGATCCCGGGAAGTGTTCATCCCGATGTGATCACCAGTGATGCGGCCTTATCACTTGAAGCGGTTCCCGAGAGTTTGTGTATCATCGGTGGCGGCGTCATTGGTTGTGAATTTGCTACCATTTACAATGCTTTTGGTTGTAAGGTTACGATCATCGAAATGTTGCCGGACATTGTTGCCACTATGGATCGGGATATTGTTAAGCCGCTAAAAGATAAATTAATCAAAGATGGCGTGGAAATTTTTACCAGAACAAAGGTCGAATCAATTAAGGAAGGTCCTGACGGCTTAGCGGTTACGACCAGTTCCCAAGCGGGAGAAAAAATTGTGACGGCTCAAAAAGTGTTGCTCTCGGTGGGCCGAAAACCAGAACTTAGTACCCTGGAACTGGAAAAGGCCGGCATAAAAACGGAGCGAGGCGCAATCAAGGTCAATCAGAAAATGCAGACGAATAAGCCGCATATTTATGCGGTGGGCGATTGCAATGGCGGGGTCATGCTTGCTCATGTGGCATCGGCCCAGGGGATATTTGCAGTAGAAACCATTGTCGGAATCCGGTCACAGATTGATTTTAAAACGATCCCCTATTGTGTTTATACCAAACCAGAACTGGCTGGCGTAGGGCTCACTGAGGCCGAGGCCAGAGAAGCGGGTTATGACGTAAAGGTCGGTAATTTTCCCATGGCCGTCAATGGTAAAGCGATGATCATTGGCGAAACGACCGGGCTGGTCAAATACGTTACGGATGCTGCTACCGGCGAAATCCTGGGACTGCACATGGCCGGTCCCCGGGCCACTGATCTGATTGTCGAAGGAGCTCTGGCGATTCACCTGGAAGCAACGGTAGCAGAACTTAAGTCCACCATCCATGCTCACCCCACCGTTGGCGAATCGCTGATGGAAGCGGCTCATGCGGTAAAGAGTGAATCCATCCATATGATGAGATAAGTACTAACAAAACAAGAAGCTGATCCCGCTCGAAAACGAGTGCGATCAGCTTCTTTTTTAAAAAAAATAAAGGTCAGATATGGAAAAGTTTCACATTAATTTACTTTTATTTAACTTCTTTTTATTGTTTATTTGTAATTTTAAGGTTAATAAGCGATATAAGAGGTATATACTTAAGTGTAAAGATTTTTTCCTATTATAAAAATTAGCTATGAGAGACTATTTGATAAACAGATAACGTAGTACCGACAATTGTTACATCATGTTGTTTGCATCGGGGCGAACAGGCAATCGCCTGTCCGATCCCGCAGCAAACAACAGATTAACAATTGGTCGGTACGGTAGGTTTATGACAGTGTTTGACTTTATGCTTCGTAATGGGTTTTAAATCACGAAAGGATTTGTGAATCAATGGACGTTTATTTAAGATTATTAATTGAGGGCACGGTATTGATTGGCTGTATCCTGTTTTTATTATGGATTTTTTTGATGAAATCGGGGAAATCACCCCGACTCAACATGCGCGATGCATCGCTCTCAAGTGAAGAATTAGAAGGACACGCCAAAAAAATTGCCATCGAACATGCGGTGTCGGTAAAGAAAAGAGCGATTAAATCGCCAAGTGTCAGGATGAACGATAACTATAAATTCATTTTGAATGTGTATCAGGATCTGAGTGCCGATCTCCAGAAAAAGATGGCCGTACCACCGGCTTCAGAGTGGCTGCTTGATAACTTTTATATCATTGAAAAGCAGGTTAAAGGAATGCGTCGGGACTTGAAAAAATCCGATTATAACCGCTTGCCGATTCTTAAGTCGGGTCCACTCAAGGGACAAATTCGGATTTTCGCGGTGGCGGTAGAGCTTGTTGCTCATACCGACGGTCAGATCGATGAAAAAATACTGACCGATTATTTAAAGGCCTACCAGTCCCACGCCGTTCTTTTTGACCGGGAAATTGTTGCGCTGCCAATGATGCTTACCCTGGCCCTGATTGAAAACATTCGGGAACTTTGTGAAGAAATAAAAAAAACCCAGAGTCAGTGGCATAAGGCTGATAAGATTTTTACTAAATGGCTGGAAAACGATGGTAATGAACCTAAAAAAACGATCAAACTCTTCGAAGACAGCCTAAAAAGCCAGGATGAAGCCAACCCCGCTTTTGTAGAGCATTTATTCTATCGGCTGAGGCGTTCCGGTCGTAGTTATGCCGAAGTTCTACGGATTATGGATGAAAACTTAAATAAACTCGGTGCCACCACCGAAGAAATCACCCAGAAAGAACATGGGGCCCAATCCGTTAATACGATATCGATGGGCAATACCATCACCAGTCTTCATTTTTTCTCTTCCCTGGATTGGTCCGAGCTCTTTGAAACGGTTAGTATGGTCGAACAAATTTTAAAAAAGGACCCCGATGGAACCTATCCTCTGATGGATATTGCCACCCGGAGTCATTACCGGACCAAAGTGGAAGAATTGGCCCTGGGATTTGGGGTCTCAGAAATTTATCTGGCCAAAGAGGCGATCTTGTTTGCCGAAGAAGCCTTTGCGGACCGGGACCAATCTCAATTGGAAAATCCCGCCATCCAGAAAACCTGGCATGTCGGGTATTATCTGATTGGCAAGGGCCTTAAAAGCCTGGAAAACAAAGAAAAAAAGATTAACAGCTTTAGACCAAAAGCAGAAAGCATGGGTATAAAAAATCCGGGCATCCTCTATTTGGGTTCCATGGGTCTGATTACGCTGCTTTTTTTATTGGCGGCCGTCCGTTACGCGACGATTACGGCATCTTCACATCTGGTCCTGTTTTCGGTGCTGGTCATTATTGCGGTGCTGATTCCGGCATCGGAAATTGCCGTGGATGCGGTCAATTGGATTGTTTCCCATGCCTTAAAACCGGCCTTTTTCCCAAGACTTCAATTAAGAGAAGGGATTCCCAAAAGCATGAGCACGATTGTTGCAGTGCCAACTCTGCTTTCCGATCAGAAACGGGTCAAGGAATTATTGGCGGGTCTGGAAAGCCATTATCTTTCCAACCGGGAAGACAATCTCTACTTTGCCCTAGTCGGAGCATTTAGCGATGCCGACAAATCGGCGATGAAAGATGATCCCGAGATTATAAAAACCGCTCTGGCGGGTATCAATGCGCTTAATTTAAAATATGCCCCGGTGGACAGTGATAAGTTTTATTTTTTCCACCGCGACAGTCAATATAATGAAAAAAATGATAAGTGGTTTGGATGGGAACGAAAAAGAGGGGCTTTGATGGAATTCAACGACCTGATTATGGGTGCCACCGATACCAGTTTTGTCTATGCTTCGGCAAAAAAACCGCCCTTTGACCATGTCAAATATGTAATCACCCTGGACAGCGACACCATTTTGCCAATGGGAATGGCTAAAAAAATGATTGCTACGATGGCACACCCCCTAAATCAACCGGTTATCGACAAGCAGCGCGGGGTCGTGGTCGAGGGCTATGGTTTGATGCAGCCACGAATCGAAGTGGAAAACGAAAGCTCAAATAAATCCCTTTTCTCCCGCATTTTCACTGGTCAGGAAGGAATTGATCCCTATGCCACCGCTATTTCCGATGTTTATCAGGATCTTTTTGGGGAAGGGATTTTTGTTGGCAAGGGCATTTATGATTTAGCGGTGTTCCAGACCATCATGAAGGATGCCATCCCCGACAATACCATTCTTAGTCATGATTTACTGGAGGGTTCATATGTGCGAACGGGCCTGGTTACCGATCTTAAGCTGGTCGATTCCTACCCGTCAAAATACAATTCTTTTTCGGCCCGGCTGCACCGTTGGGTTCGCGGGGACTGGCAATTGGTACCAATTCTATTTCGTAAAATTTTTGACCGCCGTCACGATAAAATATTCAACCCCCTATCGCGACTGTCGAAGTGGAAAATGTTTGATAATTTAAGAAGAAGTCTGGTACCACCAGCATTGATGCTACTTGTCTTTTTGAGCTTTTCAATTCTCCCGGGAAGTATTTTTTTCTGGCTTGGCTTTTTCCTGCTACCGCAGATCTTTCCGCTGATGATGGGGATCATTGGTTATCTTGTATCGGCCCGATTTGGCAACGACCGGATCAAGCGGTATATGCCGGTGATGTTCGGTCTCAAAGCGGTATTGATGCAGTTCTTACTGGTATTAATCTTTTTGCCCTATCAGGCCTGGCTTATGAGCCATGCCATTATGGTAACCCTGACACGGGTTTTTATTACCCGAAAAAACCTGCTGGAATGGGTAACGGCTGATGATACCGAAAAATTTCAGAAAAATTCACTGATCAGTTATGTTTTTACCATGAAGGCGGCGCTGCTACAGGCACCGATACCTGTCATTCTGGCTCTCTTTTTTAAACCGGAAGCACTGCTGCTTAGTCTGTTTTTCTTTGCCATTTGGGTTGTCAGTCCTGTTATAGCCTGGTTTATCAGTAGGGATCACCCGCAAAAGGTGCTCATATTGTCGGAGCGTGAATCCCTTGAACTGGGCCGGATCACCCGCAAAACCTGGCGCTATTTTGAGGATTTCTCGAATGCTAAAAGTCATTATCTGATTCCTGACAATTATCAGGCTGACCCACCTAGAGGTATTGCCCAGCGAACATCACCGACCAACATTGGCCTGGGCCTGCTGGCACCACTGACGGCCAGAGACTTTGGCTATATCGGAACCGGGCAAATGATGGCGCTGATTGATAAAACCGTTGATACCATTGAAGGGCTGGAAAAATGGCAGGGCCATTTACTTAACTGGTATGATACCCTAACCCTAAAACCCCTGCGTCCGGCCTATATTTCAACGGTCGATAGCGGAAATTTTCTTTGTTACCTGGTTACCCTGAAACAGGGGCTTTTGGACTACCTTAAAAGTCCTCTGATTGATTCCCGGTTTTTAAGTGGAATCCGGGATACTCTTCATTGCGTTGGAAAAACCGATTATATTGTCTATGCGAAAATCCCTATGAGCGACAACGTAGAGACAGCGATGGATTTAAAAAAATGGCATCACACGCTGGAGATGCTGATCAAGGCCGACGCCATGACAGAACTGGATGAAGGTGTCTGGAAAACAAAAATCGTTGCGATGATCACCCTGTTCAACACTGAAATGTCAACCTTCCTGCCGGGCATCGGGTTGCTTAATAAAATGCCGGAGCGTTTGATGGATATGGCTGCGGCCAAAAAAGAAGCAGCAAGTGATGCGGTGTTTGAGGACCTTAAAAATCTCAAAATCCGCTTAACCGATAATGCCGACCTGATTGACTTACCAAAGCATCATCAGCAAACCGCTGCCATGGTCAACCGCTTGCTAGAAGCTGTTAAAAAATGGGACCAGGACGATTACCGTGAGGAACTAGCCTGGCTGGAAGAAACAAAGATCGCCCTCAGTGCTGCTGCGACAGCAAGTCAGGACTTTGTGGATCAGTATACCGACTTACTCAGACGTATCGATGCTCTTGTCGATGCGATGGAATTTCTACCACTGTATGACAAGAAAAAGGAACTGTTCAGTATCGGGTTTAATCTGGAAGACAATAAGCTGACCAATTCATTTTATGACCTGTTGGCCTCAGAGGCCCGTCAAACCAGCTATATCTGTATTGCCAAAGGCAAGATTCCGGCCTCACACTGGTTTAAACTGGGACGGGCACTAACGAATGTGGACCATTACAAAGGCTTGATTTCCTGGACAGGCACCATGTTTGAATATTTAATGCCCCTTTTGATTATGAAAAGCTATCAGAACACCTTGCTGGACGAAACCTATTCTTTTGTAATAAAAAGTCAGATGAAATACGGCGATCAGCGGGAAATGCCTTGGGGCACATCCGAATCCGGCTACCATGCGATGGATAAACACCACGATTATAAATACAAGGCCATCGGAGTTCCCTGGTTGGGGCTTAAACGGGGCTTAATTGATGATGCTGTGACTGCGCCCTATGCCACTTTCCTGGCATTGATGGTTAACCCGGAAGCAGCAATTAAAAATATTAGAAGGCTAAAGGCCGATGGTCTGGAAGGACCCTATGGTTTTTATGAAGCTGCTGATTATACCCCGGAACGACTGGGTTTTGAAACAAAGCGGGCATTAGTAAAAAGTTTTATGGCTCACCATCAGGGAATGAGTTTAATGGCACTCAACAATTGCGTCAATCACAATATCATGCAAACCCGTTTTCATAATGACCCGGAAATCCATGCCGCCAGATTGCTGCTTCAGGAAAAAGTCTCTTCTGATCTGATCTTTACCAAGGGAACAAAGGAAAAACTGGTGCCCTACAAGGGCAAGATCGCCAAAGAGATAAGTGCCGTGCGACGCTTTACAAAACCAAATACCATTCTACCCAAAGCCCATATTCTTTCTAACGGCAATTATTCGGTGATGATTACCGAGCGGGGAACTGGTTATAGTAAAAGCAAAATGGCAGCGGTAACAAGATGGCGCGAAGACAGCACCCTTGATCAATATGGCACGTTTTTCTATTTAAAAAATGTCGAGAGTAAAGCCGTCTGGTCGGCGGCCTATGGCCCGCTTAATCAAAAGCCTGATCAATATGAGGTCGTTTTTACTGCCGATAAAGCCACCTTCAAGCGCACAGATGGTGATATTGAGACGAAAACTGAGGTGGTTGTAGCCTCTGGTGATAACGTCGAAATCAGACGAATCACCCTGAAAAATAACGGCAAAAAAGCCTGTACCCTGGAATTAACCAGCTATTTTGAACTGGTTATGGCAACCCAGGCCGGAGACATTGCCCACCCGGTTTTTGGTAATCTCTTTATTAAAACAGAAATAGAGCATCATAGAAAATGCCTCATTGCCACCCGACGGCCCCGATCAGACAGTGATAAAAGCGTGTGGCTGGCCAATGCCATTGTGACCAACAGTAATCTAGAGGGCGAGATCCAGTACGAGACTGATCGGATGCAGTTTATCGGCCGGGGCAACAACTCCCAAAATCCGGTGGTCATCAATCAGGATAGACCTCTGTCGAGCACCAGTGGACCGGTGCTCGATCCGGTCATGAGTACCCGGATCAAGGTGACCATTGAGGCCGGAAAAACCGCCTCATTTTCGTTTGTCACGGCCTTTTGTGAAAGCAAAGAATCGATTCTTAACCTGATTGATAAATATCATACTCCCAGTGCGATCGAAGGTGCTTTCAAATTGGCCTTAACAAGAAGTCAGGTGGAAACCCGATATCTCAATTTAGATACTGACGAGTCCGAGCTTTATCAGGATATGATCTCCCATCTTGTTTTTTTAAGCCCGACAAAGATGATGAATCAGGAAATAATCCTTAAAAATACCCAGGGTCAGTCGGCCTTGTGGAAATATGGCATTTCCGGAGACAATCCCATTGTAGTGATCGATTTATCTAACATCGACCAGGTCAAGTTATTGGTTGAGGTTTTAAAAGCACATGAATACTGGCGCCTGATGGGCTTAAATGTGGATCTGGTGATCTTAAGTGAAGAAGAATACTCTTACTCACTGCCCTTACATGCCCTGATTTCTGACATGGTCTTATCCAAACAAACCCACGAAATGCTAAAAATTAGTGAGGATCTCTTTATTCTGGAAAAAAATAAAATAGCAGCGACCGACATACCTCTGCTCTATGCTGTTGCCCGGGTTATTTTAAAAGGCGGTATGGGAACGCTCCGGGAACAAATTGAATGTGTTTATCAAACCGTCGCGGCTAAACTGATTCCTGAAAAAATCGTGGCAAGCAGCAAGCCGATTAATTACTCGGTGTCACAAACCGATGAACCGGAACGTTTATATAATAATGGCATTGGCGGCTTTAAAAAGGACGGCAGTGAGTATATCATCCATCTGAAAAATGGTGAAAATACCCCGGCACCGTGGGTGAATGTGATCGCTAACCAAAGCTTTGGCTTTATGGTTTCTGAATCTGGCTCCGGTTATGCCTGGTATCAAAACAGCCGTGAAAACAAACTCACCCCCTGGTCAAATGATGTTGTCTCCGATCCCCCGGGAGAAGTGGTTTATCTGGGCGATGGCGACACTGGAGAAATTTGGACCATCACCCCACTACCGATTCGGGAAGCGGAAGATTATACCATTAAGCATGGCTTTGGCTACACTAATGTTGAACACGCCAGTCATGGTATCAAACAACGGATGATTCAGTTTGTTCCAACAACAGATGCGGTAAAAATAAGTCTGATTAATTTAAAAAATGAATCGAATCAGGAACGACATATAACCCTGACTTACTATATCAGGCCCGTATTGGGAGTCAGTGATCAGGCGACAGCCCTGCACATCAATACCGAGCAGGATAATTCTGGCGCCCTATTAATAAGAAATCCCTATAATGAAAGCTTTCCGGGCGAAGTACTGTTGCTTGATGCATCAATCGCTAAACGGTCGGTGACCAGTGATCGTAAAGCCTTTTTGGGTAATGGGAATATGTCCCGACCAGAAGGTCTGGCCAATATAAGTCTTGACGGGGTTTTAGGTGCCGGCTTTGATCCCTGCGGGGCCATTCAGGTGAAAATTACCCTGGGACCTAATGAGCGGAAGGATGTTGCCTTCCTGATGGGAATCGGAAACAATCAAAGTGAGGTAGAGGTACTGAGCCAGAAGTATCGTGAGTTGCGAAATGTTCAGGAGGCGCTAAACGAAGTCATCGGTTTCTGGAAAAGCAAGTTAGGAATAATAAAGGTGGAAACACCAATAGCTTCGATCAATCTGATGTTGGATGGATGGCTTCAGTATCAGGTTATTTCCTGCCGATTGTGGGGAAGATCAGGGTTTTATCAGGCTGGTGGCGCATTCGGGTTTAGAGATCAACTCCAGGATGCCTTATCCATTGCTAATTTATGGCCGGAAATTACCCGGGCTCAAATCCTGCTCCATGCCAGTCATCAGTACGTTCAGGGCGATGTTCAGCATTGGTGGCATGAGCCCCTGGGTTTGGGAACCCGGACCCATTTTTCGGATGATCGATTATGGCTGCCTTATGTCACCGCCGAGTACATCCGCATCACCGGCGATCACCAAATTTTAGAAGAAGATGTGAATTTTATCGAAGAGCCGGAACTAGGTGAATTTGAAGATGAAAAATGCGGTGTTCCCTGGAAAATTAAAACCACAGCTTCTTTGTATGAACATTGTCTGCGGGCCCTTGAAATTTCCCTGAAATTTGGAGAACATGGACTGCCGCTGATGGGCTCCGGGGACTGGAATGACGGAATGAACACCGTTGGTAATAAGGGCCAAGGTGAAAGTGTCTGGTTAGGCTGGTTCCTGATTGCCAATCTGGACCTGTTTATGCCTATTTGTAAAGAAAAGGGCGACCTGGAACTGGCCCAAAAATATGAAAGTGTTAAAGTGAAAATGATGGCGGCCAATGAAAAAACAGCCTGGGATGGGAGCTGGTATCGCCGGGCTTATTTCGACAATGGCGATGTATTGGGGTCGGCTGGGAACAGTGAGTGTAAAATCGACTCCATTGCTCAAAGCTGGTCGGTTATTTCCGGAGCCGGAGAAGCCGGACGGTCCCTTACTGCGATGAAGTCACTGGATGATTATCTGGTTAGCCGTGAAGACGGCCTGATTAAGCTGCTGACACCGCCTTTTGATCAGTCTGAACTGGAACCCGGATACATCAAGGGCTATATTCCGGGAGTTCGTGAAAATGGCGGACAATACACTCATGCAGCGGCCTGGGCCATCATTGCCTTTGCCAAACTGGGCGATGGCGATAAAGCCTGGGAGCTGTTTGAACTGATTAACCCGATTAATCACACCACCAACATGCGGGACTATACCCGTTATAAGGTAGAGCCCTACGTGGTGGCAGCCGATGTCTATTCCACCTATCCACATACCGGTCGAGGCGGTTGGACCTGGTATACCGGTGCGGCCGGTTGGATGTATCGGGCGGGTCTTGAATACATTCTGGGTTTCCAGAAAAATGGTGAGACCATTGTTATGGACCCCTGTATTCCCAGAACATTGAAAGAATATCAAATTTGCTATCGCTACCAGGAAACAAACTATCACATAAACGTAAAAAATCCAGATACGGTCAATAAAGGCGTTAAAATCATCTCAGTAGATGGAATCGTCTCTACCAGAAATGTTATCAACCTGGTCAATGATAAAATAAATCATGAGGTTGAAGTATTAATGGGATTATAAATACCGGCGTTACGGAATAAACTTAAAGCGAGGTATGAAAAATAATAGCTCGCTCAGACTGTCAAAAAAAGATAACCCAGTACCGACAACAAAGCCAGGTATGAATATTCATACCTGGCTTTGTTGTCGAAACTTTATTAAGAATGAATGTTTGAGAACTAATGACTCTGGCCATGAACCTCATGATCCTTAAGTGCGGTCACATGATTGTCATCATCCAGAATTAGAACCCGAGGTTTAAAGTTGAGCGCTTCTTTCCGGTCCATCATCGCATAGGCGATGATGATCACCTTATCGCCCTTATGAACCAGTCGCGCCGCAGCGCCATTGACACAAATAATACCGCTGCTCCGTTTACCCACAATTGTATAGGTTTCAAAGCGTTCACCGTTATTGACATTGACCACCTGAACCTTTTCACCGGGAAGAATATCGGCCTGTTCCAGCAGCTTTGCATCGATGGTGATGCTACCGACATAATTGAGGTCAGCCTCAGTGACTGTTGCCCGATGGACTTTTGACTTAAATAGGGTGATATACATAAATTACCTCTTAATCTAAAATGATATTATCAAGCAGCCGGGTTTTCTCAAAGCGAACCGCCACGGCTGCCAGGGTTGGTGATGTGATGGTCTCAATGTTTGCCAGGGTTTCAAAGTCCAGGATTTCAACATAATCAATATGAGTAAGGGGCATCGAATTGATGTGGTTGACAATGACTGCGGTTAAAATTTTGACTGAGCGTTCGCCAGCTTGATAAAGGGCCTTAGCCGCAGCCAGCGATTGACTGAGAACCAGAGCCTGTTTTCGTTCCTCCGGATGCAGCAGCACATTTCGGGAACTCATCGCCAAACCATCCGCTTCCCGGACAATCGGACAGACCGCAATCTGGACAGGCAGATGTAAATCCCGGACCATTTTTTTAATCACTGCCACCTGTTGGGCATCCTTCTGGCCAAAGTAAGCGATGTTGGGGTTGATGAGGTTAAAAAGGATCGTCACCACGGTCGTCACGCCTTTAAAATGAGTCGGTCGGGACTGACCGCAGAGTTTTTTGGTGATCTCACCCTCGACTTCCACAAAGGTGGAAGCACCCGCCGGGTAGATCTCGGCCGGATCAGGAAAAAACAATAGATCGGTTCCGGCAGCTTCGGCAAGACGGGAATCTCTTAAAAAATCGCGGGGGTAGGCATCCAGATCCTCACCCGGGGCAAACTGGGTGGGGTTGACAAAGATACTCAAGACAGTTACGTCATTATGTGCATGCGCGGCTTTGATTAGCGAAAGATGACCGTCGTGAAGATAGCCCATGGTCGGGACAAAACCGATCGTTTTATCGCCACCAATAGCTTCAAGATAAGTCTTTAGTTCCGTTATTGTTTTGGCAATCTTCATGGTTTATTGCTGCAATTCATTGATGATGTCATCATCAATAGTGAAGGTATGCTTTGCTTCCGGGAACTGAGCCGTCTTTACCTCGGTGACATAGTTCTTGACAGCCTCTTGAATGGTCGCATTCAGTGCCGCATAGCGCTTGGAAAACTTCGGCGATTGACCAGAGTACATCCCCAGTAGATCATGAATTACCAGCACCTGACCGTCGCAGTAGCGACCGGCACCGATGCCGATCGTGGGAACGGATATTTGTTTAGTAATCAGGGTCGCCAATTTTTCCGGAATCCCTTCCAGGACAATCGCAAAAACGCCCGCTGCTTCCAGTGCCAGAGCATCATCAATGACTTTCTGAGCCTTTGTAATATCCTTGCCCTGAACCTTAAATCCGCCGAACATGTTAACCGACTGGGGCGTCAGACCGATATGTCCCATGACCGGAATCTGAGCCTTGACAATGGCCTTGACATTGTCAACCTGATCGATACCGCCTTCAAGTTTGACGGCGTGAGCCTTACCTTCCTGAATCAACCGGCCGGCATTGCGAACGGCGTCTTCAACCGAAATGTGATAGGATAAAAAGGGCATATCGCCGACAATCAGGGCGTTTTCGGCACCCCGGGCAACGGCTTTGCAATGGTACACCATGTCGTTCATGGTTACTTCCAGGGTCGATTCATAGCCCTGAACCACCATCCCCAGAGAATCGCCCACCAGAATCGCATCAATGCCGGCATCGTTGACAATTTTGGCCATTGAATAATCATAGGCCGTTAGCATCGTGATTTTTTCCCGATTTGCTTTGGCTAGTAAAAAAGAGCTGACAGTAAATTTGCTTTTCATTAGTTACTTCCTTTATTTTTTTATTTTAGTCGATTTTTCAAATGATCATAGGTGTCACCATCAATCCGTTTGTCTTTGATCATCTCAATGGTCGCTAAACCCATGGTCTGGTAGAGCGCCAGAAATTCCGGGGTTTGCGTCTTAATCGCTTCGGTGTGTTTGGCTATGGTGTTTTCATCGCCCCGAACCAGAGGGCCGGTGAGAGCATTGACCGTTCCAGATTTTTCGATATTTCTCAGCGTAGCGGTCATCAGCGGCATAAAGGCTCGGGTGATTTCGTCGTCGGCAATTCCGGTGTTCTTAAGCAGTAAAAAACCCGAGTCAATCAGAGTCACCAGATAGTTGGAGAGGATACAGGCAGCGGCATGGTAGAGCACCTTATCGCCCTTGTCAATCACGGAATAGGGATTGCCGGTGAGCTTAAGGATTTTTTGTACAGCGGCCAGACCCTTGTCATTGCCTTCGAGGGTAAAAACCGTTTGCTTTAAGTTTTTTGCGGCAGTAAGGGGATCAGAAAAACTCATGATCGGATGAAGCGAACACAAACCGCACCCTGAAGCTGAAAGTGGATCAAAAAGATCGGTGGACAGAGCGCCGCTGGTATGGACAAGAGTATGACGCTCGGTTAAGCAGGCAGCTTGGACGAGTTGATTGATAACCGCAGGAATCTGATCATCGCCAGTGGTGATAAAAATCACTTCACTTGCGGTGATAAGGCTGGGAAGGTCGAAAAAAATAGCGGAGTCAGTCGCTTTGGCCGCGCATTGAGAGGAGGTCTCGCTGCGGCTTAGGTAACCCGATAGGGTCAGACTATTTTGTGTAAAAAAAATACCCATGGCGGTGCCGACTTTACCGGCACCAATAAATCCGATTTTCATGCGTTTCACCTGTTAGTAGTATTTGGCTATGACCGCAAAGAGCAGAGAAACACATGACACGCAAACCTGTGGCTGTTGAAAATTCGGGTTGTCGGTACTCGGGTTGACACAACCGGAAGGCAGCAGTTTAAATTTGCGCAAAGAAAAAAGGTCCTCTGCGCTGAAAATAAACAACTGCAAAAAGACCTATCATTACATTATAAAATGCAAAAAAAGTATCGCTTTATTCAGTCTCTATCACCAGGGATTAGAGCAGGTTTTTTAATTTTTAATCTAGTTTTTATGCGTTATTCATGTGCAGCTCTTAATGATGCCACCATGTGGGTATGATACAACATGCCGAATAATAATGCAAGCGTTTTTTGACATAGCTACCGGGCTAGAACCCTGGATATCAGTTTAGCAGATTCCGATTTTCCTAACGGCTGTCTTTCAAGATCCTGAATTATTTGTGGGAAGAGTAAATTGGCTAAAAAAACAAGTGGTCCTAAAACCACTTGTCATGATTGTAAAAAAAGATAACCCAGTACCGATAATTGTTACATCATGTTGTACGCATCGGAGCGGACACGGCGATAGCCTGTCCGATTCCGCAGCGAACAACAGATTAACAATTAGTCGGTACGGTAGTTTAGTGACAACCTCAAGTGGTCCTAAAACCACTTGTTTTTTTTGAAATACAACAGTGTACCCATCACCACGACAACACATAAAACAATCACGAAAGGATAACCGTATTCCCAATGAAACTCCGGCATCATGATGTTCATGCCGTACCAGCCGACAATTAGCGTCAAGGGCAGAAAAATGGAAGTAACCACAGTGAAAATTTTCATGACTTTATTTAAGTTAATGTCCAACTGGGCCTGGTAGGCTTCCCGGACTTGGGTACCATAATCCCGGAGGTTCAACACATTAGTAAAGAGCCGATTGACCCGATTAGTGAGAATTTTAAAATAGCGCAGTTCTTTCTTATCAATTAGGTTATTTTCATTTTCTTCGATGGCTTCGGATATTTCAACGAGCTGTTCATAATACTGCTTAAGGTTGAGAAGTCGCTTCCGGAAGGTAACAAGGTAATCAACCAGATCATCTTTAATAGAGACAATAAATTCCTCCTCTAGACTGGTAATCTCCTCTTCAATGGATACCAGTACCTCCCGATCATCAATCGTGATTTTATCAAAAAACAAATGAAAAAATTTACCCAGGCTCTGAATCTTAATCCCCTCGGTTTGGCTGGTGACGACAATGTCATTAATAAAATCAATTCGATCGGATACAAAAACCAGTAAATCCAATCGGAAGTAAATACCAATACGTTTTGGCTTATAATCTTGAGCGATGGTCATAGGAAGGTTCAGCGTAATAAAATCGTAGCCGTCGTAGCTATCAAGCTTTGATGATCGATTATTCAGGCATTCATCAACAAGTCGGTCGCTGATTCCCAGGCGGCCGCTGACTGCCGGAAGAGACTGGAAGTCAAGCAGACAGAGATGGATCAGGTGATTCTTTTTGTCGATCTGCTCAAGGGATGCCGATGTAAAGGTAGCGTTTTCAAGAAGATAGACCAGCATCAGATTACCTTTGCTTCGCTTTGTTTCGAACGACGTAATGGGAATTCTGGTTTTTGCTGGTTCGGCGGGCTTCGATTTCGAATTGATGCAAGGATAAAATTAGCGGGCGCAGTTTTGAGTGACCATAATTCCGGGTGTCAAAATCCGGATAGCGGTTATTAAGTCGGGACCCAACCTCCCCCAGATTTGCCCAACCATCTTCATCGGAACTTTCGGTGATGATGGTTTTAAGTGACTGAATGAGTTCCTTTTTATTGGCCATGCCTTCTTTATGAGTACTTAGTTTACCGTTGGGAATGCTTTCAGATTGTTCCGCCTCGGCAGCGGTGGTGTCGGGATCACTGGCCAGAACTTCCAGATATTTAAATTTTTCACAGGCTGAGATAAAGGGGGTGGGCGTTTTCTTCTCGCCCATTCCTACCACGTACATACCCGCTTCCCGGAGTCGGGTCGCCAGCCGGGTAAAGTCACTGTCGCTGGAGACAATGCAGAATCCATCGACGTTATTGGAATAAAGAATATCCATGGCGTCAATGATTAAAGCTGCATCGGTAGCGTTTTTTCCGGTGGTGTAACTATATTGTTGAATGGGGGTAATGGAGTAGTTTAGTAATACTGTTTTCCAGGACCCCAGTTGAGGTTTGGTCCAGTCACCGTAGATGCGCTTAAAGGTGGGCATGCCAAGGTTGGAGATTTCATCAAAAATATACTTGATATATTTATCCGATACATTATCTGCGTCAATTAAGACCGCAATTTTCATATCATTTTTCATGGGTCACCCTTCTGTTTCTATCATCGATTCGTTTTTTGAGTTACTTATTACTACCAGTATAATAGAAATCGCGCTTTTTTACAACCAGCAGCGGCCATAAAAAAACTGATCATTCTGATCAGTTGAAGTTGTCAATAAACTACCGTACCGATCAATTGTTAATCTGTTGTTCGCCGCGGAATCGGACAGGCGATGCCATGTCCGCTCCGATGCGAACAACATGATGTAACAATTGTCGGTACTGGGTTATCTTTTGAGACAGTCTGAACTGATCATCATGATCAGTTTTTAAGGATTTAGGGTTGGTCATATAGGTGTTCTTCTTCGCGGTCATTGGTCAGCTTTAGTTTGTCCAGGATAAAGAAGATAAGGCTTAGAATCATCCCGATAACGGCGGCCAGAACCATGCCTTTGAGTTGGATTGTGCCAAAGGTAACGGCGATGCCGGATAATCCCACTACGAAGACCACTGAAGTCAGGGCCAGATTACGGGATTTGCCATAATCAACCTGAGCATCAACTAGAATACGGATCCCGGCAGCACCGATCATCCCATATAAAAGGAAGGAAATTCCGCCGATGACCGGGCCGGGAATGGTGGAGATCAGCATCGATAATTTACCGACAAACGAGCAAATGATTGAAATAATCGCAGCACCGGCAATAACCTGAACCGAGTAGACCTTGGTGACGGCCATCACGCCGATATTTTCGCCATAAGTAGTGGTTGGTACGGAACCAATAAAACCAGATAACATCGTCGAAAAATTATCCGCAAATAAAGAACGGTGTAAACCCGGATCTTTCAAGAGATCTCGTCCGACGACCTTGCTCGTGACAATCTGGTGACCAATGTGCTCAGAAGCAATAACCAAAAGAACGGGCAAAATGATAATAATCGCTTCTAAATTAAATTGTGGGAGCTGGAAGTTTGGTAATGAAAACCAGGGTGCCTCAGCCACCGCAGCAAAGGTAGCAGGGCCAACCACACCAGTAATCAGAGCAGCTAGGTAACCGGCAACAATGGCGATCAGGATGGGAATAACTGCCAGAAATTTCTTAAACATAACCGATCCAAAAACCGCAAAGGCCAGGGTAACCAGAAAAACAATGACATTTTCAGGAACGATGGCAGTAACCACTTGTTCATAAAGGCCGGAAGCTTCATCAAGGACATAACTGGTGCTGCTGACAATACCAGCGGTGCTGGCAGCCGTGCCGGCTAATTCCAGACCAATTAGTGCCACCACCGGACCCATGGCCGCAGGGGGGAGCACCACGTTGATCCACTCAATCCCGAACTTATAAATAATTCCAGCCAGGATACAGCCGCATAAACCAACGACCACGAAACCGCCGAGTGCATAAGAATAACCCCAGGTGGCAATAACAATGCCGGCTGGTGCTAAAAAGGCAAAACTGGAACCCAGATAAGCCGGGGCCTTCCCCTTGGTGATAAACATAAATAGTAGCGTACCTACACCATTCATAAAAAGGACAATGGCCGGGTTGATGCCAAAGAGGAAGGGCACTAAAACGGATGCACCAAACATGGCAAACATATGCTGCAAGCTTAACGGCACCAGCATTTTAAAGGGCACCTTTTCCTCCACTTGTATAATTCTTCGACTCTCCAAAATATTTCCTCCGATCTTTTTTTTCCTTAGAGATTATAACACAGGAATGATGAGGCGCAAAGACTTTATCCAATAAAGGCATAATAATAAAAAAATAAGAAGAAGGATGTCTGTGATTATTTACCAGATATCCAAGCTGTGTTACAATGCAAATAAATCGAAAAGAATTAAGGAGTGCGCGAATGAAGATTTCAGTTGATACGAAAATATATGCCGTCATCGGCGACCCGATCGCCCAAAGTTTATCCCCCCAATTACACAACGGATTATTTAAAGAAACCGGTGTGGATGCGCTATACCTCCCAATTGCGGTCAAGTCTGAGGATTTAAAAAAACTGGTGGACGGACTTAGACTGATGAACTTTGGGGGATTAAATGTGACTAAACCGCATAAGATCGACATCATAGAAGCGCTGGACTATTTGGACCCCCTGGCCGAAAAAATTGGTGCGGTCAATACGGTGGTTTATTGTGATAAAAAAATGGTGGGTTATAATACCGATGGGTTTGGTTTTATCAAATCGATTGAAAAAAGAGTTAGTAAAATCCCCAAAGAGACACTAACCATTCTGATTTTAGGGTGTGGGGGAGCCGTTAAATCAGTGGCTATGGCCTTGGCCGATTGGGGAATCAAAAAAGTCATCATCGCCAATCGCACGGAAGAAAAAGCAAAAGAATTGGCAAATTTGATTAATGAGAGCTGGCCGGGGAAAGCACAGGCCATTTCCATGGCACCTGAGGCGCTAAAAAAAGCTGTCGATGAAGCGATGGTGGTGGTCAATGGAACCAGTGTGGGGATGGCAGAGTCGGCACAACAATCGCCGCTGCCTAAAGAACTGCTTAGAAAAGAGTTATTAGTTTATGATATGATCTACAGTCCACCGGTGACGCAACTGCTAAAAGAGGCGAAAGAAATCGGCGCCGAAACTCAAAATGGTTTGGACATGCTTTTGTACCAGGGGTTGCTGGCTTTTGAACTATGGACGGGGATTTTTCCAGATCCAGTCTTTGGAAAAAAACTATTATTGAAAAAAAACGATTAGAGGAAGGAATAAGATGAACAGCAAAAAAAAATCCATTGCCCTGATTGGGTTTATGGCAACCGGAAAATCCACCCTCGGCCCGATGCTGGCCCGGGAACTGGAATATGATTTTATCGATACCGATGCCATGGTGGTCGCAAATATGGGTATCGAAATAGCTGAAATTTTTAGCCAATTCGGGGAAGACACCTTTCGTGATGCCGAGCATGAAGCGTTAAAGAAGGCTTTATCCATGGAGCATCGGGTGATCTCTACTGGTGGTGGAATTATTTTATTCAAAAGAAACCGCAAATTGTTGTCTGAACAGGCTTTTGTGGTAAGTCTGTCAGCCCAGCCGGAAACGATCTATGGTCGAGTTAAAGACGATAATACCAGACCGTTACTAAGATGTGAAGATCCGCTGCTACGAATTAGACAATTGTTGGCCGAGCGGCAGGCTTATTACGATGTCTGTGATTTTAAAATTTCAACAGAAACCTGGTCGACCGAAGAATGTTGTCAGAGAATAGAAAAAGCCTACTACTTAAAGAACGATTAAATAAGAACGACGAAAAAGTAGGAAAAAAATACACCGATCGGATAATCGGTGTTACAATTTATTATTTCATGGCTTTCAGATCACAAATATAGCAATCAGTCAATCGTTGAACGGCGGCGGGGTTTTTAACCGGCCAGGTGGTTTCCAGTGCCTCGCAATGCCCCGTGGAGGTTTCTTCATCAAATATAAAATCAATACAGCCGTTGCATTTTTTATCGCTTGTTTTCTTGATTAATTCAAGAACCGACTCATTTACAAACTCTCTGAATTCCTTATAAGCGATTGTTTTATGGTTTTCAAACATACTCATCACTTCACCTTGCTTTCTGGAAATAGGATTACGGGAAAGGGCATTAAGTTCTTTGTTAATAACCAATCCGCTATTTACCTATAGTACCCCATAAATTGAAAAAAACAAGATAATATTTTGTCGTGTTTTCATTTTTACAAAATAATTTAAAATTAAAAATAATGTTTGATTTTTTTTTTAAGCTGTGCTATTATGTATGACAGTGTCCTGTGAATCGCTTAGTTGAAGAGTTTAGTATTCAGAAGCAAGTTAAAAAACAGGATAATCTTTATTTTACGCCGAAGTGATGGAATTGGCATAAGCAGAGAACCCAAATCTGTGATTTGGTGTGAATCGCTTAGTTGAAGAGTTTAGTATTCAGAAGCAAGTTGAAAAACAGGATAATCTTTATTTTTACGCCGAAGTGATGGAATTGGCATAAGCAGAGAACCCAAATCTGTGATTTGGTGTGAATCGCTTAGTTGAAGAGTTTAGTATTCAGAAGCAAGTTGAAAAACAGGATAATCTTTATTTTTACGCCGAAGTGATGGAATTGGCATAAGCAGAGAACCCAAATCTGTGATTTGGTGTGAATCGCTTAGTTGAAGAGTTTAGTATTCAGAAGCAAGTTGAAAAACAGGATAATCTTTATTTTTACGCCGAAGTGATGGAATTGGCATAAGCAGAGAACCCAAATCTGTGATTTGGTGTGAATCGCTTAGTTGAAGAGTTTAGTATTCAGAAGCAAGTTGAAAAACAGGATAATCTTTATTTTTACGCCGAAGTGATGGAATTGGCAGACGTGACGGACTCAAAATCCGTTGTGAGTGATCACGTGCGGGTTCGAGTCCCGCCTTCGGCACCACTATCGCTCCCTTAGCTCAGTTGGCTAGAGCACCTGACTCTTAATCAGGGTGTCCAGAGTTCGAGTCTCTGAGGGAGCACCAATAATAGCGCATAACAGAGCCGTTTGAAGGCTCTGTTTTTTTATTGTCAAAAAATTATCCTAAAATTTCCGAAGCTAATAGAGGTACTTTTGTGGTTTTTTTGTGGTACCTTGATAGGGCAGGGCAGAGTAGGGAAAAAAAAGACCACCCGAAGGTGGTCACAATTTTAAAACCAGTTATTATAAACTATTCTTTCTTAGCTCCATTTTCTTCTTTGAATACTCTGCATCAGCAATTTCTCCAGATGCATAGCGTTCATTCAAAATTTCTAGTGATCGATCTGTTGTTTGATATTTAAATTCATTATTTTGGGTACTTCCATTTTTTGAAAACCAAACAATAGCGACAACCACAAGTACTACCAGCAATATCATAAACATACTTACACCTCCAATTATTCCCATCATACCAAATCCATTGTGCATACCTTGCAGTGAGTTAATTCCCTGCCAACCTAACATATTAAATCCCATCATCTTATTCGCCATCTTTTACTTGATGTATAGCTTTACACTTATTTTAATAAAATTATGTGTAGAAATTATGTAGATTTCAATTTTATAATTATTTTCTCGATACTATTTTCATATGATCTTTATAAATTTTTATTTTTGTTTCAACTGCATCCTACTGGGTACTAAATTACTAAATAAGGAGTGTATAAAATAAGGAGTGTGTAAAAATGAAAAAAGTTATTTTTATCTTCATGTTATTTTTATTAACCGTTTTTTCTTTTTCCAGCAATTCATTTGCTGAGGAGATGGTTCTTAAAAGTCCAGATGTTATTCTATCAGAGATTATGGGAGAGCAAGGGATTAATGACCCAACGCAGATTGATCCAGGCAAGGTCAGTCAGGATAAGCTTGAAGAGTTGGGTGACTCTGCAATGGAGGCAATGATTGGCAATACAGCCATGCATGAACAAATGGACACCAGATTGGGCGGGGAGGGGTCAGAATCACTTAGAGCTTTTCATATTAATCTTGCAGTCAACTATCTCACAGATTACCCAAACGGGATGATGAATCTGATGAGCGGAGGTATGATGGCTAACAGTTATTCATCTACTAATTCAGGTTGGTACGGAAACGGTATGATGAATTCCTTTGCATTTGTAGTTGGTATTATTGTCATATTTCTGATTATAATTATCGGCGTCATAATTTTTGCAATGATAAGATCAAAAAAGACACCGGTAGCTCAGGAGAAATCCCTGGAAATATTAGGCATAAGGTATGCAAATGGTGAAATTACGAAAGAAGAATTTGATAATATGACAAAGAACATCCGCTCCCTTAATTAGGTTTAGTTTTATTGGGAATTATTAGATTGAAATATAATTGAGAATAGTAAGAAGGAATTAACGATGATGTATGGTATAGGTTATGGTGGTTGTTTTGTCTTTTTTATGATGTTTGGCTTGTTTTTATTACTTGTTTTGGTGATCATTGGTATTTATTTCATTATTCGCCATTTTTCAAAATCAAATGAAAAAGAAGGACCCGGTTCTGGTGAAAAAGCACTTGAAATCTTGCATGAACGTTATGCACGTGGCGAAATCGATGAAGAAGAGTATAATCGAAAAAAATCCGAGTTGCAGAGGTTATAAGGAAAGAAATAAGTTAAAAGGGATGTGTAGGAATACACTGTCCTTTTTTAGTTATTGTGTAATAAGAGCTAAATTACTATTAAACTAGAAAATAAGAAAGGTTACAAATAGGTTGGATAATGATAATATAACCCAAAAACGTGAGGATGCTTTATCTGACAAAGAATTGAAGAATAGCCAAGCCTTGGTACCCAGCAAGAGCATAAAGACACGGTTTTAAAGCTTTCAAAAGCAACCTATAAAAAGATGATCCAGAACTTGATCTGAGCCACAGGATATAATGTAATCGCACTGCCTTTGGCAGCAGTATTTCTGAAAGGTGGTATTTATGAAAAGATATCCATTAATAAGGACTTTTGCCTTATACAGTATGTTCGCATTTGTCTTAATGGGCATTGTACTTTCCCTGGTTATATATGAGCATATTAAAAAAGATAAACTGGAAAATTTAGAAGAAGTGACCAGGATTACAATCAATACGGCTGTTAAAAAAAACCTGGTAAAAACAGACTTAACTGATAACATATCCAACTTCAAGGCATCTCAAATTAAATCAGATATCATTGAAACCATGGATTTATATGACATTAAATCAATCATTCTCATCAATCGGGATAAAAAAGTGATCATGTCCGATAATTCTGATTTTTCAGGAGAACAGATTAACAATAACAATCTTGGAAAAGTCTTAAGAGGTGAGGTACCCTTCGTCATTTCGGATGCTTATCAAACAAATAAGTTAGCGGAAATAAAAAATAGAAAGCTTGTCATAAACGTTTATGAACCCATAGTATATGATGGAAAAGTTGAAGGTATCGTTGTTTTGCAAATCCTTGAAGAAAAAATTAGTGAACATGCAGACATGATCTTACAAGTGATCGCATTTATAGTCTTTGGTGGATTTCTGATTCTTTTTTTATTGTTGGTTGGCATACTTTATAAAACATCACATACGCTTTTGAATCAAAACAAGGAACTAATTAATCAAAAGTCTGAAATAGAATTATCTCTAAAAAGGCTGGATGATTCCTATCTGAATACAGTATTTGCTTTATCCAATGCTGTTGACGCAAGGGATCCTTATACAGCAGGGCACTCCGAACGTGTGTCGAAAATCGCAATACTTTTAAGTAGAGAGCTAAAAATGACAGAAGAAAATTTAAAAATTCTTGAATATGCCGGGCTTTTCCATGATATCGGAAAAATAGGGATACCCGATCATATCTTGAATAAAAATGGTAAACTGACGGATGAAGAATACGAGGTTATTAAGCAGCATCCGGATATCGGGATTAATATCCTCAGTAATGTCGGTTTTCTTGCTGGAGCCTTACTGATTATTCGATATCATCACGAAAGATTCTCAGGCAATGGTTATCCGTGTGGGATCAAAGGGGAGGAGATCCCGCTAGGTTCCCGGATTCTTGCCATTGCAGATACCTATGATGCAATGACGACAGACCGACCATATCGACAGCGATTTAGCCATGATGCTGCAGTTGCTGAGATTCAAAAAAACAGCGGCACTCAATTTGACGACAAATTGGTTGACGTATTTATGAAAATAAAAAGTACAGTAAAGAATATTAATTAGAATTAGGCATCTTCAGAAACATCTATCCACTGCGTTGCCATGTGTGGGGAATCAATCTTTCTCAATACGTACCAAATGCAAGTATAAAAAACGAAAAGAAAACGGCAAATCTCAGACCTGGCATTTAGTCTGGGGACTGTGCCACTCGTGTAAAGTATCATTAGAAGATTGCAAACAAGCAATTGGAGAATAAGGATTTAACGTTCAATAGTCTGAGCGCCTGGGAAGTATAGAGGTTTGAATATGAACAATCATTTGAAAAAAGTGCTTGTTGTTGATGATGAGTTGAAAATTACTGAGGTGGTAAAGTCTTTTCTGGAAAGCAAAGACTTTACCGTCTTTGCTGCGGAAAACGGCAAGCAAGCTCTCGACTTATTTGAGCGGGAAAACATAGCTCTCATCGTATTAGACTTAATGCTTCCTGATATGACAGGTGAAGAAATTTGTATTCACATCAGAAAAAAATCACGAGTGCCGATTATTATGCTCACCGCAAAAATTGAGGAATCGGACATGCTTAAAGGGCTAAATATTGGAGCAGATGATTATATTACAAAACCATTCAGTTTAAAAGCCCTT
Organism: Acetobacterium carbinolicum; assembly: GCF_047456275.1. GTDB lineage: Bacteria > Bacillota > Clostridia > Eubacteriales > Eubacteriaceae > Acetobacterium > Acetobacterium carbinolicum. Next base: position 855,770 of record NZ_CP173357.1, read on the forward strand.
TATGCAAGAATTGAAGCAGTTCTCCGCAGATCAAGTGATGATCTTGTGCCCCTTTATAATAAAGCATCGTTCAGGGGCGGCGATTTGGAAGTTGATTTCGAAAGTCATATCATCAAAAAAAATCTGGTAGAGATTAATCTTACCCCAAATGAGTATAAATTATTGGCGGCTTTAATAAAATACCCCAATAGGGTTTTTACCCGGGAGGATTTAATCAGAGTAGCGTTAGGGGATGAATTTGAAGGGTATGATCGGGCAGTGGATAGCCATATCAAGAACCTGCGGCAAAAGATAGAAACGGATCCTAAAAATCCGGTTTATGTGCTGACTATTTATGGGATTGGTTATAAATTTGGGGGTGAAACCCATGAAACATAGTTTAAGAACAAAGTTCTCCCTGACCTTTGCATTGGTATTACTGTTAACCATTGGGTTAATCAGCCTTTTGTCCAACATTTTAATTGAAAAAGAATTTACCAATTATCTTACCATTCAGCAGGAGAAACGAACTCAGGAAATAACAGATAGCCTTAGTCAGCAATACGATGTGAACACCAAAACCTGGGATGCGAATTTCGTCCATACTATCGGCATGTATGCCCTTTATGATGGCTATATTGTCAAGGTTTATGATTCCCAGAATCAGACGATCTGGGATGCTGAAACGTGTGATATGTCCTTGTGTTCAAAAGTGATGGAAGATATTTCACATCGCATGGACACGAAATATCCTCAGATAAATGGTGAATTTATGTCAAAGACAATTTCGATAGCCAAAGACGATGAAACCATAGGAACCATACAAATCAGTTATTTCGGACCGTACTTTTTAAGCGCTGATGATTTTCAGTTTTTGAATGCACTCAACACAATTTTAATCGGTATTGGAGTTTTTTCACTTGTTTTTTCAGTTATCGTCGGGTCATTTCTGGCTAAACGATTAAGCAGTCCAATCCTAAATACTGTAAATGTCACAAAACAAATTTCTAATGGTGATTATGATGTGCGAATTTCAGAAGGTTCAAATACCAGGGAATTAAATGAACTCATTGTTTCGGTCAATCAACTGGCCGAGTCATTGGGAAAACAGGAGTTATTAAGAAGACAATTGACTGCTGATGTTGCGCATGAACTACGAACCCCACTTACATCCGTTGGGACGCATATTGAGGCCATGATTGATGGCGTTTGGGAACCCACAAACGAGCGGTTACAAAGTTGTCATGATGAAATATTGTGTATCGGTAGAATCATACAGGATTTAGAGAATTTAGCAAAGGTTGAAAGTGAAAACTTAAAACTCGATAAAGCCCAGATTAATCTGACTGAATTATCAGAAAAGGCAGTTGGGAACTTTGAAGCAGATATTAATCAAAAGAATCTGAAAGTTTCAATTGACGGGGCCAGTTCAGACATATATGCTGATCAAAACAGAATCAGCCAGGTTCTTATTAATTTAGTTTCCAATGCGGTAAAATATACTCCGCAGAACGGCATCATAAAGATCATTATTTCAGAAGATGAGCAGTTCGCTCGATTGAGCGTTAATGATAATGGGATTGGCATAGCACAAGATGAACTTCCATATGTTTTTGAGCGGTTTTATCGTGCAGACAAATCCCGAAATCGTATAACCGGTGGTTCCGGAATTGGTCTCGCCATTGTTAAGTCAATTGTGATGGCCCATGGTGGAATTGTGGAGGCTCAAAGTCACTTAAACGAAGGCAGTTGTTTTGTAATCAAATTGCCAAAAAATAGAATGGAATAGGAGCGAAAAAAATGGACAAATCATTTAAAATAAAAATAGACGACACGGTTTTAGCGTACATGAGTAAAAAAAAAAAAAGAGATTTAACACTCACAATCAGTTCCACTGGTGGTGGATGTTGTCCAACTTTTGAAATTTCTGAGGTTTCACTTAAAAAGCCAGATCAATCGGATTTATTCGATATCTTTCAACAGAATGATGTCACCGTGTATATCAGTAAAAATGTGAAGGTGATAGCTCCAACACTGCGGTTTACACTAAAAAAGAATCTGATTGGAGCAACGATTCAGGCTGAAGGTTTAGGTCTAAAAAGGCAGCAGGTATAGAGATATCCACAAAAGATACAAAAACACTAGAAAATATAAAGGCGAAATTGATTGCGTTATCTTATTTTATATCCTGTAACAGGGAGCACCAATAATCGCGCATAACAGAGCCGTTTGAAGGCTCTGTTTTTTTGTTTATCAAAAATTATCCTAAGATTTTCGAAGCGTTTAGGGGTGCTTTTGTGGTACCTTGATAGGGCGGGGCAGAGTAGGGAAATAAAAAAAAGACCACCCGAAGGTGGCCACAATTTTAAAACCAGTCATAGATTCCTTGGGCAACAACTTCCCCGAACACTGAAGCGTTGGTCAGTAATCCGATATCCGGACGAATGCCGCCAGTCTCGAAGATGCAGGCTACTGCTTCGGTGTCTGCAACCTCCCAATCGTCGCGTTGGAGAATCCCCCGGGTACCGAGTCCCAGGCGAACTTTAGCTGATGCAAGCAGGCAATTTGCCAGGCAGACCCCGGCGGCGCTGCCAGGGTAGACGATCGGCAGCGTCCCGGACGGGGCTTTATTATAATCACAGTGCAGCGATACGTAAACATCAGCCCCCCATGAATTCGCCTGAGCGACACAGGCGGCAATGTTTTTGTCGTTGTCAGTATCAGCGTCTGTTAATACCGTAAAGCCCAGTGCTCTTAGTCTGGCTGCTGCCACCTTCCCGATCGCTAGCATCAGACCTGCTTCCGTGTAATTCCCGTCCACGCAGCCAGAGTCCCAGACGCCGTTTGATTGGGTGCCGTGACCGACAGTAAGGTACACCTTCCCTGACTTTCTTCCCTGAGCCGGTTGAGCGGGTACTGGTTCTGGCGTAGGTACAGGGATCGAGGCCGGTGCAATCGTAAAGGTGGATCGATGATCGTCCACGCTTATCGGTTCATCTGATTTAAGTAGGCGTATTGCTTCAATTCTCAAACCACCACCAGTCGTTCCCGCTGTTTCTCCATTTCTGGCGAAATCCAACCATCCGACATTCTGCACATGAACCTGATAATTAAGATTTTCGCATTCAATCTCAATTGCTTCGATTCTTAAGCCCCTACCAACGGTACCGGCAATCTCATCTTTTTGAACCCAACCCATCCAGCCGATGTTCTCGACGTGGACGCGATAACGCTTAACGCCTTGGATTCGAATCGCTTCGATCCTTAGCCCTTGTTCGACCGTTCCCGCTAAGCGCCCTTCCTGAACCCAAGCGCCCCAGCCTTCATTTTCGATGTGCACTTGATACAGTAATGTATCTGCCATACTTACTCACCTTCCTTTCTAATTGATAAATGGAGTTAGTCGGAAAAAGATGTCACTTGTTTTAAGATCGGGCCTATTGCCATGCCTGTTTTTTTCAGTAAATAAACGATTAGGCTTTTCTTGCGACTAAACTTGAAATAAAAAACCGCCCTCATGCTACGAATATGAGAACGGCTTTACCGATACTCGGGTATAAATCACGATATAGGAAGTTGTTTGTTTGCTTAAACGACTATTTTATTAACCGTCGGCAATAATTAAGGTACAATAAGCTCTTGAGTAGGCGTTGAGTAACTGATATAATTACACGCAGCTAATATTAACCAGTTAATATTAACTAAAACGACGCGACGCGATCGCGTCAAAACGAATGAGGAGCAGAGCAAATGGAATCAAAAGAAAAAAATGCATGTTCTTATTTAAACTGTGGTTTTAATGTCAGCGGACGATGTCCGGATATGGATGTATTAAAAAATCCCTACAAAGAAACCGGCTGTATTTTTTATAAAAATAAGAATATTCAGACAAACGATAGCAAAAGCGAGTAATAAAGAAAACACCGAAAGGTGTTTTTTTTATTCGGAAACAATCAAATCCAGCTATAAATTTTACCCAACCCGTGATAGGATATTGACAATAAGAAAAATACGAGGTAAATTAATGAACAGTTTGATATCAGCAGTTGAGGCTTGTTTTAATCCCCAAATTTATAAGATCACCCTCAGCAAACCAAAGTCAAAAACGAGTGACTATAAAAAAATCGTTATTAGTCAAATAAAGGAAGTCTATCATCTGGAAAAGTTCACGGCTACCCAGGTGTTTAATGATAATCTTTCCCTTGAACAGTTTAAAGATTTCCTTGGTCAAGCCTTGGAAAATGAATTTTTGCAGTATAATGGCTGGGATGATCAGTATGAATATATCATTCAAATCAGCAAAAAAGGGCGACCATCGGTGACTAAAAAAGCCGTCAAGGAAGCCCCGGAAAAAGCCTTAACCCATAACCGCGAAAAAAACTATATTCTTTCGGAAGGTACCGTCATAAAGCCACTGGTCGATATGGGGATCTTCACCAAAGAAGGCAAGGTCGTTAAGACGATGTACGATAAATTCCGTCAAATTAATCGTTTTGTGGAAATCATCGACGACGAAATTAAAAATTTTGACCCGGGAACCGAGCTCAATGTCATCGACTTTGGCTGCGGAAAATCCTATCTGACCTTTATTTTATACCATTATCTCACCGAAATAAAAAATCTCAATGTACGCATCGTCGGCCTGGATTTAAAGCGTGATGTCATTGACCGCTGCAACGTGAGTTCCAGGAAATACGGTTACGACCATCTTAGCTTTGAATTGGGGAATATCGATACCTATCAAACTACCTTTCCGGTCGATATGATTATCACCCTTCATGCCTGCGACACCGCCACCGATTATGCCCTGTACAATGCCATTAAGTGGAATGCCAAACTGATTTTTTCGGTACCCTGCTGCCAGCACGAACTAAATGCCCAAATAAAAACCGAACAACTGAGTTTGTTGACAAAATATGGCATCATCAAAGAACGGACTGCCGCCCTGATCACCGATGCCATCCGAGGCAGCCTTTTAGAAGCGTGCGGATACAAAGTTTCGCTGCTAGAATTTGTGGATCTGGCTCATACCCCTAAAAATATCCTGATCCGGGCCAAAAAAACAACCGTCACAGAAAAAAGAAAAGCGCAGGCCCTCGCCGAAGTAAATAATGCGATCCAGACATTTTCCTTGACTCCGACCCTCTATTCACTTCTCGAAAGCGATGAAATCATTAATTCTAAGAAAAATTAAATGTAACATTTGTCAAAAGATGATATAATAAAAAATCAGTTAGAAGATAATAATCGTAAAACAAACTAAAGTAAGGTGTTTCCGACAATTGTCAGAAACCCTAAAATAAAAAAATTTATAGATGAGGAGGCAAAGAGGATGCTGACACGCTTTGTACATACCGGAGATTTTCATTTAGGTCGCCCCTTTACCTTTTTGCAGCAAGGAAACTATTACGGTAAAAATAAAAGAAAAGAATTATGGAAAGCCTTTGACGAGATGATTGCATATGTTAAAGAAGAGGGCGTACCGCTTCTGCTTATTGCCGGAGATTTATTTGACAGTGTCAATGTTCTGACCATGGATATAAAACGAGCCGCCGAAGGATTGGCGAGTCTTGATAAAACCTGGGTGGTTATGATCAGCGGAAACCACGATTATCACGGCGACAGCTCACCCTACAAGAAAGTGGAATGGTCCAGCAATGTCTACATCTTTAAAGAAGATGTCTTTCGATCTGTTTACATCAAAGAACTCAATACTGAAATCTATGGCATGTCCTGGGTAAAAAACGAGTACCGGGCCTTTCCCGAGCGCTCTTTTAATAGTATTAAGCTAAATGACACCCGCTATAATATCTTAATGGCCCATGGCGAAGTTGCCAGTCAAAGTCATTATCTGCCCATTGATTTAAGAATGGTTGAGAAGAAGGGGTTTGACTTTATTGCATTGGGACACATTCACAAACCGGGGCTGACGCCGGGGGGCGTCGCTTACTGCGGATCACCAGTGCCCCTTAATTTTGGTGAAACCGGAGAACGGGGATTTTTAATCTCCCAGGTGGATAACGATTATGTCAACCAGACCTTTATTACCAGCAGCGGGTTTAATCCCCTCGATTCACGGAAGTATGAAACCATCGAAATTCAGATTTCCCCGGAAGATTCTTATCAGGATATTATAAAAAAAGCGATTGACTGCGATAGCGAAACAAATCGTCTAAAAAATTACTACCGTATCCGCTTTAGCGGCTACATTAACCCGGAAATACAAATGGATTGGATCAATGATGATCTAGAAGAATCCTTTTATTACATTGAAACCGACACGGCCGATTTAGAGCCGGATATTGATCTGGAACTGCTGATCCGGGAAAATAAGCATAACCCGATTGGTCAGATTCTTAGCGAACTGGAAAAAATAGAAGAACCGGAAATCCGGAAGAAGGCAATCATTTATAGCATTGAAGCGATGATTAGTGAGGGGGTTTTATAATGCAAATAAAAACCTTGTCAATTAAGGCCTTTGGAAAATTTAAAGACCAGACACTTACGCTCAAACCGGGACTCAATCTGATTTATGGGAAAAACGAAGCCGGGAAAACAACCGTTCAGACCTTTATTCAGGGGATGTTTTTTGGGTTTTATAAACCCTACCGTAAAAAGAAAACCTACAGCGAAGAATATGAAAAATATATGCCCTGGAATCAATTTGATTACAGCGGTGCGCTGGTTTATGAAATGGATGACCGCGAAATCCGCCTGGAACGGAATTTTCTAAGAGCCAAAGACTCCTTATTCATTTATGATAATCGTACCGGAAAAATAATTAATGATCAATTTAAATACGATGGCGTCATCCGCCAGCATCTGCCTCTGGGAAACACCGGGATGACCACCGTTGTTTACAATAATACCGTCAATATGCGTCAGAACCTCCATGACTACGAATCCGGGAACCATCAGGATGAAATCCGGGATTCCTATATCGAAATGCAGAATTCCAGCGGCATCGAAATTAATTTTAAAGGGATCGTCCGACGACTGGAAGAAAAAAAGAATCAGATTGGTCGTTCAGGTCAGAGTAAGTCAAGAATTGGTACGGCGATTAGGGAACGGGATGAGCTAAAGGAATTATTAAAAGAAGCCGAAGCCGCCTATGCCAAGGTGGCCGAAAATCAGGAAAAGATTACCCGGAATCAAAAGATCATGAAACGCATTGAAGCGGAAAATGAGTATCTGAGCCAGGAATCGGTGGTTAAACGAAAAAAAGAGCTGCTGCAAAGCTATGAAAAGATCAACAAACTTGAAAAAGAAAATAATCGCCTGTCAAAAATCATCAAAGAGGACCAGGTTTTTGAAGACTACAGTTACAAGATTCTGGAGGGCTTAAAGGCCATAAAAAATCAGGGCGAACGGCTTGGCGATCAGATGGACTACATCGAAAAAGAAATGGCCGACGCTTCTGAACATCTCAAAGCGATTAGGCAGAAAGAAGCCGCAAAGCGCAGTGCTCTGGCGGGTCATACCTTAGAAGGAATTACCGAAGATTATGAACTTTATAAAAAAGAGCAAGGTGAAGTAGAAGCCGTCGATAAAAAATCAAACATTGTCATCAATATCATTGCTACCCTGGTAACCCTGGTGGGAATGGGACTGGTGGGGCTTGCCAATATGGGGTTGATGGGAAGTAATCAGGGAATCGAAAACCTGTCTTTAACCCTGGGCGTGACCCTGGCAATTGTCGGTGTAGTGGGACTGAGCTTTGGGGTTTCGGCAACCCTTAAAAAACGGCAGATTCTAAGAGAAAAACAATTAATTCCCATTCAGGATGAAATCCTGGCAAAGTATCAACTAAAAGACGGCCCCAGTTTTGACAGCTTTTATAAAAAAGTTGTTCGTAACCAGAAAGAGTTAGAACAACTACAAAACGAAGGGGAATTAATCATTGTTCAGCACTCGCGGCACCAGGCCGGTTATGAAGTGCTCTTTGAGCAACGCCGCGGAATTATGCGGGAGCTGGACAAAAAGCTGGCCCAGTATGAGGTAAAAGATATTGCCGAATATTCTGAACGCTGCGAAAAAGCGCAGCAGTTAGAAGAACTCAAAATCCGTTTTAACGGCAATTTGCGGCTGCTGGAGAATCTTCTTGAGACCGTCAATGGTGGGAAAACAGATGATGGACAAGCGGTTTGGCACAAAGCTTCACCGAAATCCGAAGAGCTCTTAAGTCTGGGGAAAGAAATTGCCCGGTTGGAAGGTGAGAACAATGCGCTCACCGATGGCATCGGTCTGCCAGTGGAAATCCAGGAGACCATTAAATCGCTGGACGCCCAAATTCAAACCTTTGATACTGAAATTCAGGCCTGTAACGCCGCCCTGGAAGTACTTGAAACGATCCAGCAAGACTGTCATTTAGAGTCTGCGCCGGAGCTTAATAAAAATATCGGTGCGGTTTTAGAAACCATCACCCAGCATTATAAAGGGGTAAAAATAGATGAAGCCATGAAACTCAAGGTGGTCGATCCCAAAGGTGGCGATTTTAAGGATGCCGAGCAGTTAAGCGCCGGAACCATGGATCAGGTTCATTTTGCCTTCCGCTATGGAATTGGGGAACGAATCAGTCACGAGATGCCTTTTATTCTTGATGAACCCTTTGTCCGGTATGACAAACAGCGAAAAACCGAAGCCCTTAAACTGCTGTGTGAACTGAGCAGTAAACGTCAGATCATTCTTTTTACCTGTGACGACGATGAAGAAAAGCTATTAAAATCATTGGGAGCGGCCTATCATAAAATCAATCTATAAGATCACTAAGTTGGTATAACCCAACCAAAAAAATAGAAATAAAAAACCCTAAAGACCTTGCAAAATGCAAGAGAAATCCTTTACAATAAGAATGATAACGAAATAAGGAGAACCTTTGATGAAATTAAGCCTAGTAAAAGACCTTCTTGATGCGGTTGTTTTAGCTGGTGAGAGCCATCTGGATGAAGAAGTGCAGTCCGGATTTGGCTGTGATCTCATGAGTGATGTGCTGTGCTTCGCCAAAGAAGATGCTATTTTACTCACCGGTCTTGTCAACAAACAGGTGCTAAACACGGCTGACATGGCCAATATGAACAGTATCATTTTTGTCAGAAACAAAATGCCCAGCCAGGAAATGATTGAGATCGCAAAAGAACGGAATCTTTTAGTAATGTCGACCAAGTATATCCTTTTTGAAAGTTGTGGGATTCTCTATAAAAACGGCCTAAAGGGAGCGCACCTCCGATGAGTTATGAACTCGTCTTTGACGTCAGTCGGGGGGATTTTGATACTGCCGGGGAAGCGTCACGAAAGATCAAACGGACCCTGCAGCAATTGGGTGTTTCCAATAAGGTCATCAGGAAGGTATCGATTGCCGGTTATGAAGGTGAAATGAATTTGGCCATTCATTCATCCGGAGGAAAAATTATTTTGGAAGTGGGGGAAGCAGAACTGGTGCTGACCATTGAAGATACCGGGCCGGGTATTGCCAACATTGATCTGGCGATGACTGCAGGCTGGTCAACGGCCGGGGAAGAAGTCCGGCAAATGGGATTTGGTGCCGGAATGGGTTTACCCAATATGAAAAACAACGCCGACAATTTTGCCATTTCTTCAAAAATTGGAGAAGGTACAAAAATTGTCATGAAATTTTTAGTCTAAACAGGAAGAAGGTCACATATGGAAAAATTACTTCATTCTGTATACCTTGATGATGAAAAATGTCTGGGCTGCACGACCTGCCTCAGAAGCTGTCCGACTGGTGCCATCCGAGTTCGGGGCGGCAAGGCGATTATCAATGAGTCAAAATGCATTGATTGTGGTGAGTGTATTCGGATCTGTCCCCATCATGCCAAACTGGCAAAAACAGATCCGTTGTCAAAAAAAGATAATTATAGTTATACAGTCGCTCTGGTGGCGCCGGCCATCATCGGTCAGTTTAAACCCAAATATTCGATCACCCAAATTCTCTCGGCGATTAAAGCCCTGGGTTTTGATGAGGTGGTGGAGGTTGCCTACGGTGCAGAAGTGGTTGGCCAGGCCCTCAAGTATGAGTACCACGCCAAACGCTACCCAAGACCGCTTATTTCTTCAGCCTGTCCGGCGGTAGTCAAGCTGATTCAGGTGCGTTTTCCGGAGCTTACAGACAATATCTGCCGATTGAAATCGCCGATGGCAATGACCGCCCGACTGGTCAGAAAACGGATCAGGGATGAAGGAAAATATAAAAATAGTGATGTCGGCGTATTTTTTATAACCCCCTGTGCGGCAAAGGCCACGATGGTCAATAATCCGGCCTCCAGTGAATATGATAAATACGATCTGATTGATGGTGCGATTGCCATTAAAGATATTTACAGCGATATTTTAAGCCACATTGGTAATTGTCCGATTCAGGAAGGTATTCATAATACCACCCCGGAATCATGCTCCTGGGCATTATCCGGTGGTGAAAGCGATTACCTGAAAAACAAAAACGTGCTTCATGTTGATGGCATTCAAAATGTGATTAGTGTCCTTGAAGAAATAGAGTGCGGTAAACTCGACACGATCGAGTTTTTTGAAGGGTTGGCTTGCATCGGCGGTTGTGTTGGTGGTTGCCTGACCGTAGAAAATAATTATGTCGCCAAAATGTACATTCAGGACCGGGCCAATAAAATGAAGCAGACCTCAATAATACACATGTCCGATGACTACGTAAAAAATGTTTATAACTCCGGGATGATGCACATTAAAGAGCGGATATTACCCAGAAGTCCCGAACCCCTGGACCAGGATATCAATAAAGCCATCGAAAAAATGAAGCAGATCGAAATTCTCGAAGCCAAGCTGCCCGGGCTGGATTGCGGTTCCTGCGGTTCCCCGGGCTGTCGGGCACTGGCCGAAGACATCGTTGCCGGAAAGGCCAATGAAATTGACTGCGTTTTTGTCTTAAAAGACCGGGTCAGAGATCTTTCGGTTCTGACAAATGAATTACTGCAGGTGGAACATCCCACCGATAAACCGTTAATTAAAAAAGAGTAAAAAACCACTTAACAATTCGTCCGGGCGAGGGTCAGACCCTTGGTCATCCGTGAGCGCCTGTATTAGCAGACAAAAACGATTAATGATAAAAAAACAAAGGAGAAAATGAATGAAGGTAAGTGAGTTGTTAAAAAACAAGGAATTCAAGTGTCTCAATCCCCAGGTGGGCATTGAAGGGGTTATTAAAAGCGGTTATGTCGGCGATTTACTCAGTTGGGTGATGGCCAATGCTGGCAATGGTTGTGCCTGGGTAACCATTCAAACCCATGTTAATATCATTGCTGTGGCAACCCTGCTGGAAATGACCTGTGTGATTATTCCAGAAGGTGCAGAAGTGGAAGAAAGTACCCTGGAGCGGGCGATTATCGAAGATATCCCCGTGCTGATCACTGGTCTTACGGCCTATGAAGTCTGTAAAATATTAGGAAACGCCGGCGTCTAAATGGAAAAGGTAGCCATAGACCTGCACATCCATTCAATCTTATCTCCCTGTGGTGAAGAGGAGATGACCCCCAATAATATTGTGAATATGGCCCTCATTAAAGAACTGGATTTTATTGCAGTTACCGATCACAATTCAGCCAAAAATTTACCCGCAATCATCGCTGTGGCAAAAGAACTGGCCAAAGAAACCGAAAGTGGCCTGTGTATCCTTCCGGGGATTGAAGTAACGACCAAAGAAGAAGCCCATATTTTGGCCTATCTGCCAACTCTGGAAGCGGCGATGGCACTCGATGCGATCATTTATCGACACCTCCCGGATATAAACAACGAAAAAGAATTATTTGGTCCGCAGATCATTATGGACGAAAATGACCAGGTCATTGGTGAAGTGGACAAGCTGCTGATTTCAGCCACCGACATTGGGGTTGATCAGTTGTGGCAAATTGTCACCGATCTGGGTGGGGTTCTGGTTCCCGCTCATATCGACCGAAAATCTTACAGTATTATCGCATCACTTGGTTTTATCCCTCTGGAACTGGATATTAAAACCTGTGAAGTATCAAAAAAAGAGAGCTTTGAACAAGTCTTAAAGGATTTTCGTTTTTTTAAAACCTATCAGTTTATTCATGGCTCTGACGCCCATCAGCTCGAAGACATTGCCGAGCGGGAGTATTTTCTTAACCTCCCGGATATGCGGCGCCAGACCCTGATTGATTATTTAGGTTAAATTGAACAAGCAATAAATAGTACCGACACTTGTTGCATCATGTTGTTTGCATCAGGGCGAACAGGTTGATCAACCTGTCCGATCCTGTAGCAAACAACAGATTAACAAGTGTCGGTACGGTAACTAACCGTAAACTTTACAGGTGTTTCTTAAGCACCTGTTTTTTATGTGTAAAATTATTACACTTTATTTGTAAAAAAAATAAATGAGTAGAATATTTGCATAAAAAGTCTACAAAGTTAAAGGTTTTCATAAAAATTCGAGGCAAAAAGGGTAAAAAATTTATCTGTTATAAATATAACGAAATATTTCGTTCTATGTTATAATGACATTGTTAGAAAATATGCAATCATATGCGTAAAGGTTTGCACGATTTAATTAGGAGGTTTGAAAATTGGCTGAATTAATACCAGTTGAAAATTTGGACGTAGTAAAGGCAATAGTCGCCGAGCACCGCGAAGTGCCCGGTTGTTTAATGCAGATTCTGCAGGAAACTCAGGAAAAATATGGCTATTTACCGCTTGAACTACAGGGAACCATTGCAGATGAGTTAGGGATACCCTTAACGGAAGTCTACGGTGTGGCAACATTTTATTCACAATTTACCCTGACACCAAAAGGAAAATTCAAAATCGGGATCTGCTTGGGAACCGCTTGTTATGTCAGAGGGGCTCAACCAATTATTGATAAGGTTAACAGCATTCTGGGAACACAGGTTGGCGACACAACCGAAGATGGAAAATGGTCAGTTGATGCAACACGTTGCGTTGGGGCCTGTGGTTTAGCACCTGTACTAATGATTAATGAAGATGTTTATGGTCGTTTGACCGTCGATGAAATTCCAAGTATCCTGGAAAAATATTAGTTAGCCGTTATGAAAGAACTGTCTCTTCATATTTTAGATATTACTCAAAATTCCATTAGAGCAAAGGCAAAACATGTCAAATTGCAGATTATTGAATCCCTGGTAGAAAATGAGCTCACCATTATCATCGAAGATGACGGCTGTGGCATACCAGAAAATCAGCTTGCTGGCGTTACCGATCCATTTGTAACGTCCCGGACGACCCGGAAAGTAGGCTTGGGTTTATCGCTGTTTAAAGCTGCGGCAGAAGCCTGCGGCGGATCTTTTTTGATAAGCTCAACCGAGGGCGTCGGAACGAAGGTGGTTGGAAGTTTTAGGCGCGATCATATCGACCGGGCTCCCCTGGGAAATATGGCGGATACCATTCTTACCATGATAATGTCTTTTGGAGAAACAGATCTTTACTATGAACACGACTACAACAATCAACAATTTATTCTAAATACACGAGAAATTAAAGAGACCCTGGAAGTAGAATCTTTAAACGAACCGGAAATTCTTAATTGGATCAGGGAACACGTTATGGAGGGTCTCAAAGAAATTCAAGAAATTATGGAGGAAACATAATGGCAAAGTCCTTAGCAGAACTAAAAGCGATTCGTGAAAAAAAATTAAACGAAATCAATTTGCGACACGGCAAGAACGGCTATCGCGTTGTAGTTGGCATGGCAACCTGTGGTATCGCAGCAGGCGCGCGACCTGTTATGGTTAAATTGATGGAAGAAGTTGACGCTAAAGGTTTGGTTGACGTTACTGTGGCCCAAACCGGATGTATCGGGTCCTGTCGATTAGAACCAATTGTAGAAGTATATGATGCCAACAATGAAAAAGTTACCTATGTCCATATGACCGCCGAAAAGGTTGCACGCGTTGTTGATGAACACCTGGCTCAAGGAAAAGTAGTCAGCGAATACACCATGACGGTGGTTGATGGTATGATCATCGATCCATCGGTTAAGGGTTAATTGAGGAGGAGAAGAGCAGATGGCATATAAACGTTCGCAGGTACTGATTTGTGGTGGTACAGGATGTACATCCTCAGGATCCATGACATTAGTAAAAGAAATAAAAAAAGAATTAGTAAAACATGATATCCTTGACGAAGTCGAAGTTGTTGCAACGGGATGTTTTGGTTTATGTGAACTGGGACCCGTTGTTATTGTTTATCCCGAAGGGACATTCTACAGTCGGGTAGAAGCAACCGATATTTCAGAACTAGTCGAAGAACACCTGGTAAAAGGTCGACCACTCGATCGCCTGATCTACACCGAAAAAGGCGACGGACATCACCCACTGTCAATTAATGAATTGGGATTCTTCAAAAAACAAAAACGTATCGCTTTAGCAAACTGTGGTGTTATTAACCCGGAAAATATTGACGAGTACATTGGTTTTGATGGTTACATGGCGTTGGAAAAAGTCCTGTTAACCATGACACCGATTGATGTTATCAATGAAGTAAAAGCTTCCGGTCTTCGTGGTCGTGGGGGCGGTGGATTTCCGACCGGTCTTAAATGGCAGTTTGCCCATGATGCCGTATCAGAAGATGGCGTTAAATACGTCGCCTGTAATGCCGATGAGGGAGACCCTGGTGCATTCATGGATCGTTCCGTACTTGAAGGTGATCCCCATGCATTAATCGAAGCCATGGCTATTGCTGGTTTTGCAGTAGGCGCTTCTAAAGGTTATGTCTATGTTCGGGCTGAGTATCCAATTGCGGTTCATCGTCTGCAAATCGCCATTGATCAGGCCAAAGAATACGGCTTGCTGGGCGAGCATATCTTTGAAACTGATTTTGCCTTTGACCTTGAAATTCGTTTAGGTGCGGGTGCTTTTGTCTGTGGTGAAGAAACCGCGCTGATGAACTCCATCGAAGGTAAACGTGGCGAACCGCGTCCACGTCCGCCATTCCCTGCCAACAAAGGTTTATTTGGAAAACCAACCGTTTTAAATAACGTTGAAACCTATGCCAACATTCCTGCTATTATCTTAAAAGGCGCCGAATGGTTTGCAGCGGTAGGAACCGAAAAATCTAAAGGAACAAAAGTATTCGCACTTGGTGGAAAAATTAACAACACCGGTTTACTTGAAATCCCAATGGGCACAACCCTGCGAGAAATCGTGTTTGAAATTGGTGGTGGTATTCCTAATGGTAAAGCGTTTAAAGCCGCTCAAACCGGGGGACCCTCAGGCGGATGTATCCCGGCTTCTTTATTAGATACAAAAATTGACTATGATAACCTGATTGCCATCGGTTCAATGATGGGCTCCGGTGGACTTATCGTAATGGATGAAGACAACTGTATGGTTGATGTGGCTCGTTTCTTCCTTGACTTTACCCAGGACGAATCCTGTGGTAAGTGCCCACCTTGCCGTATTGGGACCAAAAGAATGCTTGAAATTCTGGAGCGTATCTGCGATGGTAAAGGCGTTAAAGGGGATATTGAACGACTTGAAGAACTGGCCGTAGGCATCAAAGCTTCAGCCCTTTGTGGATTGGGACAAACTGCTCCTAACCCCGTTCTGTCAACCATTCACTATTTCAGAGATGAATACGAAGCACATATTAATGATAAAAAATGTCCCGCTGGCGTCTGTAAACATTTATTAGACTACACCATTGATCCACTAACCTGTAAAGGCTGCGGAATCTGTGCTAAAAAATGTCCCGCAGAAGCAATCACTGGCGAAAAGAAAAAACCATACACCATTGATACATCGAAGTGTATTAAATGTAATGCCTGTATTGAAGCCTGTCCATTTGGCTCCATTTCCAAGGCTTGATGAGGAGGTTATCAGAATAATGAAAGAAATTACTTTTAAAATAAACGGACAGGAAATGACTGTTCCAGAAGGAACAACCATTCTGGAAGCGGCAAGACAATGTAACATTGACATTCCCACCCTTTGTTATCTGAAAGATGTTAACGAAATCGGTGCATGTCGAATGTGTGTCGTTGAGATTGCCGGAGCAAGAGCGCTGCAGGCAGCTTGTGTTTACCCTGTTGCTAATGGTATTGAGGTATTAACAAACACGCCAAAAGTGCGAGAAGCACGTCGGGTTAATCTGGAACTGATTCTTTCAAACCACAACCGCGAATGCACAACCTGTGTGCGTAGCGAAAACTGTGAACTACAGACACTGGCAACGGATTTAGGCGTTTCCGATGTTCCTTTTGAAGGCGAAGTGTCTGGTAAACTCGTTGATGACTTATCAACATCAGTCGTCAGAGATGAATCCAAATGTATTCTTTGCAAGCGCTGTGTATCAGTCTGTCGAGACGTTCAAAGCGTTGCCGTACTGGGTAGTGTTGGCCGTGGCTTTACCTCTCAGGTACAACCGGTCTTTAACAAATCACTCGCTGATGTGGGCTGTATCAACTGTGGACAATGTATTATCAACTGTCCAGTTGGTGCATTAAAAGAAAAATCAGACATTCAACGGGTTTGGGATGCGATTGCTGATCCTTCTAAAACCGTGATTGTTCAAACCGCTCCAGCTGTTCGAGCTGGTTTAGGCGAAGAATTTGGTTACCCGATGGGAACATCTGTAACTGGTAAAATGACGGCTGCGCTTCGAAGACTGGGCTTTGATAAAGTTTTCGATACCGATTTTGGTGCTGATGTAACCATCATGGAAGAAGGCACAGAATTAATTGGTCGCATTACCAATGGCGGCGTTTTGCCAATGATCACCTCCTGTTCACCAGGTTGGATCAAATTTATCGAAACCTACTATCCAGAAGCGATTCCTCATCTGTCGAGCTGTAAATCACCACAAAATATTACCGGTGCTTTACTTAAGAGTCACTATGCTCAGGCGAACGGCATCGACCCTAAAGACATGGTGGTTGTTTCAATCATGCCTTGTACCGCTAAAAAATATGAGGTACAACGAGAAGAATTATGTACCGATGGTAATGCCGATGTCGATATTTCCATTACGACCCGTGAACTTGCCCGAATGATCAAAGAAGCTCGCATCCTGTTTAATAAATTACCAGATGAAGACTTTGACGATTACTATGGTGAATCCACTGGTGCTGCCGTAATCTTCGGCGCTACCGGCGGAGTTATGGAAGCTGCCGTTAGAACTGTGGCTGACGTATTAAACAAAACAGACATTCAGGAAATTGACTACGAGGTCGTGCGTGGTGTCGATGGAATTAAAAAAGCAACGGTTCAGGTAACACCAGATTTAGCAGTTAATCTTGTGGTTGCTCATGGTGGTAGCAATGTCAGAGAAGTCATGGAACAGTTAAAATCCGGCGCCCTGGCAGATACCCACTTCATCGAATTAATGGCCTGCCCAGGTGGTTGCGTCAACGGTGGCGGTCAACCAATTGTTTCGGCAAAAGACAAGATGGATTTAGATATCCGGGCCGAAAGAGCAAAAGCACTTTATAACGAAGATGCCAATGTTTTAACCTACCGTAAATCACATCAGAATCCTTCTGTTATTCGTCTTTATGAAGAATTTTTAGAAGAGCCAAACAGCCACAAAGCACATCACTTATTGCATACAACTTACTCGGTAAAGCCAAAATTGGTTTAATTAAGTAAACGAAAAAATAGTCAAACAAAAAAAGGCCCAATAATGGGTCTTTTTTTATGCTATAATAAATCATAATTCTACACTAACAGGAGCAAACAATGGAAAGCATTAAGGGTACGGTGGAACACATCGTCTTTAGAAATACAAGTAACGGTTACACCGTCGCCCATTTCGATATTGATGGCGATCTGGTCACCGTGGTGGGAAATTTTGACGAACTGAATCATGGCGAATACTTAAAACTGAGTGGCTACTGGACGGAGCACAAAAACTATGGCGATCAGTTCTGTATGGAAACCTACGCTATGGAAATTCCCACCTCCACCGAAGGCATTACAAGGTATCTGTCCTCGGGAATTCTTCCCGGGATTGGCGAAAAAACCGCTAAAGCGATCGTCGCCCGGTTTGGTGAAGAGACCTTGGATATTCTGGACAATCACCCGGAACGGCTGTCCGAAATTAAGGGGGTTGGCAAGAAAACCCTGGCCGCCATTAAAGAAGTCTACCATGAACAGCGGGAAGTCCGGCAGATTATGATCCAGATCCAGGACTATGGGATATCGGCCAACTGGGCCATGAAGCTCTATAAAACCTACAAGTTCGACACCATTTCGGTTTTGCTTAATAATCCCTATCAGATGATTGAGGATATCCGTGGGATCGGCTTTAAAATTGCCGACCAGATCGCCAATCATCTCGGCTTTGAAGCCAATAGTCCCGGCCGGATTCTGGCTGGAATCAACTATTCACTGGGAGAATGCTATAACCGCGGCAATACCTTTATGACCGAAGAAGAGCTGATTACGACCAGCTCCAAAATTCTCGGCGTGGAACAAGACGAGATCAACGCCCAATTAGGGGAATTGGTCTTAATGGGGCAGATTATTCAGGAAGAAGTCGCTAATCAGCGGGTTTACTATCCCCGAAACCTCTACGAAGCGGAAGACAACACCGCCCTGTCGATGGCCAGAATCAGCCAGATGACCTATAAGATTGCTAACGTCAATATCGACGAAAAGATTAAAGATTACGAACGGGACATGGTAATTACCCTGGATAATAAACAGCGGGAAGCCATTGCTGCTGCCATGGAAAATGGGGTTATCATTATCACCGGCGGCCCGGGAACCGGGAAAACCACGATCATTAACGGGATCGTCCGGATTTTTAAAGATCTGGGTTTAAAAACAGTGCTGGCAGCGCCCACCGGTCGGGCGGCTAAGCGGATTACCGAAACCACCGGTAACGAAGCCAAGACCATCCATCGGCTGCTGGAATATGAATACAGCCAGGATGATGACTTCCCCAGCTTTTCCCGCGACGAAACCAATCAACTGGATGTCGACGCCATCATCGTCGATGAATCCTCGATGATTGATATCCTCCTGATGGACTCACTGCTGATGGCCGTCCAGCCCGGCACCCGACTAATCCTCGTGGGAGATGCCGATCAGCTGCCGTCGGTGGGCCCGGGTAATGTTTTAAAAGACATCATCGAAAGCGGTGCGATTAAGGTGCTGAGCCTGGAGCGCATTTATCGTCAATCCGAAGAAAGTATGATTTCGGTTAACGCCTATGAAATCAACCACGGTCAAATGCCAGACATCAACAATGAGTCCGATTTTTTATTCCTTAATAAAAACGATGGCGATAAGCTGCTCCGTGATATTCTGGAGCTGGTTACAAACCGGCTACCAACGGCCAAGGGCTTTGACAGTATCCATGATATCCAGGTCATCTCACCAATGAAAAATGGCAAGGTGGGGGTGATTAACCTCAACCGCGAAATCCAGGCGGTCCTTAATCCCCCGCGTGAGGACCGGGCGCAGCGGGAATTTGGGATGGTCATTTACCGGGTCGGGGATAAGGTCATGCAGATTAAAAACAATTATCGGATCAAGTGGGAAGACACCCTGACAATGGAACAAGGGGAAGGGATCTACAACGGCGATATCGGCATTCTTGAAAGTATCAGCAGTCGTGACAAATCCTTTGTGATTCTTTTTAACGATGGTAAGCAGGTCACCTACGACTTCGACCAGATGGACGAAATCACTCATGCCTACGCGATGACGGTCCATAAAAGTCAGGGCAGCGAGTTCCCCGTAGTGGTCATGCCGATCGTCGGTGGACCACCGCTGTTTTTAAACCGTAAGCTCCTCTACACCGCCGTCACCCGGGCCAAAAAGCTTCTTATCTTAATAGGCAACCAGTACGTCTTTCGCCAAATGATTAAATCGGCCGAATCCCAAAACCGCCAAACCGCCCTGTGCGACCGTATTATCAATTATATCAACCACCCAATGAGGTAACATTTTATCGAATGAATAATAAATCATCCGGTAGGGGCGATTATCAATCGCCCGCAACCCAGTGAGGTAACCATGAACCTAAAACAAACCCTTCTGACCTTCCTCGAAAACAACCTTTTCCTCAAAAACGGCACCTGCCCGATCTGTGGTAAGGTGCTTTTTGTCACCGATCGCTTTTTGTGCCATCAATGTGAAGATGATCTGCCGCGCATTAATAACCCCACCTGTCGCAAATGCGGCCGACCGATCTTCGCCGCAGATCGGGATGTCTGCATTCCCTGTGCCAAACGCAACCTTCCTTTCTCAGGCGGTTATGCCTATCTCAACTATCAAGACGGCGGGGAAAAACTGGTTGCTGCCATTAAATTTGGCGACCGTCCCCACCTGGGCATCTGGGTCGGCAGTCAAATGGGAGCGGTCATGGCCCAATGCCATTGGATTAACGAGGTGGATTTGCTCATCCCGGTCCCGCTGCACCCGAACCGTCGGGAAGAACGGGGCTATAACCAGAGCGAAAAGATTGCCCAGGGTATTTTAGAAGGGTTAAATCAGACAATGACTAAAGCCCCGGTACTGGCAACACAAATCCTGATCCGTAACCGCGACACTCCCCATCAGATTGGACAGGGTCGCGAACAACGGCTTTCCAATCTCACTGGCGCTTTTACGGTGGAACACGGTAAGGCCATCCAAAACAAAACCATCCTGCTAGTCGATGACGTTCTCACCACCGGTGCCACCCTGACCGAAACCGCCGCTACCCTGCTCGAAGCCGGCGCCGCCAAAGTCTTAATCGCTACCCTCTGCGCCGTCGCAGAATAGAATAAAAGATTCTTAAAAAGACCCGTATGGGGTCTTTTTTTATGGCGAATCTTAATAAATAATGGTATGATGAACACAATCTAAGCACAAAAAGTTAGGAAGTAATCAAATGAATCATACAATTAACAAACTAAAAGCCATTATGGCAACCGAAAATATAAAAAAAAATGAACCCATGAAAAACCACACCTCTTTTCAAGTGGGCGGTCCGGCAGATCTTTTTTTAATGCCCCAA
Organism: Acetobacterium carbinolicum; assembly: GCF_047456275.1. Taxonomy (GTDB): domain Bacteria; phylum Bacillota; class Clostridia; order Eubacteriales; family Eubacteriaceae; genus Acetobacterium; species Acetobacterium carbinolicum. Next base: position 876,713 of record NZ_CP173357.1, read on the forward strand.
TCCCGAGAAGAATTAAAGGCAGTTCTGGAAATCTGCAAAAAGTCCGAAAAGCCGGTCTACATTATGGGCAATGGCAGTAACCTGATCGTCCGGGATAAGGGTTTTAGCGGTATTATTATCAATACCAAAGCACTTAATCAGGTTAAAAAAGTCGGCGAAACCTTGATTGCCGAACCAGGGATCAGCTTAAAAGATCTGGCCAAGGTGGCCCTAAAAGAAAAACTCACCGGCCTGGAATTTGCCTCTGGTATTCCCGGTAGTCTGGGAGGTGCCGTCACCATGAATGCTGGCGCCTACGACGGCGAAATGAAAGGAATCATTAAGAGCATCACCGTTATTACCGAAGATGGCAGTCTAAAATCAATTCCCGGCGATCAATGTAATTTTGCCTACCGCACAAGCATTCTCCAGCAGCACCACTGGGTTCTGGTCAGTGTGGAACTTGCGCTTAAAAACGGCGATTATCAAGCCATTGAAGAAAGAATGCTCGATTTAAACACCCAAAGAGAGACCAAACAGCCGCTGGAATACCCCAGTGCCGGCAGCACCTTCCGCCGACCGGAAGGTTACTATGCCGGTAAACTGGTTCAAGATGCCGGGTTTAGAGGTTATACCCTCGGCGGCGCCCAGGTGTCCGAAAAACACAGCGGTTTTGTCATCAACAAAGGCGGTGCCAGCGCCGCTGATATTTTAAACCTCATCGGTGCCATTCAAGCCGGAGTCAAAGAAAAATTTGGCGTTGAACTAAAAACGGAAGTCATCGTCATCGGTAACGACGAGTAAATTCATGAAAATAGTACATGATATGCACACCCATACAACCTATAGCCATGGTAAAAATACCATTGCTGAGATGGTGGAGCAGGGACGAAAAATCGGTCTGAAAGCGATCACGATTTCCGACCATGGCCGAAGTCATCCCCTGTTTGGCGTAAAAAAAGAGAACTTTGCCAAAATGCGGGCTGAAATTGATGCCCTCAATCAAAAATACGACGACATTGATATCTACCTGTCGGTCGAATCCAACATAACTGGAGCGGATGGTAGTATTGATATTGGTGACGAAGAAAAGAAACATTGCGACTGGATCTCAGCCGGATACCACTATGGTTATATTCCAGCCAGTATCAAAGATATTTTTGTATTTGCGATCCCCAATTATGCAGCCCGGGTGCTGCCATTTTTACGGAAACGGGTGGTCGGGATGAACACCCGGACTTATATCAAAATGATGGAGCGCTACAAGATCAAGCTAATTACCCATCCTGGTGATAAAATGCCGATTAATATTGAACCGGTAGCAAAAGCTGCCGCCAAACACGGCGTAATTCTGGAGATCAATCCCAGACATGATCATTTAAACGTCGACGAAATAAAAGTCGCCATGAAATATCCGGTCGACTTTGCCATCAATAGCGACGCCCACAGCACGGCGGCCTTAGGCGATATGAAAAGTACGCCCCAAACCATCAAAGCCGCGGGCATCCCAATTAGCCGCATCATCAACATCGCCGAATAAGGAGGCGCCATGAAAACCATCATCATCACCGGCATGTCCGGGGCAGGAAAATCCCAGGCCATCCAGATTCTTGAAGATCTGGGCTATTTTTGTGTGGACAATATTCCCCCGCAACTCATGGTGACCTTTATCAACCTCTGCCAGCAATCAGCCACCGAAATTGAAAAAATCGCCCTGGTCACCGATGTCCGCGGGGATGTATTCTTAGAGGGGAAAGATACCCTCCTGGCTGAATACAAGCAGTCGAAGGATGATATCCGGATGATCTTTTTAGATGCCAGAGACGAGATACTGGTCGCCCGCTACCAGGAAACCCGGCGGGATCATCCCCTGACGGATTCCACCAGCAATTTGATTGAAGCGATCCGGCAGGAACGAATAAGGCTGGAACACTTTAGAGAAATAGCCGACGAAGTCATTGACACCTCCGATATTAAGGTTAGAGAATTAAAGCAACAGCTCATAAAAGTAGCAGAAGCAGATCGGGATAACTCGAAACCAAAGGTAAAAATCTACTCCTTTGGTTTTAAATATGCCAGCCCCATGGGTGCAGATTATGTCTTTGATGTCCGGTTTCTGCCTAATCCCTTCTATAAAAAAGAACTTAGAAATTTAACCGGTGAAGATCAGTTAGTTAGAGATTATGTGATGTCCTTCCGGGAAGCTCAGGTCTTTTACGACAAACTGGAAGCGTTAATGACATTTGTCATTCCTCAATTTGCTAAGGTATCCAAAAATACCGTTGAAATCGCCATCGGCTGCACCGGCGGTCAGCACCGCTCGGTGACCTTTGCCTGGCTTTTAAACAAAGCCTTAAAAGAAAAAGGCTACGAAACCTCCCTCAAACACCGGGACATCAAAAGAAACCGTCTCGACCACTAAGGTAGGGTGTGAAAGGTGAAATGTCCCATAGTCACATCCGGGCAACACGGTATAATTTTAGGGATGACATCATCGGTCGCGCCCCCGTGTCATGGCTAAGCCAATTAGTAATAAAAAAAGGAAGTGATCTCATGGATATGAAAGAATACATTAGGGAGTTTACCTTGAAAGACATTGTTAAAGTGAGAAACCCCAAGGTCGTCGCCATTGGCGGCGGCACCGGTTTATCCGTCATTCTCCGGGGACTTAAAAAATACACCAATAATCTTACCGCCATCGTCACCGTTGGTGATGACGGTGGCGGATCAGGAAAACTACGAGAAGACCTGGGCATCCTCCCTCCAGGTGACATCAGAAGTTGCATTCTGGCTTTGGCCGACGACGAAAACGTCATGCAGGAGCTTTTTAATTATCGCTTCCCCGGGGGCTGTATGGAAGGCCAGAGCTTTGGCAATCTCTTTCTAGCCGCGATGAATGGGATCAGCAGTGATTTTTATGACGCTGTCCGGCGGACCTCCGATGTCCTTCAAATAAAAGGCGAGGTGTTGCCCGTGACCTTGTTTCAAATGGTGCTGATGGCGACCCTGGAAAACGGAGCCGTCATCGAAGGGGAGTCGTCGATTCCCAAAGCGGCTCTTGAGCAACAGAGCCCCGTTGCCCGAATGTTTTTAAAACAGCCAAAGATCAGCCCGCTGCCAGAAACCATCGAAGCCATTAAAAACGCCGACATGATTGTCCTGGGGCCGGGCAGTCTTTATACCAGTGTGATTCCCAATTTGTTGGTGAAGGATGTTGCCCGAGCGATCTTTGACAGTCGGGCCAGACGTTTTTACATCTGTAATATCATGACTCAGCCGGGTGAAACTGACGGTTACACCCAGGAAGATCATATCCGGGCCATCGAAGCCCACCTGGACCAAGCCGAAGGCCGACTCTTTGACTATGTGGTGGCCAACACCGGCAATCTGCCTAAAAGTATCGAAGAAAAATATAAGAAATGCGAAGCCGCAGTGGTGGAAATCAAAAATCCCCTCAAACAATATGAGTATATTCTGGATGACTACGTCGTCATGGAGAACGGGTTTGTCCGTCACGATGCCGACCTCCTGGCCCGCCGCATCTTCGAAACCTACGTAAAATAAAACATCATCCCATAGGGGCGAGGGAATAGACCCCGTAGGGGCGATTATCAATCGCCCGCCCCCCACCAACAATGAAGGAGGAGCAGCCATGACGTTTTCAGCGATCTTAAAAAAAGATCTTTCCAAGATACCCTTTGGCTCCAGAGCCAGCCAGCTGGCTGAACTGTCGGGGCTTATTGGCGCTGTCGCAACCATTGCCATTGATGGAGCCGGAGCGATGATCATCAGCATCAAGACCGAAAATCCTTCGGTGGCGGCCAGGTGCTATCGGCTGGTGAAAGAGCTTTATCAGATCAAACCCAAAATTAAAATAGAAAAAACCCGAAAGTTCAAAGAACATCGGGCTTATCGGGTGGTGCTTGACGAACCGGTCGTCGCTAAGAAAATTCTGGAGGATTGCCTGATTCTTACCTATAACACCGAAGGCCAGGCTTTTTTTGCCAACCAGGTGCCGGATAAGTTTAGAAAACAGACCAGTCAGACAAAAGCCTATATCCGGGGGGCTTTTCTGGGATCGGGGTCCGTCTCTAATCCTGAGAAAACCTACCATCTGGAACTGGTGGGGAAGAAAACACCATTGGCGAATAAAAAAATCGAGAAAAAAAGCGAACGCAGTCCTGCCGCGAATGAACAATGCGCCTACCTCCAAAGCATTAAAGCAATTCTGGATCAGTATGAAATCAAGTCAAACCTCATTCACAGAAAAGGCCATTGGGTGCTTTATTTAAAGGAAGGCAGTAGCGTCGCCGATTTTCTCAGTGTTATCGGTGCCCATCGCGGACTGCTGGAAATGGAAAATATTCGGATCGTCAAAGAAATGCGCAATGATGTCAACCGTCAGGTCAATTGTGAAACCGCTAATCTTAATAAAACGATCGCCGCTTCCTATGACCAGGTCGCCGATATCATGTTGATAAAAGATCAGTTCGGCCTTAAAAATCTGCCCCGTAATCTCTATCAGATCGCCGAACTGCGCCTGAACTACCCCGACGCCAGCATCAAAGAACTGGGTGAGCGCCTCGACCCCCCGGTCGGAAAATCCGGCGTCTATCATCGGCTCAAAAAACTCAACCAAATCGCCGAAGACCTGAAAAAGTAGGGCATGAGGCATATCGCCAATAGCGTAACATATCATCCCGTAGGGGCGATTATTAATCGCCCGTACCAACGTCACCGGGCCGGTAATACTCGCCCCTACAGTCCAAAGAAACCAACCCACGCAAAAAGGGCCAGACAGCCGAATCTCAATTCGTCTGTCTGGCCTTTTTTTCAATTAACCAGATTCATTCCAAAATATGTCCGCAAATCAGCAATCGCGCGGCGATGGAGTTTGACCAGGCTGTTAGCACTGACCCCAATATGCGCTGCAATCTCCCGAAAGCTGCGTTTTTTAAAATAGTGCTCCTCAATAATCCAGCGTTGTCGCTCTCTAAGCTGAGGCAGATACCGCTTCAAGGCAGCGAAGTCCTCGGCCCGGATATAATCACCCTCGATATCAGTGGGATCAGCAAGGGTATCGAGCAGCGAAAAGCTTTCGCCCTCGGAGATCCCACCATCAAGGGTGTAGAAATTCTGATGAACCTTGGCGACATTGACAAAATAATAAAACAATTCTTTTTTCAAATAGCCGGAAAAAGGAACCCCCAGATCTTCATTAAAGGTTTCCACCGCGTTTAGCAGCACAATAGCCCCTTCACTTAAATAATCATCAACCGCATCCACTTCATAAATATAACGTCGAATCATCGACAGCATCAAAGGCCTGAAGCCTTCAATTAAAGCCAATTGGCATTCCGTATCCCTTTTTTTGGCGCCCCGAACCAAAAGAATCATTTCATTATTATCCACATTGTCACCTCTTTCAATAAAACGAACGTATGTTCTATAAGTAGTATAACGCATTCCTGATCAATTATCAACCCAAAAAAGAACAAATGTTTGGCTAGGCACAAGGTAGGCGATGACTGAGGGAGCGGAAGGGGATGAAATGGGGACATTACGCCTGTCCGCCCGATAGGGAACAAAGGCGAAATGTCCCCGTGTCATGGCCGGCCACTTGGTAAAAAACGATAAAAAAAGCGGGGTCACCCCCGCTTTATCCTTTATACCGTCATCTCAAAATCATTCGTGGTGGTGCTAATCAGCTTTCCGCTGACTTTTTTGACCAGTTCACTATGATCTGGTGCAAACACATTGCGGGTCAGGATTGCATCCATTGTCGCGTTCATTTGGGTCTCGGTCACCGCCGGATCAGCATCCGGCACTGAAATGGTGGCGTTTTTACCGTCAGCCCGGGCAAAGACCATTGTAGCTTTAATTTCTGCCATATTTTTTTACCTCCTTTACTAATATTTTTTAAGTGTCTTAGACACCTGGAATCAAGAGACTCGTCTCAATTTTGAGTACTTCTTCCATGGCCGGAACCTGCAGATCTGCAAGTGCTTCGGCGACAGCATAAAGATCATCATCGACGGCTGTTTCTTTCAGGTTGGAATAAGTCCGTGACTTAATCACTTCCTTACCATCCACCATCCCATGGTTCGAGCGAACCTGCAGCTTGTTACTGATAAAATCTGTTGTTACTGGCATTATGTGTACCTCCTTTCATCTGGTATACTGATAAATGGAACAACCAGCAAAAAGGTGCCACAAGAATTTTTACAGTTCAGGTAGGGCATGAAATGTCCCCGTGTCATGCCCGGGCCCCTCGCCTTCGTATACGCCCCGGCCCCCTCGGTAAATCAATCCTCGCTCAATTGCTTAAGCACCTGTTTTAACTGCTGTGGCATCGGGAACCCCAGTGCCGCCAGATTTTCGGTAATGCTGATCCCTTCATTAGCCGCATAAAAGAAAATAACCGCCGTTCGCAGGGCAGCACCGCCACCCAGCAGGTTAACATCGAGTAGGTGACCCAGGGCCACCATCACCAGAATAAGCATCTTTTTCATAATCCCGACAAAACCAATTTGGCTCGACACCTGCCGCTTTACCGCTGCCAGCGCCAGCCCAGTCAGATAATCAATTAAAATCAGACCCAGCAGTGTATATAAATACCCGTCAAACCCGCCCAAAAGAAACCCGATAACCGATCCCAAAACAGCAAAACACCGTGGCAACACCGTTAAAATCGTCTTCATCTCGTTTTTACCTCCTTTCTAAAATAAAAATGGTGTGACAAGAGTGTCACACCAATATAATGGAAGCCAACAAAAAAAGATGCCAAAAAAGCAAAAAAGGCGGGCTGCCCCGCCAATTAATCCTAGTATAAATTATCCTGCAAATTCTTAATCTCAACCTTGAGCTTATCCGAGATCTGATTAAGCATAGTCAGTTTTTCATTAATTTCGCCCATCGCTGCCTGATGTTCGCTGATGATCTTGAAGGACTTAGATGCCTGGGATTCCACCGAGTTCATACTCAGAACAATGCTGTCAAGAATGGTTTCAATCTTCTTAGCAGAATCCACACTCATGACGGCCAGTTTTCGGACCTCATCGGCGACAACGTTAAAGCCCCGGCCAAATTCACCGGCCCGGGTGGCCTCGATGGCGGCGTTTAGTCCCAGCAGATTGGTTTGGGTGGCAACATCGCGAATAAATTTAAGAATTGAATCGGTTTCTTTTACCTTATTCTTGGAAATTGTCGAAGATTCCAGTAGTTCGTCCGATGCTTTAATCAGCGACTCAATCTGGGTTGAAAAATTATTAACCACATCCGTTACTGAGCGGATGTTTTCAAACATATCTTCAGAAATAACCTGGAATTTTTCGGTTTCATCAACCAGTAAGCGGTTGTGATGGCCCATTTTAGAAATAGAATTGGCAAAGACATAAAGCATATCGGCGGCAGCATTAATTTTTTCCCGCGGAACAATGGTGATTTTTCGCAGGGCCGCAATGTATTCATCTTCATCGACACCAATTTCCCGGGCGATCCGGCGAAACTTATCTTCGTCGGGGGGCGCATCCAGCACCTGACCGCCGAGGATTGCACCAATCTGCTGACCATCCACCATAATGGGCGCCGCAAAATCGACCAGTCCGGCATGGCAGGAATAAACCGCCGGCTTGCCGGTATTCCCGGATTTTTTACCGCCTTCAATATCACAGGCAACACAGCGCTTGTTCCCCTCAGTGGAGCCACGGGTGTATTTCATACAAAAATCAGTAAAATTGCTGGGTTCGGTAATCGTCCCTTTGACATTATCCACCGAAACGCTGGCCATCCCCAGGGCCTTGGCAAAACTGTCCTGAAACTGCTGCAAGACATTTAAATCAATGAGTTCATCGACGGTGTAGCTTAACTTTTTTTCCATTATAATACTCCTTCATAAAAAATCATCCCCAAGACATCACCAAACAAAGCCTGTTATCGTGTGCATTTGAAACGGTTAATTTCTATATTCCCATAATAAATACATTCTATCATGTGAACTAAAAAAAGTCACCTATAAACCTTGGCACCCCTGAGATAAAAATTCACCCGGGTACCGCAGTATAAACAACAGCGATAACAGGCATCGGCGGTTTTTAAAAACCTTCCTTAAATAACCATAAGACTACAAATTCTTAATCGACCTGTGTTATACTATAAATTAAAGATTTAAAGATCTGTGATGACCAAGGGGTCAGACCATCGCCCGCAACCGGGAAATTGCCAGTTTGATTTGCAAAATTCTTTAATATAACTTATAGATGAGAAAGAAACCAGCCCGAAGAAGTGACGCAACAAAAAAAAGTTTGGCACACACCACGCCACATCTTGCCTTTTTTCACTTTTTAGCTGATAATAGGCAGTACGTTAAAATTAATTTTAAAAAGCAATGCAATAAAACGTGAGAAAAAAACGTTAATATAATGTTGGGGGTTATACCTGATGAAACTATTCCTTGCAATGGTGGTAACGGATAACACAGAAAACACACAATACGAAAAAAAAATAAATATCGATGAAGCCATTTTCACCCGGATTGCCGCAGGTGATATGGTCGCTTTCGAAGAATTTTACCGCCAGACGGAACGAACCGTCTATGCCTTTGTGTTGTCAACCTTAAAAAACCATGACGATGCCCTGGATGTCGTCCAGGACACCTATCTAAAGATTAGGGCGGCCGCCCATCTTTATAAGCCCATGGGTAAACCAATGGCCTGGGTCTTTACCATCGCCCGGAATCTGTCCGTCAGCAAAATCCGCAATAAACAGAAAAATGATAGCATCACATTGACCGATATGGAAAACGATCTGAATTTTTCCTATGTCAGCGATGCCGAAGACCGACTGGTGCTTCAAACTGCACTAAAAATTCTCAGTAGTGAAGAAACCGAAATTATTCTTTTACACGCCATTTCCGGGTTTACCCACCGCGAAATTGCCAAAAGCCTGGAGATGAAGTTATCAACCGTTTTATCAAAATATCATCGCGGCTTAAAAAAATTGAAAAAATATCTCATCGAACAGGAGGTGATCTAATGAGCCATCATCAAAAACTAAATATAGAAGCGTCTCTAAAACGCGCAATTAGCCAGGCCCCAACTCTGGATTTTGAAAAGCTGGCCGCCATGCCGGTACTCAAAATGACTGAGCACGACATCATCACCCGGCAAGTGGCGCCCGCAACCCAGCGAAATGGACGGATACGGCTGGCCGTAAAGCCCTTATCCATGGCCTTCGCCGGAGCTCTGGTGATCTTGATTTGTATAACCACCTGGTTTGGAGAGTTTAAATCGCCAGAAAGCATCATTGCTCTGGACGCCAACCAGAGTGTCGAAATTGTGACCAACAAGCACAAACAGATCTTAGCGGTGAAAGCTTTTGACCAGAATGTTCAGGCGCTGCTGGATGAGGAACACCTCAATCAGACCAACCTGGAAGACTCCGTCGGGGTGATTATCACCACGATGATAAAAAACGGCTACCTGGATGAAAGCAAAAGCGTGGTCATGGTGAGTGTCGAAAATCAGAGCACCGCTAAAGCGGATGATCTGGCTGTATCGCTTAATCAGGTGATAAAAGACAGTGCCACCGCCGAAGACATTAACGCCACCGTGGTCAGGCAAACCGTTATTACTGATAGTCAAACCCTTACTGAGGCCGAACAATACAGTGTTTCCACCGGTAAACTCAATGTCATGAAAGAACTGGTTATGGCTGACAGTTCCCTGACCATGGATGCCCTGGCGGCGATGTCGCTGACGGATTTACTGGAAGTTTCCAAAGAAAAATCAGTCGATCTGACCAAGGTGATCAAGAGTGACGGGTCAAAAAAAGAAACCAAAGACAAACCCACCACCCCGGACGAAGAAACCCCGGCAGTGACACCAGAAGCAGAGCCGGAAATAACACAACCAAACGATCAAACCGAGGAGATCGTTGATCCAGCCGTTAATAAAACCCCGGCTGCCACCACCGTTTCACCGACCCTCCCGGTCGAACCGGTCGAAGCCGAAAAAGAAACTGAAAAAGTAACCGAAAAAGAAACCGAAGCCGTGGACGAGGAGAAAACCCCGTTAAGCGAAACCAAACCCACCGAACCGGAAGAAGTCATAGAAGAAACCGAAAAAGTCCCAGAAGAACCATTAAGCTAGAAGCTCGGCTATGAAATGTCTCCATTTAATGGCCGAGCTACAGATATATGTTCAATTAAAGATTTAACGTAGGGCGATCAGTGATCGCCCGCTAGGGATGAAAGGCAAAATGTCCCCGTGTCATAGCCGAACCACTCGGTATAGGTTAATAAGATATAACATTTGTGTCATGGTCGAGCCAAGTTCGTAGGGGCGATTATCGTAGGGGTGATTATAGTTCGTAGGGGCGATTATCAATCGCCCGCAAAAGTAAACTGCCCCCATGTGCAAAAAATAAAAAAAATAAAATCCCATGCAATAAAACTGCTACTTCAAACGTTAATCAATTGTAACAAAGAATTATAGAAATTATGTTTGAAAACGTGTATCAGTGGTAAGTACTAATAGTAAGCACGATTATAGAAGGGAGCTGATCACTGTCATCATCACCATTACGATTCACCGTATTTATCCGAAAATCGGCAGTTGGTTTGGTCAAAATTGAAAGCTTTGGACACATTGTCAAGCTGAAAGACTAGAATTTGTAAGCGATGTGAGACAAAACCAGTTTTTTGGATTTTGAAAATGTTAAAATCCCGATTTTTATTTGAAATGACAACGATATTTATTGCAAAACATCATAAGAAGGTGTAAAATCATACAAGAACGCTCTTTCTCGGTTTACCGTTTCACTGTATTGGCCAACCAGCTATTTTTGTAGCAATGATGGTTCGCTAGCTAAAATTTAGGAAGGAGGAAAGAGGGACAGTAAAGAGGTAAATCCAGAACACAAATATGGAGCAAGATTAAGCTCTGGAATTTCTAGGCGATTAATGTAAAAGTTATTGCTGGAACTTCCGGATAAAAAACCCAAAATTTAACAACGGAGGAAACAAAGTATGAAGAAGATTACAGTTAGCATTTTATCAGTATTGATGATGCTTTCCATGGTATTCTCCTCAAGCGTTTTCGCAGCCAATGAACAACCATCGGCTTGGGAATCGTTTATAGGACTTTTCGGCGCACAAACATCAGACGTATCAGATGTAGGCGTTGAATACCGTGGACACGTACAGAACAAAGGTGACTTTCCATTGGATGGTACTTGGATTCAAGGACCTGACCAATTAGGAACAGTAGGCGAAGGCCTGAGATTGGAAGCATTCTGGATTAAATTAGCAGAAGATGCTCCAGCCGGACTTCACATTAAATACCAGGTACACGTTCAAAACAAAGGCTGGATGGGCTTTGTAAATGACGGTGCAATGGCAGGAACTGAAGGCGAAGGCCTGAGAATCGAAGCGATTCAGATTTCATTAGTGGATGACGAAGGCAATATCGCTCAAGGTTACTCAGTAGAGTACCGCGGTCATGTTCAAAACGTTGGCGATACCGAATGGTATACTGATGGCGCTCAGTTAGGAACCACTGGTTCTGGCTTACGATTAGAAGCTCTTGAGATTAAAATCGTACAGACTAAAGCTGATTTAACTGCTTATAACGCAGCAGTAGCAGCAGCTGCAGCTCTGACAGAAGCTGATTACACCGCTGAAAGCTGGGCAGCTCTTCAAACAGCATTAACAGATAATGTTGTAACTGAAGATAATACTCAGGCTGAAGTTGATGCAGCGACAGCGGCTATTCAAGCTGCGATTGATGGGCTTGTAGAAGCTAGAAATATTACTAGCTTCACAGCTACAACTACAAAAACATTTGCTGTAGAATTCAATAAGGCAGTTGACTCAGCAACCTTCTCTTTGGTCAAAGGTACTTCTACAAACATTTCAATTTCTTCAGTAACTTGGAATGATGATGCTACCATTGCTACTCTTACTATAGCATCAAAAATTGGAGAGGGTACTTATACCGTGAGTGTTGCAGGTATTGAAGAAGAAGATTTAACGGCATCAGTTGAAACAGAAACAGAAGCTGTAGCAAAAATTGAAATACCATCAGATTATGCAGCCTTTGATGCCGCTGGTAATAATCTGTTGACATCGTATAAAGTGTACAATCAATACGATGAAGATATTACTACAAAAGTTTCTGCAAGTGATTTAACAGCGAATGCTTCAAGTGGTGCAGGCGCAGTTACGTTAACACCAGCAACTGGTGCAGCATCTATTGCTAAAGGCACTTTAACAAGCGGTGATACTACAAAACTAACAATCGTTCATGCTGATACAGGCGTTGTAGGAAGCAAAACACTTACAGCATCTGATCAAGCCGGTGTATCCGAAATTTCACTTGGCGAATTGTACAACGAAGAAGGTTTAGCTCTATCTCAGGATAACCAAGGTGAACCATTCTATATTGTTGTGAGTGCAACTGATCAATATGGTAACACAATGACTGAAACAGATTTAGATGGATTTGTTTCAGCTGGAAGCTTAGTAGTAACATCAACAGACACTACAGTTTTAGCTGTTCAAACAGGTGCTAGTACGTTCGATACAGTTGAAATTGATGGTGTAGATACTACTGTTTTAGCATTAGATACTACATCTATGACTGAAGGTACAACGACTATTCGTGCAATTTCATTGTACAATGGCGCAATGGCAACTTCAACTCAGACTGTTGCAGCTGCACAAAAAGTTGATACAATCGTGTTGGAAGCACCAGCTCTAGCGGTTGTAAATGAAGATACAGTAATCCCATTTGAAGCTTATGATCAAAACGGTGACGCTGTTACAAGTACAACATTGCTAAATGCTATGACAAGAAATGTAGTGCTGTCTTCTGATTTAACTGGTGGTACTAAGACTTTATACTTCAAGAAAAATGCAGCAACAGGCGTTACAGAGTGTATTCTTCACTTAACCGGTGTTGCTGACACTAATAATGATGGTGGCAAAGCGACGATAAGTATTCTTACTGAAACATATAACACTACAACACTTTCAGTAAATATTGAAGAAGCTGCAGTACCAACTACGATCGCTGGAACTACGGATCTTGATCTTAATACAGTTCCAACTAACTCAGTTGCTATTTCAACAGACAATCTTGTCTTTGTTGATCAATTTGAACGAGTAATGGATAATGACGATATTGATATGGATGCCACACCTACAACAACAGGTGAGTATTCAGTCAAAATTGATGTGGATGATACTGCTATAGCAACTATTGGTGGTGGAGCAACTGATGAATTAACTTCTTCAGCACCTGTTACATTTGCCGGTGTTGCCAAAGGTTCAACAGAAGTAACATTTACAATCCAGACATGGGATGCTACTTTAACCATACCAGCAGTAGTTGATGTAACAGACAGTGAATATGCAACTATAGTAAGAATTGCACAGCAGTCTGAATTTGCTTCTTACGAACTAGGAACAGTCGAAACAATTTATGACGTTTCAAATTCTTCACTAGCTTCCGGTACTACGCCATATCAAGAAGATGTAAAAGTATACGGTGTAATGTCAAATGGAACGAAAGTTTTATTGCCAACTTCTGAATATAACGTAAATGTTACTGGTCAGACTTTAACTGATACGGATAATTCAAATAGTGTTGGTTTAAGTGTTGCTCCAAATGGTGCAACTGCTTCGACTATTACTTATGCGGATACGACCGTAACAGAAGCAAGCGCAAACTTGATTGTAACAATTAATAATACAGGGGATGTTCTGACACAGACATTAACTATTTCTAAAGTTGCTCCTACTGTAGCAAGTATTGTATTCAAGAGTCCAGTAGTAAGTGGTGGTTATGATTTAACTACACCTTGGACTTTTGGAACTACAGAGATTGAGGCTACTTTAGATGGTGCTGAGTCAGAAGATAGTTATGGCGAAGTATTAGATTTCACTAGTACTGGTGTAGCTACATTTGCTGATGGTAGTACAGCAGCATTGTACTATACTCTTTCTAATATTGTTGATGCCGATGATTCTTCTGTTTTGACAATCACAGGAAACGGTACGGATACTATTTCAGTTGGTAATATTGCAGCTGGTGATAGCTTTACGACTACAGTATCAAGCGTTGGTGGAGCTTCTGCTTCATTTGGAGTAACAGCTCAATAATAGACATACGGTGCCTGTCACTTAACTTATTCAACTTAACTTATTGAGTTGGCGGTTGAGAAACAGAGAAATAAAACAGAGAGACGATTCGGGTTCTACGGGACTCGGGTCGTCTTTTCTTTTTTGTGTGGCACTTTGTATTTAAGCGCTTACCGTCAAACTTGCTGGTGTCATAAAAACCAGCTTTTTTCTTTTCCCGGATACGAAAGCTATCACCTTTGATATTGATGGTTGTGGAGTGATGTAGTAGACGATCCAGGATGGCTGTGGCAACGACGTTGTTCCCGAATACCTCACCCCAGCTACCGTAGGTATTGATTTACAATTAAAAATGACCAGCAATTCACGTTCAAAAATGACCACCTAAACCAGTTCTTTCATTGGCTGTAAGAAACGGTGATAAAATGCTCATATAAAACGGTTGAAAATTCCTCAAAATAAGCGTACGCTCCTTTTTAAAAGGAGGTATGATAAATGATTGAAAGAGAGGGATTTTTTATGATCAAGGATCTGAAAAGTAAAGGATTGTCAACGACACAGATTGCAGAAATCTGTGATCTGGACAGAAAAACAGTCAGTAAGTGGGTAAAAGCACAGGATATTCCTACTTATAAACCGAGACCATTGGTAAAAAGTAAGTTGGATGATTATAAAGATTATATCCGTTCACGAATGAATGAAGGCTGCCTGAATGCGACTGTAATATTTGATGAAATTGTATTGATGGGATACACGGGAAAAATGACCATCCTCCGGGTGTTTATGAAAAACTATCGGGAACCCTGTCAAACCCGGGCAACCCGACGTTTTGAAACGCCACCCGGGAAACAGGCCCAGGTGGATTGGGGCGAGTTTGTCGCTTTGGATGATGAAGGCAGAAAAATCAAATATCACGCATTTGTTATGATCATGGGCCATTCCAGAAAAACGTATCTGGAATTCACCGAGAATGAGAAAATGGAGACACTGATCGGCTGTCATGAACGTGCCTTTCAGTATTTTGGGGGTCTTCCCGAAACGATTTTATATGACAATATGAAGACGGTTGTGAAGCACAGCCATGAAACAGGCGAAAACAAATGGAACCAGCAATTCCTTAGTTTCTGCCGACACCATGATTTTACGCCGGTGAGATGCCGACCCTACAATCCCCGCTGTAAAGGCAAGGTTGAGAATGGTGTTAAATATATCAGACGGAATTTCTGGCCACGGATTCGTGCCATCACAAGTCTGGCTGATCTTAATCAACAGGCCCTGCTCTGGCTCGATACCATCTGTAACGAAAGGCTTCATAAAACAACCCATGAAAAGCCCAATGAAGCATTTAAGCGCGAACAGCTCAGCCTGATCAATCCGATTCCTTTTATAGAAAAAATGCTGCATACACGCAAAGTCATGAATGACTGTTTCATTACTTTTGAAACAAATCTGTATTCGGTACCATTTATCTATGTTGGCGTGCGGGTTGGGGTAAAGGACCTTCATAATGGGTACATCGAAATCTATGCTCCCAATGGTGACTGGATTGAACGGTTTGAAAAACCCCTGGGGAAATATCAGACAAACGGTGCCTGTCACTTAACTTATTCAACTTAACTTATTGAGTTGGCGGTTGAGAAACAGAGAAATAAAACAGAGAGACGATTCGGGTTCTTCGGGACTTGGGTCGTCTTTTCTTTTTTGAAGTGGCTGGAAAATCTGGAGGGTAAGCGTCAATTGTAAGGAGTCAAACGGAGTCAAACGGTGCCTGTGAAACCTCCGAAAAACGAAGTCACCTGTAAATCTATACAATAACACGAATAAATATGCTCACTCTAATGTCACAACAAACTTTATTGATCAACTAACCCAGAATAGCAACTAAAATAGTCAATAACGGGTATAAAGAAATCATATAAAACGTTGATACAAGGGGGTTTCAGTCCATGTTGAAGAAAAACAGACCGCAATTAGATAAGAACAAACGGTGCCTGTGAAACCTCCGAAAAACGAAACGATTTTAGAAAAAGTGAAATGGCAAAGAATCGTTTCTGAATTCCCCATAATCATCGGTGTCCCCCATCTTAAATACATATTATTACTTTGAGGGTTTTCGGTTGTGTCAGAAAATTTAAATAGCCAAAATCATTGCAAAATTATAACTCTTGAGTTATAATAAGAACATAACAGAAAGGTTAATAAGCAAAATGTATAAGATAAACTTTTACACTGATCAAAGTGGGAATGTTCCTGTACGAGATTATTTGGATGAGCTTGCAAGTAAAAATGACAAGGACAGCCGAATAAAATTTAATAAAATACAAGACTATATTCAAATGCTGAGTGAAAATGGAACAAGGGCTGGTGAACCCTATGTTAAACATTTAGAAGGGGATCTTTGGGAATTAAGACCGTTAAGAGACCGTATTTTATTTATTGGTTGGGATGGAAATCGTTTTATTCTACTTCACCATTTCATGAAAAAGACACAAAAAACACCAAAACGTGAGATTGAACATGCGAAACGGTGTATGAACGATTTTATTGAAAGGAGTAAATAGACATGAGCAACAAAAAAATAAGCCCAATGGGTGAAAGTTGGGAAGACTATCGAAAAAGAACATTCACCCCGGAAGAAATAATGGAATCTGATTTGAGAGTAGCATTAATAAGCGAATTAATTCGTGCCAGAAATGATCAGGGAATCACACAAAAGCAATTGGAAGAAGCAAGTGGCGTTAAACAACCAGTCATTGCCCGAATGGAAAAAGGAACTACTGATCCTCAGTTAATGACTATCTTGAAAATACTAAGACCACTTGGAAAAACCCTGGCCATTGTGCCAATTGAAGAAAAATCCCCCCGGAATATTCGTTTTAAAACATTTAAAAAAGGTAGTGCATTTAAACAAAAACCTTTAGTTTAACGGTGCCTGTCACTTTAGTAACGGTGCCAGATGTACGGATGTACGGTGCCTGTCACTTAACTTATTCAACTTAACTTATTGAGTTGGTGGTTGAGAAACAGAGAAATAAACAGAGAGACGATTCGGGTTCTACGGGACTCGGGTTGTCTTTTCTTTTTTGTGTGGCACTTTGTATTTAAGCGCTAAATGTAACGGTGCCTGTGAAACCTCCGAAAAACGCAGGCACCTGTAAATCTATACAATAACACGAATAAATATGCTCGCTCTAATCTCACAACAAACTTTATTGATCAACTCCCCCAGAATAGCAACTAAAATGTGTAAGTGATTCAAAAGATGGCGTAGTGAAAAACCGATCCAATTAGTGTAAACTAACCTGAAAAGAGGTTCAGGAGGTTTAGATATAATGGACGAGTCAAAAAGACAGCTATGGGAAGAGCGTTTCGAAGAACAGTCAAACAGTAAAATGACCATTGTGAGTATTCCGCTGATTTACCGCCACCCCGTAATATCCACAGTCCTGGCAGGATTTAGGGAGTTTTGTCGGGACTGTCGCGACTGTCGGCATTTCAGAGAGAAAAAAGATGGGAATCTAGTTGGAATTTTTGTCCAATTCAAATTTAATAGCATTTTAAAGTGAGATCGATTATAATGAAGACAATAGCAAAGAAGGTGAACGAATGAAAGTGACTGAGAAAAAAGTACAGAATCCCCATGATAAGTTTTTTAAGGATACATTTTCAAATCCGTTAGTGGTCAGAGATTTTGTTGAGAATTATCTGCCGTAACCGATTTTAAAACTGGTTGATTTGAACGAACTGGAGATTCAGAATGGCAGCCACGTGGATGAAGAACTCAGTGAGGTCTTTTCAGATATGTTGTTCAGGACAAAAATCAATCAGCGGGATGGCTATCTCTATTTTCTGTTTGAACACAAGAGTTATCCGGATCGAATGGTTGCCTTACAGTTACTGACTTACATGGTTCGTATCTGGAATCAGAAGGTCAACAAGGAAAACCATACGCATATTCCGGTGATTGTCCCAATGGTGATTTGTCATGGGGAAAAGAAATGGAAAATAAGTCCCATGTTCAGTGATCTGATCCTGAATTTTGACTCGTTGCCGGAAGAAGTCAAACAAATGATACCGAATTACCGCTACCAGCTCTATGATTTATCACAGTTTTCGGATGAAGATATCAAGGGGAAGGCAGAACTGATGATTGCATTGTCCGTTGCCAGAGATATTTTCAAAAAAAGCGGTGAGGAATTTCTTGAAACGATTTTTAAGGCTGCCAGAGCTTTAGCAGAACTGGAAGAAAAGGAAACAGGTCTTCAGTATTTTGAAACCTGTATGCGCTACATTCTGACATCCGGCCCAAGGCTTTCAAGGGAGCAATTGAATACCGTGATTAAGCAATTGGAAGTAACCTACAAGAAAGGGAGTGAAGTAACCATGACATTGGCTGAAGTTTTAAGAGAAGAAGGTTTTGAAGAAGGTATTGAAAAAGGTATTGAAAAAGGAAAAAGTGAAATGGCTATTGGTTTTGCAATCAACCGACTGACCAAAAAATTTGGGATCATGTCTTCAGAGTATCGGGAGAAAATCAATACCCTTGATCTGAACTCTCTGGAAATGTTGAATTACCAGATTGATGATTTCACCAGTCTTGATGATGTGCGAAAATATCTGGCACTCTGATTGGATAAACGGATAAACGGTGCCAGAACAAACGGTGCCTGTCAATCAGGTCCGGCACTCGGTCGCCCACCGAAAAACGCAGTGATTGATAAAAAACAGGAATACGTTGATATTTGTGAACGAGTCGAAGTCGAACGAAAATTCAGTCTTGCCAAACTCAAATGTGGTCTGGGTCTGATCTGGACACGTTTGCCTGATACAGGCCTCAGTACCATTGCACTGTCGATTGTTGTTTTGAACCTGAGAAAGGTTCTTTATGCCCATTTTCAGTTTTTTATGCCGGAATTGAATGGGAATAGATATTATCAAAAATTTGTAATTATTCAGTAGGCATTACATAGAAAGCTTGTTTTCCTAAACTAAGTTTATTCGTTGTTGCATTTCGAAAATACTTAATAGAGTTTTGAAAAAGGGGATCTTGTTTTGAATTTATTAAAAAAAATAAAACCATTAAAACCATATTTGATTATAATTATTCTTATCATTTACATTGAAGTTATTGGTAATGGAAAGCTTACAGCTTCTGAAAATCAATTATTTTTTTATGAAGGGATCATTAGAGCAATTGAAGGTGCATCAGTCGGTGTTTTCTTGTATATATTAAATTTAAATGATCTAAAATTGACTTTTAAAATTAATGTACATTGTTTAATTATTGCATTACTTTTAACTTTAACCCATTATTATCCTTATTCTTCATTTCCAATACCAGGTTTATTATATTACTCACCAGTTATATTGTATGTTTTTCCGGTACTAATAGGATACTATTTATCAAAAGGATTAATTTCAATAAAAAACAATAGCGATGTGAGTAATTAAATGCTATAACTCAACTACAGTTGTGTTATAGCATTATCATCATGTGATAATTGATTAGGTTATCTTCTGTTTTTATTTAGAGTAACGGTGCCGGTCACTTAACTTATTCAACTTAACTTATTGAGTTGGCGGTTGAGAAACAGAGAAATAAAACAGAGAGACGATTCGGGTTCTTCGGGACTCGGGTCGTCTTTTGGGTCCTATTAAAATATCATATACAACTACGGCACAAGCATCAATTTTATAGTATTTTAAAGGTGAATCGGTTATAATATGAAATATATAAGTAGGTGAACGAATGAACGATAATGATAAAAATAATGAACAATTTGAACCGGATGAAAAATTATTAACACCTCATGACAGGTTTTTCAAGTCCACTTTCTCTAATCTTGAAGTGACAGTCGATTTCCTTCAGAATTATTTGCCTGAACCGATTTTGAAGCTGGTGGATCTGGAGACATTGGAAATTCAGAAAGATAGTTTTATTGATGAGAAGCTCAAAGAGTTTTCTTCAGATATGTTATTTAAAACAACCATTAATCATCGAGAAGGTTATCTGTACTTCCTTTTTGAACACAAGAGTTATTCAGATAGAATGGTTGCTCTCCAGCTATTCATTTACATTGCACGAATCTGGGATCAGAAAGTTAATAAAGAAAATGACACTCACATTCCAGTGGTGATTCCAATGGTGATCTATCATGGAAAATCGCAATGGCGAATTGGGCCGATGCTCAGTGATCTGATTTTAGACTATGACACACTACCAGAAGAAATCAGACAAATGACACCGGATTTTCGCTATCAGCTCTATGATTTATCCCAGTTTTCAGATGGAGACATCAAAGGTAAGGTTAAACTGGCGATTGCATTATCACTTTTCAGAGATATGCCTAGAAAAAGTGGGCTGGAATTTATGGATACCATTCTCAATGCCGCCAGAGCGCTGCGGGATTTGGAGAAGGAAGAAAAGGGAACTGAGTATTTTAAAATATGCATGAACTATATTGTGAAAGCAGAATCAGGAATTTCCATAGATCAACTTGACTTTGTCATTGAACAATTAGAAGATACTTACAAAGAGGGGAGTGAAGTTACGATGACTTTAGCTGAATCGTTACGAGAACAAGGACGAAAAGAAGTGCGAGATATTGAGAGATATGAAGCAAAAAAAGAGAGCTTATTTGATTTGGCAATTGAGCGTTTAGCAATGAAATTTGGAGTTCTTCCGACTGAGTGTCAAGAAAAGATCGCTACATTGGATCTTAAGATGTTGCAGATATTCAATATCAATATTGAGAACTTTAAAAATATTGAAGACGCTAAGAGGTTTCTTGGTATCTAATCTAACGGTGCCTCAAACGGTGCCTGACGACATACGCGACATACGCGACATACGACATACGGTGCCTACGCGACATACGGTGACATACGGTTAAGACAGGAAGAACTACTTGCAGACTGGATGCTGGCAATGAATAGTGAGCTACCATATAAAATTGATCCATTAAAATAGGAGGTCGAATGATGTATTTAGCAGTTATCAATGTAGAACCTTTAAAGGACTATAAGTTACTATTAACTTTTGAAAATGGTGAAAAGAGACGTCGATGTCAGTCCATATTTGGATAAGGGCATTTTTCAAGAATTGAAGGATGAGGAGAAATTCAAGACTATACGCGTTAGTTTTGACAGCATTGAATGGTGCAATCAAGCGGATCTTGACCCTGAGTTTTTATTCGAAAAGAGTGAAGCTTGCTAAAAAAAATCAGCAAGAATAGATATACGGTGTAGAAACAGAGAAAAGAGACGATTCGGGTTCCCTTCGGGACTCGGGTCGTCTTTTCTTTTTTGAAGTGGCTGGAAAATATGGAGGAATCTGTCTGGAAAAGATTTGGCAGGTGGCTCCGGTTTGCAGCTTTTGTCAGTTTCCAATCGGTTGCACCAGTTTCTCTCTATCCAAACTCACTGAAGAATTTGTATTCTCCAATCAGTCCATCTATCAATTTTGATAGCATTTTAAAGGTGAATCGGTTATAATTATATCAATATCTAAGAAGGTGAACGAATGAAAAAGACTAAGACAAAAGCTCAGAATCCCCATGACAAGTTTTTCAAAGATACATTCTCGAATCCCTTAGTGACCAGAGATTTCATTGAAAACTACCTGCCAGAATCGATTTTAAAAATGGTTGATTTGAGTGAATTGGAAATTCAGAATGGTAGCCACGTTGATGAAGAACTTAGTGAATTATTCTCAGATATGTTGTTCAGGACAAAAATTAATCAGCGTGACGGTGTAAATTTTCACATTATTTCGGACTGGTTTAATCACAATAAAACGGATCGAAATGTTCGAAAGACTGTGAAAATAATGGCGGGTTAAAAAGTGTGTTTCAGTTTTTTAATCACATAATCACGCTTTATTTCTCCAGAAAAAAAGGGAAATAACGCCGTCAGGCGTTAAATCCCAGCATCCGCAGAAGCGGCAAAAACAATCTCTTCATCAATAAGATCTGTTTGTTTTTGAAAGGCAAGAATCAGACACTGGGTAACCAGATTACCGACTAATCGCGGATAACCACCAGTGGATGATGAAATGGCTTCATAAGCATTCTCGTTGATCAGATTCCGTGAAACACCGGCATGCTTAAACCGGTGTTTGATATAATCCCGAACCTCATCCGGTGTAAGCGGCGAGAAATGAAACCGGGTCACCAGCCGCTGATCAAGCGACCGGTTCTGGTTTAAGGCCAGTCGGTTGGCCAGCGTCGGTAAACCGGTGAGAATCAGAATAAAAGGATTACGTTTATCCATGTCAAAGTTAAAAATGATGCTCAGATCGTGAAAAAACTGGGCTGAAGCCGACTGCATCTCATCCAGGATAAAGACCGGCGTGATGCGGCGTTTATCATAAAGATCCGTAATGGCGTTCTGAATCTGAAAAAACAGCTCCACTTTTCGAAATTTTGGCTGTTCCCCAAGCGAAAACGCCAGACCCCGGTAAAAATCCATGGTTGTCCCGGAAGACATCGGGAAATACATGACCTTATATAACGACGGATTCAAACTGTCGGCAAAGACCCGCAGGGTCGATGTTTTACCAACCCCGGGGTCCCCAGTAATCAGACCAAAACCGCGGGTGGTTTTGAGATAATCCAGTCGGGCTAAAACTTCCTTGTAAGCTTCAGATTGAAAGAGCATCGATGAATCAATGCCCTTGTCAAAGGGCGCCTGCTGGAACCCGAAAAATGATTTATACATGAGGAACACCGCCTAACGCGCTGTAGCTGATAGCATTGTTATTGCGTTTGGCAATGGCGTTGTCCGTCATGATGACTTTTTTGCAGGTAAGAATCCGGACACTGTTTTCATAAATATAGATTTCATCCGGATATTCATTGGGATAACGGATATCCACGCTCTTACCAATAAACATCGGCGACGCTTCGAAAAGGGCGTTGTGCAGCGAAATGGTGGCATCCGACTTGACCTTTCTGGTCACCCGGATCAGAAAGGCTTCATCAATAATTCGGGGATCAGAGAAATGCTTAATCCGGTCACTCCCCCGCATATAAAAGACCATCGGCGCTTCATTGAGACTCGAATGAACCTTATGATGATAATCCCGAGCCAGCCAGGCCTCAAAGCGTTGGTTGAGGACCTCCAGATCCATCAAGTCAGCATCCGTCAAAAGTGGATAGAAACGGCTGCGGACGGTTTTGAAAAAGCGCTCGATTTTGCCCTTGCTTTTGGGATCATAAGGCTTGGTGTTGACCAAGGCAATACCCAGGGTGGCACAGGAAGTATTCAGTTGGTGGGAACGGAAAATCTTGCCATTATCCGCATAAAGCATGGTGGGCTTACCACAGGTAAGTAAAGCCGATTTAAGGACATGAAGGAGATCTTCATTCTTCTCAGCCAGCATGAACTGAGCCCCGGTAATCCGCCGGGAAGCATCATCGATAAAAGCGATCAGATAGGTTTTGCGTTTTTTACCGTTAAGAGTCAGATACGGGCCATGGGAAACATCGGTCTGCCATAGGGTGTTGATATCAATATGGGCAAACCGGCGGCGGTCAGATGTATCCGCCTGGGATGGCTTTAACAGTTGATGTTTTTTGAGCAGCCGATACACCGTCGAATAGGAACAGTCAGAGCTGGTGAAGTGGCCTTCATGAATGAGCCACTCATGGAACAACTTCACTGATAAATGGATGTTTTCCGTTCGCAGCGTAAGGAGTAGTCTGGCCGATTCTGCCGGTAACGCCCGGGACGAACCCTTGTCCGTCCGAACCTTGGGCTTAAGCGCATCAAAACCATGGCGCCGGTACAAACGGTGCCATTCCAGCAGGGTTTTACGGTTGTAGGTGCGGATGCCATAATGCGGGACATCATGGGTTTTGGCACTGACCTCATCCAGATAAGCCGTGTGGTTCGTGATGGTATCCGTAAGTAACGGCGCAATCAGGCCATAGCGAAATAAAGCAATCAATTCTTTGTCTTTTTCAGTCATTGTAAAAACCTCCGATTTTAATGAGTTGAGGTTTTAAGGATCCATAAAACCAGATAATCAGAGAATAACGGATCAATCGATAAAAGGCAAAGCAAAAGCTCTGTGGGACAAATAGTTCTTCAAAAAAATAGGGAAGGATGGTACAATTAAAGTGCCATAAATCCTATCTTAAAATGATCGTGATATCTTTTGCCGAAGATGTGGGGCTTCCCCACCGAGTAGACCATTTCAAGAAGCTTTATGGCTTTTTTATGCCCAAAATCAGGAAAGACGATTAAAGGATCATGACAGATGCGAAAATACTCAATCAGCCGGTTCAGACAAAAAAGGAAACGCCGGGTGATAAAGTGCCGATGCTGATGCGCTAAAGCGCAGGCTGAAGGAATCCTGTTTAAAAAGGCCCAAAGCAGTTCCAGCAGAAATGGAAGGGCCAGCTGAAACCCGGGATGGCAAAAAGAAGGCAGAATACTCACTGTCTTGCCGCAATGAATACAGTAATGGCGTTGGACCGGAATGGCGAAGACATCCTCATACCAGATCACATGCCGGTGATAGATACCATGAAGATGAAGCCGCCTGCACGAATGACAATGAGGACAGCTGTCGATGCGAACTTTTTCAGCGGTGTAGAATTCGTTGATATAATCCAGCGGGTGGTCAGAAAAGTGTTCCAGATAAACCATGGTTTGTGCTTCCTTAAAGTGACTAATGATTAATCATTATACCATAATTGAAAAGCCGGGTTTAGCTGGAATAATTTGATTAAATCAGGACTTTTGGGACTCCTATAATTTGCTAATTAACAACGGTTATCTGTATTTTCTGTTTGAACACAAGAGTTACCCCGACAGAATGGTGGCATTGCAATTGCTGACGTATATGGTACGCATCTGGAATCGAAACGTAAATAAGAAACTTGATACACATATTCCGATGATTATCCCAATGGTGCTTTGTCATGGGGAGACGAAATGGAAAATCAATCCCATGTTCAGTGATCTGATCCTGGATTTTGACATCTTACCAAAAGAAGTCAAACAAATGATCCCCGATTACCGCTACCTGCTCTATGATTTATCCCAGTTTTCGGATGAAGATATCAAAGGAAATGCAGAACTGATGATTGCATTGTCAGTTGCCAGGGATATTTTCAAAAAAAGCGGTGAAGAATTTCTGGAAACGATTTTTAAAGCAGCCGAAGCTTTAGCAGAGCTGGATGAAAAGGAAACGGGTCTTGAGTATTTTGAAACCTGTATGCGCTATATTCTGACGTCCGGGCCGAAGCTTACAAAGGAGCAATTTAATACTGTTATTAGAGAATTGGTATTAACCTACAAGGAAGGAAGTGAAGTAACCATGACATTGGCCGAAGTTTTAAGAGAAGAAGGCTTTGAAGAAGGGATTGAAAAAGGCAAAAAAGATAGTCTGAGTGATTTAGCAATCAATCGATTATCAAAAAAATTTGGAATTATGCCTGCTGAATACCAGAGAAAAATTGCTGAGCTGGATCTGAAGATGATGGAACTATTGAATTATGAAATCGACAATTTCTCAATCATTGAAGATGTCAAGAAGTTTCTGGCACTCTGATTAACAAACTGTGCCTGTCACTTAACTTATTGAGTTGGCGGTTGAGAAACAGAGAAATAAAACAGAGAGACGATTCGGGTTCTACGGGACTCGGGTCGTCTTTTCTTTTTTGTGTGGTACCTTGTATTTAAGCGCTTACAATCAGATGGTGAGATTCTTTTGGATTAATTGGATTGATCTTGCAAAAAGAGATACCGGTGCTATACTGAAAGTAGGAAAAGTAGGGTTTAAGGAGGTAGCATAATGGATCTTGCAAAAGTAATGTCTAAAGGTCAAGTGACCATTCCCATCAATATTCGGAAGAAACTGAATCTGAAGGAAGGTGACAAAAGTGGTCTTCATCGAGAAAGATGGCTACATGGTGATTGCCAACTCAGCAATGCTTGCTCTCGAACAAGTGCAAAATGCCTTTGACGGTGAAGCGGAACGATTAGATTTGAAATCTGAAGAAGACGTTGTGAATCTGGTGAAGGAAGTCCGGAAAGAACGGTTTGAGGAAAAGAAGGAAAAGAAGCAATGAGAATCATGCTGGACACTAATGTTTTGATTTCTTCAATTATTTTCAAAAGTAAGATCATGAATGACTTGATTGCAGCGATTCTTAAAGATCATCGTCTCGTTCTATCTTCCTTCGTGATTGAAGAACTAAAAGGTGTGGTTGAGAGAAAATGCGAAGGAAGATCCGCTGACCTGGATCATTTTCTAACCGTTCTTCCCTATGAATATGTCTACACTCCTGACGAAATGGATGAAAATCTCTTTGAAATTCGGGATGAAATGGACTATCCAGTGCTCTATTGAGCCGTAGTCGAAGATGTGGACATTCTCATCACCGGCGATAAAGACTTTGCAGACATTGACATTGAGAAACCGGAAATATTGACACCCAATGAATTTGTTGGGAAATATGTTCATGTGAACGTGCATTGATGATGAGGGGAATAGTCAAACTTCCCCTTTTTCAATTGATCAAATGAATAGTGAAACAGATGCAAGTTGGTTGTTCTTCTGATCTGAAATCATTTCCAAAATTTTTCTCCCATATTTGAGTCAAACGGTGCCAGTGAAACCTCCGAAAAAAGGCCATAAAAAAACACGAGTTCATAAATTGTGAATGAATATTCGCAGATTCAAAACCTAATATTCAATTAGTGAGTTCATTTTATAAATTGGCTCGGAAAATTCTGCGAAATAGGCATAAACAGACACTTTTGTTGCTGCCTATTTCGTCAGATTCTCACACTTTTTATTTGCGTAATAACAAAGAAACCATCCTTGCAATATTGCAGGCTAGATTGGCCATGGTAATATGAATTTTTGCCCCACGAAGTCTGACATATCGGCACCGTTGCAAACCGTGATTTCTGACCATTGTAGCAAAACGTCTTTCGATTTTGTAACAATTATGACTGCAGTGCCAGTTGATCTGATGATGAGTGCCACCCAATCCGGATGATGGTGCCACTGGTTCCGGGCTAGGATTTAAAATCATTCCAGCTTTCCCCATAATCAACGGTCCCTGAATCAAACCATCACTTCAAATACCGTATTACTTTGTGGGTTTTGTCAGAAAATTAAAACAGTTAAATCATTGCAATAATATAACTTAAGAGTTATAATAGAAACATATTTGAAAGGTAATTAACGAGTATGTACAAAATAGTAAAGAGCCAGTGTTACAGTATTTAGAAAAATTAGCAAGCAAAAATGACAAGGATAGCCGGATTAAACTAAACAAAATTAGAGATTACATGAAGATACTCGGAGAACATGGCACAAGAGTTGGTGAGCCTTATGTCAAACACATAGAGGGTGAAATTTGGGAATTAAGACCGTTAAGAGATCGGATCTTATTTGTTGGATGGGATGGCAACCGTTTTATTCTTCTACATTATTTCATGAAGAAGACACAGAAAACACCTAAAAGAGGAATTGAACAAGCGAAACGGTATATGAAAGATTTTGTTGAAAGGAGCATTGAAAATGAGTAAGACAAAAGTAAGTCCCATTGGATCAAGCTGGGATGAGTTTGAGAAAAAAACATTCACCCCGGAAGAAATAATGGAATCTGATTTGAGAGTAGCATTAATAAGCGAACTAATCCGTGCTAGAAATGATCAGGGAATCACCCAAAAGCAGTTGGAAGAAGCAAGTGGTGTTAAGCAACCCGTCATTGCCCGAATGGAAAAAGGTACAACTGATCCCCAATTGATGACTATTTTAAAAATACTAAGACCACTTGGCAAGACCTTGGCCATTGTGCCAATTGAAGAAAAACAACCCCGAAACATTCATTTGAGAACATTTAAAAAAGGCAGCACATTCAGGCAAAAGCCCATGAGATAAATTGATCCATTAAAATAGGAGGTCGAATGATGTATTTAGCAGTTATCAATGTAGAACCTTTAAAGGACTATAAGTTACTATTAACTTTTGAAAATGGTGAAAAGAGACGTCGATGTCAGTCCATATTTGGATAAGGGTATTTTTCAAGAATTGAAGGATGAGGAGAAATTCAAGACTGTACGCATTAGTTTTGACAGCATTGAATGGTGCAATCAAGCGGATCTTGACCCTGAGTTTTTATTCGAAAAGAGTAAAGCTTGCTAAAAAAATCAGCAGGAATAGATATACGGTGTAGAAACAGAGTACCGAGACGATTCGGGTTCTTCGGGACCCGGATCGTCTTTTTTATTTTTTGAAGTGGCTGAAACCGACAATTTCAAAGATGATTCAGTCACAAGTCTTGTTGTAGATGAAATGACTTAATCGTTAAGATCTGTGTTATTTATTTCAACCTTTAATTGCAAACGCTTCCAGATTTTGGTAGAATATTACTAAAGTGAGGGGTGATTATTTGGGCAGAAAGCCAATGTTGGAGTATAGCGGCGGGGTCTATCATTTGATCCAGCGAGGAAATAACCGGGAATTTATTTTTAACCGCAATGAGGATAAGGAATATTTTCTGGAACTGATCCGCGAGGTTCAGATCATCATGGGGTTTGAGTGCTACGGTTTTGTCATCATGGGCAATCACTATCACTTGATTTTTAAACGACATGAGGTTTCAATCAGAGATATTATGCACCGGATCAACTCACATTTCAGCCGTTACTATAATCAGAAAAACAAACGCACTGGTCATGTTTTTGAAAATCGTTACAAAGGCTACCCTGTCAGTGATGATCGCTACCTGCTGTCACTACTTCGATACGTTCATCAAAATCCGGTGGCTGCAAAAATTTGCGGTCGGGTTTGTGACTATCGCTGGAGCAGCGATCAATACTATCGAAAAAACAATGATCTTAGTCTGGTGAACATCAATTTTGTACTGGGTATTTTTTGCGAAGAGCGCAGCAAAGCGATTCCGGCCTATTGTGAATTTATGGATGCTGACAAACTGGAAATTCCGGTTGATTTTGAAGTACTTCCCAGAAATGAACCAGATAAAAAAACGGCTGAAGCGAACCCTCTGATTAAATCAGTCAATGATCGGGAGGATCATAAAAGCCAGTTAAGTCTGGAGAGGCTCTTAAAGGATGTTGCCGGTGATGAAGAAATATATCAGGCCATCAAATCAGGTTCCCGAAAACGGGTTCTAAGTGTTTTTAAAAAGAATTTTATTAAGCTGGCGATTAAAGAAAACTACACCATGCGAGAAATCGGAGATTTCATTTCGGTGAGTGAAGTGGCAGTCTATAAAATGTCAATAAAAGATTAAAGGGCGGTCAGGAGGCGTTATGGCATCAATTGTAAACAGTTTTGCGATTTCAGGGGTAGAGGCGTATCTCGTCGATGTTGAGGTTAAAACAATTACCGGCCAGCCGCTGATTGCCATTGTTGGTTTGGGTGATACCGCGATCAAAGAAGCCCGAGAGAGAGTTGAAGCGGCCATTAATGACAGTAAATATAAGTTTCCCCAGAAGAAGGTGGTTATCAACCTGGCTCCAAGTGATCTTAAAAAAAGCGGATCACATTTTGATTTAGCGATCGCTATCGGCATTCTGATTGAAACCGGTCAGCTGGTGCGGGTAAAAAAAGAGAAGTTCGGGATCATCGGCGAACTGTCATTAAATTCCCGGCTGCGCGCCTGCTCAGGAATCTTACCAATGGTGATTGCCGCCCGGAATGCCGGTGTTAAAAACATCATTGTTCCCCTGGATAATATCCAAGAGGCATCTCTGGTTACGGGAATACAGGTTTTTGGTTTTGATGCGCTAAAGGACGTGGTTGATTTTTTAGAAGATAAAAAAGTCTATCAGCCGAATAAAAAAAATAGCATCGCCGCCGCCCAGGATGACATCGATGGCATCGATTTTTGTGATGTTCAGGGACAGGATGGGTTGATTGAATATATTGTTGTGGCCGCTGCCGGTGGACATAATCTACTGATGATTGGATCGCCTGGCTGCGGGAAGTCGATGATTGCTAAGCGGATACCGACCATTTTACCGAGTATGACTGAAGCAGAAGCCCTGGAAGTGACAAAAATTTATAGCGTTGCGGGTATTTTAAAAGAAAAGAGCGGCTTGATAAAAAAACGGCCGTTTCGATCGCCCCATCACAATGCGTCAACCAACTCACTGATTGGCGGTGGTAAGGATGCCACTCCGGGTGAAATTTCTTTGGCTCACAATGGCGTGTTGTTTTTGGATGAAATCGCCGAGTTTGGTAAAAATACCCTGGAATCGCTAAGACAACCGATGGAGGATCAGCGGGTGACCATCTCGCGGGTCAAGTATACGAATACCTACCCGGCCAGCTTCATGTTGGTGGCTGCTATGAACCCTTGTTCCTGTGGTTATTATGGCACTGAACGCTGCAAGTGCACGGATTATGAAGTGATGAAATATCGTCAGAAAATTTCCGGGCCGATCATGGATCGGATGGATATTCAAAAATACGTGCGACCAGTTGATTTTATCGATTTGTCCAATGATTATCGGGGCGCTACCTCTGAAAGTCTGAGACAGCGGGTTGAAGCTGCTCGAAAAATACAACAGCAGCGATTTGCTAAAATGAAAGGGATCAATTGTAACGCCCAGATGGGCAATCAGCTGATTAAAGAACACTGTATTCTGGAAGATGACGGGAAGAAGCTGTTGATGATGGCTTATGAACGGTATCAGTACAGTGCCAGAGCTTATCACAAGTATCTCAAGGTGGCTAGAACCTTTGCCGATATGGATGGATCAGTAAAAATTCGCAAAAAGGATGTTGCATTGGCGATAATGGCCAGAGATTTAGAAAAGGATCGGGCCGGGTTGACGGTTCTGTAAGGTGAAAAATGGAATACTGGATCTGGCTAACCGAACTAAAGGGCATCGGCCCCATCACCCAGAAAAAATTACTGGTCTATTTTAAAACGCCCGCTCGCATTTATGCGGCAGCTGAAGAAGAACTGCGATCCGTTCCAGGAATTGGTTCTTCTCTGGCGCAATCAGTTTGTCAAGCCCATTCATTGGATGGGGCTTTTTCAGTTATGGATGAGTTAGCAAAGAAAAAAATGAAGGTGCTTGTATATGATGATCCCTTATATCCGGAACTGGCAAAAGCGTGGCCGGAAGCACCAATCGTTCTTTATTATAGGGGTACGATTCGAAATAATAGCATTGGAGTTGGGATTGTTGGCTCCAGACGCTGCTCGCTTTATGGCAAGCAGGTGGCAATAGAAGCGGCTGACTACCTGGCGCATCAGAGTATCCCGGTAATCAGTGGCCTGGCTAAAGGCATTGATGGTTATGCCCACACCGCTTGCCTGAAGGCGGGCGGTTACACGATGGCATTTTTAGGAAATGGCCTGGATGTTTTTTACCCCAAAGAACATCGGGAGTTGCAGGCAGCGATTAGTGAAAATGGAGCGGTGATTTCTAAATATCTGCCTGGCACAACACCAAGGCCGGAAAATTTTCTCCAGAGAAATGGGTTGATCAGCAGCTGGAGTCAGAAACTGCTGGTGGTGGAAGCGGGGCGAAACAGCGGTGCCTTGAGCACCGCTTCGTTCGCTAAAGCACTGAATCGGGTTATCCTGGCACCGCCGCATGAAATTTATTGCGTGAGTGGCCAGGGAACGAATCAATTGCTTGAGAATGGTGCGATGTTGTATCTGAGACCAGAGCAACTAAACTTGCAGGATCAAATGGAGAAGCCGGTTTTGACCCGAACCGATAAAACGAGTGGACAAGTCGCAAATGCTACGGTCAATCATTCACAGAATCTGACGGAGAGAAAACTAACGCCTGATGAATCTAAGATCCATGCACTTTTGATCAACTCAGAAAAAACCATCCAACAGCTTGAAGCACTGACGGGAATCAATCAGGTGTTGCTGATTGAGCAGCTGGCGATCATGGAGCTGGAGGGATTAGTGGCATTATCCAGTAATGGGAGCTATTGTTTAATCAATTGATTTAAGGGGAGCGAAGATACTAAAAGAGTATGAATCAAGAGCTGCTGAGCCTTATATCAAACACAGTGCCAATTGAAGAAAAACCCCCGAAACGTTCATTTTCAACCAGTGTAGCCAAAAAGATTGATTTGATTTTAAACGAAATTCAGAAAATCTCGACGGAATTGACCGTTTCGGTTATTGATTATGAGCACTGAGGCGCTTAATATCTTGCCAACGGTGTCTGTGAAACCTCCGAAAAACGAAGGTACTTGTAAATCTATACAATAACACGAATAAATAGGCTAGTTCTAATCTCACAACAAACTGTATAGATTATCTCCCCCAGAATAGCAACTAAAACAGCCAATAACGGGTATGAAAAAATCGTATAAAACGTTGATGCAAGGGGGTTGCAGACCATGTTAAAGAAAAACAGACCACAATTAGATATGTTTGATCATATCATATTTGAGAAGTTGGTACCCAAGGATCACCTGCTGAAAAAAATGATTCAATCATCTTGTTATACCCGTCTGCAGAAAATGTGAGAATCTGACGAAATAAATAGAGGTAAATGTATCGGTCTCTGTCTATCCCGTAGGATTTTCTAAGCTTTTGATAAAAAATGTTTTACTCGGTTGAACATTGACCTTAATCTTTGTGAATATTCATTCGTTATTTAGGCAATCCTGCTTTTTTAATAGTTTTTTTTCGGAGGTTTCTCTGTCACTTAACTTATTAAATATGTGTAGGCTATTCGACATTATGATAAAAATCAAAGCGTATAATTGGTTAAAGTGTCAAAAGTAATTTCAACTGACTTTTCATACAATATGTTGAGCGAGAAAATCTCTTGAAATCAATATATTGTATACTCAATGGCCTAAATTGAGTTTTGACACCCCAACCTAATTTGCTGAATAACAGTTTAGCTATAAAGAAAAGCATTCAAGTGATGAATGTACTCTTAACTGAAGATCATGCCACCGTCAGTAAGAATCGATTGACCTGTAATATAATCGGATTGGGATGAAGCCAAAAAAGATACAAGATCTGCAACATCCTCTGGTTGCTGGGGACGTTTCATTAAAATGCCATCAGTGAATACCTTCCATGCCTGACCTTTTTCCCATCCATAGTATTTTGATAATTCTTCATCAATTGATACCCACATATCCGTTTCCACTACGCCCGGACAGTAAGCATTGACTGTAATTTTTGGTGCCACTTCCTGGGCCAACGACTGGGTAAGGGATCGCACAGCAGCTTTTGTTGTACAATAGGCTCCAAGATATTCGAAACCTTTGTATGAGGCTATACTTCCGCAGTTAATGATTTTATAGATAGTATCGTCGGGCTGGGAAAGCATTTGTTTTGAAGCGATTTTAGCACATAAAAACAGGCCCTTGATGTTTACAGAATAGATCTTGTCCATGTCATCTACAGTTGTATCAGCCCAAGACTTTGTTACCGCAATACCTGCATTTGCGACCATAACATTGATTTTTCCGAATTTCTTTACAACGGCATCGATCATGTCCGTAACAACTTTTTCTTTTGATACATCACCTTCTATGGCCATACTTGATACACCCAGTGCTTCAATTTCTTTGGCAACTTTTTTAATGGCGTCTTTATTAAGGTCATTCACAACCACATCAAACCCGTCTTTAGCCAATCTCAGGGCAATAGCTCTCCCTATATTGCGACCGGCACCTGTTACAATTGCAACTTTATTCATTCGTTTTCCTCCTTGAAAATTTTAATTAAATCTGATTGAGGTGCCAAAACTCAATTTAAACCATTGAGTATACAATATATTGGGCTCAAGAGATTTTCTTGCTCAACATATTCTATGAAAAGTCAGTTAAAATTACTTTTGACACTCTAATCTAATCTATATATAGCAAACTATATGCCAAGTATTATTATTTATAGAATTACTAAAAACTGCTGTAATATCAGTTTTTTTCATTGTATTTATTTTATGTCTCAAGATTATTTCTCAAAATGAGATAGAAGTCTCTTTTTGAGAAATAAATAGGGTACCTGAGACATACGTTGCCTGTGAAACCTCCGAAAAACGAAGTTGCCTGCAAACTTATACAATAACACGAATGAATATGCTTATTTTATACGGTAAGCGATTCAAAAGATGGCGTAGTGCAAAATAGGTCGAATTATTGTAGACTAACCTAAAAGAACTTACAGGAGGTTCAGGATACAATGGACGAATCAAAAAGACAGCTTTGGGAAGAGCGTTTTGAAGAACAGGCAAACAGTGGAATGACGGTCGACGCCTGGTGTACCTCAAAGCAGCTTAACAAATATACCTACTATTATTGGAAGCAGCGGATCCGAAAGGCGAAAATGGAGCCGATGGAGAAAGGGACCACAGCACCACTGTTTGCAAAACTGGAAATGCCAACGGCTTCTGATGAGCGAATACCGGTGGCGGGACTGATTATCCGATGGCGGGGTTTTGAGCTGGTTTTGTCGGATCCCCATGATATCTCTCTGGCAACACAGTTTATCCGACAGCTTTCACAGTCATGATGGATCGGTTTATCAACGACACCACCCATATTTATATTGCGTGTGGAGCCACTGACTTCAGAAAACAGATGGATGGCCTGGCCGTCGTTGTTAATACGGAGTTCAAGCTGGATCCATTCGCTGACAAATGTGCCTTTATCTTCTGCAACCGGAAAAGAAATGCCCTTAAAGTTTTACGTTACGATGGCAACGGCTTTATTCTGGCTAGCAAGAAGCTGCTCAACGGCATGAAATTTCAGTGGCCCAGAACCCCATCGGAAGTCAGAGAAATAACCGACCAGCAGGTTCAGTGGTTGCTTCAGGGGCTTGAAATCGAGCAGAAAAAAGCCCTTCAACCAGTGACGATGACGCTGGAAAACAGCTGCTTTTAACCGCTTCAAAACAGCGCAAATAAATTTGCAAAATGGCTTTAAAATGGCGTTTTAAAGACTTTTTATTACCGATAAATGTAGCATTCTGAAGCTAAAAATGGTATAATAGTACCAATAAAAAGCAAAGGAATGGATACGGATGACAGGACAAGAAGAACTGCTGATGCTGCGGGCGCTGGTGGAAAAACAGAAAGAAGAGCTGGCCGCCAAAGACGACATCATTGCCAAACAGAATATCCGCATTGAAAATATGGTACAGGCGCTGCTGCAAGCTCGCAAAAAACTGTTTGGTTCCTCCACTGAAACATCGAGAAACCTGGATGGACAACTATCCCTGTTTGAAAAAACGCAGGAACTTGCGAAAGAACTGTTTGGTGAACAGCAGAAAATAACCGTCCCCAGTCATACCCGGAAAGCCCGCCAACCCGGAGTCCGTCAGGAAATGCTTGCCG
This sequence comes from Acetobacterium carbinolicum, assembly GCF_047456275.1. Lineage (GTDB taxonomy): Bacteria > Bacillota > Clostridia > Eubacteriales > Eubacteriaceae > Acetobacterium > Acetobacterium carbinolicum. The sequence continues at coordinate 912,162 of NZ_CP173357.1, forward strand.
GTCTTCCGAAGGAGATTGAAGAGTACATCATTGGGCCGGATGATTCCTGCGTCAAGTGCGGTGGAGCCCTTACGGTCATCGGCAAACGGATCGTCCGAACCGAAGTGACCTATGAGCCACCAAAACTGAAGGTGAAGCAGATTGTCCAGCAGATTGCAAAATGTACCCAGTGTGGCAAAGAAGGCAGTGAGAATCCCAAGGATCATTTTCAGAAAGCCGCCATACCGGTGCCGGTACTCCCGCATTCCATTGCCACGCCGTCTCTGGTGGCTCAGGTCATGTACCAGAAGTTTGCCATGGGCATGCCCTTTGCCCGTCAGGAAAAAGACTGGTATCGGTTGGGGCTCATTCTATCCCGGTCAAACATGGCCAACTGGACAAACCGCTGCAGCGAAGAATGGCTAACCTCGGTTTATGAACGTATTCTTGCCGAACTGCGTACCTGTGAGGTGCTGCATATGGATGAGACACGGATTCAGTGTAACCGGGAGGAAGGCAGGAAAGCCAACAGCGAATCCTATATGTGGGTGATCCGTAGTGCGGCATGCGAGACAATCCGAGCCGTTTTCTTTCATTATTCGCCGACACGCAAAGGGGAGATCGCCAGGCAGCTGCTTTCCGGATTCCATGGCTATTTAACGACGGATGCGTATGCCGCTTATGAACAAGTCGAGAATATCCGGCGCAACTTATGTTGGTCGCACTGTCGTAGATATTTTATCGACAGCATTCCCTTGACCAGCAATGGGAAAGAAATCCCGGGTTCAAAGGGTGCCGAAGGACGAGCGTACATCGACCTGCTTTTTAAAATTGAGAACGAAATAAAGGATCTTCCTTATGAGGAGATCAGAGAAAAGCGTCTGGAAAGGTCACGCCCCATCCTCGATGCCTTTTGGTCGTGGGTTGACGAAATTGCGGCCATTCCAACGACAAATAAAAAGTTGACTAAAGCCCTGAATTATTCCAAAAACCAGAAGAAATATCTGGAAACCTTCCTGGAAGACGGACGTCTTCCCATCTCCAACAATCTCTGTGAGGCCAGCATCAAACCTTTTGCAACAGGGCGCCGCGCCTGGCTTTTTGCCGATTCGCCTAAAGGTGCAACCGCCAATGCGGTTCTGTACACGCTGGTGGAATCAGCCCGGGCTAATGAACTTAATGTATTCGAATATCTGAATTACCTTCTGACAGAAATCCCCAACAGTGACTATCTGCACCAGCCGGAAGTACTTGAAAAATACCTGCCATGGTCTCAGGAATTGCCTGAGGTGTGCAGACTCAATCATAACTACAAAAAGTGCCTCAAATAATGATGTCATCAGTATATCAGGTTTAGATCAAACTTGCTATACGTCATCTTTTGAGGCACTTACTTTTATACGGTCCCTGTCACTTAACTTATTATGGATTCCATTTCGGTGCTACAATTTCATTGTCTCTATTGACAAAGAGCAAAGGGAGGGATATCATAGCCATGAACATAAACTATTTATGTTCATAGAACTGCCGAGTTGTCATATTGACTTATAAGGAGAATAAAATTATGGGAAAAGCATTTACCGATAAAGAGCGGGCCGATGTGCAGGGAAATCTGCGGCGCATCGGGCTCAAACTCTTTGCTGAAAAAGGGATCAAGGGCGTATCGATACGCGATCTTACCTCTGAAGCAGACATTGCTCAGGGTGGATTTTACAGCTTTTATAAAGATAAAGAGGATTTTTTGATCGACCTTATCGAATTGAGGATTACAGAAAAATTAGCGATCATGTTAGAAAAGAAAGCAGATTCGCTCAATGACCCCGTCGGTTATATCGCTGAGATTTTCTATCGCGAGGGTATGCACCTCAAAGAGAACAAAGCTTTTGACAACATGATAAGTGGAACGCTTGAGTTGTTTTACAATGCAGAACCCGAAGTAAACGAGAGGATCAGCAGCCATTACAAAGATGCTTTTGAAACGATGATCCAGTTTTGGCGAGAGCACGGATATCAAGTGGACGCGGATATTGACGCCCTCATGAATACGATACGAGCTGCCAGCATCTTGTTTTCAAATGCCCCTTTGATTGGCAATAAGTATTTCAAAGACATCTATAAGATATTCTGTGTGTCGGAGATCAATGCCTTTCTGAAGGTGAGAAAATGAGCAATGTATCCAAACAGGAGGAGCGCTACAAAAGGATAACGGAAGCAAAAATATATCCGCTGCTGTGGCGCATGGCACTTCCCTCGATGATTGGCATGATAGTAAGCTCCGTTTACAGCATGACGGACACCTTCTTTATCGGCAGGCTTGACAGGACGGAACTGACAGCGTCTGTCGGTGTGGCGTTCTCGTTCATTGCCATTATTCAGGCGATAGGTTTCTGGTTCGGTTATGGTTCCGGAAATTACATATCAAGGCAGCTTGGAAAGAAAAACGCGCAAGAGGCAGAGGTTATGGCTAGCACCGGGCTTGTGCTTTCCGTGGTGGTAGGTGTTATTATCCACCTTTTAGGGCTGATTTTTCTGAAGCCGCTTGTACTGCTGCTTGGCGGCGGAATATCAGACGGAATGATGGAAGCGACGGTTTCCTATCTGCGGATCACACTCGTTTCCGTCCCATTTATGCTTGCCGCGAATGTGCTCTATAATGAACTGCGGCTGCAAGGTAGTGCCAGAGACAGCATGGTAGGCCTTATGGTTGGAATGCTGCTCAATATGATACTCGATCCGATATTGATACTTACCTTTGATATGGGTGTTGCTGGAGCGGCTTTGGCGAGTTTGATTGGGCAAGTTTGCGGTTTCTTTATTTTGTGGTATTTCACTGGAAAAAACGGTAATGTCCCGATCAATATACGCAATATAAAATTCGATTTCGGTCATCTTAAAGAAATTTTATCGGGGGGCGCGCCAAACTTCTGTCGTCAGGGAATTAGCAGCATTTCCACCGTTCTTGTAAATCAGGCGGCGGGAGCTTTTGGAGAATCCGCTATAGCAGGCGTAACAGTAGCGCTTAGGATACTGGCGATGGGTTATGCACTTGTAATTGGTTTTGGTCAGGGATTTCAGCCGATATGCGCTATAAACTATGGTGCGGGAAAATATCGCCGCATCAAGGAAGCGTTTCGGGATACCCTTGTCACAGCAACCGCATTTCTAATCATCGCGACTATTATTATTGTATTCAAGGCGGATAACCTGCTTTCCCTGTTTTCAAGTGAAGATGCGGTGAGGGAGATAGGGGCGAGTATCTTGAAAGCGCAATGTACTGTTCTGCCATTTATGGGCTACTATATTTTGATCGGGATGCTCTTCCAGAACATCGGGCGTTTTGGAGCAGCAACGCTTGTTACGATAGCGGAAAATGGAACTTTTCTAATCCCTGCAGTGTTGATTATGCCGCATTTTTTTGGTTTAAATGGGCTGATCTGGTGCAAAGCGGTTGCAAGTATTTGCGCGTTTTTATTCTCGCTTGTTGTGGGAACGAGAGTGTGGAGAAAAGATCTCAATGAAAGAGGAGTCTAACCAATGGAAAAATATCTTTTACACTTTAATGATATACGGAAACAGGATGTTGCGATAGCCGGCGGCAAGGGCGCAAACCTGGGAGAGATGGTGTGTGCCGGTTTCCTGGTACCGCCGGGCGCAGTTGTAACGGCAGATGCCTATCGCCAATTCATGGAAGAAAATGGTATTAGCATATCTGAGATCATGGATAATGCCGAGAGTACGGAAAATGCAGCGGCGTATATCCGAAAAGCCATAGTATCCGGAGAAATTCCGGCAAACATTAAGGAGCAGATCATCGGCTTTTACCTAACGCTTGGAACAAACGCACGGGTGGCGGTGCGCTCATCCGCCACTGCGGAGGATCTTGATGACGCCAGCTTTGCGGGACAGCAGGAAACGTATCTGAATGTGATTGGTGAAGAAGCCCTTCTCCAAAAGGTAAAGGAATGCTATGCGTCGCTTTGGAGCAGTCGGGCGATTAGTTATCGCAAGGCACAGGGGTATGACAAGCAGAAGGTTGCGCTTGCCGTCGTACTTCAACAGATGATTGAAAGCGAAAGTGCGGGCGTTCTTTTTACACAAAATCCTGCGGGGAATTCGGACGACATTCTGATCAACGCATCCTATGGACTAGGTGAAGCCATTGTATCCGGTATCGTCAGCCCGGATGAATATATCTGCGCGCGAGATGGCAAGATCAAAAAAAGTGTTATTGGAAGCAAGGAAATACAGATAGTTTATGACGGGCAAGGCACAAAAAAAGAGTCTGTCAGTGCAGAAAAAAGAAAACAGCAGGTGCTGGATAACGAGCTTATCAGGCATTTGGTAACGGAAACGCTAAAAATTGATGTTCATTACAACTGCTCAATGGACATTGAATGGGCTGTAAAGGACGGGAAAATATATATTCTCCAAGCCAGAAGCATTACCACCATAGGCGATGAGCCGCAGAAGCATTTCAGCGATACCGACTTTGCAGGGCTGCCTGTCATAAAACCCGCAAAAGGGCGGATGCGGGAAAATGTCCTCTTCAATCTTGAAAAATTGCCCAAGCCCTATTTCCCACTTGATCATGATTTTGGAGATGCCGTTGGGAAGCAGAAAGAAGTGCTCATTACAGAAGTCGGATTTTCCATGAACGCGATGTGCCCCATCGACGATTACGGTGTTTCTTCTTTTAATATGGGTGGTATGAAACCAAACCGGAATATCATCCACTTGCCGGGTATCTTGAAGCAAATGAAGAATGAGGAATACAATACCAAAAAATCCAGTGAGTCCCTTCGAAGCTGTATGGAACGGTTTGAACAGGAGAAAGCACTCGCTTGTGTAAGTATTCAGGAACTTGGAGAGAGCCTTCGGCGTATGCAGGTTTTGATAGGTGACACCGCCTATGGCAGATTCCGTTACGCTGTCTTTCCGCAGGTACTGGAAAACTTTAGTCTCGGAAGGACACTGAAAAAAGTGAATGCGACGCTGAATTCTTATGATCTCATGGAGGGATTAGACTATGTAACGGCGGATGTCAACCGCGCGATGGCGGATATTGCGCGGCGTATCAAGGGAAATCCTGATGAGCTGAAGGCGGTCATGTCACTCACCTTTTCGGAGATCGTGCAGAAATACCCAGATCTTTCCGAGGCCTTTGACGGCTTTATGGAGAAGTATGGAAACCGATCTGATTTCAACTGCTACTGCTTTATTGCCAAGACATGGAATGATGATCCTGATCGGCTTTTGGGAACGCTTCGCACTATGTTGCGGAGCAAAGATGCCAAGATTTTAAGCAAGCAGGAGAGCGACGCGAAATTTGAAGCCCTTATGACGCGTGTAAAGGATACAATCGGTGAAAAAACCTATGTGAAATTTGCGGCAAAGGTGGAGGCGGTTCGCCACTATCATATCATTCGTGAGGCGACGCAGTACCTCTGGGAGTCCGAATTTGCCTATTGCAGAACTCTTTTGAGAAGCTGTGCAGCCGGGCTTGACGTGAGCTATGACAATCTGCTCTATCTGTTCGCCGGGGAATTGTTTGAAGCGTGCCGCAAGGGGCAGTTGGATGACGGCATGCAGACGTTGATTGCGAAGCGCAAGGCAAAGCGGGCTCTCGCGGAGGCATATTGGAATAAGTGCATGGAGGAGTCTCTTGCCACAGGGAACTCCGGCATCATAGGCGTGAGCGGCAGCAGTGGAATGGCAACGGGAAAGGTGTGTATCGTAAAAAGCCCCGCCGAATTTGACAAGTTGCAGCCGGGAGAAATTCTTGTATGTACCTATACCGACCCGGAATGGACGCCGCTATTTATGCTGGCAGCGGGAGTTGTGGTCGATACCGGAGGCACATTAAGTCATGCGGCTATTGTCGCAAGAGAATATAAGGTTCCGGCGGTTTTGGCTACGGGAGATGCGACAAAGAAATTAAAAGATGGTGATTTTGTCGTCGTTGATGGAACAAACGGCATTGTGATAACGGTGCCGGTCACTTAAATTGATGAGCGGGATGGTTTAGAAACTAAAAATAGATTCTATTTGGCCTTGAAATAGTGTATAATACTAGCAATAGAGTAATTTTGAACGACGATTATTTTTAATAAAAGGCAGGTGAAATCATGACAAATGATGCATTTCAACAGATTGTCCTGGAAAAACTGGGTCAACTCGAAACCGGTTTAAATGGTATGAAGTCGGAACTCGGCGAAGTCAAAAACGATGTAACGGGTATCAAGACTGAGCTAGGCGAAGTCAAAAACGATGTAGCTGGTATCAAGTCTGAGCTAAACGAAGTCAAAAACGATGTAACGGGTATCAAGACTGAGTTAGGCGAAGTCAAAAACGATGTAGCTGGTATCAAGACTGAGCTAAGTGAAGTCAAAAACGATGTAACGGGTATCAAGACTGAGCTAAGTGAAGTCAAAAACGATGTAACGGGTATCAAGACTGAGTTAGGCGAAGTCAAAAACGATGTAGCTGGTATCAAGACTGAGCTAAGTGAAGTCAAAAACGATGTAGCTGGTATCAAAATTGAGCTAAACGAAGTCAAAACAAAGCTTGATGCAGTCTGTGAGCAGACAGCGGTTTTAACAGAATTTAAGACCGATACAGCGCAGCACTTTGCCGATATCAAGGAAACCCTTGGGTTTGTGTTACATAAAGAAATCGAAAACGAACGGGAATTGTATGTTTTGAAGATGAAGCAAGTAAAATAAAATTTTGTCAGTCCTTGCAAGTCGTCGTGATTCTTTTTTGCCTTGGGTGAAATGAAGGGAATTGTTATAAATATGAAAAAGAAATTATTGAGTTTGATTATTGGCTTATGTATCGTGTCTGCGGCGTTGTCGACCACTGTTTTTGCAGAGGAACCGGTGAAAACAGATGACGGATTTGGGGTTACTTATCGTACTCACATTGAGAACGAAGGCTGGGCTCAGGGGTGGATCAATGACGGTAATCTATCGGGATCAGAAGGCAAGGGACTGCGTCTGGAAGGAATTGAAATTGAATTAAACGGTAGCGTGCCCGATGATTTAGACATTCAATACCAGACCCATATTCAGAACAAGGGCTGGTCTCAGAGTTGGGTGTCAAATGGTGATCTGGCCGGATCAGTGGGCGAAGGTTTAAGATTGGAAGCCATTGAAATCAGATTGATGGGGACCGACGCAGCGGATTATTCCGTTAAATACCGTACCCACATTCAAAATGAAGGTTGGAAACAGGGTTGGGTAGCTGATGGTACCTTATCTGGATCGGAAGGAAAGGGTCTACGTCTGGAAGCCATTGAAATCATGATCGTGGAAACGCCGGTTAAGGTTGCCTATGACAAATATCTTGCCGTTCTTGCTCAGGTAAAAGAAGCCGATTATACTACAGTTACTTGGGCGGCCTATAAAAAAGTCGTGGATGCCAATGTGGTAACAAAGTCAGATATTGCCAACAAGATAACTGAAGCAACAAACGCGATTGAAAAAGCCCAGGAAAGCCTGGTCAAAAAGGCTGATCTGGATGTATATTATGATGTCCTGGACACGGTTAAAGAAGCAGACTATACGCCAGAGTCATGGGCTGATTATCAAGTCATTGTTAACGCCAATGTGGTGACTGCAGAGGATACCCAGGCCAAGGTCGATGCGGCGACGATTGCCATCATCAAAGCTCAGAAAAATCTGGTGAAGTATGCCGAGATGACCGCCTATAATGCCGCGATAGCCGCAATAAAGGAAGAACAGGTGAAGTCCGGCTGGTCAACCTATAAAGCGGTGTTGGATGCCAATGTGGTAACACGGACAAACACCCAAACAGAGGTGGATGTGGCTACCGCAAATATTCTGGAAGCGCAGAAAAAGCTGGTGCTTTATTCTGATTTAGCAGGTTTTAATGAAGCGATTTCAATTTACGTGCAGTATGGTGCTGATGCGGCCAACGCACCTTATACTTTGGCGACATGGAATGCCTATACTGCAAAATGCGAAGTCTATGGTAGTTTGACAAATGGGGTGTGGGTATATGATGTGATCTCAAAAGATACCTTACAGGCGACTATTGATACAGCCACCGCTGACATAAATGATGACGTTGCAAAGCTCGTAAAAACGGCTGATCTGACCGCGTTTAATGCCGCAAAAAATATTAAAATCTCAGATGGACCCTATACCACGGCCTCGTTTACCGCTTATACGAATGATGACCAGGTTAAGGCCATTACAAGTATACCAGCTGAGACTCTCAAAGGCTATTCACAGAGTGTGGTGGATGGCTACACCGAAACCTTGCTTGCGCTTCAAAATGGCATTCTGGTTTTAGGCGCTGATCTGACCGCCTATAATGCGGCCTTACTGGCGGTTGCAGAAGCCAATTATACAGCACCTTCATGGTCGACTTATCAGACTGTAGTGATGGCTAATGTGAGGACCGCTGATAATACCCAGTCGGCAGTGGACTCCGCAACAGCAAAAATAGTTGCAGCCCAGAAAAATCTGATTTACTCCGGAGCGTATGTTATCTCCAAGGCTAAGATAAACACCTTTAATTTTGGGGTACAAACAGTGGAGGACAATATCCTGACCCGAGTGGGAGAAATGATGACCGCGGCAGGAATTGATAACACAGATTATACCATCAGTTTTACTCGAATTGATTCGGGAACGGCAGTGATTGATCCAATAACCGGTTTGATAACGGATGTGGGCGACACCGTAGCAACAGTGACCTTTACGATCATCCCGGTTGATGGCGGAGTCGCTGCGACAACAGCTGATATAAATATTTTTATTAATCCAAAAACAAATTAGAATCTAAAAACTAAAACAGTGAATTCTTAGTGCAATTGTTCGGAGTAACCGGGCAATTGCATTTTAAATTTATACTAAAATTTACTAAACAAATAGACAAGTAATGTCGATATCCTTATTGTACGATATGCAATAGAATGGATTAATCGATGAAATTCGATAATTAATGTGGTGACTTTACATAAATTGAAACAATGAACCAGAATTTAAGCAAGAAAGTGAGAGGGAAAATGAAGAAAAGACTCAAACAAAGCGTATGCCTGTTAATCAGTACGATGCTGATTATTGGTAGCTTGCCGATTGGCGTGCTGGCGGAGGAATTAAACCAACCAACCCGGATAGAAAGCGTGGACAATCTGATTGAAGAGGCTTTTGAGCCAACTGAAACGGAGGCGCCAGCGTCCCCCGAAGCAGAAGTGCCGGAGACGGAACCAATCGTTCCTGACACGGATCAGAACGTTCCCGAAGAAGAGCCTGTTCTGACAATCCCTGAAGTTAACCAGAGCATGAATAAGTCAGAAAGCCTGGCGGCGTCTGAAACCATGGAAGCGATGGCGACCTCTGGTGATTATGACTACGATGTAGTTGATGGAGTTGCGACCATTACAAAATACAGTGGCAGTGATCCAACGGTAAGCATCCCCGCTAACTTGGCTGCTTATAAAGTGGTGGCGATTGGCGCTGGTGCTTTTAATGGTAATACCGACGTCCAGAAGATCATCGTTCCGATGACCGTTACCACCATCATGTCTGGCGATGCAACCGCAACCTATACCTTTGGCGGTTGCAGTAGTCTTACTGAGGTAGTGATCCCAACCAGTGTAAAAACCATCGGTGCTTACGCCTTTAACGATACAAGTGGGGTTAAAATCTCTGGTTACAAAGATTCGCAGGCCGAAAAATATGCCTTTGAGCATGGAATAACCTTCAATACCTTAAGCTTCGGTGCCACATTAACATCAAGTTTGCCATCGGGACAAAATATCAATACCGACATCACCCTGACTGCGGCAGCAACGGGTGGAACCGGCAGTCTGAGTTATCGATTCTCATACGATTTAGTCAAACTAGATGGAACACGCGTACCGGGTAATACCATACAAGATTGGTCCACGGTTAGCACAGCTCCGTTTACACTGTCTGAGGCTGGCATCTATACCTTTTATGTTGAGGTGGAGGATGGTGCGAATGTCACATGCAACACGATTATTGACAGCTATAAGGTAATCAACCAGCCACTTGTTGATTTTAATTCAAGCGTTTCATCCCCCCAGTATATCAACATTCCCATAAAATTTACTGCGACGGTAACCGGCGGAACGGGACCATTTAGCTATGAGTTTTATCATACGATTGGTACCCAAACCATTGTTGATAAAACGGAAGCCAGTACATCTGCTACGTCGATGAACTGGGAAACAACGGGCCTAACCGAATCTGGCATTTATACCTTTTATGTAAAGGTAAAAGATGATCAGGGGCTTGAAACCATCAAAAAGATTACCGATTATAAAATTTATGACTATCTCAAAGTTGATGATTTTAAAGTGGATAAGGCTTCACCCCAGGAATTTGGAACCGAACTTAAACTGACTGCCACGGCTTCCGGCGGAAAAACCGAGAGCGAGTATAAGTTTTCTTATACAGTAGATGGAACAACCGAAGTGATCCAGGACTATTCAGATCAGTCCAGTATTACCTTTACGCCACCAAAGACCGGAACCTATACCTTTACAGTGGCGGTCACCAATGCTTATGGGGTGGTAAAATCGCTAGAAGTTACCGGGTATATTATCCAGGATACCCCGGAAATCGGCAACTTTACTGCCGCCAAAGATGATGGATCATTCTTCTATCTCGGCGATTCAGATGGTGTAATTCTTAACGCGGAAGCAGCGTCAGGTGGAACAGGAGCTTACACCTATAAGTATTTTTATCAAATCGGTACAGATGCCAAAACTGAAATTACCGCTGCTGATAGCACCAAGAACAGTTATGCGTTTTTCCCCCTAACCGCAGGGACCTATACTTTTTTTGTGGAAGTGTCAGATGTCAATAATTTAACAGCTAAACGACAGGTCAGCAATTATGTGGTTTATCCTGAATTAGAGGGAACACTGACCTTTGATACCCCGCAAAACCGTGAAGCTACGGTAAAGTTCACCGCTAACGCAAGTGGTGGGAAATCAACCTACAAATACCAGTTTTTTTATAAATTAAAGACAGAAACCGACGATCAATACATTCCGATGTCATCAGAACCAACATCGACTAAAACGATGAGCAAATTTTTCGGTGAACATGGCGATTATGAGATAAAGGTGGAGATTACCGATAGCAACGGCGTGCAAACGACAATAGAAGAAGACTTAACAATCAATAATAACCCCTTGATTAGTGATTTTAAAACGACTGGCGATGTCTTTTATGTTGGCACACCCATAGATATAATAGCTGAAGTCGATCCCGTTATTGCCAGTTCAACTCTTATTTTAACCGGAAAGATCGGGAGTAGTTTAATCACCATTCCCAATTCTGAGATTACCACGGTAGCGACTACCAATACATTTACTTTTACACCAACGACAGCGGGCACCTATACTTTTACCGTCACCCTGAAAAACCCGGATGGGACAATAGCTGATACCAAAACCATGAGTTCCATCAAGGTTCTGGCAGCTCCATCAGCCAAAGCGGTAAAGGTCAGTAAAACCAGTGGCGTACTATTGGGTGATGTGGTTAAACTGACTGCCAGTGGAACCGGTGGGAAAGCCGCGTATCAATATAAGTTTTATGTCAAAAAACCCAGTGATATTAGTCCGATAGCTATCAATACAACTTTTGCGACAGCAAAGACAATCAATTATCCGATGACTGAAGTAGGTGAGCACATCTTCTATGTCGAAATCATGGACGCCAATAATCAACCGAGTGGCAATATCGATGAGTCAGCCAGTGTTCCGGTTAAGGTCACTAATCCGGCGGTGATTTCGGATTTCAACGCAGATAAGGTGAAAACAGACCCCGCCGACACAGCAGTTGTGTACCAAAAGGATTCGGTTCAGTTGAGTGCGAAACTGGAAAATGCCAAAGGCGATGGTGATCTGAGTTGTGTTTTTTCCTACAAACAGGGAAGAAGTTGGGTGAAGATTGGTGACACTGTCAATGTAGCAGGAACAGGAACCAATCGGGTCGCGCTGGCCAGCGCCAAATTTGTGCCACCAATGGCAGGAAGCTATACCCTGATGGTGGAAGTGACCGACCAACAAGGAACCAAGGTGACTAAAAAAATTACCAGTTACAAGGTTTTATCGCTGGGAACCGCCAAAGCGGTTAAGCTTAGTAAAACCACTGGTTTACTACTGGGGAGTACCATCAAACTGACCGTTTCAGCCAGCGGTGGAAAAACCCCTTATACCTATGACTATTATGTAACCGGACCGGATGGGGTTGAAACAGCGATTGTCAGCACTAAGGATAAAACGACATCATACCAATTAAATGAGGTCGGTAACTATACATTTTCCGTAAAAGTAACTGATTTAAACGGTATTGTACTGGCAGATACAGTAGATACAATTAGCCAGACGGCGGCTGTGACCAACCCGCCGGATCTTAAACCCTTAACCGTTGAAAAAGATCAGAGTGTTGGCTCACACACCGCGACACCAGTAGCCTATGAAAATGATACCTTAATTATTACGGCCGAGAAAAATGGATCAACAGGATTTCAGGATATTACCTATGTTTTTGAGGCCAAACAGGGACGCACTATTGTTGATAAACAGGAACAAACGAATAACGGTGTTTTTGAATTTGATAAAACTAAACCAGGAAGCTATACCTTCACGATCACCGCAACTGATAGTATCGGCTCTAAAGATGTAGTAAAAAAATCCAGTTACAAGGTTTTATCGGATGTCACCACCAAATCGATCAAGGCGAACAAAACAACCGATCTGATTGTCGGGGATATCATTAAACTGACAGCTGCTGGTAGTGGTGGGAAAACCCCTTATACCTATGAGTTTTATTATTATCTGGATGGCGGAACAGTCCCACAGGCAGTTCCCAGTAGTAATCCGAAGTCAAAAACCGTAACCTTTGCGATGCCAACCAAGGGCAATTACAAATTCCATGTCATTGTCACTGATGCCAATGGTGTGAAATGTACCAATTATGATAACCAGGATGTCAGTGCCATCGCAACGGTTGGCAATCCGCCGGTGATTGAAAGTTTGACCCCGTCAAAGGCCAAGGGTTCAGCAGTTTATCCGGGTGATGCCGTTATTCTTACAGCAAAAGTAAAGTCGGGAACAGGATTGATTGACCCGGAATTTGATTTTTATTACATGCAGGGGAGTAATCGGGTGACGATTCCAATCACCACCCCAAGTACAACAGCCGACCCTTATACCGCAGCAGCAACCTTTACACCAACGTTAACAGGTTCCTATAATATTTGTGTGGACGTCTTTGATGGAACGAATACGGCTACCTATAAAATCAGCGGCTATAAGGTGTTGCAGGGGCTGGCAGTAAAGAGTTTTAAGACCGATAAGCTTTCTGGTGTCAACATTGGAACAACAGTTAAGCTGACTGCTGCCGCTACTGGTGGCAAAAGCCCATATTCATACGAGTTTTATTATTACTATCAGGACGAAACAACTCCACAGACAATCAAAGCCTATTCAACCAGCAAAACGGTTAACTTCATTCCTCAGCAACCGGGCTTCTATAGCCTTCATGTCCGTGTGAAGGATGCGACTGGTAGAGTGTGTACAGAAGATTACGAAGGCAGTATTCTAGACTTTGAGGTCGTTGATCATCCGGTGGTTAAATCTTTTACAGCAAACCTACCATCCGGACAATATGTAGAAACCCCGATTGAGTTGACAGCAGCGGTTGTTGGCGGGAAAACACCGTACACCTATACCTTTTCTTATCAGTTAAACGGTGGAGCAGTTACCCCGATTGAGTCAACAGATAATAAGGCTGTCTTTACCCCGACACTAAGTGGTACCTATACCTTTATCGTGACCGTACAGGATGATAATGGCAGTCCACAGGCAAAGAGTAAAATTGAAAAATATATGGTTTATGCAGTGCCGAGTCTCAAGACTTTTACGGTTGCTAAGGATACCATCGTTCTAGGCAGTTCGGTATCGTTAAGAGCAACGGCTGAAGGCGGACTGAAGCCCTATAAATACAAGTTTACTTATTCTAAAGACGGCGGAGTCGAACAGACAATTCGGGATTATTCAACCACTAGCGCCATCTATTATGTTCCCAAAGAAACGGGTACTTATACGGTAAAGGTCTATTTACAGGATAAGAATGGCCGAGAAGCTGAACAAGAAGGGGATAAAACCATTACGGTTAGTTAAAACCCCGTAAACACCTGGGATATGTACAGTCGCTTGTGTTCTAAATTAAAACAAAAAAACAGTCCGTTTTAAGCTGATTTTGCAGTCGGGCTGTTTTTTGAGTGTTGTAGAGTTGAAAATGAGACTGAATAGTCATCGATAGTTATGTTGAAATAGAAGGGAGTTAATATGAAAAAAAGGAGTCTGCGAATATTAGAAATTGTGATGATGCTATTATTGGTATTTTCTGGCAATGTTATGGCTGAAAACGAAATGTCGTCTCAGACAGATTTAACCGCAAGCAAAGAGCTTCTTGGGATTACCACCAGCCAGGTAACAGGGATTACATATCGAACCCACATCCAGAATGTCGGCTGGGAAAGTAGCTGGCAGACCAACGGGCTGCGATCTGGAACCGAAGGACAGAGCTTGAGATTGGAGGGAATTGAAATCAAGCTTACCGGTGATGTACCGGATGGCGCAAAGATTGAGTACCTCACCCATGTCCAGAATCAAGGCTGGGAAAAATACTGGTCGAATAATGGCAATTCCGCCGGTAGCCAAGGAATGAGTCTGCGGCTGGAAGGCATTCGGATACGCCTGGTTAATATGCCCGATTATTCAATTGAATATCGCACTCATATTGAGAATGTCGGCTGGGAAACCATTTGGGCTAAAGATGGCGAAAGCTCAGGAACCGAAGGCAGGGGTTTGCGGCTAGAGGGAATCCAGATTCGGATTAGCAAAGAAGATGCCGATTTGACCGACTATAATAAGGTGCTGGCAGTGGCTAAAGAAGCAGCGCGTTCCGATTATACCACCTATTCGTGGTCGAACTTACAAACGGTTATCAATGTCAATGTTATGACGGTTAAAAATAACCAGACTGAAGTCGATGCTGCAACCAATGCCATCAAGACAGCGTACGACGCACTAGAATCATTGACGGCAGCCAGGGTTTATGACAGCGCCGGAACCTATGGTATAACGGGGAGTATGGAAACGGTTAATCAGGATGTGGTCATACAGGCGAGTGGGGTAACTTTGCAGAATATGCGCATCACAGGAAATCTGATCATCTCCGAAGAGGTTGGATTGGGAACCGTAACGCTAAATAATATTGTGGTTAGTGGAGAAACGTACGTTCGTGGTGGCGGGAAAAACAGCATTCATATCAATGGCGGAAGCTATAAACGGATCACCATTCAGGAAACAGCCAGTGGTCAGGTCCGAATTGTTGCAAAAAATGCGGCGGGATTGGATGTGATAATTTCTGAGGCGGCCAGCGGTGAAGAGCTGATCCTGGAGGGTGACTTTGATCAGATTACTGTAAATGCAGCTAAAATGAAGCTGTCAACCCGAAGTGGAACAACCATAGCGGAGATGACCGTGACGCGGGCTGGTGCAGGTAGCCAAATAAGTCTTGACAGTGATAGTCGAGTGGAAAGTATGATTTTTAACGGCAAGGCAGATGTCAAGGGACAAGGGGCAATTGGTGAGTCCCTGGTTAACGCCGATAGCGTAACCTATGAGAAAGCACCGGAAAAACAAACGGTGGGAAAAACAGTCAAGATTCCACCGGTATCACCGCCGATACTGGTTTCAGGCGTTACCTTATCGGCTTCTGACGGAGCCACCAGTCTTGTGAAAGGCAAAACCCTACAGTTAAGCGCAACGGTGAGCCCGACAAATGCAGCCAATAAAAGTGTGACTTGGTCAGTCATAAATGGAACTGGTAGCGCTACGGTTTCAAGTTCCGGTTTGGTGACAGGGGTTACAAATGGAACGGTGACAGTGAAAGCTACAGCAAAAGATGGTACCGGCAAAAATGGCACGTTGAGTCTGATTGTTCTGGATTCGGCTTCCGGCACGATTGAAACGGCGTCGTCGATCATTGCTGGTGCGGTTGATCCGAGTTTTGAGATCAACCTGATAAATGATACCTTTACAACAGCAGCAACCACAGTTAGTAACTGGACGATCGCGATGGGATCAAGCGGTTTATCAGTTGCTTCGATTACCCGAAATAGTGATACCCAGCTCACCATTAATACGACAGGGACAGCAGCGGTTGGATCGATTTCTTTCACGGCTAAAGCTGGGGCCTTATCAAAAAATATGGTAAGTAATGCAGTATCGATTGTGGTCAGTCCCATCAAAGTCGGCAGTATTGTTGTTATTGGGACGGGTTCAGCCACAACCGTCTCCAGTAACAGCAGTCTCCAAATGATGGCCACGGTACTGCCAAGCAATGCCGCAAATAAAAATGTGGCTTGGACGGTAACAGGCGGAACCGGAACAGCGACGATTTCGTCAACCGGGTTGTTGATTCCCGCTCAGGCCGGTACGGTAACAGTGCGGGCAACAGCAACAGATGGTTCGGCTGTCTACGGGACGGCTGTTATCACGATTCAGGCAATTAGTCCCGGAGAAATTACCAGCACCACCAGTATTTCAATTGGGGCAACAAACCCAGCGATCGTAGTGACACTGACCAATGACACTTACTCAACTAATGCTGCTTCAGTGGCATTGTGGGATATTAACGCCGGTACAACCGGGCTGACAATATCAGGGGTAACACGAAACAGTAATACTCAGGTCACCATTTCGACATCAGGTGTAGCCCAGGATGGGATCATATCAATTCAGGCCAAGGCTGCTGCGTTAACAAAAGCGGCAGCCAGTAATCCCATAACCATTACGACCGGGAAAATCACCTTAACCGGGACAACCATTTCCGGCAGCCCGGTTGTCGGAAATGTGCTAAGCTCAAACCTGACACCGACCGGGGCGGCGGCAACCTACCAGTGGCAACGGTCCGACAACGAAAGTGATGGCTATAGTGATATAAGCGGTGCAGATTTGGCAACCTATACGCTGGTCAATGCCGATGAAGGTAAGTACCTTCGGGTTACTGCAACCGGCACCGGAAATTACGCCGGTGTGGTAACAAGTGCGGCGGTTTTAGGTGTCAACCCGGCAACGGTGTCGCCAACGGTAGCAACCTTTAACAAAGCGGCACAGGCTGATATGGTGATTACCCTGACGCCCAACGGAAAAATGGTCACCAGTATCAGCGATGGCACCAATACCCTTGAAAAAGATACCGATTATACCGTCGTTGATAATACCTTTACCATAAAAAAAGAGTATCTTGAAGCCAAAATAAATGGAACTGTGACGTTGACCTTTATTATGAGCAATGGCACAAATCCCAGTGTCGCAATTACGATAACCGGGGTGTTACCGGGTGATGCAGCGGTTACACCAACGATCGCCAGCTTTGATAAGTCATCCCCGGTAGATCTGATATTTACCCTGACTCTTAGCGGACGAACCTTCACAAAGGTCAGCAATGAAGCGACCGATCTTGTTATTAATACAGATTATACGGTGAGTGGAAATGTAGTGACCATTAAAAAAGACTATTTAACTAGCAAAAATGCTGGTGACCTGACGCTAACCTTTGTAATGAGTGGCGGCATAAATCCGACCGCAACCATAACCATTAGTGAGGATTTGACAGCACCAGTCTTCGTTACTGATTATCCGAAAGCAGTGAACATTTTGACAACAAGCCTTGATTTGCAGGTTAAAATGAACGAACCTGGGACCGTCTATTACAAGGTGGTGGCAAATAATAGTACCGCACCATCGGTTGATGAGGTCATATTAGCAAATAATCCGATTACGGTTTCAGGAACCGATGAGGTTAGCCTTACGATAAATAGTGGGCTTATAGCCAACACCGATTATGATATCTACCTGGTTGCTCAGGATGATGAAACAACACCAAATAGACAGGCGAGTGTCACAAAGCTTGAAGTCACAACCGCATCATAACTAAACGGTGAAAGCAATACATTCTTCAAACAAAATGACAGAGCTAAAAACATCGTTTAGGTGGGGATATTTAGCAAAAAAAGTAAGCAATCAATTTATGGTTTTTGCGCAAATAAAAAAGGATATCTTTCGGTATCCTTTTTTGTTAAAGAAAAATAGAGTTTTGTCGATTACATAGGTAAGCGTTTATTCTTGGAGATTTAGAAAGTGCTTTTTGTAAGCAGGAAAAGTGATGCAATCATGTGATGATCTCGATCAGGGATTGCAAATGCGCTTAAAAACGTGTAGAATTGAAGTATAAAACGAGATGAGGAGTCCGCAGATGATAAAAAAAATAAAAGATAAGGATAGAGGAAAAAGCATGAAAAGAATGGGTGTCCCGATTTTATCGACGGCATTGCTGATTTCCATGGCATGTTCGTCAGGGGTTTATGCGGCTGATGCAACCCTTGACACCTCAGCGGCTTACGGCGTACAGTATAAAACGCATATTCAGGATATCGGTTGGGAAGGCTATTGGGTTACGAATGGTGATTTATCCGGGACAATCGGACAGGGCAAACGTTTGGAGAGCTTACGGGTTGAACTAGTCGGTGGCGTTCCGGTAACGGCGAATATACAGACCTATGTTCATGTTCAAAATAAGGGTAATTTAGGTCCCTTTGTCATGGGAAACATGGCCGGGACTGAAGGTCAGGGCCTGCGTCTGGAAAGCATCCGGTTGGTACTAAATAATCTTCCTGGCTATACTCTTCGTTATAATGTTCAGGTACAGAATGAAGGCTGGTTGAAGGATATTAATGACGATGCGACTTGGTTTATAAGCGGCGAAACAGCAGGCACAGCTGGAAAAGGATTGCGATTGGAAGGAATCCGGATCAAACTGGTAGCGGTTGATGAAAACATGCAGGCTTATTATTCGGCCTTGGCTGCTGTTAATGAATACGACTATACCAAGGCGTCCTGGGCGGATTATCAGGATATAGTCAATGAAAATATCGTTGATTCGGAAAATACGGTTGATGAGATTAAAACAGCCACTAGAAATATTAAGGCAGCTCAAGGTAATCTGGTCAAAGGTAAAATCATGTCCGGATATATTACTGCCCTTCAGGCTGTCAATGAAGCTGAATATACCCCTTCATCCTGGTCTGATTATATGATGGTGGTGGAAGACAATGTGGTCGATCAAGACAACACTCAAGCGGAAATCAATATGGCAACCCTTAATATTATGGATGCTCAAAAACAGCTTCAGTTTAAGGTAAACCTGACTGACTACGAAAAGGTACTGGCATCAGTCCGGGAAGAAGACTATACCGAACCATCCTGGTCAGTGTACCAGAATGTCTTGACCGCTAATGTTATGACCGAAGCAAATAGCCAGATTGAAGTGAATACTGCAGTGAATCGGATTAAACTGGCCCAGAATAAAATGGTGCGAAAGTTTGACTTTTCGGCATACAATGCACTTCTTAATGCGGTGAAGGAAGACGATTATATTGAATCATCTTGGTCGGTTTATCAGTTAATCGTTGATGATAATCAGGTTGATGAGGATGATACCCAGACCGATATCGAAACTGCGATTAAAAATATTGAAGCTGCTCAGGCGCGACTGGTAAAAAAGGCCGATCTTAAATATTATCAGGCAGCTCTTGATGCAGTCAATAAAAATGATTATACCACGGCCTCCTGGACGGAATATCAAAAAGCCATCAATACAATCATTGTAAATGTGACCAGTAATCAGGATGTGGTCAAAGCTGCGGTTGAAAATATCCTTGAAAACCAGAAAAAACTGGTACCTGCAGCGGATATGACCTATTATGAAATGGCTCTTGAAGCCGTTGGGCGTGATGACTATACCTCGGCCTCGTGGTTGGCCTATCAAAAAGTCGTCGATGCTAATGTCGTAATTCCGACGGATGGTCAGGAAGCGGTCAACCAGGCGATTCTAAATATCGAAGCAGCGCAGAAAAAGCTGGTGAAGGGTGCCAATCTTGATACTTACAAGGAAGTGCTGGCAGCGGTCAACAGTGATGGCTATACTTCGGCCTCCTGGGATAAATACCAGAAGGTAATTAGTAGAAATGTTATGACGGGAGATAAAACCCAGGCTCAGGTCGATGCGGCAACCGAAAAAATCCGGATCGCCCAGGCCGCACTAATTGAACGCGGTAGTCTGGATTTACCTGGCGGATATAACGAAACGATTGCCTCAAAAAGCGAGATTGATTATACCTCGACTTCCTGGGCAACCTATGACAAGGTGCTTAATTCCAATTATATGGATGCCGATAAATCTCAGGCTCAGATTGATACTGCAGTTCGAAATATTAAAAGAGGCCAGTTGGGTCTTAAAAAAGCGGGAGATCTAACGGAGTACCTGTACTTAGTCGAAAACAATAAGAACCTTGGAATCCCGATGGTACAAGGACAATATACATCGGCTACCTGGAATGTTTATCAGAAGATTCTTGACAAAAATGAAATGAATCGTGACAAAACCCAGACCCAGATTAATTCGGCGGTGGTAGCGATTGAACGGGCCCAGAAAAATTTGAAATTAAAGGGTGACATGACAGAATATAACGCTACCCTGGCTCTAGTGAAGGAAGCGGACTATACCGTTGCCAGCTGGTCGGCTTATCTAAAGGTGGTTATGTCGAAAGACAATTACATGAATGGCGATAATGATGAATCAGCGATAAAAGTAGCAATTGGTAATATTAAGCTGGCACAAACGACTGTGCTTAAGAAAAAAGGCAATGTCGATGATTATAATCGACTGATTGCCAAGTATGTGGGCCAACAGGATAAATTTACAACCAAGGGCTGGAATGCTTATATGGCAGTATTGGCCAAATATGTGATGACAACGGAAAATACCCAGGATCAGATTCAGTCAGCGATTACCTTTATCACTCTGGCGCAGGAAGAACTGCTTAATAACCCATCGGCCTACTTAGGCGAATACACGCGGGTGCTGGGATTGGTAGATGATGAAAGTTCCTATACGCCGGAATCATGGACGGCTTATATGGTAGTTGTCAATAAGTATCGAAGTATTACTAAGGATAGCCTTCAGAGTGATGTGGATAAGGCAACAGCGGCCATTTTAAAAGCGCAGTCAGATACCTTAGTCAGACAGAATGGCACCGAACTAAAAGCTTTCCAAAAGGTATTGGAACTGTATCAGAATAACTATCGTTCCGGTTCCGGTAATTTCTATGAGATCAATAAGAGGATCAGCAACTGGGAAATTTATGAACAGGCAGTGTTGCGCTATGCCAGCTTCTATGAAGATTACACCTGGAAGCCGTCGGCGATTACCACCCTGAGTAAGCCGGAAGAAATTACCGCGGCAACCAATGCGATTGATATAGCGATTCGGGCATTACGACCCAAGACAGAGCTAGGTTTGGATGGGGCGATTGCAAGCTACGAAGCAGTCAAAGCGGCAGCGATCCCCTGGAATAATGCGGCAATTGCAATGGAGTACACAGAAGATAGTTTTGAAGCTTATGCAACCATCTGCAGAGCTAATGATTTACAGAACCTGATCATTGATTCGACGGGAACCCTGATGACCCCAACCCTGATTAACAATGCCGCAGCAAATATTCAAGGGGCAATGGATTATAAAAAGCCGGTTCTACGGGCAAAAGATGGCGATGTTCAGAAGTTCCAGTTTGAAAAGAACTGGTACACTGAATTCAAGAAGGATTACTATACTAAGGCGCGTTGGACAGCTTATGAATCAAAAATTACAACTACGTATTATGATCTGGATCATCCGGAAAATATAGAGCAAACAAAGATTCAAGCCGATACCAACACCATTACGGCATTACGTGAAGCGTTAATCTACAATGCTTCGTACATCATGGAACAGGCGCGAATTACGGCAACCAATTTAGGTTCGTTTAGTGTTAGTGGTACGCAGAATAATGTGATTGAAAGAACAAAAGCACTGATGAGTGGTATTAGTGGTTTGGAAAACTTTAATATTGCCAACTACAGCGTGACCTATATGCAAATAACCGGTGATGGAAAGGGAACAGCAACTATTAATCCTGATGGAAGCATCGCTTCTATCGGAGATGGCAAGGCGACGGTTAAAATCAGTATTCAGGCCTTAAATGATACTGTTTCAACTGAAATTGTAACAACCGGAGAACTGACACTCACTATTATTCCCTAAGAATTTGATCTTCTTGCAAAATGATGATTCGAAGATTAAACAAATTTTTGTAACAGATCTGAAGGTATACCTTCAGATCTGTTTTTTTACTGGTAATAAGTTGGTGATGCGAAGAGTCATAAACATAAAAAGGGCTTAAAGTCATGACTTTAAGCCCTTTTTATGTTTAATTCATGTAATCACGAAACTCCGTTCACCACAACTTCCATCCCGGCCAGATCAAACCCTTCCTCACAGTAAACCGAATAGCCATAGGTTCCGGCAGTCCAGGTGGCGAGACCGGCTTTTCCCTCATCATACTGGAATAAAACTGCCGCACCGGCAGTAGTGGTTTTGGTCTGACTGTTACTAAACTGAGTATAAACTCCAGCGATGTTTTCCATCCCGGAGTCAGCCTTTCGAGCCGTGTAGGTCACACCGTCCAGAGTAAAATCAGCCTGAGCAAGGTTGTCAGCAATGGTAAAGTATTTTACATCCGTAATCCCGGTGGGTAAGCTTTCAAAGCTAAAGCCGATGGCTTCCTTAATTGCTTCCAGGGACGCCTGTTCCACCATCGGGTTGGGAATTTCAGTTTTGGAATCATCTTTTTTCTCAGCAGCTGGTGTGCAGCCGGTAAAAAGAAGGGCAGTAAGAGAAATAAGAATCAAGCTGACAAAGATTATTTTCTTTGATTTCATAGAGCACCTCTCTTTAATTATGTGATAGGGGTTCGTTTTTTTGTCATGTGATTGATAATTATTGATGGCGATTGGGAATAACCAAGGGGTCAGACCCTCGCCCCTGTGACCCAGGATTAGCAGAGTAGTAAAAATTTTAACCAGCTTAACGCATTAGTTCGTAGGGGCGGGTAGTACCCGCCCGCACACCGTAACCAATCATATCGGGCAGTCCGTCTTCTGGGCCACATGAGTAAAATGACTTTTGCCACTGGCATAATCAGCCACGCATTGGCCATGGCCCAGTAGCTTAAACTTGTAACTCAGCAGTCCATCAAGCCCCACCGGGCCGCGGGCGTGAAGTTTGCCAGTGCTGATTCCGACCTCGGCGCCAAAGCCAAACCGGAAGCCGTCGCTGAAGCGGGTGGAACAGTTCCAGAATACTCCGGCAGAATCCACCAGCGTCATAAAGGTTTGGGCAGTCGCTTCGGTGGTGGTTAAAATCACATCGGTATGACCGGAGCCATAGGTGTTGATGTGATTAATGGCAGCAGCCAGATCAGGAACAATTTTGATTGAAAGGATATAATCGAGGTATTCGGTTTTCCAGTCCACTTCGGTAGCCGCTTCCACTGGGATAATCGCCTGGGTGGCGGGATCACCCTTGATATGAACACCCTTTGCTTCGAGTGCGGTTTTAAGTGTTGGCAGTAGCGCCGCCGCAATTTTTTCATTAACCAATAGCGTTTCCAAGGTATTGCAGGCGGCTACATATTGCGTTTTGGAATCAACGATAATTGCCACAGCTTGCGCCAGATTGGCGTCCTCATGTGCATAAACATGGCAGATCCCGTCAGCATGTCCCATTACGGGGATGTTGGAATTGTTCATAATATATTGAACAAAGTGATTAGAGCCCCGGGGAATAATCAGATCAATATACTGATCCAGAGCCAGCATGGCCGTGACGTCTTCGCGGGTTTCCAAATTTTGAATCCAATTAGTGGGCAGACCTACTGAGGCAGTGGCCTCATGAATGATTTTGGCGAGAATACGATTGGTTTCCAGAGCTTCGCGGCCACCTTTTAAGAGGACGGCATTGCCGCTTTTAAGACAAAGCGTGGAAATCTGCACAAAGGCATCGGGACGGGATTCAAAAATTACCCCAATAACGCCAATCGGACAGGTGACCTTGTAGAGATCAAGACCTTCATCCAGTTGTGTTGAGAGCTTGGTGGCCCCCAGAGGATCGGTGAGCTCGATCAGGCTGTGAATGCCCTCGATCACGTCATTGATTTTGTCAGCATCAAAGGTCAGGCGTTTAAGCAGTGGGGCGCCCAGCTTTTCCTCTTGAGAGCGTTTCATATCCGCCAGGTTGGCGGCGACAATGGCGTAGGTATTTTCTTCTAGTGCTTTGGCAATGGCAAGTAAACCAGCGTTTCGTGTTTTGGTATCGGTAGCGGCCAGTAAAATGCCGGCTTCCCGGGCAATTTTGCCCAATTGTTCCATTTGCATTGGCGTTTCCTCCTTATTTCGCTAATAAATTATCACGGATCTTTTTAAAATCTTTCTCCCGTAAATCGGTTTTTTCCATTAAATAGGTTTCAACATTTCCAAAATGAGTGTTGACATAATCCATCGAAGTCTTTAGCCAATCCGGCTTGACACCGTAAAATTCCCAGAGGTGATAATTCTCGATGCCTAATTCCTCGGACATGATATTGCCCAGGAGGTTATAGCTTTCGTCGAAGGTCAGGTTGGTAAGGGTGTAATCAGAAAGGATCACATCCTCTTTTACGCCTAAAATGCTTAAAATCAGATAAGTCATAAAACCGGTGCGGTCCTTGCCGTTGGTGCAATGGTAAAGAATGGGGGATTCAGAAGGTTCAGTTAAATACTTAAGCACCTCGGCGAAGCGTTGGGCCCGATCTTCGGTCTGGAGCTTATAGATACGACGCATAAAGGCATCCACCATGCCCGGCTGGGTAAAATCTTTGTGATCCAGTCCCATATCATCGCCGGAGAAAATTGGCAACAGGTGATACTCGGCTGTTTTGGGCAGGCGGTCAACCTGTCGTTCGGCTTTGGATTTGTTTCTAAAATCAAAGACATGTTTGAGTCGCAGCGCGGCAAAATAAGACACATCTTTATCGGACAGATGGGCCAGTTCTTCACTGCGGATAACCTTTCGCCATTTTATCTTTCGGCCGTCCATTCCGGTATAGCCGCCGATATCCCGAATATTAATCGAGTTTTCGAGTTGGATCAGACGTTTGCCGAGCTGGGTTTCGTCACAGAAGATGAGGTTATTTTCATCTTTGAAGTTATATAGGATTCGTCCGTTTGGCGCAATCAGACCCGGATGGGCGTTTTTTTCCTGATCGGCTTTTGGGGCAGGATGAACCTCTGCCGGGAGAATTGTTTTAAGTTGCTCTGGATCGATGCGTGCCGCGGTTTGCTGGTTTGCCGCTTTAGAACCTGCGGCCTTGATCGCTTTAGAGGCAGGCTGAGCGGTAGTGATGGTTTTTGACGACTTCTTTTTGTCAAGCAGTTTTCGTACCAGAAAATAGGCTGGAACGATTGCAGCTGCGCCGGCAATGATGGCAATGGTGGTTACTTTTTTCATTGATGATTTCCTTTCTGTGACTTCGTTTAGTTTCTAATTATAGGTAATGACTATGTTATAATTATAGCATAAATCAAAGAAAAAAAGTCTTTAAAATGCGAGGAGAATGAATGAATACCACAAAAACTAAGGCGTTAGGTAGTCAACCCAAAAATACACTAGGTATTTATTGCCATATCCCTTTTTGCAAAAAAAAATGTGCCTATTGTGATTTTACTTCTCTTTCCGCCCAGAGCGAGGAGCGGATTGGGGAGTATTTTGATGCACTGGAAAAGGAAATAAGACGTCACAAGGAAATCAATGGTGTTTTACCGGCTGTGGACACCATCTATTTGGGGGGCGGTACCCCATCGTCGATTGCACCCGGTTATATTGAAAAAACATTGTCTCTTATAAAGGAAGTCTTTGTAATTGAGGATACGGCGGAAATCACCATTGAAATTAATCCGGGAACCTTAACAGAAGAGAAGGCCAGCCGCTATAAGAAAGCGGGGATCAATCGGATCAGTATGGGTCTGCAGGCCTGGCAGGACTTTCTGCTTCAAATCCTCGGTCGGATTCACAGCCAGTCGGATTTTATTAAATCGATGGAAATTTTAAAAAACGTCGGTTTTTCAAACATCAGCGTCGATGTGATGGTCGGTTTACCGGGTCAGAAACGATCGGATGTGATGGCGACACTGATCGCGCTGATGTCTTTTGCGCCCACCCATCTGTCGTGCTACAGCTTAATTTTAGAGCCGGGTACCCCGATGGCCAATTGGGTCGCAGCGGGGCAGCTAAATTTGCCCGATGAAGATGAAGAGCGGGAAATGCACTGGGCAGTCGATGCGTTTCTAAAAGAGCAGGGTTATGACCATTATGAGATTTCCAGTTACTGTAAGCCCGGCTATCAAAGCCGCCACAACATTAAATATTGGGAACTGGTGCCCTATCTGGGCTTTGGTCTGGGTGCCCATGGTTATTTTAATAGTCGGCGCTATGGTAACACCAATGCACTAAGTCAGTATATCGATGTCATCAAGGCCGGAGAATCCCCAGCAACATTAGAAGCTGAGATGACGCCCCGGGAAATGATGAGTGAGTGGATGTTTTTAGGTTTGCGTAAGCTTTGCGGCATTCGGGATAGTGATTTTTTTGCCCGTTTTGGCCAAAGTTATTGGAATCGATATGGTGAGGTCATAAAGCCGCTGATTGCTGATGGTTTGCTTAATTGGGATGGGTCATTTTTAAAGCTGACACCAAAAGGACAGGATTTTGGAAACCAGGTATTTATGGCTTTTCTATAGATGAAATCAGATCAAAAAAATATCTTAAGAAAACTTTAAAAGGTGAGCAAGCTATTATAGAAACTAGTTGACAATGTAGGGGGTAGGATGTTATATTTAACTCAGATGTTAGCACTCGATTATTGTGAGTGCTAATAACGAGGTGAATCATGGAACTTAACGCACGTAAAAAGAAAATACT
Organism: Acetobacterium carbinolicum; assembly: GCF_047456275.1. GTDB lineage: Bacteria > Bacillota > Clostridia > Eubacteriales > Eubacteriaceae > Acetobacterium > Acetobacterium carbinolicum. The sequence goes on from NZ_CP173357.1 coordinate 939,116, forward strand.
TGAAGTGATCATCCGTGATTATATTAATACGGCCGAGCCGGTTGGCTCCCGGACCCTTTCAAAAAGATGTAACCTGGGTATCAGCCCGGCCACCATCCGAAATGAAATGGCAGATCTTGAAGAGTTAGGTTTTTTAGTTCAACCCCATACCTCTTCGGGACGGATTCCGACCCAGCAGGCGTATCGTTATTATGTGGATGAAATCATGGAGATTCAGAAACTTGAGAAGATGATCCGAACGGATATTCATCGGGGTTTTCTGGATCATACCACTGAACTGGGGCTGACGATGTCCCATACGGCGCAGGTTCTGTCTCAGCTAACCAATTACACAGCAGTGGTTCTGGCACCTCGGGTTACAAATTTTAACTGTAAGCATGTTCAGATTGTTTCATTAATTAAAAACAGGGTACTTATGGTAGTAGTGACCCAGGAGGGGATGGCCAAAAATATTGAGGTAACCCTTTCTCAGGAGGTAGACGCGATTCTGGCGCTAAAGCTTTCCAATGTGATTAATGGCTTTCTGAAAAACACCATTCTCAGTGACATGAGTTCGGAGCTTATTGATCAGATCCAGGAATTGTCACCAGCCGAGAGTAAGCTGATTCACGAAATTATCCCCCAACTTAAAAAAGTCTTGATGGAGGATGACTCGGAAGTTCACTCCACGGGGTTAACGAACCTTTTCAATTATCCGGAATTCAGTGATGTGAATAAGATTAAACAACTGATCAATATTGTTCAGGAAAAACAGGTGTTGTCGGAAATGATGACATCGAAAGACGGCAACCAGATCATCCGCATTAAAATAGGCAGTGAAAATGACAATGAAAACCTTAAGGATTTTAGCATCATTACCTCCACCTATGAACTGGATGGCGAGATGATGGGGGCCTTTGGCGTGATTGGGCCGACTCGGATGAACTATGACAATGTCTCATCGGTTCTCAATTACATACGTAATGAGTTAAATTTACATATCTCAAATTTATTAATGAAATAGGTGATTAAATGATAAAAGAAGAGGAAATCCAAACCATCGAAGAAAATGAACAAACGCTAAAAGAAGCTGACGCGGTAACCGACGAGGAATTAACAGATGACATTGACGAAACAGCATCGCCGGAAGAGGTATTAGAGAGTGTAAAGGAGGATGAGGCTGTATTGAATCGCTTGGTTCGACTTCAGGCTGATTTTGAGAACTTCAAAAAGCGAAGTCAAAAAGAAAAAACAGAAATGTATCAGTTCGCATCAGAAAACTTTGCTACCAAGCTGTTGCCGGTAATGGACAATCTGGAGCGGGCGCAAGCCGCCCTAATCGATGCCAGTGAGGAAGCCAAGGGCTATATTGACGGATTGGAAATGGTTTTTAAACAACTTAAGGATGTGCTCAAAGAAGAAGGTCTGGAAGAAATTGTTTGTGAAGGTCCCTTTGATCCAAATCTCCACCACGGTGTGGCGGTCGGTACAGATGAGCAAAAGGAAGACCAGGATATTATTGATGTTTTCCAAAAAGGTTACAAATTCAAGGGTAAGGTGATCCGACCAGCGATGGTTAAGGTTTGTAGCAAATAATATTAATTAAGACATAAACCGTCTAAAGTTGAAAATCTGCTGGTGGAAAGCACCAGTACTGAATTTTCATTTTAATAGAATAAACTAAAAAGCAAAATTACAGGAGGAAATAGATATGAGTAAAGAAAAAATTATCGGGATTGACTTAGGGACCACAAATTCGTGTGTTGCCGTTTTAGAAGGCGGTGAAGCCGTCGTTATCCCTAACGCAGAAGGAAACAGAACGACCCCATCGGTTGTTGCTTTTGCCAAAGATGGCGAACGATTAGTTGGACAGGTTGCCAAACGACAAGCCGTTACGAATCCGGACCGCACCATTTCATCAATTAAACGCGATATGGGCACCGATAAAAAAGTAACAGTTGATGATAAAAGTTATACCCCTCAGGAAATTTCAGCGATGATTCTGCAAAAATTAAAAGCAGATGCTGAAGCTTATCTGGGAGAAACGGTTACAAAAGCAGTTATTACGGTACCAGCGTACTTCAGTGATGCCCAAAGACAAGCGACCAAAGATGCTGGTCGGATTGCCGGGCTGGAAGTTTTAAGAATTATCAATGAACCAACTGCAGCCGCTTTAGCCTATGGCTTAGACAAAGATGCCAATGATAAGATCATGGTTTATGACCTTGGGGGCGGAACCTTTGATGTATCAATTCTGGAACTTGGCGATGGCGTTTTCGAAGTTAAATCAACCAATGGGAATAATCATTTAGGTGGTGATGACTTTGACCAGAAAATCATCGATTGGATGGCAGCAGAGTTTAAGAAAACCCACGGACTTGATCTTAAAAATGATAAAATGGCCCTTCAGAGACTTAAAGAAGCGGCTGAAAAAGCTAAAATCGAATTATCAACGGTTATGAAATCAGACATTAATTTACCATTTATTACGGCAACGGCAGAAGGTCCACAGCATTTGGAATTATCGCTGACCCGCGCTAAATTTGATGAATTAACTTCTGACCTGGTGAAGAGTACCATCGGACCAGTTGAAAAAGCCATGAAGGATGCCGGTCTTTCCAAGAATGAGTTGGACAAGGTAATCCTGGTTGGTGGTTCCACAAGAACACCGGCAGTACAGGATGCAGTTAAAAATATTACCGGTGAAGATGCGTATAAAGGAATTAATCCGGATGAATGTGTTGCGATTGGAGCAGCGATCCAGGCTGGTGTATTAGCTGGTGAAGTCCATGATGTATTACTCCTTGATGTAACGCCATTATCACTGGGGATTGAAACCCTGGGCGGTGTATTTACCCGATTAATCGACCGTAATACCACCATCCCAACCAAGAAAAGTCAGACCTTCTCGACCGCAGCTGATAATCAGACCGCTGTTGATATCCATGTTTTACAAGGTGAACGCGAAATGTCCAAGGATAATAAAACCTTGGGTCGATTCCAATTAACAGGTATTCCATCCGCACGTCGTGGTATTCCACAAATCGAGGTAACCTTTGATATTGATGCCAATGGGATTGTTAATGTATCTGCTAAGGATATGGGAACCGGGAAGTCTCAGAACGTCGTGATTAAATCCACCACGAATATGAGTGATGATGAGATTGATAAAGCCGTTAAAGAGGCAGAACAACATGCTGAAGAAGATAAACGCGTTAAAGCTTTAATCGAAGCGAAAAACGTTGCTGATTCCACCCTTTACCAGACCGAACAGTCATTAAAAGAAATGGAAGGCAAGATTTCAGAAGAAGATAAGGCCAAGGTTGAAGCAGCCATGGCAGAACTAAAAACAGCCAGCGAAGGCGAAGATGTGGAAGCCATTACCAAGGCTACCGAAGCCTTAAATGAAGCCTTCTATCCACTGGCTCAGAAAATGTATGAAGAAGCAGCAGCCCAACAGGCCCCAGACGAGCAAGAATCGTCTGATCAAGGTGATGATGATGATGTTGTCGATGCTGAATATGAGGAAGTAAAAGAGTAAGATTTGCCTGTAACCGGCAATAACCAGTGGCAGCCAAGGCTGCCACTCTTTTTCGTGGAGGCAACGAGCCATGTGGGAGCTTGCTCACATTTGGCGACTGCCCGCGAACGGCTCAAAACGCGGGTGAGCGTTTTGAAAAGTTTCGTGGAGGCAACGAGCCATGTGGGTTTGGTGTGCCGTACCGACAATTGTTACATCATGTTGTACGCATCGGAGCGGACACGGCATCGCCTGTCCGATTCCGCGGCGAACAACAGATTAACAATTGGTCGGTACTAATATTAAGGTTTGTTTCCAACTTTTGGGAATACCACGCTCTACGAAAAAAGGCTTTGACACGTTGCTTCAAAAAGGTATAATTAGTAGTTGGTTAGTTGGTGTTTAGGATTCAAAAGAGGTGAGAGTATTTATGAGTGAAAAAAGAGATTACTATGAGGTGCTTGGGGTCGGTAAAGATTCCAGCCCGGATGAGATAAAAAAAGCCTATCGAAAAAAGGCCATGGAGTTCCATCCGGATAAGAATCCGGGGGATAGTGTTGCTGAAGAAAAATTCAAAGAAGCGAATGAAGCCTATGAAATTTTAAGCGACGAGGAAAAAAAATCTCGTTATGATCAATATGGTCATGCAGGGGTTGACCCCAGTGCCGGCGGTTACGGCGGCGGTGGTTATAGTGGCGGTGGCTTTGGCGGTTTTGAAGATATCTTTGGCGATATTTTCAGTGCCTTTGGCGGCGGCGGCGGATTTAGTGGCAGTCGGGGCGGTCGTCGTTCCAACCGTGGGTCGGACATGAAGATCAATATCAATCTGTCCTTCCATGAGGCTGTTTTTGGTGTTGAAAAGAAGATTAAAATCAAACGTAACGAAGAATGTGGAACCTGTGGTGGCACCGGGGCTGAAAAAGGTTCAACGTCAAAAACATGTGATCAATGTGGCGGCTCTGGTCAGGTTTATGTACGGCAGCAAACACCTTTTGGAACGGTTCAACAGGTTCACACCTGCGACAAGTGCCATGGTGAGGGAAAAATCATTGATAAACCCTGTCCGACCTGTCATGGATCTGGCCTTGAATCCAAGGAACGCACCATCAGCATCAAGATCCCAGCCGGTGTATACGACGGCTCGATTCTACCACTAAGAGGTCAGGGTAATGCCGGGCCAAACCATGGTAGCACGGGCGATTTGCTTGTTTATATCAGTGTTCGGGAAGATCCGTTGTTTAAACGGAGCGACGATGACATTTACTATGAACTACCAATTACCTATGCCCAGGCGGCTATGGGAGACAGCATTGTAGTGCCTACCATTGACAGCAAGATCAAGCTTAAAATACCAGAAGGCACTCAAAACGGCAAGGTTTTCCGATTAAAAGGAAAAGGGGTCCCCAACGTCAATGGTCGTGGTCGGGGCGATCAGTTTATTACCATCAAGGTGGAAGTGCCACGTAAACTTAGCCGTGAACAGCGCCATGCCTTAAATGAGTATGCCAAGGTTGCGGGAGAAGATGCTCACCCTGAAGGCAAGCGTTTCTGGTCTCGCGTAGAAGCTGAGGCGAAGGAAAGTCATCCTAAAAAAGATGCCTGATCGTTTTAGGTTAGTATAAAGTTTTAAATGCCGGAGAAATCCGGCATTTTTTAGTTGACAAAGAAAAGCATGAGGCATATAATGAACCTACCAAAACATATCGAAATGATATGAATTAAGCAAGCCGTGTTCGGAAATATTAATTGAATTATAATTTTAAGGATAATGTGAGGTAAGAAGATGTCTAAAATTGCAAAAAATCTAACCGATTTAATTGGAAATACACCCTTATTGGAATTGTCGAACTATGAAAAAAGCCTGGAGCTGGAAGCTAAGCTGATCGCCAAGCTGGAATATTTTAATCCGTTATCTTCAGTGAAAGACCGGATTGGGTTTGCGATGATTGAAGCCGGCGAAAAAGCCGGGCTAATTAAAGAAGGTACCGTGATTATTGAACCAACCAGCGGTAACACCGGGGTTGGGCTGGCTTTTGTGGCGGCCGCCAAGGGGTATCGTCTTATTTTAACGATGCCGGAAACCATGAGCGTGGAACGTCGTAATCTGCTTTCGGCACTTGGGGCAGAGTTGGTACTGACACCAGGGGCAACCGGAATGAAAGGCGCCATTGCTAAAGCCACTGAATTGGCAGAAACCATTCCCAACGCTTTTATTCCCCAGCAGTTTGATAATCCCGCCAATCCAGAAATTCACCGTCAAACCACGGCCATTGAAATTTGGAATGATACCGATGGCGAAGTTGATATTTTTGTGGCTGGCATTGGCACCGGCGGAACCATTACCGGAGTCGGAGAAGTATTAAAAGAAAAGAAACCCGGAGTTCAAATTGTTGCGGTTGAACCAGAGGCTTCGCCGGTACTTTCCGGTGGCAGTCCGGGACCTCATAAGATTCAGGGGATTGGGGCTGGTTTCGTGCCCGGGGTTTTAAATACGGCTGTTTATGATGAAATTATTGCGGTCAGCAACGACAATGCTTTTAAAATAGCGAGAAACGTTGCCCAAAATGAAGGGCTGCTGGTCGGAATTTCTTCTGGAGCGGCCTTGTATGCCGCCATAGAACTGGCAAAACGCCCTGAAAACAAGGGAAAAACCATCGTGGTGCTGTTGCCGGATACGGGCGAACGCTATCTGTCAACGGGTTTATACGCGTTATGAAAATATCAACAAAAGGACGATATGCCCTGCGCCTAATGCTGGACCTGGCGATTAACAATACCGGGGAATACATTCCCATCAAACGGATTGCTGAGCGTCAGGAGATTTCAGAGAAATATTTAGAGCAGATTATCACCCAGATTTCAAGAGCGGGCTTTGTGAGAAGTGTCCGGGGATCACAAGGGGGTTACCAACTGGCCAATCCGCCGGCAGAATATACCGTTGGGATGATTTTACGACTGATGGAAGGGGAGTTGTCCCCGGTGGCCTGCTTGGATGAGCCGGGTAGCTGTGATCGCGCGGATCGCTGTGTTACGGTTGATGTCTGGCGGCAAATCAAAGATGCGATTGAAAATGTGGTGGATAATATCACCCTGGCCGACTTGGTAAAGTCTTATCATGAAAAAGGCAATTGCGAGTATTTTATTTAGAAATAACGGGAATAATGTTAAGAGAAAGTGATGGGAGTAGGTGGCACCGGTGGGAAAGGTTACAGCGATTTATCAAAGTATCGAAAAGGGTGAGCAGATTCGCCTGGACCAGCCAGCGCTTTTTATTGCGGGGTTCGGACTCGAAGGCGATAGTCACGGCGGTCGCGATCGACGACAGGTCTGTTTGTTTGGGCTTAGCAGCATTGAACAATTAAAAGAGGCCGACGGGGCTGGTTTATGTACCAGGCGGTTTAAACAAAATATTACAACCGCAGACATCAAGCTGTTTAAATTGCCACTGGGTACTCAGGTTAAGATTGGGGAAACGCTTCAGGAAATAACTCAGATTGGCAAAAAATGTTTTGGCTGTGAAATAGCAGATCAAGACGGAAAATGTATATTGGCCAATGAAGTTGTTTTTACGGCCGTGATCGAAGGTGGCTATATTAAAGAAGGTGACTTTGTTACGGTCATAAAATAATACATGAACACGATTATGGCATTGTGAATTTATGGTCATGGTATATCCGCCTAAAATAGAAAATATATTTACACAAAATACCGCTGATTTCATATATAAAATCAGCGGTATTTCGTGTTGTTAAGCCAGGTTTTTTAGTAACAGGGTATATTCTTTTATGTGGGTATACTTTTTTTGGTTTTGCATCAGCTCTCTGGAAATGTCCAGGCCCAGAAGTGAGGGGACTAAACGGTTTGCTTCAGGAAGCCTGAGCAGGTCATAGCAGATGCCGCGGTTAGCCAGTCGGGATAGGACATTGACCCCCGTGTATGACAAGGCATTTTGCAGCTGATCAATGAGATAAGCATCTACATCCAGATTTTTTAAGCTGTAGCTTTCCTCCCGATGGGCTTCCACCAGCTGGCGGAATTCATTTTGAAAGGTGGTATACAGATCAGTGATGGTGGTCAACAGGTAGGCCTGGAAATCGTTTTTTTCAGCGGTTGTCCGGGACTCATCACCAAACCAGGAAACATAGTTCAGGGTTAAGCTGGCAGTGAGTCGGCCAAAATCCTGGGCCAGCGGACCAAAACCGGCAAATTCTCCATCGATGATGCGGACGTCGTCAAAGCTGATCATGATGTTGGAACTGTGAAGGTCGGTATGAATCAGACATTCCTTATCATTTAGGAATTTGTTTTCCAAACGTTTGAATTCGGCCTGAATTTGAGGATTATCCACCAGTAAGGCTCTTTTTTCATCCGTGCCGGGAATCATCTCCCGTTCCCAGGAAACACCGATGTTTTCCCGAAAAAGAAAGGGGGCCAGGGCTGTGTATTCCGGATTTATAAAAAACCGTTCAACTTCAGATTTTTTATAGTTGGTGAGATGTAAATTGGAGGAGAAAAAAAGATTGCGGGCAAAAAATGCGCCAATCTTAGCAGTAAAATGTCCGTGTTTAACCATCCGGCAGAGCTCAAAACGGAGCAAACTCAAATCCATTAAATCCTCCATAACAATGATCCGGTTGGGTTCGTCAAAGAGATAAATTTCAGGACTGATGCCGGGATAGACCGAGTTCCAAAAAATAAGGGTGGCTATTTCCGAGCGCATCCGACCCAGATCCAGGGTCCAGCCATCGCCATCAGCTTCTTCCACGGTATTATTTTTTTCGTCCTCAATCCGAAACCGGGGCATGGAGAGCATTTGTTTCATGATCACTGATTTTCCCGACTGGTCGTAGACATGATAGATTAAGTTAACAAATCCTTCAATGCTTTCTTTTACGGCGTGTAAATCGACCACGGTAAGGTTGGCATCGGTTGGAAAGATGTTTTTTTCTTTAAGGTAGTTGGCAACGCCTGCCACTGTTAAATTGCCATAGCTGTCATAGGTCATTTTTTCACTTCCTTACTTATTGCGGTGGGGTTCCATATAATGATGGATGGTAGCTTCTAATTCCGGGATTCCTTCGCCACTATAGGCACTGACCACATAGATGTGTTTAGGATTGATACCGGCATAAATAAGAAGATTGCGGCTCCGTTTAATATTGCATTCGGGGAGATCTGTTTTTGTGATCACGCCAATCGAGGGAATGTTATAGGTATGGATAAAATTGGGTGGAAAGGCATTCTGGGAATCCATACAGGAACAAACCAGGATCACCAGTCCGGCGTCCATGGTAATATTTATGGCCTGACGTGAAAAAAATGGGAGTTCGATAAACTCCCCAGGGGTATCAATGAAATCGTCATAGTAACTGACCATTTGGGTCTTGGAATATTTAAGTTCTTCTTCATTTAGCCGTTGCATCAAGGTGGTTTTGCCGCTGCCGATTTTTCCGATTAAGGCCACCCGTTTTCGATTATTGGCCATCTATCAGGAGTAGGTGATTTTAGGAATGTCGAATCCTAAAATATGGTTAAGAGTATTGAGGATTTCAGAAACGGCAGCTTTGACATCACTAACCCGACCGGTGATTACAAGTGAACCACTGAAACGGTCCAGAAAACCGATTTCGACTGGGGCGGCTTTCGTTGCGGCGTCAGCGGCGATAATGGCGGCTTCGCTGGGGGTAATGGTTAAGATACCGATGGCATCGGCGGCTTCATCGTCCAGACCCAGTTTAATATAGATATCTGTTTTAGGCTTGGCAATAATATGTGCCAGGGTTACCTGTTTACCAGGAACGTATTCTTGTATGGAACGATTCTTCTTTTCAGTTTCCATCGTGTCACCTTTTCTTCGTGTATTTTGGTTGTTTGGATTTAATTTTTTCTAAAATTGTCGGTACTGGTTCATTACTTGTTTTAAAGTTTGTATTTATTTAACTGTGATCATTATAGCACTAAACTGGAACCCGTTACATCCATTAACGATATTTTACAGAAAGCCGGCAAAAAATTTCTGTATCCACGTTGTGCCGTACCGACCAATTATTAATCTGTTGTTTGCTGCGGGATCGGACAGGTTTAACAACCTGTCCGCCCCGATGCAAAGGGTCTGCCCCCTCGGTTACAACATGATGTAATAATTGTCGGTACGACTATAACTGTTACTAGAGATAAAGCATGAAAAACATATTTCTTTTATAAGCAAGATGGGTTATAATGATCAATTATTAAGCATGCGGTAAAGTGGTATAATACCACAACGATTAAACCAGGAGGTAAGGGAATGCTTTGGAAAGAAGTTCAAATCACAACAACATTGGAAGCTGAGGAAGCGGTGGTCAATGCTTTTTATGATGCCGGGGCAGATGGTGTGGCGATTCAGACCCTGCAGGATGTGCTATTAATACAACAAGATCCCAAAGTCAATTTTGTGGATGAAGCGCTTCTGGAAATTGATCCCAATGTTTCTATTGTCCGGGGCTATTTCAGCGAGGTGGAAGACACTGAAGAAGCGGTGCATAAACTAATTGCGTCAGTGAAGATGCTGCCATCCTTCGGTCTGGACCCCGGTGCCTGTGAGATGATGATCACAGAAGTGGAAGAAGAAGACTGGGCTAATTCCTGGAAAAAGTTTTACAAACCCACTAAGATGGGCAAAAGCATTGTCGTCAAACCAACCTGGGAAGACTATGTCCCGGATAAGGATGAAATTGTCATTAATATCGATCCCGGCATGGCTTTTGGAACCGGTACTCATGAAACCACCCAGCTCTGTGCCATTAAATTGGAAGAGTACATCAAGCCCGGAGATGTGGTGCTGGATATTGGCTGTGGAACTGGGGTACTCTCGCTGATTGCAGGTAAACTGAAAGCGAAAAAAGTGGTGGCGGTGGATTTTGATACCCTGGCGGTTAAAATTGCCCGGGAAAATGCGGAGCTCAATGATTTAGGCAGTATGGTTGAAATTCGCGAAGGTAACCTGCTCGATGTGATTGACGAGAAGGCCGATGTGATTGTGGCCAATATTCTGGCAGCGGCGATTGTGGAGTTGTCGGGAATTATCAAACCCTACCTTAAAGAAAAGGGTATTTTTATTTCTTCGGGAATCATCATCGATCGGCTGGGGGATGTGCTAAGAGCTCTGGAAGCGGAAAACTTCAAGCTTGTTTTTGTTCAGCAGATGGGTGAATGGGTTGGAGTGGTCGCCCAGAAGAGGGACTAAGATGCACCGATTTTTTGTAAAACCCGAGCAGCGTTTCGAATCAACAATCACTATTTCGGGAGAGGATTTTAAACATATCGCCAAAGTCCTGCGGTTGGGGAAGGGTGACGTTATTGAAGTTTGTGATGGCCAGGGCACCGACTATCTGGTTACTTTAAACACGCCCGGCGAGCAGACTATTTCCGGCAGCATTGCCAGACACTACCCATCTCAGGGAGAAACGCCCGAGATGAGTGTCACCTTGTTTCAAGGACTACCCAAAGGCGCAAAAATGGAAGTGATCATTCAGAAAGCCGTGGAGCTGGGGGTTTATCAGATTATTCCCTTTTCTTCATGCCGGGCAGTTTCTCAAATTAAAGATAAGCAGGATAAAAAGCTCGAGCGCTGGCAGCGAATTGCCTATGAGGCCGCAAAGCAGTCCAAGCGGGGGATTATCCCCAGGATTTTGTGGCCGCTAACCTTTAAAGAAGTATTAAGCGAAGTTGCCCGGTATGACTTAATGATCTTAGCCTATGAAGACGAAAACCGGCAGACTTTGAAGGGCGCCCTGGAAGCGGTCCGAAAAATAAGCAAAACCGACAAACCGCTAAGCATCGGTGTGATCGTTGGTCCCGAAGGGGGCTTTGATCCTCAGGAGGCAGCAGCCTGTCAAGCCGCTGGAGTGATTAGCGTAACCCTGGGCAAGCGGATATTAAGAACCGAAACCGCTGGTATGGTGGTGCTCAGCCAATTGAATTTCTGGAAGGAAGAATAAGTTAAGGATGAATAATAAAAAAAAAGTTGGGTTTATGACCCTGGGCTGCAAGGTCAATACCTACGACAGCGAAGCCTTGATGGAAATCTTTGAGGCAGACGGTTACACCATTGTCGATTTCGCTGAGCTTGCCGATGTTTATGTGATCAATACCTGCACCGTGACCCACCTGGGCGACCAAAAATCCCGAAAAATGATGCGAAAAGCTAAGCGGATTAATCCCAATGCGATTATCTGTGCGGTCGGCTGTTATGTTCAGGTGGCCCCGGATGAGGTCGCAAAAATCGCGGAAGTGGATCTGATGATCGGTACCAAAAATCGCGCCGATATCCTTACCTATATTGAGGCCCACCGCAAGGATGCCAACCGGCGGGATTTTGTCTCAAATATTATGGATGAAAAGATTTTTGAACCGCTGATGATTTCGGAGGTCAAGGGTAAGACCCGGGCCTTTATTAAAATTCAGGAGGGCTGCAATCAATTTTGTACCTATTGCATTGTCCCCTTTGCCAGAGGGCCAGTCAGGAGCCGCGATTCGCAACAGATTATTGATGAAGTCAACCGGGTGGTTTTAATCGGCTATCAGGAGGTCATTCTTTCGGGTATTCATATTGCCTCCTATGGAGTGGATCAAGCCGGAAGTAGTGCAGATAAAGGGGATCTTATTGACCTGATTGAAGCCCTTGATCAAATTCCCAGACTTAAGCGGGTTCGACTGGGATCGATGGAACCCAAATTTATCACCCCGGAGCGGCTTAGGCGGTTGGCGGCCCTTGAAAGCTTTTGCCCGCATTTTCATCTGTCACTGCAAAGCGGCAGCGATACGGTGCTAAAACGCATGGGGCGCCGTTATACCACCGCTGAGTATTTAGAGATTGTCAGTCAGATCCGGGAAGTTTTCCCGTTAGCTGCCATCACCACGGATGTGATGGTCGGTTTCCCCGGCGAAACCGAGGATGAATTCAAAGAGACCCTGGACTTTGCCCGGGCCGTGAGTTTTTATCAAATCCATGTATTTAAATATTCCCGGCGCTCAGGAACTAAAGCGGCTGCCTTTATCGATCAGATTGATGAAACCATAAAAAATTCCCGCAGCCACACCCTTAGTGATCTGTCGAAAAAACTGGAGCTGGAATTTTTAAAGAAAAACGATGGCGTTCTGACAGAGGTTTTGTTTGAAGCAACCCATGACGAGACTGGTTATGAAGGTCATACCAAAAATTATGTTCCGGTTCGGCTTCAGACAGATGAAAAAATTAATGGCAGAATTCTAAAAGTTAGGGTATCATATAATAGTCAGTTTGCTGACAAATTAATCGGAGATTCGATATAACAGGAGGAAGATATGTCAAAGGACTGTATTTTTTGTAAGATTGTTAATAAGGAAATTCCGGCCGATGTAGTTTTTGAAGATGATCAAGTCATCGCATTTAATGATATTGCACCCCAAGCTCCGGTGCATGTGATAATTATTCCCAAAGAACATTTTGAATCGATTCTATCGGTACCAGCTGGAAACGATATTATCAGCCACATGCATACGGTGGCCAATCGGATTGCCCTTAAAACAGGGATTGCTAAAACTGGTTTTCGTCTGGTAAATAATTGCGGTAAGGATGGCAATCAAACCGTGCCCCATCTGCATTATCATTTATTGGGCGGTCGACCATTATTATGGCCTCCCGGTTGAAAAATAATTGACAGCGTAAGAAATAATGCGTATAATATAGTTTGACTCATACCATGTTGATTAACCGTACCGGAAATTAGCAACGGATTAGAGGGGGGGGTTGAAAATGTCTGAAGTAAAAATTAAAGAAAATGAAACACTCGAAAGTGCATTGCGACGTTTCAAAAGAAAAACTGCAATGGCTGGGGTTATGTCTGAAATTCGCAAAAGAGAGCATTATGAAAAGCCAAGCGTAAAGCGAAAAAGAAAATCAGAAGCAGCAAGAAAAAGAAAGATGAAAAAAAGATAGGATGTGACTAATTGGCATTAAAGGATCAATTACAGGCTGACTTAAAAACAGCAATGAAGGAAAAGAATAAGGTTAAGAAATCCACCATTACAATGATTCGGGCGGCTATTTTACAAGTCGAAAAGGATCAGAAAGTGGAACTGGAAGACGATCAGATTCTTGAAATTATTGCAAAACAGCTCAAACAACGTCGGGATGGCCTGGCCGAATTTGAGAAAGCTCAAAGAGACGATTTAATCCAGCAGGCTCGAGAAGAGATAACAATCATCGAGAGCTACCTTCCTACACAATTAACGGTTGATGAAATCAAAGTAATTGTGGCCGAAACGATAAAAGAAACCGGTGCAGTTGACGCAAAAGACATGGGAAAAATAATGAGTGCCCTGATGCCGAAGGTTAAAGGTCGCGCGGATGGAAAGCTTGTCAATCAAGTGGTCAGAGAAAGTCTGGCGTAGCAAAAAAATATTAATACTACACATATAAAGAGGTTTGTCCTGCGGCAGGCTTCTTTTTTTGTCTGGAAAATTTGAAGGGCTGGTGTGTGCTACCGTACCGACCAATTGTTAATCTGTTGTCCGCTCCGATGCGTACAACATGATGTAACAATTGTCGGTACTATGTTATTTGTCTGATCTTATCGCAGGTATTCTAAGACTGTTACAGATACAAGGTATTTTAAGATTATGATGTTATAATCCAAACAGTGAATAAATTACTGGGAGGATTCAATGGAGAATAATATCAACCTTGAAATTGGACTGACTCAAGCCCAGGTTGAAGAAAGGATCGCGGACGGAAAAGTTAATGTCCAACCCCAATCCAAAACAAAAACCATCGGCAGAATAATTAAAGACAATAGCTTAACCTTATTTAACATGCTTAACATCATCCTGGCATTGATGATTATTTTTGTGGAGTCGTTTCAGAACCTGCTATTTATTAATATTGTTATCATTAATACGTTTATTGGCATCATACAAGAAATAAAGGCAAAAAAAACCATTGATAAGCTCTCACTGATTTCCCAGCCTCATGTTAGTGTGTTACGGGATGGCAAGCTTGAGGAAATCGTCTTTGAAAAAATTGTGATGGATGATATTCTAATCCTGAAAGCGGGCAAACAGATTCCTTCGGATTCCCAGGTGGTAAAAGGGGAAATAGAAGTCAATGAGTCTCTACTGACTGGCGAGTCCGATTCGATTATGAAGTATGAAGGGGATGCTCTGCTTTCCGGCAGCTTTGTGGTGTCTGGGCAAGCGACGGTGCAGGTGACTCAGGTAGGTCTGGAAAACTATGCATCTAAATTGGTTGAAGCCGTTAAGGTCGCCAAAAAACCAAACTCGGAAATTATGAAAGCACTGGGCTTTATTATGAAAAGCATTGGCATTGTGATTGTTCCCCTCGGCCTGTTACTGCTTTATAAACAACTACTTGTCCAGAATTTGCCACTACAGGTGAGTGTAACCGGGACGGTGGCGGCCTTGATTGGGATGATCCCGGCGGGGTTGGTGCTCCTAACCAGTGTGGCTCTGGCGGTTGGGGTCGTTAGACTGGGGCACCACCAGACTTTGGTGCAGGAACTCTATTGTATTGAGACGCTGGCTCGGGTGGATGTCCTTTGCTTAGATAAAACCGGTACCATCACGGAAGGGAACATGGAAGTCCTGTCAATGGAAACCATTTGTCATGACAAAAATCCCGTTCAGGCGATCAGGGCTTTAATTGCTAATCTAAAAGATGACAATGCCACCTATCGGGCGCTTAGCGAAAGCTGTCAAGGGGAGGCCCCAAAATGGCTTTGCGAGCGGGTCATTCCATTTTCGTCGGAACGGAAGTGGAGCGGCGCTTTTTTTGCGGAACAGGGTACTTTTGTGATCGGCGCGCCGGAGTTTGTTTTAAAAGAGCGTTACGATGAAATTAAGGAAAAGGTTGAGCACTATGCCAGCGAAGGTAACCGGGTTTTAATGCTGGGGTATGCTAAAGAACCCTTTAAAGAAGATGGCAGCCTGCCAGAAAATATCAAAACCATCGCTCTGCTGCCGATGGGGGATAAAATTCGTCATGAAGCCAAGAAAACGTTGGAGTTTTTTAGAAACCAGGGCGTTGATATCAAGGTAATCTCTGGCGATAACCCGATCACCGTATCTCAGGTGGCACATCGGGCGGGACTGCTGGATTGGGATAATTTTGTCGATGCGTCGACGCTCACAGAAGATGAAGATGTTCACAAGGCTGCCCAGATCTATTCGGTTTTTGGCCGGGTAAGCCCAGGACAAAAACGACTTTTGATTGAAGCCCTTAAAAATCAGGGCCATACCGTAGCGATGACCGGGGATGGGGTCAATGATGTTTTGGCCTTACGAGAAGCGGATTGCAGCATTGCTATGGCCGAAGGGAGTGATGCGGTGCGCCAAGTATCCCAACTGGTCTTGTTGGATTCCAACTTTGCTAGCTTTACCCGGGTTTTGATGGAAGGGCGTCGGGTCATTAACAACATTACCCGTGCGGCATCGCTGTTTTTAGTGAAGACGATGTTTTCCCTGATGCTGGCCGTTATTGTGATCATTGCCAATGAGGCCTATCCCTTTGTGCCGATTCAACTGACCTTAATCAGTGCGTTGACTATTGGTGCGCCTTCTGTTTTTCTGGCTTTGGAGCCGAATAAAAACCGGATCACCGGAAATTTTTTAGAAAAGGTTTTAAAAAAATCGTTGCCGGGTGCTTTGACGGTGGTGTTTAATGTTGTGTTAATTATGATTGTTGGTTCCTATCTGGCATTGGATCACCAGCAGATTTCGACGCTGGCAGTGATTTCCACTGGTTTAATTGGTCTGGTTATTCTTTTTCGGGTCAGTCAACCTCTGGATAATAAGCGGTGGGCGTTATTTTTTACGATGACCGTTTCATTCCTATGCTGTGTCTTGTTTTTGGAAGACTTCTTTTTCCTGGTGCCGATTCAGGATTTCCTGCCAGCGATGTTGATTGTTTTGGGAATTACGATCCTTGATATCTATCCCTTATTGCGGATTTTTAGCTGGATCGTTGATCAGATTGAAAGGCTTCTCAATCGTCACCAAAAAGAAAAAAGGATGGCTAAAGCGACCGTATTAGAAAAATAGTAAAGCTAAAGCTTTTTTCACAAAAGGATCAGAAATCTGATTCTTTTGTGAAAAAAAGACTTGCATTCATGTATTTGATCGTGCTATAATAAGCAAGTCGTCAAAGATAAGCTTTATCTGAAAGAACAAAGATAAAATAAAGATTGACAACAGATTGATAAACATCTATAATAGTCAAGTATTGTATCGAGGTGTAGCGCAGTTTGGTAGCGCACATGGTTTGGGACCATGGGGCCGGAGGTTCGAATCCTCTCACCTCGACCATTTTTTTTAAATTACTTGGGGGCCTTTAGCTCAGTTGGTTAGAGCAACCGGCTCATAACCGGTAGGTCCGGGGTTCGAGCCCCTGAAGGCCCACCATATTTTTTTGCCCAGATAGCTCAGTCGGTAGAGCAGGGGACTGAAAATCCCCGTGTCGGTGGTTCGATTCCGCCTCTGGGCACCACCACTTAAAGAATAACAGCGAAAGCTGTTTTTTTTTGGTTGGAAATAGGTAAACATAAATAAATCTTAATCGCTATTGACAAAAATGAATAAATATTATAAAGTATAGAAAGTTACAAATGTAATATAAAAATACAATTGTAACAATGGAGTGGAGAAATGGAAAAAAAATCTTTGTATATTAAAATTGCTCATTGGTATTATAATCTTGGTTTAACTCAGGATGAAATTGCTAAGCGGTTGTCTTTAACGCGTCAACGGGTTAATCGAATTATCAGTTCATTAGATGAAATGGGTGTCGTTACTATTAAAGTAAACGGTTACGACCGAGGGAATGTGCGTTACGAAACCATGATTGAAGAGCATTTTGGACTCAAGCAATGCATTGTTGCTGAAACTTATGGAGACAATGAGAATATTCTACCGTCTCTGGCAGCTGTAGCAGCTAACTATTTAGATGCGTACATCCAGTCGAAAATGGTTATTGGTGTATCATGGGGAGTAACTTTGGCAGAAACCATCTCTCGAATGTCCTTTACCAAGAAAAATGATTGTATGGTGGTACAAATGGTCGGAGCCCAAAATATTGATAAAGATGTACTAAAATCCGACGAGATTGCCAGAACATTGGCGGATAAGCTGGACTGCGCCTGTTATATGCTTTATGCGCCGGTAATTGTGGATCAGTCGGAGACAAAAAAAATGCTTATGAATGAAAAATCGATTCAAAAATCATTTGAGTATATGAAAAAATGTGATCTCGGGATTTTTGGAATTGGAGAGTTAAAAGAGAAGTCAACCATGGTGATGCGGGGACTTCTAAAAAAAGAAGAGATCACCAGGCTCCGGGAAGCTGGTTTTAAAGGTGATCTTTGTGTTAACCCGGTTCGTCTGGATGGGAGCTGGGACAACTGTTATCTAATGGAACGGGTAATGACCGTAGATATGACAGTGCTAAAGAATATCCATAATGTGGTGGGAATTGCCGGTGGAGAAGAAAAAACCGAAGCTATTTTAAGTTGTCTCCGTTCCGGATGCATTGATACGCTAATTATTGATGACGCAACCGCAAAAAGGCTTGTAAAAGTTATGAATTAGTTTTAAATGAGTGGAGCTCGTTTGAAAATAGATTATGTGTTGATAAATATTCATGGAGGTAAAAATGAGTTATTTTATTGGTATCGATGCGGGGACATCTAATGTGAAAGCGGTATTATTCGATTACAGCGGAAATGAGATTCATGTTGAATCCCTGGAGAATGACCCTATCTATATCGGTGATACCGATGTTGAGCAGAATATGAACATTCTTTGGGAAAAGGTCGCTCTTTGTCTGCGGATGCTGTTAGAAAATGGTCCGGCAAAAGCGGATGATATCAAAGCGATCGGGGTAACGGGACAGGGCGAAGGGTGTTGGTTGATTGATGAAGCTGGGGAGCCGGTTCAGGATGCTTTGCTCTGGTGTGATGGTCGGGCGAGTGATGAAGTTGCCAAGGTAACAAAGGTCAACCCTGAATTAGGTGAACTAATTTATCAGACTACTGGTACCCCGCCACTCACTGGGACGCAGTTGATGCTGCTAAAATGGATGAAGGAAAACCGTAAAGCGGTATTGGACAAGGCGCAACATGTGTTTTTCTGCAAGGATTGGGTTCGTTATAAATTGACTGGAAAAATCAATGGTGATTATACTGATACCGGAACCTCCTTAATTGATGCAAGAGCCGAAAAGGTCGCGGATGAGATGCTCACCAAACTGGGCTTGGCTGACTATATTTCATATATTCCCGAGCAGGTTACCTCAGATACGATTGTGGGAACGGTTGATGTAGAAGTTGCCCGGTCCCTTGGACTAAATCCGGATACACCGGTAATTGCCGGTGCCATTGATGTTATTGCCGCTGCAGTTGGAATCGGAACGGTCGAAGACAAGGATATTTGTGTGATTCTGGGAACAACCTGTGCCAACGAAATCTTCAAACGTAAGGCGGACTGTAATTTTGGTGAACCGGGAACCCGTTATGAAAAACATGCGGTTGGAGACCTCTATGTGAATCTGCTACCGACGATGAATGGAACACCAAATATTGACTGGGCACTCGAAAACATTTCTCAGGTGAAGGATTTTTCCGAAATTGATCATTTAATCAGTCAGGTGCCGGTAGGCAGCGGCGGGGTGATATATCATCCCTATATTAGTGCTGCAGGAGAGCGCGCACCGTTTTATCATCCCTTTGCCAAAGCTAATTTTTTCGGCGTGAACATGGGAACAACGAGAGCACATCTGTTAAGGGCTGTCTATGAAGGGATCACGATGTCGATTAAGGATTGCTTGCAGGATGCCAACAAGAACAGCAAGATTTTTATCGCCGGTGGTGGAGCAAAAAGTACGGTATGGGTGCAAATGATCTCGGATATTACTGCAATGGAAGTTGTGGTATCTATTGGCAATGAATTTGGGGCGAAGGGGGCGGCTATGATGGCAGGTGTTGCGACTGGTGTTTATGCAGATTATGCCGATGCTGCGAAGAAAACCTGTAAATTCGCAAAAACATATCAACCAAATCCTAGACATGTCGATTTCTATCAAGAGCTATATGAATTGTATCGAGACATTCGAATGGCTAGTGAACCGTTATGGACGAAACGAGCAGAGATCTTAAAAAAATACAAATAAAGAAAAGATAGAAAGGAACACACCATGAAAATATTTTTTACCGCCGAATATAGTCCCGAAGAACTTGAACCACTCTACGAATTAGGGGAGGTAGTATTGGACGGCTGGGCCACCGGATTACCGAAAATGCCAGAAGAAGAATTAATGGAAAAAACCAGGGATGCAGATATCTTGATCGTGAGTTATGATGATGTCACAAGAAAGGTTATTGAGAATGCTTCAAAGCTTAAGCTCATTGCCTGTACCCGGGCGACACCAGTCAATGTGGATATGAAAGCGGCAAAGGAGCGGGGAATACCGGTGATCTATACCCCGGGAAGAAATTCGGACACTACGGCAGAATTTACAATTGGCCTGATGCTTGCTATTGCAAGAAATATTCCGATGGCTCACAAAGCATTAAAAGAAGGAAAATACACCAATCTTAATGATCAAAAAAAAGAGACAAAGGCGGGTTTAACCGTTGATATGATTTGGGATATGGAAACCACTGCGCCCTATATGGTTTTTAAAGGAACGCAATTAAAGGGAAAAACCCTGGGTATTGTGGGATATGGAAGTATCGGTAAACGAGTTGGAAAAATTGCACGGGCTTTTGGAATGGCTTTACTGATTTATGATCCGTTTCAGTGCCAAATCGACATTGAAGAAATCGGTATCACAAAAGCAGAAAGCCTTGAATCCTTGATGAGTAACGCAGATTTTGTAACCTGTCATATGAAAATAACCTCAGAAACAAAAGGTATTATCAATAAAAAGATGATTTCACTGATGAAACCAACGGCCTATTTTATCAATTGCTCCCGAGGTGCAGTTCTTGATGAGAGTGCGTTGATTGAAGCTTTGAGGGAAAAACGTATTGCTGGAGCGGCAATAGATGTTTACGAGCGGGAGCCATTGGCAATTAATCATCCATATGTGGCTGAGCTTGACAATGTGGTCATAACGCCTCATATTGGTGGTGCAACAAATGAAGTATTGGTAAATCATACCATTCAACTCGTTTCGGATGTGAAACGTTTTTTAAATGGAGAGCGGCTATTATACGAGTATCGATCGTAGACTTTAGTATTGTAATTAAAATTCAGGAGGATAAAATGATCTTACAAAAAGAACGAGAAGATGTGGTGCGTTATTGTCAAAAGCTGATTGAGGCAGGGTTAACGAAGGGAACTGGTGGCAATATCAGCATTTATAATCGGGAACAAAGGCTGATGGCAATCAGTCCTAGTGGCATTGATTACTTTGAAACAGAGCCGGAGGATGTTGTGGTTATCGATATCGATGGAAAGCATGTGGACGGAAAAAGAAAACCATCAAGCGAGCATGAGCTGCACCGCATTTTTTATGTGAAACGTGATGACATCGATGCAGTTGTTCATACGCACTCCGTTTATTCAACAGTACTGGCCACGCTTGGAGAGGGCTTGCCTGCCTCAAGCTACCTGATTGCGTTAGCGGGGTTGGATGTACGCTGTGCCGACTATGCGACCTTTGGTACTATGGAATTAGCGCAACTTACCTTTAAGGCCATGGTCGATCGTTATGCAGTATTGATGGCTAATCATGGTCTACTGGCTGGTGGCAAAGATATTCTAAATGCCTTTAATATTGCCGAAGAGATTGAACACTGTGCGGAAGTTTATGTCAAGGCCCGATCAATCGGAACGCCGGTGATTCTCAGTGAAGAAGAAATGACAAAAATGATTAGCATCTTCAATAAATCTTACGGACAAAAAATGACAAAAGCTGACTTAGACAAATAAAAAAAAGCTGCGAGTAACTCTTACTCGCAGCTTTTTTTACTGTCCCTGGCGACTAGCGCCGGGAAATCAAAAGGAAGTCGGCGGTAAACTTGCAATCTGACAAACAACAATCGCTAACACAAATGAGTAGAAAGAGGGGAATGTTTGAGAAAAATCTAACCCGTGAGAAAGTTAATTTTCATTATCCGTTCACATAAAAAGCACATTGTAGATATATAATTGTTACAAATGGTGAAGAGGTGCGAAAAAATGAAAAGAGTAATGAAAAGATCAAAGAAATCCATAAAGCGCAAACGGAGGCGGACGATGATTGGCCTGGTGCTGATGTCCCTCATGGCAATGGGCGTTGTTTGCGTGGGTGTCATGGCAAATTCATACTCGATCACCACCAGCACAGAAAGCACCTTTGAAGCGAAAAACAAGAGTAGTGATGCTAAAAAAGTAGGCGGCGATATAATAATTCGCGATAGCGATGAAACACTCGATGACGTTATGCTTGAGCCGATTCGCGACTATTTTAAAACTTATTTTAAGGCCCTGGCCAATCTGGAATCAGAAGATATCACCGCGATGTTTGTGGATTCGTTTAGCGAAAACGCCTGGATCAATCAAGCGTCTATGGATTATCTGATTCAATTAAGACAAAGCCAGAGTAATGATCTTAAGATGACGGATTATCAATGTGGGCTGACCGTCACCAGTATCAGTGAAGGATATGGTGAGATTGAAGTGGTTTTAGTAGAAGATCACCATATCAATTTCGCTTTTATTTCCAATGTTGATTCCTATAGTTCCGGGATTGCCCATACCTTTTATCTGAGCGAAACTAAAGATGGTTACGCGATCTCAGAGCATTACAAAGAAGAAGACAGTTTTTTGATGTTGGAAGAAGCCATCGCAGACAGCGATGAAAATCCTCAGGATGTGGCAGATCAACTTCTCGGTGAAGCCTTAGCTGTTATTGAAGAATTATCCCGGGAAAAAGACGACTTTAATATGGAAAACGGCGATAGTTGGACCAACTCCACCGATCACAGCTATGATACTGAGGCAGCAGTGGATTATGCCATGACCTGGGTTGATCCCATTGAAGTCTTGCGTAACGAGGACTATGGCGTTTATGACAATTATGGTGGCAATTGCAATAACTACATCTCCCAAGCGCTTTTTGCCGGCGGCATCCCCATGGATAGTGATGGCTACAATAATACCCAATGGAAGTGGTACGGTGAAGAAGTGGATGATGAGGATGGCTCAGACTGGGGGCGAAGTCCGGCCTGGACGGGGGTAGCGGAGTTTTACACCTATGCCAGTGAAAATGAAGGGTATGGACTGGCAGCACTGGTGGATGAGAATGTTTTTTCCGGTTCGATGGGTGACGTCTTACAATATGGACATAACGGTGACTGGCTTCATTCGGTTATTATTAGCGATGTAATAAACGATGATGACGGCAACATGGCAGACTATCTCATTAATTCAAACACCACGGATCGCATAAACTATCCGGCCAGTGCCTATGGCTATTCGGAATTACGACTGATTAAAGTTTTGGGTTGGAATGACGGCGATTAGTTGAAACAGATTTTAGTATCTGTATTTTTCTTCCTAATTTATGAATTAAATACGATATGTAGATGCGAGTTGGATTAAAAACGCAAATGACTTGTAAATTATAAAACCATATGGTATCATATTTGTAAATAAATTGTAACGTGGAGGAGCGGTATGGATAAAACTCAGAATATCTTTGAAAAAGTTCGCGAAAGATTAAAAAAATACCGATTCAATTGGTCAACCCAAGAAGTTGAACAGGATGAATTCATAGAGATTGAGCATGTCAATCATTGCCAAACATTAAACAGTGACACAAAAAGACGATTTAAACTGCGGGGTTCTGCAGTTGTTGTTTGTACTTTTTTAGTATTGGTTGGAGCCGGAGTAGTTGATGCTCAAACCCGTGCCTATGAGGTAATTTACAAAGGTACAAGTATCGGCTGTGTTGACAGTTTGGATGTCCTGCAATTGGCTGTTAGCGATACGAACGATAGCAAAAGCGGCAGAAGAAACCGAGAAGGCAGCGATTACGAAATACGGATGGCTCGCTCCACCGATTTTTTAACAACTGAAGAAGTTGCTCAGGTTATTAAATCAATACGAGCTCAGGAGAAGACGGTTCAAGTTGCCCGGGCTGAAAGCGTGGCACCAACCGTTGAGGTTGCCCCCCCGGAGACACATTCAGATGAAACAAAACAGCTAGAAACCGTTAGTACAGAGGTATTAGTTGAAGAAGAACCGGTAGTTGAACCCGTTATGAGTACGGCTAATACCCCGGAAATCCAAACGGCAGCGGAGTCGGATCGTTCGGAAACACCAGTTGTTGAAGAAGAACCCGCGGTAGATCTACCAGAAGTGGAGACCCCTCAAATTGAAACCGTCGTTGAGGGTATTCAGACAGAACAAAATCCGGCGGCAGTACCAGTTGAGGAAAACAAGGTGGTAGAAATTCCGGCGGTTGAACCAAAAGTTCCAGAACTACCGGCAGAAGTGGTGGTTGACAATCCGGTGGTTGAACCCCAAGTTCCAGAAACACCAGTAGAACCGGTGACTGAAGTACCGCCAGTAGAAGCCCCGGCAGAAGGACCACCAGTGGAAAGCCCGGCTGAAGAACCGGAAACGCCTCAGGTACAGTTTATTCTTCCCGCTAGCGGTCGCGTTGGTGAAATCCTCAGGAATTATGATGGTGGTTATTACAGTAACCATTATCGGGCGGCCGCAATTGATATCCTAAACAGTGAAGGAACAGCTATTTATGCAGCAGCATCAGGAACGGTTACCTTATCGAGTTGGTATGGCGGCTATGGAAAATGTGTCATCATTGACCATGGCAATGGCTATTCAACGCTGTACGGACACTTTAGTTCGGTGGATGTATCAGAAGGTGAAACCGTAGCCCAAGGTCAGCGCATTGGCGGTATGGGATCAACAGGGTCTTCTACAGCCAATCATGTGCATTTTGAAGTGCGGGAAAATAATGAAGCCCAGCCGATCAGTCATTATTTCAATGTCAGTTCCGGCGACTACATATAAGTCTGGCGGTACTGCATTATAAATATTCTCTATGTATTATAGACACCTAAAAAGGTGTCTTTTTTTTAAAAGATCTTGCGGAACTTGTATAAATATGGTATCATTATGTAACGAAAAAGTAACAAATAACAACAAGAGGTAAATGTATGGATGAAACTATAAAGAGTGAAAGAGAAAAACGACGAATCCAACGAAAGAGAAAAAGACAGACGCGTAGTATTGTCACTTTTATGATTTTGTTTATTATGGCAACTGTGGGGGTCGTCAGTGCTCAGACCCAGGGTTATGAGGTTTTTTACCGTGGCGAAAGTCTTGGTTATGTGCAGACCTCTGGAGTCTTTCAATCGGCGGTTGATCGGATTGAAAAGAACGTGATGGAATGTTATAATTACGATAATATCCACTTGGGCGATGGATTTGAACTGATCCCGAGCAGGATTGAAAATCCGATGGATTTTGATACCTGCATCCAGGTACTAAACAGTAAGAATATTCCTCTTTATGTGAGTGGAGCAGATATTTTCATGGATGGGCAAAAAATAGGGACCGTAACATCATTAGATAAAGCACAGGCTGTCATTGCAGCGTATCAAAGTGTTAACAACAAAAACCAAAGCGAGCTTGAATGTGTGGAAGTGATGGTGCCCTTGTCCGAAACCAAGGATTTTGCGGCCATGTTATCGGCCTTAAAAGGACGTACAAAATAAAAAATCGATCACCGGCTTTTGGCCGGTGTTTTTTTAAAAGGAGGTATCAGATGGCGGAAATAACGCGGGAAAAAGCGATGGATATGGCGGTAAAATATTTGTCTTTTAAGTCACGAACCAGTAGTGAAATGGTTAAGTATCTGAAAAAAAAGGACATTGATGAGCAAATTATTACCGAGGTGATGCAAAAGCTTAGTGAATACCGCTATATTGATGACCAGGTTTATTTAAAAAATTATGTCGAAAATAATCGGCATTTAAATTACTATGGCTCCCGCCGGATGATTCAGGACTTAAAAAAAAGAGGGATCAGTGAAGCCTTACTGCTGACCCTGACAGATCTTCTTCCAAGCGAAGAGGAATATCGATGCGGTGAAATGGTGGCAAAAAAACAGCTGCGTGCATTAACGGGACAAACTTCGGTACAGAAGAAAAAGAAACTATATGATAAACTGGGAAGAATGGGTTACCCCACGGAAATGGTGCTAGAAATTATTAGAACTCTGGTTTTAGAAGAAGAACCCCAGGAATTAACCGAAGATGAGCTGGCAATTAAAGATCAGCAACTAAACGAAAAGCTTGACCGGGACTATCAAAAATATGCCCGTGCCCACCGTAAAAAGGGGGCAGCAGGCAAAGAGCTTAAGTTTAAAATTAAGAAGAGCCTGATGGGCCGGGGTTATCCTTATGAGCTGATCGACCAGAAGATCGCATCAGTACAGGAAGCGATAGAAGAAGACTAGGAGGCGGATTAGGATAAACCCAACCGCTTAATCAAATAGGGGATAGCCCGTTCAAAACAGACCCCATAGCGTTTTTCCTGCCTCAGTTCCACGGTTTTTAGAATACATTCTCTCGTATAATCCACCGCAATTTGGGTGGATTCTTTTAGATTGAAATCGTTTAGCAGGCCAGCAAGTAGGGTGCTTCCAAAGATATCGCCGGTGCCATGGAAATAATCCGTCACCCGTTCATTAAAAGCATAGTCAAAGGTCCCCGACGCGGTGTCATAGGTGGCGGCGCCCAACTGGTGCGGATTAAAAGAAATGCCGGTAACCACTACTTTTTTAGAACCCAGCTGGGACAGTCGGACCAGTAAGGCCTCCACATAATTTTGATCATAATCCTCTCCCACATAAGGTTCATCCAGCAGGAAGGCTGCTTCGGTGAGGTTGGGTACGATAATATCAGCCTTGGCACAGAGTTTGGTCATGCCTTTGGCCATTTCGGGGGTATAAATAGAATAAAGCTCACCATGGTCGGCCATTACCGGATCGACCAGAATCAAGTTTTTTTCAGACTGAAAGCGATCAAAGAGATTGGCAATCAGATCGATCTGATCAAATGAGCCTAAAAAGCCGCTATAGAGCGCGTCAAATTCAAGATTAAGGGATTGCCAGTGATCAGCAATGGGACGGATATCTTCAGTTAAATCACGGTAGGTGAAATTCTCAAACCCACCGGTATGGGTTGACAGAACGGCGGTGGGCAGAACGCTGGTGTCAATTCCGGCAGCAGAAATAATGGGTAGCGCCACGGTTAGCGAACATCGGCCGACGCAGGAAATATCATGAATAGCGGCAACCCGCTTTTGCTTAGTAATCATTTGTAACTCCTTATTTTAAATGAGCTTATTATATGTTAAAATTGAACCTATAAAAAGCGTCAGTTAATCAAAAAATGATGGGTTCAGGTAAGGAGATATGATGATTACAATACCATTTAAGAATAAGGGTGCCTTTCTTTATGTCGAAATATACGAATATCTCAAGCGGGAAATAACCGATGGTAATTTAAAATTTGGCGAGAAGCTGCCTTCAAAACGTAGCCTGGCCAGCCATTTGTCAGTGAGTGTGAATACGGTGGATGCAGCCTATGGGCAGCTGGTGGCTGAAGGTTACCTTGAGTCCAGTCCCAAAAGAGGATATTTTGTCTGCCAGATTGATACCTATTTACTGAAACAAAATAATCACGTGTCGGAAAAAAAGATAAAAAAACCAGAAACCAAGTCCGTTAAAATTGATTTTTCGCCCAATGCCATCGATCAACGTATTTTTCCTTATGAAGCCTTTCGTAAGATTTTTAAGGTTACCTTTAATGAATATGACAGTTACCTTTTAAATAAACCAGACCTTCAAGGTGAGTTGGAGCTTAGAAAAGCCCTGGTAGAGTTACTGTATCGCTCCCGGGGAGTACGCTGCAACGAAGATCAGATCATTATCGGTTCAGGAACCAGCCATCTGCTGCAAATCTTAGGTCTGCTCTGGGGAAAGAACAAATCGGTGGTGTTGGAGAATCCGGTTTATCTTAAAGCTTATCATATTTTTGAAAAAATGGGGAACCCGGTGATTTCCATCGATATTGATGAAAAGGGGATTCAAATCGAACCGATGAAGAAATTTTCGGATGTGGCCGTTTATGTGACCCCCTCCCACCAGTTTCCGTTGGGGATGAGTATGCCCATTGATCGACGCATCCGCTTACTTAATTTTGCCAATCAGGATCAGGGGAATTATATTATTGAAGATGATTATGATAGTGAATTTCGCTACAATGAAAAGCCGCTGCCCTCACTTCAGAGTATTGATAATAATGGTAAGGTGATTTACATTGGAACCTTTTCTAAATCGATTGCACCATCATTTCGGATTAGCTATATGGTATTGCCAGAAGCCTTGTTGAAGGCCTATCTTGAAATAGCGGATGCCATTAGTTCGCCAGTTTCCAGTTTGGAGCAAAAAATGATTGGTGCTTTTATTTCTGACGGTGTTTTTGAAAAGCATGTCAATAAAATGCGAAAAGTCTATAAGGGTAAACGGATCGTTCTGATGAATGCATTAAAGCAATGGGGTGATCGGGTCAAAATAACCGGTGAAAACGCCGGGCATCATCTGCTTGTACAGCTTGACAATGGTCTCACCGAAGAAGCTATGTATACCCGGGCCTTGGCTCAGGGCGTGCGAGTCTATCCGGTTTCACCCTATTTTATCCATGGTGCGGAAAATTATAAAAGCATGGTTTTGCTGGGGTATGGTTCGTTAACCGACAAACAGATTTATAGCGGGATTGGCATCTTAAAAGAAGCCTGGGATTTATAATCGGCTGACGATGCTGTTGATTAGATTTTAGATGAGGCAAAATATTTACTCTTTTTTTTAATATCCCAGCGTGGTAATATCAAATAAAAAGAGATAGGGGATTGAAAGTGGGAAATAAATGCAAACCCGTCAGAATGCACAGGATCATCCGACAAAATCGTTTTAGCGGCTTTACGTTGATGGAAATAATTGTTGTGATTGCTGTTTTAGGTGCCCTGGCAGCGATGGCGATTCCACAATTTACCGGTGTTCTCGAAAATTCTCAGAAAAAAACGGATGAGGCTAATCTCCGAATTATTGAAAGTGCCGTTGAGCTTTATCAGGCGGAAATTGGGGATATTCCAGCAGGGGTAGATACCTTTAATGAACTGGTGACGGAGCTTAATCGTGTTGGCTATCTAAAAAATTCGGAAGTAAAGGCGGCTACGAAGGGTGTCGTTTTCACCTATGATAGCGCTTTAAAAGAAATCAGTTTGACTGCCAGCCCCGGTGTATAGCGCCACTTTAATGAAAACGAGTGCAAAAAAAATGAAACGTGCAAATCGTCCATGTCTACGGAAAAAAGAGGGTTATACCTTGCTGGAATTACTGGTGTCACTCTCAATTTTGGCTCTACTCACGGTTACTCTGCTTGGCACAGGATTTAACAGTCGTGATGCGTTTAGCGATAGCGCCTACGATGCCGAGTGTGAAAAAATCCTGTATGCCTTGCTCCAGTATCAAAATGAAGCCATTATGGATGGCTATCGGCGCCAGGTTCGGTTTTTAGATGATGGGATGCGGGTCGTCTGGACAAAAAACGGGGTCAGTCAGACAGAGCAGATTGCAGTAAAAACGCTGCGGTTCACAGGCTCCTATACGGGTGCCACAGCCTTAAATTTGTATGGACATGGAACCGTGTCCCAGGGAGGAACAATAAATTTGACAAGTTTAAGCGGTGATGTCAAAAGAATTGTGGTGCAGGTTGGCAACGGGAGGATTTATTTAGATGAATCGTAGGTTCAAAATCGGACCAATTATAAAGGCGTCTAAAGGTTATACAATAATGGAAGCGATTATCGCCATTGCTGTTTGTGGGGCGGCCCTGGTGATGATTTTGGGTCTGTATGGGATGGCGATAAAAACAGAGATGGTATCAAAGGAGATTTTTTCACGATCGGTGGAAATAAATAGCATTGTCGACGAAATTAATATCAATTTAAAAGAGTATTCGACAACAAGTCTGAATGATCGGGTTAATTCTATTTTAATGAGCAGGTACCCGAATTATGAGTTGAAAAATGTCGTGCCGGATCATCAACCTAATTTATATACGCTTGAAATCGCACATACGAGTAAAAACAGTAGGGATAGGGTATTCTACATTAAAGTGTTCTGGAGGCAAGATGAGACGCCAGTCATTTAGAAAAGAAATGGATCCCTCTGGCTTCTCTCTGATTGAGCTGTTAACATCTTTAATGGTGATGTCTTTGTTGCTGGGGTTGCTACTATCGGGCTTGATTTATGCAAATACGATTAATAAAAAAGCCGAAACCAATCAAAAATTATTTTATACACAGCGATACATTGAGTTGTATTTTCAAAAACAGATTTTAAGATCAGAAAAAATAGTTTTTAAAAACAACCGCGTTTATCTTCAGGATCTTGAAAGCCCGGAAAGTTATTACAACTATTATCGTTACAGTAGTGGGTTTTTGAGACGCTATAAGGTCTATAAAAATGGCTTAACTTCGATCGGTTCTGGGGGTAATAGTCAATTTCTAGATGGTATTTCGTCTTTTTCGATGACCCTTGGCGCGAATCAGGAGATTGTTATAAAATACGGTTTAGTGGTTGAGGGATCAATTTACGATCGCGAAACGACGATTTCCCATGGAAGAATGGTGGAGTTTGTATGAATAAGCTAAGCGAAGATGGATTTGTGCTGCCCCTGGTTTTGGTCGTGATGGCATTATTAACAGCGGGTGCGGGTTATGCTTTAACCCGGGGAATGGTGGAACTGGAAGCCAATCGCTTGAATCAGGATTATCAGTTATGTATTGTGACGGCAAAAAATGCCATGGCGATTCTTCAGGCTGAGCTGGAGGAGGATGTCAATTATTCGGGTACTGGCGGGAAGAGTGCGGATGAGAACGGCGGTTATTATGAAATCCAGGTTTTTAAAACAGCAGAAAAATTGCGGTATGTGGAAATAAGTAGTGAATATAAGGCGTATCATATGAATTTCAGTGGTGAAATTGAGCTGGTAACGGAGGCGGTGCCGTCAGGTCAGATTGTTAGATTTAACTGGAAAATGGTGGGGGCGGTGTGAAAAAGAGAAAAAAGTTCTGGGCGATTGATCTGGGTGAAGCGTTAACAAAAATAGTCGTTGGTGAGATTGGTGCATCTGGTTGGGTCCAGATTGAAGGGTTTCGCATTGAAAAAACACCAGAACAGATTAGAAATATCGGCAATTCAGAAGAACAGTCGATGGTTAGGGGGTTTTTGCGTCATCTTTTAAAAGGCGCATGCCGTCATGATGACGTGATGTTGGTCATAAACCATAAAGAGATGCTAGTGGCTTCATTTACCTTTCCGATGATGACAATCAACGAGGTGGAAGAAGCAATCTATTGGCAATTGCAACTGCTTACATCAGAAAATCTGGAATTTTGGCGAATCGATTTTCAAGCGCGGGAGCGGACCCGGTGGTTTGAACATCTTGGTATTGATGAGACAAACTTGGATGTGCTGGGGGTTGCGGTAAAAAAAGATCTTTTGAGCCGGTATACAAAGCTATTTGGTAAAACCGGCTGCCGTTTAGCGTCGATTGTTCCACAGTTTTATACCTTCGACAGTCTGATTGATCCCAACGGGGATCAGCCAACACTTATTATTGATATGGGAAAAAGTGAGACCCGTTTCTTTTATTATTACCGCGCCGCATTGATCGAAAACCATCGGCTGGAGTTGGAAACAGGATGGGATGGAAAAACCTATTTGCGGGAAATTATTAAGGTAACGGAGCAAATTTTTGAATTTCCATTAGAGTATGAAAAAACCGGTATGAACGATATAAATGAAAATATTTATCTGATGGGAGGAGAAAGTCTTCATCGCGGCGTAATGGAGACGCTGTCAAAATGGCTAGATAAAAAAATCCGGCCCGTCGATGAGCTTTTGGATGAGAAAGAGGAACTGATTCTTCCCGGGAAAATGACCAAAGCCCAACGCTGCTTAATGACGCCCTGCGTGTGTGGATTAATCAAACAGGCGCAGTTGCGTGGTGGTTTGTTATGAAGTTAGAGATGAACTTATTACCAGTTGTTTCAGAAAGGAAAAAACAAAAGAAGCATACGCTAACAAAAGTTCAGATGATTTTTATCGGATTATTTATAGCAGTATTTATTATTTACGGAGCGTTGACTTGTTTGGATCTCCATTATCAGAAAGAGATTAAAAAGGTAGAGACACTGATTGAAAATAAATCTGATTATCAGGTGATTTATGCCAATCTTTCCCAGCAAAAAGAGCTGTTAAAACATCGCAGTCTCGTTTTGGAAGCCATCAACAAGGGAAAAGGACTACCGCTGCAAACGGTGGAGGAAATTCACAGGGTCCTACCGGCTGGGATAAAACTCTCCAATTATGAATTTCGGGATGGCCAACTGTCTGTCTCAGGTGAAGCAAAAAAGAAAGAAGAAATCCTGGAATTCAAAGAAAAACTTACGGGTCTGGAAATCTTTTTAGAAATTAACATGGTTAATACCAACACGAAAGAGGCGGTATCCACAATTAAGCCGGACGGGGAAGCCGGGTGGGAATTTACATTAAGTCTTCTAGTGGCGGAGGTTTAAGTGATGAATCAAAAGATGGAAAAACAATTAAGCGATAGAACCCCGGAAGCCCCAGAAGCACACCAAAAAAATAGCAAAACAAAGCTTCAGGAAGGGATTGTCGTAACGGCCCTATTGGTCATCTTCGTTACTTTACTGGTGATTCCTAAATACCAGGCCTACGGCGCAAGCAAGGCTGAACTTGAAAAAAGAGTACGCTATTATCAGGAATTGCCGGACCAAATGACGGAGGAAACCTATCTAAAAAAACTGGGTGAAATGAGTGAAGCGTTAAAGATAACCAACGATAGCCTGCCGGAAAGTTTAGATACGGTCAGTCTTTACGAAGCGGTTGCAAAAACAGCAGACACTGCTGAGGTAGGCCTCACTTCGCTGGAGTTTGGAGTGATCAAGCTTCAGATCGATGATCCTCTAGGCGCAAGAATTGCGCCGGAATTTACTGAAAATGAAGAAAAAACGATTCAAGGACCGGATGGAAAGTTTTTAGCGACTTGTGAATTTACGGTGGTTTGTACCGGTAATGATGAAACATTTATGGCATTTCTGGATCGATTAAATCAATCAATTCCAGTTATTCGTGTCATCAGCTATGAAATCAAGAAAGGCTCTGGGTCTGAAAAACAGATGCACCTGAGGCTCGAAAGCTATGGCGTGGTGCAAAATAACCAGGATAATCAGAGGACAGAAAAAACGTATCAGCCACAAGAAATGCTAGCGCCCTAAATACCGTGCGATTCGATAACAGAACCACAATTACCGTGCCGATCAATTGTTAATCTCTTTTTTGCCTTGATGCAAATAATAGGATGTAACAATTGTCGGTACGGTTTTATCAGTTGTTAAAACAAGTAGCTGGTATCAATTGGGGTGTTTAACAATCGTCTCAAGGCTTGCAGTAATGGTTAAGAAGATGCGGTGGAGAGCTTTGATTTCCTGGGGTGAGATGCCATTCAAAGCCGTATTAAGGGGCGCAAATAGTTTGGCATGGACAGTTTCCAGTTGATCAAAAATTGCTTGACCATCGGGGGTCAGGGTGAAGACCACTTCACGCACGTTGACCGCTGATTTTTCTTTTCTTATGAGTTCTTTTTCCAGTAGTTTGGAGCTGCACTTTGAAATAGCGCTTTTTGAAATTCCCAATTTATTAGCCAATTGGGTCAGATTGATGCCTGAAAATCGGCCGATCATTTCAAGGGCTTTCAGTTCAGAAGGATAGAGAGAATAGGAACCATCATTGACTGTAAAGGTTTGCGGTAAAACAAGAATATCCTGATAAAGAGCAGCAGAATCAATCATCAGTTTCTTGAGCGCATCAAGATCTACGGAAGAATCGGATTGTTCAGGTTTTTGAACCGTTGATTTTTCTTTTTTTTGAACCGAACCTTCTTTTTTTTCTTCCGCGGCACTTTTCTTTTTCGTCTCTTTTTTCGAATCTTTTGTTTCTTTGACGTCCAACTTCTTAGCTTTTTTCTCTTTTTTCAAAATGACACTCCTTTCAATACGAAATCTACCATTTAACAGGGTGAAGAATCCGATTCACCACGGTTACATATAATAATACCGAATTAACCAACGCATTGCAATAGAAACATGGCTTAGACGACCGATTTATTCAACTTTTTTAGATTGCATTTTAGATGTTTTTTAGTTAAAATACTAGTGTGGGTAGGACTGTTTATCCGATGGTTCTAAACCAGATTAGAAATAGGAGGAAGAGAATGAAAAAAAGATTGGGAGTATTGATGCTTACACTGGTTTTATTGGTTGTAAGTGTAGCCGGATGCAGTTCAGGAGCGCCATCAGGTAAAGCTGAGGTTACAAAGGTTGGTTTTATCTATGTTGGACCAGCAGATGATGGCGGTTGGTCACAAGCTCATGACAATGGCCGGGCAAAAATGGTAGAAAACTTAGACGGTAAGGTTGAAACCATCGTTAAAGAAAATGTACCAGAAGAAAAAAGCGCTGTTATTTCAACCATTAGAGATATGGTTGATCAGGGATGTACCATTATTTTTGGAACCAGCTATGGTTTTATGGATGGAATGGTTGAAGCAGCCGAAGAATTCCCTGATGTTAAATTTGAACACTGTTCAGGTTATATGACGTCTGATAATATGGGGACTTACTTTGGAAAAATTGAAGAACCACGTTACCTTTCCGGAATTGTCGCCGGCTTAACAACTAAGACGAATAAAATTGCTTATGTAGCAGCGATGCCAATTCCCGAAGTAATTCGTGGTATCAATGCCTTTGCATTGGGTGTAAAATCGGTAAATCCGGCAGCCACTGTTAATGTTTCCTGGACCAACACCTGGTATGATCCAACTGTTGAAAAAGCAGCCGCCGAAGCGCTGATCCAACAAGGTTGTGATGTAACCGCTCAGCATCAGGATTCAACAGCAACTATGGAAGCGGCTAAAGAAGCGGGTAAATTATCGATTGGTTATGATTTAAGTGCGGCACAAAGTATGCCAGAAGTCTATATGACGGCTCCACTTTGGGATTTTAGCGGTTATTATACCGATTCGGTTTCATCAGTCATTGACGGAACCTGGAAATCGCAGCAATACTGGGGTGGTATGACTGATGGGATCGTCCTACTGGATGAACTGACAACCTTGGCGCCAGGAACGGCTCAAGGTCAGATTGACACCGCTGAAGCCGCCATTAAATCAGGTGAGCTGGTAATTTTTGCGGGCGAATTAAAAGATCAGAGCGGCACTGTAAAAGTACCGGTTGGAACTACTCTGACAGATGAAGCGCAGTTAAGCATGGACTGGTTTGTTGATAATGTTGTTGGTAGTTTAAAATAATATAAATGGGTTAACGGACAGAGTCTTCTGACTCTGTCCGCTATTTTTAGTAAAGGTGAAAGCATGAATAATGATTATGTGGTTAAAATGGAAAACATCACAAAGGTTTTTGGTAAGGTCAAAGCCCTGGATCATGTGGAATTTTCATTAAAAAAGGGAGAAGTGCATGCCATCTTAGGAGAGAACGGAGCGGGCAAAAGTTCACTGATGAATGTTCTAAATGGCATTTATATGCCGGATGAAGGGCAGATCGAAGTGAAGGGCCAACGTGTTAGTATCAGTTCCCCCAAGATTGCCCTGGACTTGGGAATTGGGATGTTGCCTCAGCACTACAAGTTGGTCGATGCTTTTTCAGCAATGGAAAATGTGGCCGCCGGCAGTCGTAAAACAACCCCTTTTTTAAATAAGAAAAAGATTTTAGATGAGATGGGGAAATTGATTGCCCAATTGGGAATGGACATTAATCCCAATAAAAAGGTCTATGAAATGTCGGTTGCCGAAAAGCAGAGTCTGGAAATCTTCAAAGTCCTGTATCGGGGGGCTGATATTCTAATATTGGATGAACCCACGGCAGTACTGACTCCCCAGGAAATTAAGAATCTCTTTGAAATTGTTAAGAAGATGGTGGCAACAGGCTGTTCAGTGATTATTATTACTCATAAACTAGAAGAGGTTATGGAAATCAGCGATCGGATTACCATTATGCGTAAGGGCACGACCATTCAAACAGTTAATAAAGCAGAAACCACGCCGCAGGAACTGGCCGGGATGATGGTTGGCGATATGATGGAGCTTAATGTTCCCTATGTTGCGGTAAAACGGGGAGAAAAGGCGCTGGAAGTGAAAGATATCACCGCCATCGATCGAAATAAGGTCAATATTCTTGATCACGTCAGTTTTGACCTCTATGCTGGGGAAATTCTCGGCGTCGCCGGCATTGCCGGTAGCGGCCAGAAAGAACTATGTGAGAGTATCGCTGGTCTTTATCATATCAAATCCGGTGAGATTATTTTTGAAGGCGAAAACATCGTCGGCAAGAATCCCGAAAAAATCAGTCAGATGGGAATTAGTCTGAGCTTCGTTCCTGAGGACCGTTTAGGAATGGGTCTGGTTTCTTCGATGGATATTATTGATAATGTTTTATTAAAAGATTACCGCAACAAAAAAGGGCTGGGAATTTCTCGGGTTGTTTCCCGGGACAAGGCCGAAGCCCTGGTTGAACGCCTTAACGTGTCCACCCCCGCGATTGAAAATCATGCCGTCAGTTTGCTCTCTGGCGGGAATATTCAAAAGGTCTTGTTGGGTCGGGAAATTGAACTGGAACCGAAACTGATGGTGACGGCTTACGCCACCAGAGGTCTGGATGTAGGTTCTTCTCAAATTATTTATGAGCTGCTCAATGAGCAAAAAGTTAAAATGAAACCGATCATTTATGTGGGCGAGGATTTGGACGTTCTGATGAGTCTTTGTGATCGCATTTTAGTTATTTGTGAAGGTCGGGTAACAGGGATTGTGGATCCGCGAAAAACCACCAAAGAAGCCATTGGATTAATGATGTCCGGGGTTATTAGTGAAGGAGAACAAGCATGCTCCATATCGTAAAGAAAGATCTTCCCAAAACCCGGGAAAAAATAGTTGTTCGGCTGTCGGCTGTATTAGCAGCGTTGGCCTTGGCCTCAATCCTTGTTCTGGTTGCCGGAGCCAATCCCTTTGAGTTATATCTTGGGATTATTCAGGGCTGTTTTGGCTCGGTGTATCGTTTTGCTGCCACGATCGAGAAAATGGTACCGCTGCTGGTGCTCTCTTTGGGGGTAATGGTTGCCTTTAAAATGCGCTTTTGGAATATCGGTGCTGAAGGTCAGTTTCTGATGGGGGCAGTCGGAACCACATTGGTAGTCCGGCTACTGCCGGATCTGCCGCTACCAATTATGCTGATGTTGATGAGTGTCGTTTCTTTTTTATTTGGCGCCGTTTGGCTGATGGTTCCAGCTTTTTTAAAAGCCCGTTTTGGAACCAATGAAACGCTGTTTACGCTGATGTTAAACTATATCGCGTTAACACTGGTAACTGCATTGCAATACGATTTCTGGAAGGATCCGGCAGCCAGTGGGATGCCTAAAATAGCTAATCTTCCTCCCAATGCTTTACTACCCGGTGTCAGTGGTTTTAATTTAAGTATCTTGATGGCAGTTATTATTGTTCTGGCGATGTATTATTTTATGAACCGATCAAAAATCGGATTTGAAATTGCTGTTTTGGGCGAAAGTGAAAATACCGCCCGATACATCGGTATTAATGTCACTAAAACCATTATGATCGCCGCTCTTGTTAGCGGCGGTTTATGCGGTGTGGTCGGGATGATGCAAACCACGGGTGTCAGCGGGGCGTTATCAACTCAAATCACTGGCGGTTTGGGTTTCACAGCCATTATCGTAGCCTGGCTTTCAGGACTCAAGGTGCCCTTTGTAGTCGTTAATTCCTTTGCCTTTGCGGTATTGTTGCAGGGTGCCTCGTATATTCAAACCGCCTTCCAGATTCCCGGTTCGGTGGCAGAAATGATTCAGGCGATCATTCTGTTTTTTATTTTGGGCAGCGAGTTTATCTTGCAGTACCGCTTTGTTTCCGATAAAAATAAACGTGAGGTGGCATAATGGAATTTGTTTTTTTCTTAACGGCTGCGGTTAAGGCCGGAACCTGTTTGCTTTATGCGACTCTGGGAGAAATTATTTCAGAAAAAGTTGGCCACCTTAATCTTGGGGTGGAAGGGATGATGCAAATGGGGGCGGTGGTTGGTTTTATTGCCGGGTTTACCTTTGGCAATCCCTACATCGCGGTGCTCTGCGCAGCCATTGCCGGGGCCTGCGGGGCTCTGATTTATGGCTTTCTGACGATTAGCTTAAAGGCTAATCAGGTAGTTACCGGGCTGACGCTTAGTATTTTTGGGGTTGGCTTTGCCGCCTTCTTTGGCAAGAACTTTGTCGGGAAAAAAGTGCCGGAAGCGATTACCACATTTTTTGCGCCGATCAAGCTGCCGGTTTTGGGGGATATTCCATACGTTGGTCAGATCTTTTTTAACCAAAGTGTTTATGTTTATTTTTCTTATCTACTGGTGATTGCCATTTATGTTTACCTTTATAAAACCAAGTGGGGCTTAAATACCCGGATGGTTGGTGAAAATCCGGTCGCGGCTGACGCCAGCGGAATTCCCGTGGATAAGTATAAATATTTTAATATTGCCCTTTGTGGGGCACTGTGTGGCCTGGGTGGAGCCTTTTTATCCCTGGTTTACATCAGTATTTATCCGGTTAATGTCGTCAGCGGACGAGGGTGGATTGCGGTAGCACTGGTTATCTTTGCGATGTGGAATCCCGGCAAAGCTTTATTGGGGGCCTATTTCTTTGGCGCTTTGGATATTGCCAGTTTTTGGCTCCAGCAATATACCCTGCCAGTTTCAATTTACTTCTTCACGGCCCTGCCTTATTTGGCAACAGTATTTGTTTTGATCTTTACCTCGATGCGAAAGAGCAGCAACAAAAAAGAACCAGCCTGGCTGGGTAAAAACTATTTCAAGGAAGACCGATAAAAAGAAAAGACCGTCTTATATAAGACCGTTGAATAAATTGCCGTACCGATCAATTTTAATCTATTGTTCGCCCCGATGCGTACAATCAGATTAATAATTGTCGGTACTGCGTTGGTACGATGTTTATAGTTTAACCGTCTTATATAAGACGGTTCTTTTGTAAACAAATCTGTCTTTGCAATAGAGACAGGTGTTAACACAACTAAACCATTTAAAAATCCCAGGACAATGCTTTATGGTTTTAAATTGAAAAAACTATGATATAATAGAGGTTAAGATTTTAAAGGAGCCGAGAAAATGAAGGAATTAATTTGCAAAACAGAGAATATGCACCAGTACCCCATTATCATCGAAAAAGGCATTAAAGGGCGGCTGGCCCAAATGAAGGCGCTCTTTTCCCAGTATCACAAGGTGGTGATTATCACCGATAAAAATGTAGCAAAAGAGTATTTAAGCGATGTGGAACGTCAGGTTCGTCAGGCTGGTCCCAAGGTTTACAGCATTGTCATTCCTCCAGGCGAGGCAAGCAAGTGCCTGTCGCAAACCGCCGAAATATATGACGAACTGGTTAAATGTAATATCACCCGCAGTGATGCTATTTTAACCCTGGGCGGTGGCGTCGTTGGGGATTTGGGCGGTTTTTGCGCGGCAACCTATCTCCGCGGCATTGATTTGATCCAGGTACCGACATCATTGTTGGCACAGGTTGACAGCAGTGTCGGCGGAAAAGTCGGGATTGATCTAGATTATGGCAAAAATCTGGTCGGTGCTTTTCATCAGCCTAAAGCCGTTATCATTGACCCCTTATTTTTAGAAACCCTTGAAGATCATTATATGATTGATGGTATGGCCGAGGTCATCAAGTACGGTTGTATCAGTAGTGCCCCGCTTTTTGTCAAACTGATGGGGTATGCCTATTATGAGGATTTGGTTGAAGATATGGAAGAGATCATTGCCAAATGCTGTCAGATTAAACGGGATGTGGTTCAGACTGATGAGCATGAACAGGGACTGCGGCGGATTCTAAATTTTGGCCATACCATCGGCCATGTAGTGGAATCTTATTTTAAATTTAAAAAATATTCCCACGGTGAAGCGGTTGCCATTGGGATGGCACAGATCACGAAGAAAACGGTAGCAGAAGGGATCAGTCAGAAGGACACCTACACGAATATTATCGAAATCCTGGAGAATTACGGGTTGCCCACTGAGCTTCCCAAAATGCCTCTGGACAAGGTTCAGGAAATCTTGTTTACGGACAAAAAGTTTGAGAATGACTCGCTTTACATTTGTGCCCTGGAAAAAATCGGCAAGGCTCAAATTGTCAAAATTCAAAAACCCCAGGCCATCGAACTGTTTCGATAATAACTGAAATAAATAGAGCGATAACCCCGTAGCGATACGGGTTAACCGGTTGTAAAAATAATCGCTACTGAGTTATTGATTGTCTATTTGCCAAGTGAAAAAAGTAAAAATAGAAAATTGTGAGGAAGAAAATGAGAAAGATTGAGATTACACCAAGACAATTAACGGGCAGTTTGGAAATACCGCCTTCGAAAAGTGTCAGCCACCGGGCGATTATTATGGCGGGGCTGGCTAAGGGAGAAAGCGTGATTTCTAATGTGCTGATGTCTCAGGATATGATTGTTACCTGTGAGGCGATGGAAGCATTAGGGACAAGCATTTCTTATCATGAAGAACAAAACGGGCGGTTTACACTAACAATTAAGGGCTGCGATCCGCTGGTACTTGGGAAGGAGACCATCGAGTGCAATGAGTCAGGATCAACGCTGCGATTTATTATCCCGATTTTGCTGCTCCAGCCTAAACGGGTGGTGATTACCGGAAAGGGTCGTCTGGTTACCCGGCCGATGAAGCCCTATTATGATCTATTTGAAGAAAAATCAATTCATTATGAGCATTTAAATAAACAACAGGATCTACCTCTGGCAGTAGAAGGAACTCTGACTCCCGGCAGCTATCAAATTGATGGCGGGGTAAGTTCACAGTTTATTACCGGCTTACTTTTTGCCCTGCCCTTGCTTTCTGGCGATTCGGTTATTGAAGTTACATCAAAACTGGAGTCAAAACCCTATCTTGATATTACCCTGGACATGCTGAAGCACTTTGGGATTGAGATTGTCAATGACAATGACCGGCGG
Organism: Acetobacterium carbinolicum; assembly: GCF_047456275.1. Taxonomy (GTDB): domain Bacteria; phylum Bacillota; class Clostridia; order Eubacteriales; family Eubacteriaceae; genus Acetobacterium; species Acetobacterium carbinolicum. The sequence continues at coordinate 979,868 of NZ_CP173357.1, forward strand.
TTTTTGATTAAGGGAAATCAGGCCTATCGACCTTGTCATTACCGGGTCGAAGGTGATTTTTCTCAGGGCGCGTTCTGGCTGGCAGCGGGTGCCATTGGTGAAAAGATGGACTGCAAGGATCTTGATCTTTCTTCTTTTCAGGGGGACAAGGTAATGGTTGATCTGATAAAACAAATGGGTGGTGAAATCAGTGCTAAAGCTGATGGCCTGGTGGTAAAAAAATCAACCACTCATGGAATTGTTATCGATGTCTCTCAGTGTCCGGATCTGGTTCCGATTCTGGCGGTGTTAGGCAGCTTGAGTGTGGGCACCACCACCATAATAAATGGTGAGCGACTGCGCTTTAAGGAGTCGGATCGGTTGATGGCGATTGCTTTAGAGCTTAATAACCTGGGCGGAAATATTGAAGAAACCGCCGATGGACTGATAATTCACGGGGTCGAAGGCTTCACTGGGGGCCAGGTTAAGAGTCATAATGACCATCGAATTGCGATGGCTTTAGCGATCGCTAGCATTCGGGCCTCAGGAAAGATCGTTCTGGACGGTGCCGAAGCAGTCAATAAATCCTATCCGCATTTCTGGGAAGACTTTAAAGCGGTAGGAGGTGAGTGGATTGGGCTCGACGTGGGGAAATAAATTTAAGCTTTCGATTTTTGGTGAATCCCATGGCAATGGGATTGGTGCGGTCATTGATGGACTCCCCGCCGGAATTAAAATTGATCTGGAGCGGGTTCAGAGTGAGCTGAACCGCCGGGCTGCCCGGGGAAACCCGCTGGCGACACCCCGAAAAGAGGGGGATCAAATTGAAGTGCTGAGTGGCATTTTTAATGGCAAAACGACCGGCGCACCATTAGCGGGATTGATCCGCAACGAAAATACCCGTTCCGGAGATTATGCAAAAACCAAAGATTTGATGCGCCCAGGTCATGCCGACTATGCCGCCAACGCCCGTTATGGTGGCTTCCAGGATTATCGCGGCGGCGGTCACTTTTCCGGCCGGCTGACGGCCCCTCTGGTTTTTGCCGGGGCCATTGCCAAAGAGATGTTAAGCGTAATTTGTCCAGAGCTGGGAATCGGAAGCCGGATTGTATCAATTGGTGAGGTAAAAGATACCCCGATTGAGGATTGGAAGGTCTATCAAACCCTAATCAGGGGTTTTAAAAATCCCGCTTTCCCCCTTTATCATGCCAATCTGGAAGAAGCAATGAAACAGGCAATCATTGCAGCAATGGAAGATGAGGATTCGGTGGGTGGTTTGGTGGAAGGCTTTATCACTGGCCTGGAGCCGGGGATTGGCAATCCTTTTTTTGAATCCATTGAAAGTCGTCTATCGGCCTTACTCTTTTCTATTCCCGCCGTAAAAGGCGTAACCTTTGGGGCTGGTTTTGAAATGGTCAGCCTGCGAGGTTCCCAAACTAATGATGGCCTGCGCATCAATAACGGACAAATTGAGACCTTAACCAACCACAACGGGGGCATCAACGGTGGTATTTCCAATGGAATGCCAATTGTTTTTCAGGTCGCCTTTAAACCGACGCCTTCAATTGGCAAAGAACAGCAGACCATTAATCTGGCCAATCGAAACAACGCGACCTTAAAAATTCAGGGGCGTCACGATCCCTGCATTGTGATCAGGGCTTTTCCCGTGGTAGAAGCCGCCACCGCCATCTGTTTGGCAGATTTTTTACTTTAGGAGATAAGATTGAAAACATTAGATGAAATTAGAAATAAAATCGATCAGATCGATGCGCAGATGCGGGTCCTTTTTGAGCAGAGAATGGATTGCATCCAGGCTGTGGCTGAATATAAATACAATAATAATGGTAATATATTCGACCAGAGTCGGGAAGAAAAAATGCTGCAAAAAAATCTGGAGCAGCTGAAAAATAAGAACTACGATAAAGAATATGAACGTTTTTTAGAGGAAATTCTGATCTCCAGTAAGGATTATCAGAAGGATTATATACAAAAAAAAGAAACGCTGAAAAGAGGCGAGTAATCATGGATACCGGAATGCTTATTATTGTTCTGGTTATTGTCATTCCCGGATATGTTATCGTTAAACGTCTGGCTAACACCTTCTATTCAGATAATCCCAAGCTGGAAGAAGAAACAGAAAGGCGCTATGGATTTCAACGTCTGGAAAATGAAATAATCGAAAAGGCGAAAGAAAAAGAAATAAGTGAAACTCAGGTTAAACATAGCGACCATCAGCGAAAAAAAAGAAAACGTGTCCAAATCCCAAAAAAAGTGGATGCGGCAGTCGTAATAAAATATCGCCAAAGGGTTAAGAATGAAAAGTTAACTAAAGAAAACATTAAGCAGAAGTGAGTAAAACGCTTATTTTTAGCCCTATTTGAGTGTGATTGGGTGGTCGCTAAAAATAATTTGATAATCCTCAAAAAATAGCTTTAATAATGGCATACAATTTTATATAATAGTTACAATTATTTTTTTGGAGATGAGAATTGTTGATGCATAAAAATGCGTTCAGAAAGTAGAAGGAAAGATGAAAAAGTTTAATAAAGTATTAATCGCTAATCGAGGAGAAATTGCCATCCGGATCATTCGGGCCTGTCAGGAGCTTGGCATTCATACCGTGGCCATTTACGCGCAGGAAGATAAACTGTCTCTTTTTAGAACCAAGGCCGACGAGGCTTATCTGATTACTGGCACGAATGGTCCGGTGGAAGCTTATCTGGATATGGATAAAATCATCACCCTGGCCAAGAAAAAAGAGGTTGATGCGATTCATCCTGGTTACGGTTTTCTGGCTGAAAACCCGCTTTTTGCTAAACGCTGTGAAGAGGAAGGGATCGTCTTTATCGGACCAACGCACGAAATGATGGAAAAAATGGGTGACAAGATTCAATCGAAAATCGTCGCCAAAAGTGTGAAGGTCCCCACGATTCCCGGTGTTGAAAAACCAATCACCTCCGATTCGGAAGCCCTGGAGTTCGCACAGAAAGCCGGCTATCCGATCATTTTAAAAGCAGCTGCAGGCGGCGGTGGTCGGGGGATGCGAATCGTCCGGGACGAAAAAGATCTCTTAAAAGAGTTCCATTCAGCAACCAGTGAAGCAACCAAAGCCTTTGGTGATGGGACTATTTTTGTCGAAAAATATTTAGAAGAACCGAAACATATTGAAGTGCAGATTCTGGGTGACAACCATGGGAATGTGGTGCATCTTTTTGAACGGGATTGCTCGATTCAAAGACGACACCAGAAAATCGTTGAATTTACCCCCTCCTTAAGTATCAATGAAGAACAACGTCAGGCGATCTGTAAGGACGCCATTAAACTGGCTAAAGAAGTAAACTACCGTAATGCCGGGACCATTGAGTTTCTGGTCGATAAAAAAGGCGACCATTATTTTATCGAAATGAATCCTCGGATTCAGGTCGAACATACCGTTACTGAATTGGTCACCGGAATTGATCTGGTGCAGTCTCAAATTTTAATTGCCCAGGGCTTACCGCTCGACTCCGAAGAAATTGGTATTTCCAGTCAGGCGTCAATAGAGACGAGGGGAACAGCCATCCAATGTCGGATCACGACTGAAGATCCGAACAATCATTTTATGCCGGATACGGGCCGATTGGATGTTTATCGAACCGGTAGTGGTTTTGGGATTCGCCTTGACGGTGGCAATGGCTTTACTGGCGCAGTAATCACGCCCTATTATGACAGTTTGCTGGTCAAGAGTACCTCTTTTTCCAGAAACTTTGAAGATGCCCGTCGTAAAGCGTTGCGCGCGCTGAAAGAAATGACAATTGAAGGGGTTCAAACCAATAAGGATTTTCTCATCAACGTGCTTCAGCACCCCACCTTTATTGAAGGAAACTGTGACACCAAGTTCATTGATGATCACCCAGAACTGTTTGAGATTGAAGATCAGAAAAGTGAAGCGTCCAGTTTGCTCAAATACTTCGGGAATATTATTGTCAATGAAACCTTTGGAAATAAACCGGATTATGATGAGCCCTATATCCCGGCTATTCCGGTCGATACCGAATTTCGGGGTAGTAAACAGATCCTTGATGAGCAGGGGCCAGATGGTCTGGTAAAGTGGATCAAAGACCAGGAGAAACTGCTGCTGGTTGATACCACCTTCCGGGATGCCCATCAGTCTATCGCTGCCACCCGAGTACGAAGCCGGGATATGATCAAAATCGCCCGGGAAACCGCAGCCCTGGCACCGGATCTCTTTGCCCTGGAAATGTGGGGCGGCGCAACCTTTGATGTGGCCTACCGTTTCTTAAAAGAATCGCCCTGGCGACGGCTTGATGAACTGCGCAAGCGAGTTCCCAATATTTTGTTTCAGATGCTTTTGCGGGGTGCCAATGCTGTCGGTTACAAAAATTACCCAGATAACGTGATCCGCGCCTTTGTTCAGGAAGCGGCCAAAAGTGGGATTGACATTTTCCGTATTTTTGATTCACTCAACTGGATGGATGGGATGAAGATTTCCATTGAGGAGGTTTTAAAAACGGATAAGATTGCTGAAGTCAGCATCTGCTACACAGGGGATATTTTAGACACTTCGAGAACCAAATATAATCTCGATTACTATCTGAGAATGGCCCGGGAGATCGAAAAAACCGGAGCCCATATTCTGGCGATTAAAGATATGTCTGGTTTACTAAAACCGGGAGCCGCCTATAAGCTGGTAGAAGCCTTAAAACAGGAGGTTAGCCTACCCATCCATCTTCACACCCATGATACAACGGGTAATGGGGTGGCCACAGTGCTCTTTGGACAGATGGCCGGGGTCGATATTGCCGATGCAGCGCTAAACGGGCTCAGTGGTTTAACTTCTCAGCCGGCCCTGAACTCGATTGTGGCAGCCCTAAAAAATACCCCAAGAGATACGGGACTAAATGAAGATGAGCTCCAGATTTTATCGGATTATTGGGGCAGCACCCGTCAGGTTTATAGTAAGTTTGAATCTGAAATGAAATCCGGCTCCACTGAAATTTATAAGTTGGAAATACCGGGAGGTCAATACTCAAACCTTCGGGCCCAGGTGGAAAGTTTTGGTTTGGGCCATAAATTTCGGGAGGTTAAAGAGAAATACATGGAAGCGAACCTGATGCTGGGTGATATTGTCAAGGTGACACCCTCATCAAAAACGGTTGGTGATTTAGCCATCTTTATGGTTCAGAACAACTTAACCGCTGATAATATTAAAACAAAGGGAAAAGAACTATCTTATCCCGATTCGGTCGTTGATTTTTACAAGGGCATGATCGGACAGCCAGAAGGTGGATTTGATCCTGAGCTTCAAAAAATTGTCTTAAAGGGCATAGAACCGATCACAGTTCGTCCCGGGATTCTGCTTCCTGACGAAGATTTTGGTAAAATAAAAAAAGACTTCCATGAAGAATTTGGTGTTGAACTGGACGATCGGGAAGTGTTAAGTGTTGCTCTATATCCCAAGGTAATGAAAGAATATATGGAATTCATTCAGGAATACGGTGATTACATGCGAATGGAAAGCCACGCCTTCTTCTACGGTTTAAAGGTCGGAGAAATCGTCGATGTGGAGGTATCCAAAGGAAAACGATTTGTCATCAAATTAGTCAACATCGGCGTACCTAATGATGAGGGCATGTGCCCAGTACGATTTGAAGTGGATGGGTTCCGTCGTGAAATCTATGTTGAAGATAAGCGCAGCCTCTCGGCCAAGCAAAAGGTCACCATGCTAAAGGCTGATCCTAAAAACACTAAACAGATCGGCTCAGGTATTCCTGGAACTGTTCTAAAAGTATTGGTTAACGAAGGAGAAGACGTCAAAAAGAATCAGGCTCTGGTTATTGTTGAAGCCATGAAAATGGAAACCGAAATGGTCGCCAGCGAAGACGGCAAGGTTAAACGGATCTATGTATCGGATGGACAAAGCGTCGAGTCCGGCGAACTGATCGTCGAAATGGAATAAGAGACTCTATTATAATAGGAAGTTAATTAAAAAAGAAGTGATCACCGCTATTTGGTGGTCACTTCTTTAAATCTAGGTACAAGTCGTACCGACAATTGTTACATCATGTTGTACGCATCGGGGCGAACACGGCGTAGCCTGTCCGATCGCGTAGCGAACAACAGATTAACAATTGGTCGGTACGCAGTGGCACGACAACCTAAAAGAAGTGATCACCATTATTTGGATGATCACTTCTTTTTTTAAATTTGCTATATCACGGTGAGTGAAACCGGGAGACTGACGGCGGTTACCGGCAGACAACCGGCTTTGGTATTAGTGATTTCGACATAGTAGTAGGTGGTTCCAGCCGGACTGGCGGTATCGGCCGCAAAGGTCTTATCAGTAGCACCATCAACTGCTTTGCCATCGGCATTGACGGCCACGGAGCTTTCAAACCACTGGTAGGTGAGGACACCGCCATCATTGACAGTGGCAGCTACTCTAAAAGAAGCTGTTGCTATCTCAGACTTAGGTGCGCCGAGGGCAGCCTGAGCAGTGCGGGTAGCCTGAGCCAAACTGGTTGCCACTGCGATGTCACTCAGTTGTGAAATACTGGTTGGTTGTTCCGTGATCGTTGGTATTTCAGCTAATGTTGTTACGATAACCGGTTCTGTTTCACCGGTTTCAGGATCGGCGGGATCAGGTGTTACTGGTAGGACTGCGGGATCGATACTGGTCACGACAGTACCCGCTAAGACGGTGACCGGATCAGCATTTTCAGAAGAGATCACACAGTTATAATAGACAGTACCCGGGGTTGCGGATGCCGGGGGATCATAAATTGGACCTGTAACCTCTGGTAGTGGGGTTTCGACATCACCGATGCGATAAGACCACTGGTAGGTTAAGGTCTTATCATCAGTAACATCAGCTTCCACAAAAACAGGAGCAGGATCTTCATTTAAATAAACACGTTGGGAGGATAGTTCCGAGCTGGCGGTAATTACCGGTTGGGCCAGGACCGTGAGGGTGATTAAGGCCTGGGTGTTATTCAGGTTGACATAGCCAGCAGGCATTACCAAAGTGCCGGTATAGATTGTTTCACCAATTTTTTTCGTGTCCACGGTATTGGGGGACCAGGTTACTGAACAGGGAAAAAGTTCACTGCCATAACCCTGGGCGATGACCACAACCGGCAGGGAGTAACTGCTGTCATAGGCAATGGTTTGTGCAATATTGTTATTGACGGTGTTGATGGTATTAATCATAGTCACAGCGGTGACATTGGTTTTGACTGTAATTTTACAGGTATCAGTTTTATTCCCATCCTGAGTTCGGGCAGTGATGGTGGTTTCGCCATTAGAAACTGGTGTGACCACCCCATTGGTGACGGTGGCAACCGCGTTATTAGACGTTTCCCAAATGATGGTTTGATTGGTCGCATTTTTGGGAAAAATAACGGTGTTCAGTTTTAAAGTATTACCCATAATCACATCTGCTTCAACCGGTGTTACCTGGATTGCTTCCACCGAAATATTTACAGGTGGGCTCGGTGGGGTTGGTGGGGTTGGGCTTGGCGGATTTGGTGGGGTTGGAGGGATAAACGGGGTATCGTGAATCGTATCAATGACCGACCCGGAATCGCTTGAACCGGAATACCAGGTGCCGCTGGACCCGCCAGAGGAACTACTATCGGCGACTCGGTTGGTATTGGTTGATACAGCTAATGAACCATTGGTATCACTGACAACCGGCTTGGTGGTAATATAAACGACCTCCGGGGTAACGGTCCCGGTAATGTACAGTACATCGTTGGTGGTGGCACTGGTAACACTGCCTTCACCGGTTATCTCAATCCGGGTTTCTGTGGCCAGAGAGGCAATTACGGCATTGTTGCCAAGTGTAATGCTGGTTCCTTCACCAGTAGTGGTTAACAACACGGTTCCCACATTGGCATTAAGGGTGAGAATAACCTTCGATTCAGCCACGATTTTATCAACCACCGCATTGGCTACAAGGGTTGATCCACCGGCATTGGTGCCGAATCCAATTAGTTTGGATGGTGTGTTAAGAATAATGTCGCTGGCGCCCCGGGCCTGAATGTTTTCAATGGTACCATTTTCCTGGGTGGTGATGGATGTCCGGGCAGCGGCTTTCTCAACGTTTAGGGTCTTTACCTTACTTTGATTGTCAACAACGATGTTGGCCGCTGCTCTGGCGGTCAGCGTTTCAACGGTTGCTTCGCCAAGTAAAACAATTTTTACCCCGGGTTTCTCAAGAATGATGTTCTGGTAGGCGCCACCATCCAGGTAAATGGTGTCACCTCCTTTTACCAGTAATTCGCCTTGTACGGCTGCGTTGGTCAGCCGAATTTCGCCATCGGCAACCGCATCAGTAACGGTTAGATTACCGGTAAAGGTGGCATTTTCGATGTTGACATCAGAAACCTTAATCTCTCCGTTTTGATAGGTTGCTGTTTCGTTGTAGGTACCCGCCACGGTATAGTTTTTCATTTCGCTTCCTTCTTGGTTGCAGCTACGAACAAACAAAATGGCGGTCAGAAGAATTAGTAGGATGATAATAATGGAAATAATCGAGTTCTTTTTCATGACATTCCTTCCCTTTTCATTTATTTAATTTAAAATGTAATCATAAGTGCTCAGATTTGTTCTAAGTGTAATAATACTAGCACAAATTATGGTTGTTGTAAATAGCTTGTAACGAAGATGTAAAAGAAAATTGAATTTGTAAATAAAAACAGAACATCTTTCAACGATGCTTAGCAGATTCCCAAATACAGGGCTTTATTGGCTGAGATTATTTTTGAAAAGATCGCCTTTATGGATGCATTTTTTAAAGGATTAAACACGTGAATAACGATAAAGTATGCAATTGATTTGGATATAAATACAACTTTCGTATTTCGACTGGTTTTGTAATTGCGCATGGCAAATTATTGTGGTATGATCAATTAAAATTAAAAATTTGAAGGCATAAATGCCTTTAAAGCTAAACCGTCAAAGCGTTTTAACTGGGTTATGCCAAGAAAAGTCTCCTTTTATCAACAGGGCGACAATTTGGAACAATTCAGAATTATCGTTACAGATGAAAACAACAGATTGTTATAATTTTTAAAGAAGAAAGGGTATACGAATGAAAATTGAAGTAAAGCAAGAAAGTGATATTTTTCTAGTTGAACTAGAAGGCCGAATGGATACCAATACCTCCCCTGAGTTTCAAAAAGAAATGGAGCCGTATTATACTAAACAAGGATTTAAGATGATTCTGAATTTTGATAAGCTGGATTTTGTCAGCAGTGCCGGATTAAGAGTGTTACTGCTGATTCAAAAAAAATCCAAGGCACTTGATGGTAGTCTGGTGATTAAAAACGTCAAGCCGGAAATCCAGGAAGTATTTGATATGACCGGGTTTTCAGATATTTTGACCATCGAATAAGGGTGTGAAAATGGCGGGAAATAGTATGGCGGAAGAGCAGTTTAGGGCCATTTTTGGCGGCAACGATGATAAGAGTATTCCAGAACGTTTAAAGGAAATGCCCAATGAAAAATTAATTAAAAGTTTTTATTTTATCCAAAGTATTCCTGAGGCCACACAAATACGTGTGCTTCAGGATATTTTAAAATCTGCTCAGAATAGTGAGTTTGGCAGAAAAATGGGTTTTTCAGACATTAAAACCGTCGACGACTTTAGAAACAAGGTGCCAATATCGGATTATTCTCAGATTGAAGAAGAGCTGACACCGTTAAAAGCAGGTCAGGGAGACATTTTTTTTGACGGTCCAACAGCCAGTTTTGTTGCTACTAGCGGCTCCACTGGTGTACCTAAACTGATTCCTGAAAGTAAAAATGGGGAATGTGTCAAGGGTTTGGTTTCTCAGATTCGGGCCATCCTTCTATTAATGATGGCCCCGGAAGTAATGGCGCCGGGAAAAAAGGTATTGGCTATTGTTAACCCCTCGGAGTATGGCAAAACCGACGGAGGCATTCCGATTGGCTCCGCTTCTGGCCAGGCGGCCAAGGATATGCCAGTCGAGATGTTAAAAAAAATGGTGCTGCCACCGGCAATGATGATCGCGAAGGGACTGAGTAATGAGACAACCGATTACTTAACGATTCGCTATGCGTTGGCAGAAAAAAATCTGGTTGGTGTTGTTTGTAGCAATATTGCCCACTTTAATATTTTACTAAAAAAAATGAATGCACAAGCCGACGATTTGCTAGAAGATATCAGAGAGGGTCAGATATCGTCAAAGATTTCCATTGATGCGGTACTGAGGGAAAAATTGGTTTCGGAATTATTGCCAAATCCGGAGCGGGCAGCAGAACTGGAAACAATTCTTAAAAACAAAAAGACCCTGGATGTGGCAATGATCTGGCCCGAGTTTGCGGTTGTGTCCTGCTGGATGTCAGCCAGTGCAGCAAAAATTGTGACCGATATCAAAAAGCACCTCCCTCAGTCGGTCAAATTCCTGGAATGGGGCTACGGCGCCAGTGAAGGAAAGTTTAATATACCAGATAAAGCCCAGGATCCAGCCGGATTACTTGCTCTTTTTGGTTATTTTTTTGAGTTTTTACCAGTCGGAGAAGTAACGAGTCAAACCCTTTTGGCCCACGAATTAAAAAAAGGTGGCTATTACGAACTGATCATTACCTCCTATTCGGGCTTGTACCGCTATAATATGAAAGATATCGTCCGAGTGACGGAGATGAATAATCAGATTCCCAGGCTTGTTTTTGTGTGCAAAGAATCGGAAAAGCTGGAGTTGGATCGCCTGAGTTTAAGGGTCTTTGAAATTGATGGGGCGATTGAGACAATTTCTAATTATTTAAATCAGGAGATCCGTTTTTATCAGATCTTATTGGATCGGGAGAATAAAAAGCTGATCTTTATTCTGGAACCCTATTCAGAGCGGTTTGATAGTGAGGTTTTTAGATTGAACTTGGAGAAACACCTGTTTAAGCTAAAGCCCAGCTATCAGCGATTAAGAGAATCATGCCACTTACGGGGAGTAGAAGTAATAATGGTGAGCGATGGTTACCGTGATTCGTTATTTTCCCGATCAATCATGCCCGGGAAGAATGTAAACCAAACAAAATTAAAAACCATTGTAACGGAATACCCTGATCGTAACAGCATTGCGGGTTGGGCAAAGGAAGGCGAAAAATGATAAAGATGATACCCAAACTGATTTATTCCCTTAATATTAAAAAAGGTTACAAAAAAATTGAGAATTTTGATCGTTTAACCGAAAATGCTCCGGAAATCAATAAACAATTGATGCTTGATATGATCGCTAAAAATGCCGACACCGAGTATGGAAGGCGCTATCACTTTGACCAGATTAAGACCATTGAAGACTATCAGAACACGGTGCCTTTTTCTATTTATGATGATTACGCCCCTTATATCGAACGAATGATAGCCGGAGAAAAGGATCTGTTGACTAAGGATAATATCATCCATTATGCCCTGACTTCCGGTAGTGTTGATAATCCCAAAAAGATCCCGGTTTCGGAACAAACGGTCGATCTTTACCGGGAATATGCCACCCAGTTCAGCTTTGCCATCATTGCCCGGGCATTGGGGAAAAAGTGGAAACGCGGTCGCGGACTAAACCTGATGGAAGTCAAATTTGAAACGCTGTCCAATGGTTTGTTTGCCGGGTCCATTTCAGGGCGGGGTGTTTACAGTATCAAAAACCTTTTGTTTTTGATGTTCACCTCACCTAAAGAAATTGTTTTTCCTACTGAAATAATGGACACCAAGTATGCGCACCTTCGTTTTGCACTGATGGAGCGAAATCTGTCCTATATTGTTTCTGCCTTTATGACTGGTATTTCTGACTTGATGAAATATATGGAAACAAATTGGGAAATGATCGTCGATGACATCGAAAAAGGCACCATCGATCCGGATATAAAAATTCCCGATGAGATCAAAGTTCAGTTATTGACCCAAATAAAGCCGAACCCCAAACGGGCGGCGGAACTGCGAGAAGAATTTAAAAAAGGTTTTGATACCCCCATTATTCCCAGAATCTGGCCCGAACTGGCTTTTGTCCACGCGATTGGTAGTGGAAGTTTTTCAGTCTATACGGATAAAATGCGTCACTATCTGGGGGATATTCCCATTTATTTCAGCGTTTATGCCGCATCAGAGTCAATTATGGCGATTTGTAACGAAATGGAAGCCCAGGAATTTGTCCTGATTCCCGACTCGGCCTTTTATGAATTTATCCCGGTGGATCAGGAAGAAGGGGAACAAACGCTGACCATGGAACAACTGGAAACCGGTAAGGATTATGAGATCGTGTTAACCAACACCTCTGGTTTTTACCGCTATCGGATCAAAGACGTGGTACGCGTGGTGGGCTGGTATAAAAAATGCCCCAAGATCAAATTTGTTTATCGACTCAATCAGATGGTCAGCATAGCTGGCGAAAAGACGACCGAAGAATGCGTTTCCTGGGCAGTTAAGGAATTTGCAAAGGCCACCGACTGCGAGCTGGTGGATTATTCGGTCTATGCCGATGTGGCGGTATCGCCGGGTCGCTATGTTATCTTTATTGAATTAGAAAAACCGCTGGCGAAGGGACAGTATGAACAATATCGTCAAATCATGGAAGCGAAGTTAGGGACGGCCAACCCTTCGATTGGCTTCAAGGTCAAAAGTGGAATCTTGAGTCCTTCCGAAATTTCTTTTGTTCAGGAAGAAACCTATGCTCTTTATCGTGATCTGATGATTATGCGGGGGATTTCCGGGAATCAGTTAAAGCCGGTACGGGTGATTGACACGTTGGTCAAAGAGAACTTTTTCTTTGCCTTAGTGGATAAGGAGTAGCCGATGGTCAGTTTACTGTTACGGTATTTAAAAGATTACCGGCTCCAGATGATTCTGGTCTTTGTGTTTGTGCTCAGCCAGGCGGCGGCGCAACTTTATCTGCCTACAATGATGGGGGATATTATTGAAAATGGGGTGGCTCAGGGGGACACGCCTTATATTCTAAAAAGCGGCGCAATGATGCTGGCGGTTTCATTGGTGGCGGCGGTCTGTATGGTGGCATCAAGTTATTATTCAGCCTATGTCACCGCGTCCTTTACCAGTCGAATTCGGGCGGATGTGTTTGACAAGGTCAAGGATTTTTCCCAGACCGACTTCAATCAATTTGGCGCAGCTACTCTGCTGACCCGCTCCACCACCGATGCGACCCAGATGCAAATCGTTGTCATCAATGGGTTACGGTCATTACTACTGGTTCCAATTACCGGTGTTGGCGCTCTGGTGATGGCTTTTCGCGAAAATATTACTCTGACACTGTTGCTATTGGGATCGTTTCTGATCACGACGATTATTATTGGGCTAACTACGGCCCGAAGTATGCCCTTATTTAAGCTGATGCAGCAGAAAGTCGATCGGCTAAATCTTTTGATGAAAGAAAAACTCACCGGAGTCCGGACGATCCGAGCGTTTAACCGTCAGGATTATGAAACCGAGAAATTTGGTCAGGCCAACCAGGAAGGTATGCAAGCGGCTGTTAAAGCAAACTATGCAGTCGCTTTCTTTGCCCCGCTGATGCAACTGATGATGAACCTGACGATGGTGATCATTTTATGGCTAGGAGCCCAGGAGGTTCAGCAGCAAATTGTTACATTGGGTGGTTTGATGGTATTTATTCAATACGTTTTAATGTTTATGTCTGCTCTGGGTCTGGTTTCGGCTTTGCTTATGGCTTATCCCCAGGCGGCTGTTTCGGCGTCACGGGTTAAAGAGGTATTGGATTGCGACTTTTCCATTCAGGATAAAGAAAATCCGGTGATTCTTGAGAACATTGCGGGACGCATTGAATTTAGAGCGGTTTCTTTTGGCTATAGCGGTGCTGAAATAAATGTTCTGGAGCGACTCGATTTTGTTGCTGAACCAGGAAAAATAACCGCAATCGTCGGCGCTACCGGTTCGGGTAAAACCACGCTGGTCAATTTGATTATGCGGCTTTATGAGGTTAGTTCGGGTGCCATTGTAATTGATGGGGTCGATATTAGGGACTTAACCCAGCATGATCTGAGAAGCATTATTGCCTATGCGCCCCAGGAATCGGTGCTTTTTAGTGGAACCGTGTTGGAAAACATCCGGGTCGGCAAGGATCAGGCCACCGAGGCAGAGGTTATCGAAGCCTTATCGATTGCTCAGGCGCTTGACTTTATCAACGAACGGGAAGGCCAAGTGGCCAGCACGATTTCTCAGGGCGGCAAGGATCTCTCCGGAGGGCAGCGACAGCGCCTTAGTATCGCCCGAGCGGCAGTTAAGAAAGCCCCGATCACGATCTTTGATGATTGCTTTTCGGCGTTGGATTTTAAAACTGATTCTTTGGTTCGCAAAGCCATACGCGAAAAATTTGGTGATAAAACGGTGTTAATTGTCGCCCAACGGATCAGCACCATTAAACACGCCGATCAGATTCTGGTGCTGGATAATGGCGCCATTGTCGGTCAGGGTAAACATGAGGACCTGATCCGCGATTGCCGGGTTTATCAGGAAATTCTGAAATCCCAATCCTATAGCGATGGGAAGGAGGAATCACTGTGAAAACCAAAAAAAGAAAATACAGCTTTGGTGCTATTGGTAAGCGGCTGAGTCATTATTTAAAGGATAAAAAACATGTTATCTTTTTTGTGACGGTCGCACTGATTGCCAGTACCATCTTTGCAATTTTTGCACCGGTGGTGACCAAGGATATCACCGATAGCATCGCCGATAGTATTGCTAAAAATACCGATATTGATTTTTTATATATCGGGCAGCAGCTAATCATCCTGGCGGCGCTTTATATCTTAAGCGCCGGGTTTGCCTATTATGCCACCATGCGCACTACCTATTTGTCGCAATTGGCGATTAAGCGATTACGGGCCGATATTCAGGAAAAACTGAATAAACTGACGCTCAATGTCTTGGATCAGAGTGAACGGGGGGATTTGCTTTCCCGGGTCACCAATGATGCGACGACACTTTCGAGTGCACTGCAAAGCAATCTGACCCAGATACTGGTTCAGGCAACCAGTATTATCGGAATTATTGTGATGATGCTGGTGCTGAATGTGTCGTTGAGTCTGATCTTCTTTGTGGCGATTCCACTTTCTTATTTTGTCATGAAACTGATTACCAAAAAAACCCAGGTCCTTTTCAGACGACAGCAAAAAGAACTGGGTGCTTTGAATGGGCTGATTGAAGAGGTCTATGATGGTCATTTAATTGTCAAATCGTTTAATCATGAAGCAAAGTCAGCCGAAAAATTTGATGCGATCAATCAGCGGTTCTTTAAATCTTACCTGAGTTCCCGGTTTTATTCGGGATTGAGTTCACCCTTAATGAAGCTAATCAATAACCTGGCCTACATTGGTATCTGTGTGGTAGGCGGTATTTTTGTTATTACTGGAACGATGACCATTGGGACAATTCAGGCTTTTCTGATCTATGCCAATAATATTGCCAGCCCCACGGCTCTCATCTCTAATAATTTGAACTTTATTCAGGCCGGTGCAGCGGCTGCTGAGCGGATCTTTGAATTTCTGGATCGGGAAGAGGAACAGCCAGATCGAAGTACCGAAGTTCTTGATGTAGCCACTGCAAAAGGTCAAATTGAATTTAAAAATGTCGCGTTTGGCTATGTTCCCGAGCGGATTCTCTTTCATGATGTTTCGCTAACAGCAGAGCCTGGCGAAATTCTCGCAGTAGTGGGCCCCAGTGGTGCTGGTAAGACCACCCTGGTTAATTTGTTGATGCGTTTTTATGAGATTAATCAGGGCAGTATTTTGTTAGAAGGTCTCAATGTTAAGGCTCTTACTCGGCCGAACCTGCGCAGTGCTTTTGGCATGGTGCTCCAGGATACCTGGCTGTTTGATGGTACCATTGAAGAAAATATTGCTTATGGCAAAAGCGGGGCAACCCGGGACGATGTTATCGCGGCGGCAAAAAAAGCGCAGTGTGACGAATTTATTAGAAAACTGCCGCTGGGCTATGAGACCCGAATCGGCGGTGATTTTACCACCCTATCCGAGGGGGAATGCCAGCTTCTGGCCATTGCCCGAACGATTATTGCTGATCCCAAGGTATTAATTCTGGATGAGGCGACCTCGTCAGTGGATACCCGAACAGAAATTTTGATCACCCAGGCCATGGAAGCGATGATGAAGGGACGAACCACCTTTATCATCGCCCATCGGCTCTTTACGATCAAAAACGCCGATAAGATTATTTTTATGAAAGAAGGCGATATTAAAGAGGTCGGCAGTCATACCGAACTGATGAAGATGGGTGGTTTATACGCCAATTTATATTTAAGTGCATCAGATAATTAAAATTTCTGATAGATAAGTGGAATTACATATTTAACAAGGGGCGATCCGTGATGATCAAGGGGTCAGACCTTTGCCCGCACACTGCACAATTGCCAGTTCAATTTGCAAGAGACTTAAATTTAACGTAGATAGATAAAATTAGGAGGTTAGAATGAAAGGTTGGTTATTAAGAAATCCCGGAAAAATGGAAGATCCTTCAATTGTGAAAATTATGAAGGTGGTGGAAGAGTTACATGTTGACCTAACGGTGGTTGATCCGCTACAGATCCATGTGGTCTGTGACCATGACTTTGACGGAAAACTTTATGTCGGGGACGAAATCATGGCGGTACCGGATTATGTGGTGGCAGCCTTCTTTACTGAAAAAAACTACCATACCTCGGCAGCATTGCGAATGCTGGAATCATTGGGCGTACTCTGCATCAATTCGTATGATGCGATCAAAAATGTCGATGATAAGCTGCTGACCTTTCAGTTGGTGGCCGAGTCCATTGAAGCGGTTTGTTTTCCTAAAACCCTGCTGGTTACGGAATATACTGAAGCATCCTTTGTCAGTAAACTGTTTGATTATCCCGTGGTGATGAAGGTCATGCATGGCAGTAAGGGCAAAGGGGTGGTGCTGGTTAACAATGAAAAAGAACTGGATAACCTGATCAGTATGAGTACCGCCAGCGAAATCGGCGATGAAATTATTATTCAGGAGTGTATCAAAGCCTCCTCCGGTCGCGATCTACGGATGATTTTGGCCAACGGTAAGTTTGTCAAATCATTTATCCGTCAGAATGAACAGAGCTTTCGTTCCAATCTCGCCAAGGGCGGTCATATCGTCGAATATACTCCACCGGCTGCGGTGATTGAGGCCGCTGAAAGGGTTGCCCAGCTGCTTAAAATCAATATGGGCAGCGTCGATTTTCTCTTTGGCGAAAATGATACCTTCTATTTATGTGAAGCCAATGCCATGCCGGGAGTGGCCTTTGACATCAAAGTGATGTTTGCGGATTTAATGAAGCAGGTAAAAAACAGACCGGAACCGCTCTGGAAAAAACGCTTGCGAGAAGGTGAAAAAACATGCTAGGTTGGTTATTGGTTAATCATGAAACGCTGGCGGAACCGTCGATCCAGACGATTATTGCGCTGATTGAAAAGATGGGGGTCAATATCAGAACCGTGGATGTCAGTGAGGTTCAGGTGATGTGCGAACCGGGCGACAGTCTGCATTGTTTCATCGGCGGCGAAGCGGTAGAGGTGCCGGACTTTTCGCTGTCAGCCTTTTTCGGCGGCAATAACTATCATAGCAAGGCCGTTGTCAAAATGCTGGAATCCCTTAATGTACTTTGTGTCAATAGCTCTGAAAGTCTGAACAATACCGCTGACAAGCTGTTAACCTTTCAAAAACTGGGCGCCGCTGAGCAGGGCTTTTTATTCCCTAAAACGGTGCTGATGACCCCGAAAACAAAGCCGTCCTTTATTGCCAGTGAGCTGGGATTACCCTGTGTGGTTAAGGTGATGCACGGCAGCAAGGGCAAAGGCGTGGTTCTGATTAAGACCGAAAAAGAACTGGAAAACATTCTGGATCTTTATGCGGCCATGAATTTTGATGATCACATCCTGATTCAGGAGTGTATCGCCGCCTCAAAAGGGCGGGATATGCGGATTATGCTAAGCGGTGGAAAATTCTCAACCGCCTATATCCGCGACAATGGCGACAACTTTAAATCCAACCTTTCTCAGGGCGGTGATCTGCAATTTATTACCCCACCGGCTGAGGTGATTAACATCGCAGAACGAGCTGCCGCTGTGCTGGATATCTACTTTGGCAGTATCGATTTTCTCTTTGGTGAAAACGACACTTATTACATCTGTGAAGCCAACTCGATGACCGGGCTGACCTACTCTAAGGATGCCCTCAGTAATACCAAGAGCAATCCTTTATTGCTGACGCTTAAGAATATTATGGCAGAAGCGCAGAAGCGCAAGCAAAAATGATGTGGAAATAGCGATATAAGTTGCATTAGGTATTATAACAAGAGGTCGATCCGTGATGGTCAAGGGGTCTAGACTCTCGCCCGTACACTGAGCAATTGTCAGTTTAATTTATCTTTATAGAAGTAGTCGGTGGAGCCCTTGGGTTAGTTCTGACAATTTTTCAAAAGAATCATATGATTGATCAGTTTCGTCAAAATCAAATCCACAATAAATTTATAGAGGAGTTATGATTATGAAAACCACAAAGTATTTCAGCCTGGCGTGTTTAAAGATCGCCAATTCTATTTTGGGCGCCTACACAGCAATTTCGGATGGTGTAAAAGAGATGACCATCGAGTCCAATGTGTTAATGTCAGACGAGATAGATAACCCACCGGTAAATGACAAGATTCAAACCATTTTGCTTAAATTTAGCGATGAACTGGATCCATCTACCATCGCTGATGCGGTGAAGCTGTATCGCATCGATAGCACCGGAAATCCGGTGGAAGAAATCTGTGCGGTAAAAATCGATCTCAATGATCCCCAAACCATCCGAATTAATAATAAAGATATTACCCGTTTTGCCCAGGGGGAAGAGTATCAGCTGGTGATAAAAAGCACCCTGGGTTCTAAGACCAAAGCATCGCTGGGGTGCGATTATGTCGGCTATTTCGTCACCAATATTGATTTTGATTTATCCGGCAACCCGGAGTTAAACGAAGAACGAACCCAAATTATTATTGCCAGCGATTTTCATCTGGGTGTTGATTCAGCCTTTGCCGAGCTGGAAAAAAATAAACAGGCGCTGGTGGATTTCTTGGGCCAGGTCAAAAATTCGCCTAATGTCAAAGAACTGGTCATCGGCGGCGACTTACTGGACGAATGGTTTTTACCGATGGATTATCAGATGCCGGATTCCAAAGCAGCTTTCTTTGATCAGGTGGCGGCCAACAACCAGGCCATCGTTGACGGCTTTAATGCCATTATCAAAGCCGGCGAAATCAAGGTGACCTATGTTCCTGGGAACCATGATTTATTGCTGACTGAGGCCGATGTGGCTCGAATCTTTCCGGGCATCAGTCAGGCCCGAGCAGAACTCCAGGGTCTAGGTACCTACGTTACCGGTTCCAATTCAGAAATTGTTATTGAGCATGGCCACAAGTACAATTTTTTCTGTACCCCTGACCCGCTTTCAAACCGAGCGATCACAAACGATAATACCACTATTTTGCCGCCGGGTTATTTCTTTACCCGTATTGCCACCACCTGTGTAGTTGAGGGCCATCCCCAGTCAGACAATGTCTTCCCGGAAATGATTCCCAACAAAGAAGACCCCAGTCAATTTAATGCCTATTTGTACTATGAAACCTGGAAAGCGATTTTATCGGTGTTGCCAGTCAAAGAAAGCTTTGAGGACAAGGTGTTAAAAACTAATATTGATGGATTTACAGAAAATTATTCCATTAATGACTGTATTCCTCAACAAGATAAAGAAACAGGAGTGATTAGCGGCGTGCTTTATCACAACATTCAGGATACCTGGGAGGAGCGTCAGACCATCAATGGAATAAAGGCAAAAATCCCTGTCAGAGATGCGATTACCCAGGCAGCAGTCCCTGCCTTTACCGATTTTCAGGCTCAAACTCAGTTTTTTGATTTAGACTCGTCTAAACGGATTGTGGTGTTCGGCCATACCCATGTGGCCGATGTTATCCCCATGACCAACCGCGACCATCAAAAAAACATTTATGCCAACAGTGGCACCTGGATTGATAATGCTCAGGGTTACCCGACTCGGACCTTTGTGGTGATTACACCGCCCAAAGGCAGTTCAGCCATTGAAACCGTCAATCTGTATCAGTATTCGCCGGATCAGACCATTTCCCAATGGACCGAGGCGCAGGCAATCCGAATTTAAGCATAAAAACTCCCGTGAATCTGCAACAAATTCACGGGAGTTTTATGATGCGGTCTTGATGATGTTATAAGAGATGAAGAGGGAGAAAAAATGCCAATAACCCATACTTTTGAACCAGTCTATGATAAAAAATCAAAAATCCTGATCCTTGGGACATTTCCGTCGGTAAAGTCCCGAGCAAGGGATTTTTACTACCAGCACCCCCAAAATAGATTCTGGAAAGTGATCAGTGCTCTGGTGGGCTGGTCAACCCCTGACACCATTGAAGATCAAAAGACCCTGCTGCTAGAAAACCAAATTGCTGTCTGGGATGTGATTTATTCCTGCGATATCATTGGCTCAAGTGACAGCTCCATTAAAAATGTGGTGCCCAATGATATGGGGTTACTATTAAATAAGACTGACATCAAAACTATTTTTGCCAACGGCGGCAAAGCTTATGAATTATACAACCGATACTGTTTTGAGGCGACTAAGAAGGCTATTGTCAAGCTACCATCCACCAGTCCCGCCAATGCCAGCTATTCTTTGGAAAAACTGGTGGATTGCTGGGGTGAAGCATTGAGCTTATAAATTTGCGTGTTAATTGCGCGATGTTTATTCGTTAAAGAAGAATATGGCCGATATTCTCCAAGTCAACCGTTACATCTGCATCGTGAAATTCGATTTCATACAATATGAGATGTTCACCGACTTGTTCAATCATTATTGCATAATCGGGTACTTTTTTAATGAATTCTGAGCTTAAGTCATAGATCGTATACTTGCTTTTTTTAACGACGCCATGTGAGAGCCATCTCAGTTTCCGTAGTTAAAAATTGGGATGGCTTTGATTATCAGTGATTTTAGTATTGCATTTCAACAGCTTCTTTTCTATTTTTAACGGTTAACAAAATCGATAACACTGCTCCGACCGAAGAAATTCCCGCTAAGACCGGTAAAATACCGACGATATCCGTGCCGAGAAGACCTTTTAAATAGTTTGCTACAAAATTCGAAAGAAAAACTGCGATACCACTGGCGGCACTCACCGCACCGATTGCGGTAGCGACAAAGCTTGGCGGAACAATGATTGTTGCCCGAACATAATAGAACGAATAGGCATTTCCCCAGGCGGCACCAAGAAGTGTACAGCAAATCGCGGTAACAATAAAGCTAGTTGAGATAAACAGGGCAAAGAATCCAACGGCAAAGATAATGTAGGTAGGGATGATTGTTGCACGATGCAGCTTCCCGAAAATCAAGCCAAACATAAGACCGATAACGCCCGAGCCAATTGTTCCTAGTGAGCCCAATGTTCCTGAGATTGCTTCATTCCCAATACCCGTTGCGGCAACATACAAAGCAATTTGATAGACAATAATGTAATAAACGATGCCGAGTGAAAAGAAAGCAGCCAGAAGTGGAACAAATTTTTTAACCCAGGTTTTATCAACGGCAACATTTGTTTCAATACTTCCGATGTTTCCATCACTTACATTAACAGCAATCAGCTTTTCTGCTTTAGCAAGATTCGGAACAAATAAAATGACCAGAACTAAAATCGGGGCGGCAACCCAATAGGTGCTATAAGCATTTTGCCATGATGTCACGGCCAGTAAACCGGCGATAAAACTTAAAATCGCTCCAATCGCAGCCATGGCAGAATTGTACCATCCCATAACGGTACCTCTTTTATTTTCATCAAGATAAACTTCGGCTACAATTGCAAGAGATGCTGAGCTTGTAAATCCCCAAGAAATACCACCTGAGATCATTCTAAGAATCAGAACATACCAGACATTATCAAAGGTGGCGCCAAGAATTGATGACACTGTAAACATACCAAAACCAAAGACTAACAGTGCTTTTTTATTGTACTTGTCGGCTAAGCGTCCACCTAGAATACAAAAGAATACTCCAAGTAGTGATGGACCAGTGACAATTAATGTTACGAGTGTGACGTTGTCAAATGTTTCAAACAAGCCACCGACAGCCGGAATAATTACAAAATCGGCCATGGTACAGACGTTTGTTAAAAATATCGCCAGCAAAAATAAGAACGTTCTGGATTTTGACAATGAAATATTCATTTAGTTTACCTCTTTCTCAAAATATTGTCTTGAAATACGATAAAGTTCTTCATTTGATTTTTTTTCAATATCCAAATCCTCAGAAAATGGCCAGGCAATAAATTTACCAAATTTTCCCTGCTCTGTGATCCGTTTTGATAGTATTTCACGCATAATTTCTTCATTCTGACCCACATCAAAGGCACTGAAGGTTCCAATTTTTCCTTGATATCGGTCAACGACCGCAGTGATATTATTAGCCGTGTCCTGGCCTTCCCAGGAATCAAACCCACAGTCGATGTACGCATCTAATAGGTTTTCTACATGGCCGCAGGAATGATAATTCACATATAATCCCATTTTATGTGCGGCATCCACCAGTTTTTTTGAGTGGGGAGCAATCACATCTCGAAAGGTTTTTTCAGACATAAAGGAATTTATCTGTGTTCCCATATCATCATGATAGGTGATAATGTCGGCATGATAGTATTTTTTTGCAATACTCATCAACTTTATATGAAAATCAGTAAATTTGTCGAAAAGAGCAACAACTTCTTCCGGTTCTTCCAGCAAATAACAAAAGGTATCTTCAAAGCTTGTTAAATCAGCCAATCGTTCAAAACATCCGTTAACGATTACAAAAAGCGATGCTTTATCTGGATCAACATAAGGTTTGAAGTTCGCTTCATAATCGGCCGCCCAGTCAATAGCATCTAAATCTGGCCAGATCAGTTCTTCTTTCCAGTTGCAAATATCGGATAAACGCCTGGTTCCTGGCTTAACCATGGCGGCACCAGACAATTCTTCATATTTCCACTCAATCCCAAACCAATCAAGGCCGCCTTTGTTTCTGGCTTTTGCATCGGGCATTACTTCTGGCTGAATGAAGTTAAAATCACAGTTGAGATTAGGTGTCCAAAAGGGCCTTTTTCCTGCATACATTCGCAGAACATTTTCCCGAGGGGTAATGGGCGCATTGAATTTGGGCACCGGGTAATCTAAAAAACCATATCCGTATGCCTGAACAACCTGCTCACAGACCGAATCGGTAACCAATTCTGCTTCGTTGAACTTGAATTTTTTCATCGTTTCCTCCAATAACATTTTTTTCATACACAAAGTATAGATTTTTGATACATGTAATTTAGGACCATTGATATGAATTTTGACAATTTAGTAAATAGTGCTAAAATAATAAGGAATCACGTGTCTGATGTTGTGTATAAAGGGATTTTATCATAAATATCAGGGTTTCGTAATTCTTCAAACTATATAGAATTAAGATAATAATTTATATATAATATATAAATTGTGAAACAATTTTTAAGGAGTTGGAGCATGAAATTAAATTTATATGTGATTGCAGATCATTTAAAGGGATTTTCATTTGAATCCCAGTTTGCTGATCCGATCATGAAAGGGAGCTTAAAAGGAGTTTTGCTATTTTACTCTGGTATGGATTTGAAAACGGATCAACTGTATTTATCATATGCCAGCGATCTTCCAGAACCGCAGAGTGTGGAGGCTCATTATAACATTGTCTGTATTGGCAAACCTCCAGAAGCTTACTTAAAAAACACGGTTAACCTTCTTTATTTAAATTCGGACACTTCACTGAACGGTCTCTTTAATGCGATTGAAATGATTTTTCAAAAATTTGCCCAATGGGAAGAGACCCTTCAATCCATCTTTTATCAGAAGAAAAGCATTAAAGCATTATGTGAGGCTAGTCTTTGTGTTTTCGAGAATCCGATTTCCGTCTATACTTCGGATTTAAGGCTCGTTTGCTATGCCGAAAAAGAAAAACCGGATCAGCTCATGCTCTTTAATACGTCGGACACTGAAAAATACATGAGTATTGATGAAGTCAACGCGCTAAAAATCGACTCTGAGTTTATAGAAACCATCAAATCCTATGAGCCCACCATTTTTCCTAAAGATGCCTTTGGATATCGGATTCTGCTTGATAATCTTCGTATTCAAGATATCTATGTGGCTCGGATCTGTATTAGCGAAACGGATCAACCGATTAAAAAAAGTGATCTTTTCCTGATCCGAACACTCTCTTTTTATAGTGAATTATGTTTGCGTCATCATGATAATGAGCAATATAACAATCATCCTCAAAACTTTGATCACCTTTTATTTGAACTATTATCAAATCGTGAGGTTGAAGTCAAGTTATTGCATAAATATTTGGACTACTATCACTGGTCTGGCAAAGACTCATTTTTCTGCTGCCAATTACCCATTTCAAGTTATGAAAAATCTGTTCTGACTGCCAATGCTCTATCGTTTCAACTTTCTACTAATATTAAGGAGAGTTGCGTTATCCAATTCGAAAACGCCATTGTGTTGTTGATTAATTTGACCCGATCATCTAAAACCAGAAATCAACACCTCGGAAACCTAGCGTATTTTATTCGGGAAGGGATTATCAAAGCGGGCGTCAGTGAAGTTTTTCATGAGTTCTCTAAACTGGGCTTCTATTATCAACAGGCAAAAATTGCGTATCAAATGGGCAGTGTTTATGATGAAACCCTTTGGTGCTATCGCTATGAGAATTATGCGCTGCGTTTTTTGATTGATCGGGCATCGGAAGGTTATCATCCAGAGGTGCTCTGTATTCCTGGTCTTTTATGGTTGCGTGAATATGATCTGAAGCGAAGCCGGAATTATTGCGAGGTTTTGAAGGTTTATCTGGAAAATAATATGAATATTGCAAAAACGATTCGAGTCTTATATCTTCAGAGAGGAACTTTTTTGTATCAGCTCAAACGAATTACCGAAATCTCCGGTTTGGATTTAGCAGATTATCAAACGAGACTCCATCTGATGCTGTCCTTTGAGATTTTGGAGAAATTTTGAAATAATCGAAAAGCCAGCCCAGAAACCAGGCAATACGTAAGGCAGACTCAATAGTGTTGGTATAAATATGAATTTATTGTTCTTAGTGATTGAAGGACTCAGAACGAATAGAATAGTGTTTGAAGAGACTCTTAGAAAAAAACTCAGCACAACAATATCATTTTTATCGGAGAGTCCCTCACCCCGGTGGTCTTAAAGAAGAATATGGCCGATATTCTCCAAGTCAACTGTCGTATCTGCCTCGTGAAATTCGATTTTATACAATACGAGATGTTCACCGACTTGTTCAATCGTTATTGCATAATCGGGTACTTTTTTAATGAATTCCGCACTCAAGTCGTAAAGAGTACGGCTACTTTTTTTGACCCGTCCATGTTTGACCCGCACATGGGCATTCCCCTCATGGGGGATTGTTGTAAATGCGATAGATGTATTCTTAACTAATTCACCAACCTTTTGATTATCGCCAAAGGTAGAAAAATAGATAATCCCCTTCGAATCATCCTGGCAACAAAAATTTACAATTCTAACATTTGGTGCTCCATCAATACAGGTTGCTAAAGCAATTTCCACCTGTTCTGCCATTATCCTGTCATATTCCTTTACAAAATCCATTTCAATACCTCCACGTGTTATTATCCAAAATCAGTTCCTGGAGGCATAAATAAAGACCACCTGGAAGAGGAGCAAGACCCCCAATAGATCGGCTGAAAATCCAGCACATCTTTATAGGCCTGTAAGAAGAGGTTCAATCAAAGACCTCTTCTTTTTAATTTTCTGGATCGTGTCGTAAATGTCGCAAATTAATTTGTAACCCCTGTTATATATGTTGTAAATGTTATAAACTTATGGAATTAATGGAAATAATTCACATACATCCTATTTATGCGGTTCTTAGAACCTCTTCTATTTTGTGAGATAATGGAAAAAATTAAAACAGATTGCCATATTATAACAAATATGTTATAATTTAATCAAATAAAGAGGTTGATATGTTTAAAGTAATATTTTATAAAGATTTAAAAGGCAATGAGCCTGTAAGGGAATATCTCACCAGTTTAAAGGCCAAATCCAGCACCAGTAAGCAAGATCGTATCAAATTTACAAAAATCACTACCTATATGCGATCATTACAAGAATATGGTACCCGGATTGGTAACCCAACCGTTAAGCACATTGATGGTGACATCTGGGAGCTAAGACCTTTAGCAGACCGGATATTTTTCTTTTACTGGAAAGATAATACTTTTGTTTTGCTACACTATTTCCATAAGAAAACGCAGAAAACCCCGCAGAAAGAAATTGACAAAGCAATAAAAAACATGAAAGATTTTAATGAAAGGATGTGTTAAAAATGAGTATTAAAATAGGCAATGAAGAATTTACAGAGTTCAGCGACCTTTATAATGACCCTGATTTTATGAGCGATTCAGAAAGGGCAGAGGTCGAATTTGAGGTAGCCCTTATTGGTAAACTAATTGAAGCACGTGAAGCGAGCGGTTTTTCTCAACAAAAGCTTGCTGATCTAACAGGTCTAAAGCAACCGGCCATTGCACGCCTTGAGAATCTCAAATCGATCCCGAAGATTGACACCCTGTTTAAACTGCTTGATCCATTGGGTTATACACTGGCCATCGTTCCAAAAGAAAAGAAAGCGCCAATAAATGAGTCGATACATAGAACTTAACGGCGTTGTTGAACTGCCTGATAATGTGGATCATGACCAATTTTTGGATGAATTCATTGATTTCCTTGAAAGTAAAGGACTGGCAAGATCGGCGTAAAATCGCGCCGGTGTTCCTTGCCACAATTGGAAAGCAAGATTGGTTCACGTTTTTTCGGGAGCCAATTACCCTGGTACTTTTGAATATTTTTGAGCAAAAGTCTTTTTCTGATTTTTCAGATAAAGTAATCGCCTAATTTGGTGGCAAAAAACTTTTCCACAATCCGCATAGTTGGAAGAGGTAACCCTATCCAATGACTGATAAATCCAGAACTATTATTTCAAGGGAGGGGGGTCACGCATGCGACCTGCGTGTTATAAGAAAGTTGACCGCCGGTACGTTGTTATAAAAAAATATAAAAAATTAAGATAGGGATTGGAACCCATAAAATATAAGCTGGCTCTTAATCTTCTAATATTCAGTGGTTTACGGCGTGGGGAGATCGGCGGCCTGAAATGGTCGGACATTGATTTCGATGATAAGATTATCACAGTGAAGAGGGCTTTAAAATACATTGCCGGTGTGGGGCTGTTTGAAGGGGAAACCAAAACATTTAAATCCAGAAGAAGTATTAAGCTGCC
The DNA here is from genome assembly GCF_047456275.1 of Acetobacterium carbinolicum. Classification (GTDB taxonomy): domain Bacteria; phylum Bacillota; class Clostridia; order Eubacteriales; family Eubacteriaceae; genus Acetobacterium; species Acetobacterium carbinolicum. The sequence continues at coordinate 1,007,271 of NZ_CP173357.1, forward strand.
TGATTTCGTCTTTGATTTATTTAAGGCCTATAAGGTCTGGCAACTGGAAGAGCGCCTTAAGGTGGGGGATCGGTGGCAAGATCATGATTTTATTTTTACCCGGTGGAACGGGGAACCCATGAGCCTGGACACCATCGGCGGTTATTTGAAGAAATTCACAGACAGGCATGGGCTAAAGCCAGTGCATCTGCATTCACTGCGGCATACAAACGCTTCGATACTGATTGCCAGTGGTGTGGATCTCAAAACGGTATCTTCATGGCTGGGACATTCTAATTTATCCATAACCGGCACGTTATGCCCATGTGATTAATTCGGCCGATGCAAAAGCAAGCGATGCACTGGATCATATTCTAGTCACAAAAGCCCGTAAAGCTCAATAACGTTTTGTGATTGAGCTTTAGTTTTTCTTGTAACGGTCTCCAAATTGTCCCCAAGGTAGAGGTTTTTTGACCTCTTCTGCCCCTGGGACATAAAAAAAAGAGAACCTCAACGGCTCTCTTATGCAATTCTTATTGGTGGAGATGAGGGGACTCGAACCCCTGGCCTTCTGACTGCCAGTCAGACGCGATCCCAACTTCGCCACACCCCCAGATGATACTGCTTTCAGGACACTTTTACAGTATAATTGAGGTGTCTTTTTTTTGCAAGTGTTTTTTTAAAAAGTTCAGACAAATTCTCGGTTTTTTAAAAAAATTGAGATAAAATGATTGGAAAAGTACTGATTATTTGGTTGAGAATACAAAAAATCGGATTTCTTACAGGTAACCGATAAAATTCGGTATTGTTCAAATTGTCGCGGTCAAGAAAATACCTGATTTATCTAAAACACCAATGAACTTAAAAATTCGCAGCAATATAATACTGATGCAAAGCAAAATAATATAAAGTGGTAAAAAAAATGCCAAAAATTTCCTGTTTGTGTTATAATATTACTCAAATGGGAATCGAAACAAATGAGAATTATGGGATTATTGACTAAAGGGGTTGTTATATGAGAGTCTTACTAAAGATTACTGACATTATTGACGTAGAGGTACTGCAAAGAATTCAGGATTCTTTTTCAGATGCCACTGGGCTTGCTGCGGTTACTGTTGATTACAAAGGCAATCCGATTACGGAATACAGTAATTTTTCAGAATACTGTACCTGCGTCAGAAAAGAAAGTAGCAATCGGGATTGTTGCTTTCAGTCAGATGCCCACGGCGGGATTGAGTCAGCCCGATCTGGGAAACCATCGATTTACATTTGTCATGGGGGATTGGTCGACCTTGCCGTTCCGATCATGGTCAAAGGTAATTATCTTGGCGCTATTATGGCCGGCCAGGTAAAAATAGATGAAGAAGAAATGAAACGGTTGCCTTTTGGGACAAGTCATGAACTGACCGATTTTTCAAAGAATCCTGAAATAATGGATCTATATGACAAAACACTAAAAACAACATTAACACAGGTAAGATCGGCAGCAGATTTGCTTTATACCATTGCCAATTATCTGGTAGAAAAACAGATGATTCATATTATTCAGGAGGAATTGCATAATAAGAACCTGGAATTAATGGAAGAGGTTAAACTGCGAAGTGAAGTCGAGGCTTCGTTAAAAGAAGCTGATTTAAAAGCTTTACAGGCTCAAATTAATCCACACTTTCTGTTTAATGTTTTAAATACCATTGGCCGGTTGGCACTTTTGGAAGGGGCAGATAAAACTCAGGAAATGATTTATGCGTTTTCGGATATGATGCGTTACACCCTGAAAAAAGAAAAGAACAATGTGGTAACGCTAAAAGAAGAAATGGAACATGTGCAAAATTATTTATCGATCCAGAAGATGCGTCTGGGCAATCGATTAAATTATCTGGTGGAAGTGGATGAGATGGCTGAAGATATCTTATGTCCGTTTATGACCATCCAGCCTTTTGTCGAAAATGCCATTATTCATGCCATTGAACCGAATGCAAGAGGTGGTGAAGTCAGAATAACCGCTGATATTCTAAAAGAAATTGCCATTCTCAAAATTGTCGATGACGGCAAGGGTATTCCTGATGATCGCATCCATAAAATTTTGGATGGTACCTATGAAGCGGACGGACGGGAAAAGAATACCGGAATTGGAATTAATAACGCAAACAAGCGGCTTATGTATTACTACGGCGTTGATTATGGGGTTGAAATAAAAAGTGAGCTTGAAAAGGGCACTGAAATTACGATTAAAATACCCCGTAAATCTCTAGCTGGGAGGGGATTATAATCATGTATAAACTGTTTATTGTAGAAGACGAGCATTTAGAGATTGAAGCGATTAAGCTCATTCTCAGTCAGCATGGGGAAAATATTGAAGTTGTGGGCGAAGCATCTTCGGGACTGGTAGCCATTGAAGAAATCCGTCGATTAAATCCGGATATTATCCTGCTGGATATTAATATTCCAGAGATAAACGGAATTGATGTTTTAAAAATGATCAAAAAAGAAGATCATGAAAAAAAAGTCATTTTAATTACGGCATTCAATGAATTTGATTTTGCCCATCAAGCCATTAAAGCCCGGGTGGATGATTTTCTGTTAAAACCGATCCGTCCCCAGCAACTCATGGATTCGATCAATCAGAGTATTGCTTCTTTAAAGAATAATGCGAAAGAACGATTTGATGAAAAAATGAATGAAGTCATTTTTGCAATTATTCAGAAAAAATACAGCGATGCCAGAACAGCACTGATCAACTATCTGGATATGATTTATGATTATCATACCTATGATATTATGTCGGTCCAGTCAGAAATTAAACACTTTATGGAAGAACTTAATATTGTCACTCAGGATATGTGCGGCTATGAGCTGAATAGTCCGCTCTGTTCAAGCAATAACATGCAATTTGTCAGCGGCTACAAGAACCGCTACGATCTAAAAATTGAGATCATGAAAACCATCGACAAGGTTTTTGACCGGATGCTGGATAATAAAGAAACGCGAAAGAATAATATCGAAGATATTTTAAACTATATTGACCGAAACTGTTATAAAGACATTTCTCTCGATCAGGTCGGCGAGTATGCAAATATGAGTTCCTATTATTTAAGCAAGATCTTTAAAAAGGAAACAGGCGTTAATTTCGTAACCTACCTAACGGAACGAAAAATCGAAATTGCGAAAGATATGCTGGCAAATACCGATGTTCCGATTATCAATATTGCCCTGGATCTTTCTTACCATGAACCGAACTATTTCAGTAAGGTTTTTAAAAAGAGCACCGGGATGACACCGACAGAGTATCGGAAAGAGCGCCGTAGTATTGCTTTAGAGGAAGAAAATCATTCGGGAAATACGCATTCCAATGAAGAAAAATATTCAGAAAAGCATCGAGAAGTTTCTTGAATAAAAATTGAGTAAAACAGCAAAAACGAAGAACAGGAAAACCTGATGGTTGACCTGTTCTTTTTAGTGAAAGAATAAGCAAGGCTGGCTTTAAAGTGCAGGGATTCGACAAAATATTGCACTATGTTTTTGTGTACAGATACAAAAAACAGCGATAGTAAAAGGTTTTCAGAGTGATTTTGAGAAACTTAGAATAATTTTATAAGAATAGCACAAGTAATTATCATAGACTTTGAATTAAAATAGAGGTAGTTCAGTAACAAAATCTTGAAATTAAGGAGGATAGAGCTTATGACAAACGAAGCTTTAGGCATGATTGAAACTAAAGGACTGGTTGCAGTAATTGAAGCAGCTGATGCAATGGTAAAATCAGCAAATGTATCATTAGTAGGCTACGAAAAAATCGGTTCTGGATTAGTAACTGTTATGGTTCGTGGTGATGTTGGAGCTGTTAAGGCTGCAGTTGATGCAGGTGCTGCGGCTGCTGACAAAGTAGGACAGGTTGTTTCTGTACACGTAATCCCAAGACCACACGGTGATGTGGAGAAAATTTTACCAAGTCTATAATATTTAATATAGGTAATTGCGAAATGAAAAAGATTTAGAGCACAGAGAATTCGGCGGTAAGAAACAGACAGACTTCATGAAGTCAGAAGGGAAACGAACAACAAAGCGAAGAAAATGTTGCAGAAGATGAGAAAAAAAGCGCAAAAACAAAAGCTGGGCAAAGAAGATAAAAAGTCCAACTAGGCAACGAGTGGTTTAAGACTGCGTAAGTACTGATGCTGATGAATAGTATCGGAAAGAATTGCAGTAATCAGCTGGGTAATTCCGGCCAATAGCAAATCGGCGTGAAGTGTCCTGGCATTTTGAGTTTTACGGTTGGCAAGACAGAAACTGTCTTTGAAGTGATTAATGGATTGTTCAACGACGCCCCGGATCTTATAGATTCGAGCCCATTCGAGTGTCCCACGAAGGGTTCCGGGGTAGGCCCGGAGATTTTTTTCAGGGTAGACGTAAAACATCCGACCACAGGAAGACGAAGTGCAAGGATTTTCACAGAAACACTGACGTTTGGCTTTCCCGGCTTCCTGTTTGATCCATTTTGTTTTGGGACAGGTGAATTTAAACCGAATCAGGCCGTTCTTTCGTTTGGCCCGCCCTTCGGATTTCATGGGAAGAGAAGGATCGTTTGGACAACAGGGAATCCCATCTGCATTAACCGGACAATCCGAATAGGAAAGTTTACCACGCTGATTCAATGGAATGAAAGCTTTTTCAAATTTCAGCTCCCCAAGGAGGGACTGATAAATCGCTGAACTGTCAAACGCAGCATCACCAATGAAAAGTTTGGGGACAATCAGCGGGTGCTTTTTAAAGAAGTCTGTAAGAACCGGAATCAGGGCTTTAGTATCATGAAGCGATTTGTCCTCATCGGGAGAATCTGATTTTTTCTCGACAGAAATCTCCGGATGATCAGCCAGAAAATTCGCATCATAGAAAGTGATATCCCGGACAATGCCAAGTCCATTGGTGATGATGCCGAATTTGTAGACGTAACAGAAATGTCCATTAATGTAGAGCTGTTTGATTTCCGGGTTGGATTTTGCGTGCGTGGGCATTGAACCGTAAGCAGCCTTATAGGGATCATAGGCGTCATCAAGCTGGTGAGATTTTTTAAATGCCTTGAGCTGCTTAATGATTTTATTAGCAAATTTTGGATTGTTTTCAGTGACGTAGGCTTCAATTCCTGAGGTATCAAAAATGGTCATCATCGCTTTCTCGGCATCAATTTTCTGGCAGATCGGTTCAGTTACATCAACAAGACGATGAAAGAGCGATTGTAAGTCCATCAGGTATGTTTTTTTGAAACGGGTTAGTTGCGATGCGTGGGGAACCCGGTTAAAACCGCAGAAATCGCGGAGTTCTCTGGAAAACTTGAGAAAAGTAATCAGGAGTGTATCCGTGGGGATGGAAAAAATCCGCTGCAGGATCAGCGCCCAGAGAATCGAACAAAGTTCAAAATCTCGATATCGGCCATGAGCCGAATAGTAATGCTGATAAAATGAATGCGGAATCAACGCGTGAAGATTCAGATTCTCTTCCAGTAGTGAAAGAAAGTGATGTTTGTCATATTCAAAAAAATGAGTACAATCAGAATAAACTTCAGCCAAAGAAAGCTGTTTTTGTGATAAAATAGTCATGATATAACTCCTTTCAGGTTGATAGCTTTGTTTATAAGCAACTCAATTTTATCACAATCTGGTGAGGAGTTATATTTTTTTATGTTAAAAATATCCCGTAATTATGCGGGCTGTGGCGTTTTGCAAACGCCTAATATTTAATAATTACGGAGGTGTAAATTAATGAAAGATGATTTAATGAACAAGTTGATGGAAGAAGTTATGAAAAAAATGAGTGAAGTTGAAGAAACTGGCTCAGTTGCCGCTGCCACAGGTGTATGCGGATTGACCGAATTTGTAGGAACCGCTGTTGGTAACACAATTGGTTTTGTTATTGCAAACGTGGACAGAACTTTACACGAAGCAATGAAAATTGATCCTAAATACAGATCTATCGGTATTCTTTCTGCTAGAACTGGTGCTGGTCCACAGGTATTTGCTGCTGATGAAGCTGTCAAAGCGACTAATTGCGAAGTTGTTTCTTGTGAATTCGCAAGAGATACTGAAGGTGGCGCAGGTCATGGTTCTTTAATTATCTTTGGTGCAGAAGATGTATCTGATGCAAAACGTGCTGTTGAAGTTGCCCTTAACGACCTAAACAGAACCTTCGGAGATGTATATGCAAACGCTGCAGGTCATTTGGAATTCCAATACACAGCTCGAGCAAGTTTTGCTTGTAATATGGTATTAGGCGCTCCAATTGGAAAAGCTTTCGCAATCATTGTTGGTGCTCCAGCTGGTATCGGCGTATTAATGTCTGATGCTGCTTTGAAAGCTGCTAACGTAGAACTTTGTGGTTATGCTTCACCTGATAATGGTGGTACTAAATTCTCGAATGAATCAATGATCTTCATTTCTGGAGACGCTGGCGCAGTTCGTCAAGCCGTATACGCAGCTAGAGAAGTTGGTAAACAAGCTTTAGAAGCTCTTGGCGGTCCTTGCCCACCTGTAACAACACCTTATATTTAAGCAGCTGTTGTTAGTTTTCTAAGAAAGAAGGAGGAATAATGACTATGAAGTCAAAAAGATTTGAAGCTTTAGCAGCTCGTCCAGTCAAAAAGGATGGTTTTGTTAAAGAATGGCCAGAAGTAGGTCTCATTGCAATGAACAGCCCTCAAGATCCAACACCGAGCCTGGTGGTTGAAAATGGTGTGGTTGTTGAATTAGATGGAAAAAAACGAGCTGAGTTTGATATGCTTGATACATTCATCGCGAACTATGCTATTCGTTTAGAAAAAGCCCAAGAATATATGGCAATGGATTCTTTAAAAATTGCTAATATGCTTGTTGATATTAATGTGCCGAGAGACGTTGTTGTTGATATTACAACATCAATCACGCCTGCTAAAATTACCGAAGTTCTTGGTCACATGACCGTGTTGGAAATGATGATGGCTCAAAGTAAAATGCGAGCTCGTCTAATGCCTTCTAACCAATGTCACGTTACCAACGTAAAAGATAACATGGTTCAAATCGCTGCTGATGCTGCAGAAGCTGCTATCCGTGGATTTGATGAAATGGAAACAACCGTCGGTATCGGTCGTTATGCACCATTTAATGCTCTTGCTATCATGGTCGGCGCAAATGTTGGTCGTCCCGGTATCTTAACACAATGTGCGGTTGAAGAAGCGACCGAACTTGATCTTGGTATGAAAGGTTACACCGCTTACGCTGAAACGATTTCGGTATATGGTACCGAACCCGTTTTCATGGATGGCGATGATACTCCATACTCTAAAGCTTTCTTAGCATCAAGCTACGCTTCCCGTGGTTTGAAAATGCGTTTTACATCTGGTTCTGGATCAGAAGTACAAATGGGTTATGCTGAAGGTAAATCAATGCTTTATCTTGAAGCGCGATGCTTATATATCACTAAGGGTGCCGGCGTACAAGGAAGCCAGAATGGTTCAGTTTCTTGTATCGGTGTTCCAGCTGGTGTACCGGGCGGTATCCGCGAAGTATTGGCTGAAAACTTATTAGCAGCATGCCTCGATTTAGAGTGTGCTTCTTCTAATGACCAGACCTTTACTCACTCTGACTTACGACGCGTTGCGCGTTCATTAATGCAAATGGTACCAGGAACTGATTACATCTGTTCTGGTTACTCTGCTACACCTAACTATGATAATATGTTTGCAGGCTCTAACTGGGATGCCGATGATTATGATGATTGGAATGTAATCCAACGTGACTTAAAAATCGATGCCGGTTTACAACCTGCTGATGAAGATACCGTTGTTGCTGCTCGTGCTAAAGGCGCTCGCGCAATGCAGATCTTATTCAGAGAATTAGGCTTGACCGAAATCACTGATGCTGAAGTTGAAGCTGCAACTTATGCTCGTGGATCACAAGACATGCCTGACCGTGATGTTGTCGCTGACTTAAAATCTGTTGAAGATTTAATGGGTCGTGGCGCAACAGCGGTTGACTTTATTAAAGCTTTAGACCGAGGCGGCATGAGAGATGTTGCTGAATCGATCTTTAACATTCAATTACAGAAATGTGCTGGTGACTACTTACACACTGCTTCTAAATTAAGCTCTACATGGGAATGTATTTCAGCAGTTAACTATCCAAATACCTATCATGGAGTAAAAACTGGTTATGTAATCAGTGACGAAAGATGGGCACAAATCCAAGATATTCCATGGGCTGTTGACCCAGCAAGCATATAGGAAGGGGTGTAATAAAATGGCTATAAACGAACAAATGTTAAAAAGCATTATTGAAGATGTTTTAAAAGAAATGACTGGCGCTGCGCCAGCTTCTGCACCAGCTTCTGCACCAGCAGCTACTGCTGCCGGCGCTGTTAAACTGTCTCCAGTCGGAGAAGCAAAACAAGGAATGGCGAGTGATGAAGTAATAATCGGTTTAGCACCAGCTTTTGCTGAGTCTCAACATGAAACGATCATCGGTATTCCACATGATAAGGTTCTTAAAGAAATTATCGCTGGGATTGAAGAAGAAGGCTTAAAAGCTCGAGTTATCAAAATTTACCGAAGTTCTGACGTTGCTGTGTGCGGTCATACCGCTGCTAAACTTTCTGGATCAGGTATCGGCATTGGCTTACAGTCAAAAGGTACCTGCCTCATTCACCAAAAAGATTTACCACAGTTAAGTAACTTAGAATTATTCTCCCAAGCGCCATTGATCGATTTAGATACGTTCAGAGCGATCGGGAAAAATGCTGCTAAATATGCTAAAGGCGAAAGCCCAGCACCCGTTCCAGTAAGAAACGACCAGATGGCTCGTCCAGCTTACCAGGCGAAAGCGGCCCTATTACATATTAAAGAAACTGAACATGTTGAAGCCGGTAAAAAAGCCGTCGAACAACAAGTTTCGTTTGTATAAGTGGAGGTGACCAGAATGACACAAGAACAAATGTTGGAACAAATCGTTAAACAAGTTATGAGTTCTATGAGTACCGCTGCAGCTCCTGCTACAGAATCTTGCGGAACTGTTTCAAAAGCTGATTACCCTATCGGTGATAAAAGACCAGAGTTGATTAAATCCGCTACTGGTAAAGCTTACAAAGAATTAACCTTAGATAAATTATTAGCTGGGGAATTAACACCAGAAGATTTACGAATCAGACCAGAAACCCTTGAACTTCAAGCTCAGGTTGCTGAATCTGTAAAACGTGATGCATTTGCCAGAAATCTAAGAAGAGCGGCTGAACTAATTGCTGTTCCAGATGCTCGTTTATTAGAAATCTACAATGCCCTGCGTCCATACAAATCGACTAAAGAAGAATTACTGGCGATTGCTGCTGAACTTAAAAACCAGTTCAATGCTCCAATTTCCGCTTCTTTAGTAGCTGAAGCTGCTGAAGTATACTATAACCGAAAACGATCAAAAGAATTCTTATAGAATTAGCATAAATAGGAAGTGTTGGGAGGACTAACATATGATTATTGCAGGAATAGATATTGGAAACGCAAGTACTGAAACAGCTCTTGCCCGATATGTAGATGGAAAGCCTGAATTTCTTTGTAGCGGTATTGTTGATACCACTGGGATGAAGGGAACCCGTCAAAATATTCATGGAGTTTTCGCCTCTCTCAAACAAGCCCTTGAAAAAGCTGGTTTAACCGTAGAAAATGTTGATTTAATCCGGATCAATGAAGCTGCTCCCGTTATTGGGGATGTAGCGATGGAAACAATTACGGAAACAATTATTACGGAATCAACCATGATCGGTCACAATCCCTCGACACCAGGGGGATTGGGGATCGGTGTGGGTGTGACCGTAGACATAAGAGAAGTTAATGATTGTGATAAAGGCGAGTCAGTTATCGTTGTTATTCCAAGAGAAGTGGATTTTGATGATTCCTCTCGAATTATTAACCATGCTGTTAATAACGGCATATTTATTAATGGTGCCATTGTCCAACGTGATGATGGCGTTTTAATTAATAACCGACTTGTCAAAAAAATTCCGATTGTTGATGAAGTTTCGCTGATTGATAAGGTGCCAAGAAACATGCGTGCTGCCATTGAGGTTGCCGCACCAGGTTCGGTAGTTGAACAGCTATCAAACCCATACGGTATTGCAACCGTATTTGATTTAACATCCGACGAGACAAAACAGGTTGTGCCTGTTTCACGAGCCCTCATCGGAAATCGTTCAGCAGTTGTTATCAAAACGCCGGCAGGGGATGTCAAAGAAAGAAAAATCCCGGCTGGCCAAATCATTATTCAGGGCACAAACAAAAAAGCTCAGGTTAATGTGGATGATGGTGCTGAAAAAATTATGGAAGCAATACGTTCTGTAGCTCCGGTAGAAGATATTAAAGGAGAAGCTGGCACCAATGCCGGTGGAATGCTTGAAAAGGTGAGACAGGTCATGTCAAACCTGACAGATCAACTGCCAAGTGCAATTAAAATTCAAGATTTATTAGCCGTCGATACTTTCGTTCCTCAAACAGTCAAAGGTGGGATTGCGGAAGAATTTTCCATGGAGAATGCCGTTGGTATTGCCGCCATGGTTAAGGCTGATAAATTGCAGATGAATATGATTGCCCATGAATTGGAAGCTGAACTGGGTGTAAAAGTTGAAGTGGGCGGAGTTGAAGCCGATATGGCGATCCGTGGTGCGTTAACAACACCTGGTAGTAATAAGCCTTTAGCGATTATCGATATGGGCGCAGGATCGACAGACGCAGCGATTATTAACAGGGCAGGTGAAATTAAGTCCATCCATTTAGCAGGTGCCGGAAACATGGTCACCCTGCTCATCGCATCTGAATTAGGATATGACAACATGGCTCTGGCGGAAGATATTAAAAAATATCCGTTAGCTAAGGTTGAAAGTTTATTCCATATTCGTCATGAAGATGGAACCGTTCAATTTTTTGACAAGCCACTTGATCCCAGAACTTTTGCACGGGTTGTCATTTTGACACCAAATGGAATGATACCCATGCCGGGTAATTATTCACTAGAACGTATTCGAGCAATACGTCGAGAAGCGAAAACAAAAGTATTTGTTGTAAATGCGATTCGTTCATTAGAACGTGTCAGCCCGACCGGAAACTGTCGGGATATTGAATTTGTTACCTTAGTTGGCGGATCAGCCCTCGATTTTGAGATTCCGCAATTAGTAACGGACGCCTTATCCAAGTATAGCATTGTTTCAGGACGGGCCAATATTAGAGGGGTTGAGGGTCCACGTAACGCAGTAGCCACTGGTCTCGTACTTGCTTACGAAGAGGGTGAATAAAGATGCGAATGGATTTTGATGCTCCAAAACCAGAAATAAAAGTTGTCCATGGCAAAAATATAACGTATCAAAAGGTCGTTGATGAAGTATTACACGGAATCGAAGAAGAAGGCATTCCGTTTTCTATCGAAGAACTGGAAGAAACCAATCCGGTGGAACTCGCTTTTCGAGGCGCGGAACTATCCCACCTTGGCGTGGGAATTGGAATTACGGAAAATGAAGTGGTACTCCATTATATAAAATTAAAAGAGGATCATCCAATTTTTAAAATTCCAGCTTACAGCGATGAGGCAACGCTACGAGCAATCGGAAGCAACGCTGCCAGGCTGGTGAAAAGAATGCCCTTTAAGAATCTTGATAATACGGAACTGTCGTAAGGAGGGGTTAATTTGAATAGAAGAGAGGCCGTTGGCCTAATAGAAGCTATTGGGTTGGCCACAGCGATTGAAGCGGCCGATGCGGCAGTCAAGTCAGCAAATGTAAGACTGATTGGTTACGAAGCGTGTAAGGGCGACGGGATGTCGACCATTAAAGTAGCAGGCGATATCGGTGCTGTTAAAGCGGCAGTTGATGCGGCTACGGCTGCTTGTGCTAAAGGCCGGGGCGTTTGGGCAACCAAAGTGATCGCCAGACCCAGTGAAGGAATTGAGAAATTAATTTACAATAATCAAACAGTCGGGTTTACACCACCAGTCGAACCAGAAGCTGAAGTTGTCACGAAAGCCGTCACTATAGAAGAAAATACAGAAACAGCAGAAACAGCAGAAGAAAATGAAGAAACAGCAGAAGAAAATACAGAAGAATAATCACTTAAATCTGTTGAATGATTCAGACAAAAATGATCTTTTGAAGAAAAGGTGTTAACTATGAATGCAGACGAAAAAAAAGTCATTGAACAAATCGTAATCAATACGGTTAAGAAATTGATGGAAGAAAAAGACACTCCGAATCGTGTTGTTTTAGGAATTTCTAACAAACACATTCATCTTTCCCAGGAAGATATTGAAACACTTTTTGGCAAAGGTTATGAACTGACCAATATGAAAGACTTAAAACAGCCCGGACAATATGCCGCAAAAGAAACCGTTAAGGTAATAGGGCCGAAGGGCAGCTTTGACACGGTTCGTATTTTAGGACCTGCCAGACCGGAAAGTCAAATTGAAGTATCTTTAACGGATGCCAGAACCTTAGGCATTAAAGCTCCAGTTTGTGAGTCAGGGAAACTTGAAGGGACACCGGGAATTACACTTGAAGGACCATGCGGTTCGGTTACCCTTAGTCACGGCGTGATTGTTGCACTAAGGCACATTCATATGCCGACTGAGGTCGCTAAAAAACTTGGCATTAAGGATAAAGACTGGGTTTGCGTTGAAACAAGCGGAATTCGGAAAACTGTTTTCTGTAATGTGTTGGCCCGAGTATCCGATAAATTTGATTACGAAATGCATTTAGATACCGATGAAGCAAACGCAGCAGGACTAAGTAACAATGATTATTTAAAAATAATCCCAAACAGGTGAAATAATGGATTGGAAATCTGGTAACGACGCAATATTGGAATTTGCAGAATTAATTCGGGGGAAAAAAGCCAATGCCTACACGGGCGAATTAAAAGTTGGTGTCGATCTCGGTACTGCAAATATTGTCATCGCTGTGGTTGATGAGAACAATCGTCCCATTGCCGGAGCGACTCAAGGCGCGTCAGTGGTTCGCGACGGAATTGTCGTTGACTATCTCGGAGCGAGTCAAATTGTACGAAAACTTAAAGGTGAGGTTGAAGCAATTTTAGGCATTGACTTAACATATGCCAAAGCAGCCACAGCCATTCCTCCTGGTATCTTGGCCGGGAATACTAAAATTATCTCCAACGTGGTCGATTCAGCCGATTTTGTGGTTACAAATGTCGTTGATGAACCAACCGCAGCAGCCACCGTTCTTGGTATCCAAAATGGAGCGGTAGTGGATGTTGGTGGCGGAACCACGGGAATCAGTATTCTCAAAGATGGTGAAGTTATTTTCACAGCCGATGAAGCGACCGGAGGAACACATATGAGTCTGGTACTGGCAGGTTTTCATCACATCAGCTTTGAAGAGGCAGAGGAACTAAAAAAGAACGAATCACAAAACAAAATATTTCCAATTATTAAACCCGTTGTTCAAAAGATGGCGTCGATCGTCAATCGATTTGTGGTCGGGTATGATGTAGATGTTATTTATGTGGTTGGTGGGGCTTGTGTTTTTGATAATTTTGAAAAAATATTTGAAGATGAAACAGGTATCAAAACCATTAAACCAGTAGAACCATTATTGGTAACACCCTTAGGGATCGCCTTTAATTGTCAAAGGTAAGAAATGTGGTGATAGAATTTGGACATGGAGAAAATGCTCGAAAGCGGTTTGTTGGATATACTTATTCAAAAAATTGTTGACGAGGTTGTCAGGCGAATAAAAAATCAACCCAAAAAAGCAGTTGTTTTCTTTACGGGAGCTACGATTGGTTTTGACGAGTCGATGGATTCACTGTTGAAATTACAAAAAGATGGTTGGCAATTAAAAGTTGTTCTTTCTGATGATGGTATGAAGGTGTTAGACCCTTTAGCTATTCAAAAAGAATTAAGTCTTGATGTGATTTATCACAGTGGGAACATCAAAAGCCAAAAAGAGCTTTACGGATCGGCAGATCTATTTGTAATGGCTACCATGAGCGTGAATACAGCAGCCAAACTGGCTGTGGGAATAACCGATACGGTGCTTTTATCCCTTGTAAATCACGGATTTATGGCTGGAACACCGGTCGTTGCAGCGATCAATGCGTGCGATCCGGATGATCCCCAGAGAGCAACTCTCGGAATGGGAAAATCGTCTCCAAAATACCGCGAAATGTTGAATAATAACATCAAAACACTGCGGGATTTTGGAATGAAATTAGTAAGTGGTAAAGACTTGTATGCGACTTGTGTTGGTGGAACCCCCACAGAAGCAAATGATTTAATCGTTGAAAAGACAGCGCGGCCTGTTAGCAAAGAAACGGTGGTTAATCAGATCTTGCTGGGCAAGAGTAGCGAATGCGTGATTGATAAAAATGTCATTTCACGGGTCGATATTTTAAAAGCCAGGGAATCGGATGTGATTAAAATACCATCGGGGTCAATTATAACGGGGTATGCTGCGGATGCCGCAAAGGAATTTGGGCTCCAGATTATCAGGATTTAAGTAAGGGTGGTGAATATATGCAGTTAGCAAAAGTAGTCGGAAACGTAGTATCAACCCAAAAAGATCCAAATCTTGTGGGGTGTAAACTATTGATAATAAAAAAAATTGACGAATATGGTGAATTTGAAAAATATTCAAGTTCTTCTACAGCAATTGCCGTTGATTCAGTGGGTGCAGGTATTGGCGAAACAGTGATCGTGACATCGGGAAGTAATGCCCGTTATGTATATGGTGACAAGATGGCTCCGCTTGATATGACCATTGTTGGCATTGTTGATGAAATTCAGATTGTTTAGCGGGGTGAAGAGATGCCAAATGTGTATACCCGAGGCGGGGACAAAGGTGAGACCGGTCTTTTTGGATCCAGTCGAACACCGAAGGATAATATCCGTGTCGATGCATATGGAACCATGGACGAAGCAAATTCGACTATTGGTTTAGCCTATTCACTTTGTGAAGATAATGATATCAAAGAAATATTACACTATTTGCAAAAACGAATCTTTGTTTTAGGCGCAGAACTTGCCAGCGATGAAAAAGGCAAGGCGATGCTTGCAGACAGAATTTCTCAGGCCGATGTGGATTACATGGAATGTACAATGGAACAATATCTCGCGATTATTGGTCCCCAAAAAGCATTCATTATCCCTGGCGCCAGTCCCGCATCAGCAGCACTTCACGTTGCTCGAACGGTTGTCCGACGAGGTGAACGATTGATTGTAAAATATAATCGTGAAAATGAAGAAAGTCGTCCGGAATTGGTGAAATTTGTTAATCGGCTTTCAGATACCTTGTTTGTTTTAGCCCGTACCGTCGAGTTTAATGGTTTTGTCAAAGAAATTGTCGATCGGGTAAAAGAAAAACTGAACGCGTTAGAACAGACTGATTTGGATAGCGTTAACAGTGGAGCAAGTAATAAAGATTATTCATTACTCACGTTAGCAAAAAAAATGGCGGCAGCAGCCCGAGTTAAGGCAGAAGAAATCAATGTGCCGATTGTTTTTTCAGTTGTCGACAGCGGTGGTAATCTGGCCTACTTTGAACGCATGGAAGATGCGTTAATGGTTAGCATTGATATTTCAGTGAACAAGGCATATACGGCCAATGCACTGAAAATGTCCACCGATAAGGTTGCCGATGTAGTAAAAGAGAATGGCTCCCTATATGGTCTGCAATGGACAAATAATGGTCGCATGGTTGTTTTTGGCGGGGGTTATCCATTAAAACACAATGGTGAAGTGATTGGCGGAATTGGTGTCAGTGGCGGAAGCGTTGACGAAGATATGATTATTGCCAAGAGTGCTTTGGCTATTTTGTAGAATACTAATTAATCAGGAGGAAGAAAAAATGACGACGACTGGAAAATTATTAGATATGGCAAAAAAAATGGCAGAAGCGGCGGCTGCAAAAGCAATCGAAATTGATGTGCCAATGGTGATTGTAGTTTGTGATGCCAGTGGCAACACGGTTTTATTTAACCGCATGGAAGACTCTTTACTCGCTAGTATGGATATTGCAACGAACAAAGCTTATACAGCCGTTGCGCTTAAAATGGGTACTGATCAAGCAGCCGATCTTGCCAAAGAATCAGGACAACTTTTCGGAATCGCGTCCTGTGATAAAGGTAGAATGGTTGTATTTGGCGGTGGTTTCCCTATTTTTGAAGGGGATAAGATCATCGGAGGTATTGGAGTGAGCGGTGGCAGTGTTGCAGAAGACATGACTGTTGCTCAAGCTGGACTAGACGCATTAAAATAAGACAAAAAATAACACGATCCAGGAGGTACCTTGTATGAATATTGATACAACAGGTATAGAATATATTGTAAAAAAAGTAATGGCTGAAATTGATTGTGCAGTTGATGGTGGTAAGCCTTTAAAAGATGGCGAACTTGGTGTTTTTAATAATATGGAAAATGCCATTGACGCTGCTTTTGAAGCGCAAAAGTCATTTATGAGACAATCGATGGCGTTTCGAAGTAAGTTGATTGCGGCGATGCGAGCTGAAATGCTAAAAAAAGAGAATATGGAAATGATTTGTCAAATGGCGGTTGAGGAAACCGGTATGGGCAACTACGAACATAAGCTTTTAAAACATGAACTGGCCGCAGTTAAAACACCTGGGGTAGAAGATCTTGTTGCAGATGCATTTACCGGAGATGATGGTTTAACCCTGATTGAACAATCACCTTTTGGTGTGATCGGTGCGGTTTCGCCATCAACCAATCCCAGTGAAACGGTTATCTGTAACTCAATTGGCATGCTGGCGGCTGGAAATACGGTTGTATTTGCTCCGCATCCCAGTGCTAAAAAAACCAGCGCTTTAACAGTTAAACTGCTTAACAAAGCAATTTTAGAAGCTGGTGGACCAGAAAATCTGATTGTCACAACAGCTGAACCAACCATTGATAGTGCGAACTTAATGTTTGGCAGTCCCCAAATCACCATGCTCTGTGCAACTGGTGGTCCGGGAGTTGTAAAAACGGTTTTGCAAAGTGGTAAAAAAGCAATTGGTGCCGGAGCGGGAAATCCGCCAGCATTAGTTGATGAAACGGCTGATATTGAAAAAGCTGGAAAAGATATTATTGATGGCTGTTGTTTTGACAATAACTTACCTTGTATCGCTGAAAAGGAAGTGGTTGTTGTTGAACAGGTGGCGGATTATCTGATTTTTAACATGAAAAAAAATGGTGCTTACGAACTGAAAGATGCCAAAAAAATTGCCGAATTAGAAGAACTGGTTATTCCCGGTGGTCGTTTAAGCCGCGATTATGTGGGCAGAAGTGCCAAAGTGATTCTAAAAGGAATTGGGATTGAAGTCGATGATTCGGTTCGGGTAATCATTATGGAAACAGCTAAAGATCATATCTTTGCAGTTGAAGAATTGATGATGCCAATCCTACCAATTGTTCGCGTTAAAAATATTGCCGAAGGAATTGATTTGGCAGTAACCCTTGAGCATGGCAACCGACATACCGCGATTATGCATTCAACAAATATCAATAACTTAACTGAAATGGCAAAAAGAGTGCAAACCACTATTTTTGTTAAAAATGGTCCTTCATACGCTGGTATCGGCGTTGGCGGAGAAGGTTATACAACCTTTACCATTGCCGGTCCTACTGGTGAAGGCCTGACATCTGCTAAGACATTTACTCGTAAAAGAAGATGTGTATTAGTAGGAGGATTTACGATTAAATAATAGAGGTGTTGTTCATGAGCGCAAATTTAGTAGAATTGGTACAAAACGCCGGCATCGTTGGTGCTGGCGGGGCAGGGTTTCCAACCCAGGTCAAATTAAATTGCACCGTTGACACAGTCGTCGTTAACGGCGCAGAATGCGAACCATTATTGCGCGTTGATCAACAACTGATGGCACTGGAGGCTGTTAAAATGTTAACAGCTCTTCAGGCTGTTATGGATCAAACACAAGCAAAGGAAGGCATTATTGGCCTCAAAAAGAAATATACACCTGCTATTGAAGCGATAGACAAAGAATTAATTGCATTTCCGAAGATTAGAATGCACTTGTTGAAAAATTTTTACCCGGCTGGGGATGAACAGGTTCTTGTTTATGAAACAACCGGACGGATTGTTCCTGAAGCCGGAATTCCGTTAAATGTCGGTACATTAGTGATAAATGTGGAGACACTTATAAACATTTATGATATAATGGTAGACAATAAACCGGTTATGGATACATATTTGACATTAACAGGTGAGGTTAAGAACAAACTAACAACAAAGGTACCTTTGGGTATCACCGTTCGTGAAGCTTTGGAATTAGCTGGCGGAACGACCATCGCGGATTTTGTCGTAATTAACGGCGGACCAATGATGGGAAAAATTGTCGATTTAGAGTCAACGATTACAAAAACAACCAAAGGACTGATTGTCTTAGCAAAAGATCATTCGCTGATTATTTCTAAAACAAAGTCCATCAAGGAAACCATGAAAATGGCAGGGATGGCTTGTATGCAATGTAACTATTGTACAGAGCTATGTCCAAGATACGCGTTGGGTCATAACCTGGAACCCCATAAACTGATGCGGATCGCTGCTTATGGTTCAACCTGCGACACGTCCACTCAAGCTACAAACGCTTTTCTATGCTGTGAATGTGGCTTATGTCAATATGCATGCGTAATGGACCTACAACCTTGGAAGTTCAATGCCATGCTCAAGCGAGAATTTGGAAGCAAAGGGATCAAAAATCCTCATCACAATGAACCAACAGCAGCTGTGCCCTTCAGAGAAGGCAAACAGTTTAACGTTTACCGTTTAGTATCACGATTGGGACTGACGAAGTATGATCTTCCGGCCCCGATGGTAAAAACGGAGAAGACGTTTTCGAAAGTCAACCTATTATTGTCACAACATATAGGTGCTCCTGCAGTGGCCGTTGTAAACGTTGGAGATCATGTGGAACGAGGACAACTCATCGGGGATATCCCTGAGGGAAAACTGAGCTCAAAAATTTTTGCTAGTATTAGCGGTAGGATTTCAGCCGCGGATAGTGAGAAAATCACTATCGAGTCCTAAATCATATTTTAAGGGGGATAATTATGGACTTTACAATGTTAATCGCCGCATTTGGCGGTGGCGTATTAGCCACATTTATGGGCGGGATCACAGCCTTTGTTTTCACCGGTTTAACCGTTTTAGCGGCAATCATGGGTGGAGAATTTGGGGCTCCTGCAATTGGTATTATTAGTTTCGGTTCCTGGTTTGGTCCTCATGTTGCCTTCGGTGGTGCTGTAGCAGGTGCTGCGTTTGCAATGACCAGAAATCACATTGAAAATGGTCAAGATATCGTAACACCACTTGTAAAATTTGGTGATCCGATGGTATTGATCGTAGGTGGTATCTTCGGTATGGTTGGTTTCCTGATCCAATACATTGTTGGACCAGTGATTGGACCAGTCGTCTTTGGTGGACTTCTTGGTGAAGGCGCTGCTGGCTGGACTGACACCGTTGCTTTCACTGTTATGCTTTCTGGTATTATTGTTCGTTTAGTATTTGGTAAAACTGGTCTAACGGGAAAAACACCAGCCGGAGAAAAACGCGAATGGATTGCGACCGGAAGCCGTTTAGGTTTTGTACTTACTTATGGCGCTGGTATCGGTATCTTAATTGGTGGTGTTGCTGCTGCCTTAGGAACACTAGGATTAGTTGATGGCGTTGCTGAAGCAGCTTATCTGTTCTCAATGACACCCGTTATTGGTTTTGCAATTGCGGCATTCTCACTGATCTTAATCATGTGTGGTGTTTACTTTGAAGGATGGCATCATATTGTTTTACCTTCAGGTACAACCGCAGTATTAGTGTTCACAGCTACCTTAAATCCTTTTGCTGCAATTATCGGCGGCGCGATTACAGGTATGTTTACAGCTTTCGTAGGCGAATGGGCAGCAAAAACGCTTAACAGTCATTGCGACACCCACATCGACCCTCCAGCCGTAACAATCTTTATAACACAGCTTATCAATACCGTAATTATTGGTGGATTAATCTTAGTTTAATCTTTAGTTGAAGTATTTGGTAAAAATTAAAAAAAATTAAACATTCACAGTATAGAAAGAAGTGGTATTTTGAAAAAAGCAGTTGGTTTTATGGAATTTAAGAGCATTCCAGTTGGTATAGAATCCACTGATGAAATGCTGAAATCCGCAAATGTTGAGCTGCTGATGGCGTCACCTTTATGTCCTGGAAAATACGTCAGTATTATTGCTGGAGATGTGGGAGCCGTCGAAGCATCAATAAAGAATGGGGCACATGTGGGTGGTATCCACATGTTAGAATCTCACGTTATACCGAATATTCACCCCGATGTTCTACCGGCCATGTTAGGCGCCGGTGAAATCGGTGATGTGAAATCGCTAGGTATTGTTGAAACGATTAATGCAATTTCTTCAATTTTGATCGGAGATATTTGTGCGAAAGCATCAAACGTAGAACTCCTTGAAATTCGAATTGCTAGAGGCTTGGGTGGAAAAGGCTTTGTATTAATCACTGGTGAAATTTCTTCTGTTAAGATGGCTATTCAAACAGCACAGACAGAGATGGCTGAATCAAACCTCATTACGAGTTATTCAGTTATCGCTTCACCACATAAGGATATTGCGAAAATCCTGTTTTAGCACAAGAATAAAAACTGAAATGTATAAAAGACAAATGGCTTCGGTCATTTGTCTTTTTATACACTAGATTTCTATTTTTTATAAATGCTCCAAGGCCATTTATAAAAAATAGAACCACACTATGTCATTAAAAAGGAGAGTGTCATGGCTCGAAAAAGTAAACCTAAATCACAATTAATAAAAGAGACTGCGATTCAAAATAATTTGAATACATCGAATTCAAGTGAAGCGGGGAATGAAGAAGTGGGAAAATTGGATGATTTTATAAAAAAAGTTGGCAGAGTGATCACTGGTAAAGAGGAAAGCGCCGAAGATTTGAGTGACAATAATCCCCCGGAAATGAATGAAATAAAAATTGCAGCAGAAGCCAAAGCCAAGGCGGAGGCAGACGCCAAAGCCAAGAAGGAAGCAGAAGCTAAAGCCAAGGCGGAGGCAGAAGCCAAAGCTAGGGCGGAGGCAGAAGCCAAAGCCAAGGCGGCGGCAGACGCCAAAGCTAAGGCGGAGGCAGAAGCCAAAGCCAAGGCGGAGGCAGAAGCCAAAGCTAAGAAGGAGGCAGAAGCCAAAGCCAAGGCGGAGGCAGAAGCCAAAGCTAAGGCAGAGGCAGACGCCGTAGCCAAGAAGGAAGCAGAAGCTAAAGCCAAGGCGGAGGCAGAAGCCAAAGCTAAGAAGGAGGCAGAAGCTAAAGCCAGGGCAGAAGCTAAGGCGGAAGCCGAAGCAAAAGCCAAAAAGGAAGCCGAAGCCAAAGCCAAAAAGGAAGCAGAAGCCAAAGCCAAGGCGGTAGCGGAAGAAAAAGAAAAACAGGAAGCCGAAGAAAAAATTAAGGCAGAATTGGAAGCGGCCGAGGCAAAAGCAAGGGAGCTGGCTAAAAAAGCAGCAGCAGCTAAAGTTGCTGCTGAGGTAAAAGCAAAAGCAGCAGCTGCAAAATCAAAGGATTTACTTGAAAAAGTCCATCAAAAAGCTCAGGATGAAGCAGCGGCACTTAAAAAAGTAGCTGAAGATAAGCGCGTAGCAGAAATAGCTAGAAAAGAACAGGAAGCAAAAAAACGAGCTGAAATTAAAGCGAAAAAAGCGGCCGAAGAAGCAGCGAAATTAAAAGCTGAACAAGACGAGGCAAAAAGAATTGAACGGGCCCGTCAAAAAGCGGTTGAAGATGAAGCTAAAAATAAAATTGAGCAAGAAGAGCGGCTTCGTAAAGAAATTATAAAAAAAGCCAAAGAACTTCAAGAATTGACGGCAAAGGCAGCAGAACGTGCAATTTCAAAAGAACGTAAAGTTCGCGCGGAAATTGCGAAAAAGAAACAGAAAGCTCAAGCACAAAAAGAACAGGCAAAAAAGGCGAAGCGAGAAAAAGATCTGCCATTCCACCTTTTGTAGAAATTAGGGAGTTCCTTTTAAAGGGAACTTCTTTTTTTGTACACTCTGAATGGTTGTATGCTTTGGACTATACAATTAATTCAGATTGTAATATAATAAAATAAAAGTTCAGAATAAAGAGGGAACAATGTCATATTTAGCACTCTATCGGAAATATCGGCCGCAAACCTTTGATGAGATGGTGGGCCAGGATAGTATCACCCGAATACTAAAAAATCAAATTAAATTTAGTCGAATTGGGCACGCCTACCTTTTTTCAGGGATTCGAGGAACGGGAAAAACATCATTGGCAAAGATATTCGCTAAAGCCATCAATTGTCCCAATGGGATTGACGGAAATCCATGTAATCAATGTGATGTTTGTCTAAAAATTGATCGACCGGGCGTTATGGATATCATCGAAATTGATGGTGCATCAAACCGCGGAGTCGATGAAATACGTGAAATTCGGGAACGAATAAAGTACCCTCCAACCGTTGGTCGGTATAAAGTTTATATTATTGATGAAGTTCATATGCTCACTAAGGAAGCGTTTAATGCGCTCCTAAAAACGCTCGAAGAGCCTCCGGAACATGCTGTTTTCATACTGGCCACAACAGAACCGAATAAATGTCCGGTGACAATTTTGTCCCGATGTCAGCGTTATGAAATTCGGCCAATTCCCAAAGCGCTGATTATAAAACAGATGAAAAAGATCTGTCAGGATATTCAGGTGACGATGTCGGAAGAAAGCTATGATTTTATTGCAACTCGGGGTGAAAACTCAATGCGCGATTCGCTTAGTTTATTAGATCAGGTCATCGATTTAAAAGACGATGCCGGAGAAGTAGCATTTTCTGATCTGCTGGCATTTACGGGCATGGCTGATAAACAAAGTATTGGTAATTTAGTAAAGCAAATTATTAATCATGACAGCACTGGAGTTTTAATCGGATTAAGAGGGCTAATCAGCAATGGAAAAGATAATATTTTACTAATGGATCAGCTAATTGAATTTTTGCGGGGGATTTTGATAACGAAAACCGCAAAAGAGACGGCTAAGGAAATTCTACTCTGTACAACTGAGGATTTTGCAGCCTATCAAGAATTTAGTGAACAGCTGAGCTTTAATCAATTATATCAAATGATCAGCCAACTGATTGACGAGAAAAATAAACTAAAATACAGCAGCCTTCAGGGAATTATTGTGGAGATGGCTCTGTTAAAACTATGTTTGGAAGAACAAAAATTGACCCCAAAAGCAGAAATGGTCGCGCAAAAAATAGAGCGCCAGCTATTGCCGCCAATTGCACCTCAAAGCAGACCGGTCACTAAAGCGTCGTTACCTGAAAAAAAGCCGGAAGCAGAACAGCTGCCATCAAAAAGCAGCCTACCTGAGACTGAGTATGATGATCAGGAAGAGGATCGATTTGCTCCCGGTGTAGCTAATTTTGAAGCGGTTCCTGAACATATTGATAAGGAAGGCTTGTCCGGACAAGAAGAAACAGTTTCTCAACCTAAGCCAGATAATAAGAACACGACTGGCGGGAATCGTCATGATGAGATGCGTTTTTTTAAAATTCTCTGTGAGGAAATAGGAAAAACGAACTCCGGGCAGGCGATGTTTTTAAAACGTGGCGAACCGGCTCTGAAAGATGAAGGACATCTAGTGATTATTTATTCGGTGGAGAATAAAAATTTTTATCAGTTTGTTAATAAACCGGAGCTGATTAAAGGTTTTGAAGCAGTGCTGCTTCAAAAAACAGGAAAATCCATTATGGTTTCAATCCAGTTGGAAGAAGAAAATTTTAATCAGCTCGATCTACTTGAAAAAACCCTGCGAATCGTTAACAATGAAGCTGTAAAAATAATCAAAACCGAGGATGAACAATAAAATTAGGTTAAAAAGATAGTGATATCCATGGACTATTAGTGTTATAATAATGAAGTTATTAAGAATAGAGAACTATAGGAGGATAGAATGGCAAAAAGAAAAATGCCGGCCGGAATGGGCGGCGGTAATATGAATAACATGATGAAACAAGTGCAGAAAATGCAACAAGATATGGCAAAATTACAAGAAGAACTGGAAGAACGCGAAGTTGAGGCGACAGCCGGTGGTGGTGCGGTTAAAGTTGTAGCGACTGGTAAAAAAAATATTTTATCGATTAAGATTGATCCTGAAGTAATTGACGAAGACGATATTGAAATGCTTGAAGACCTGGTGTTGGCAGCGGTTAATGAAGCCATTGTTAAAGCAGAGGAGATGGTAAATAGCGAAATGGGAAAAATTACCGGTGGCATGAATATTCCGGGTTTAATGTAGGCGATCGATGGGATACTACCCGAAAACCCTTGAGCGGTTAGTTCAGGAGTTGGGAAAACTGCCCGGCATCGGAGAAAAATCGGCCCAACGGTTAGCGTTTCACATAATCAATCTCTCAGATGAAGAAATATCAAGCCTATCTGAGGCCTTAGTTTTGGCGAAAACAAAAATCGTATTATGTCAGAAATGTTTTACCATCACGGATAAAGAGATCTGTGATATTTGTGAGAACCCAAAGCGGGATCAGCAAACCATCTGTGTGGTTCAAAATAGTCGTGATATTTTTGCCATTGAGAAAACGCGGGAATACCATGGCCTGTACCATGTTTTGCACGGCGCCATTTCACCACTGGACGGCATTGGACCTGCGGACATCAAAGCCCGGGAACTCTTACTGCGCATTGGTGAAAGCGATATAAAAGAGGTTATCATGGCAACCAATGCGACGGTCGAAGGCGAGGCAACTGCTATGTATCTCGGAAACCTGATTAGTCCTCTCGGGGTGAAGGTTACCCGTTTGGCTAAGGGCATCCCCATTGGTGCTGACCTTGAATATACAGATGAAATAACATTAATTAAAGCCTTTGAAGGAAGAAATGAGATCTAAACCTTTAAGAAAAGGAGAATGAAGATGTTTGTTAAAGAAGGAATTATTGCATCGCCTGGTATTGTTATTGCCAAGGCACTCGTTTATGAAAAAATTCAGGTGGAAGTTAACAAAAGTAAAATTGAAGACGCCGAGGCTGAAATTGTCAAATTCCAGAATGCGCTAAAGAAAAGTCATGAGCAATTAGAAACCATTCGAGCAAAAGCCGTCAGTGAACTTGGTGCAGAAGAAGGTGCAATTTTTGAAGCCCATGCGATGGTTTTGGATGATCCGGAATTTGTAGAAGGGGTTGAATTAGAAATCAATGACAATCACCTGAGTGCGGATCATGCGGTTAAAATCGTCACGGACCGGTTCTATGAAATATTTGATCAGATGGATGACCCTTATTTCAGTGCCCGGGCTGCTGATATTAAAGATGTAGGGACCCGGGTTCTCCATAATATTCTGGGAATTGTCCAGGCAGATTTGTCCCAACTCGATGACGATGTCATTATCATTGCCGATGATCTGACACCTTCGGATACGGCACAAATGGATAAGAAACGGGTGATGGGTTTTGCGACTAACATCGGTAGCCGAACATCTCACACCGCTATTATGGCCCGTAGTCTCGAAATTCCCGCGGTACTTGGTTTAGGTGACATCACTGAGACCGTTAAAAGCGGGGATTTAATGGTGGTAGATGGTTTGACGGGTAAGGTATGCGTTAATCCAACTAAAGAACAACTAAAATCATATGAAAACGAGAAACTGAAATACCAGAATTATCTAAAAGAATTGGAAGAACTAAAAGACCTGGACGCGGTCACCTTAGACGGTAGAAAAGTTGAACTGGTTGGGAATATTGGTGAACCCAATGACGTGGCTGGCGTTCTGAAGAATGGTGGAGTCGGGGTTGGACTCTATCGAACTGAGTTTTTATACATGAACAGCGAAGTAATGCCCAGTGAAGAAAAACAGTTTGCAGCTTACCGGTCCGTTTTAGAAGCGTTTCCTGATGGGCCGGTAATTATTCGGACGCTGGATATTGGTGGTGACAAAAAATTGCCGTATTTACCAATGGATGAAGAATTAAATCCCTTTTTAGGCTTGCGGGCAATCCGGCTATGTTTCAAAGAAATTGGATTATTCAAAATCCAGCTCCGGGCCATTTTGCGCGCCAGCGTTTATGGACATGCCCATATCATGTTTCCGATGATTTCATCCATTACCGAGGTAAGACAGGCAAAAACGATCCTTTTAGATTGTATGAAAGAGCTCGATGAGGAGCAGCTACCCTATGATAAGGCGGTCAAGGTAGGTGTAATGATTGAAATTCCATCGGCTGCCATTGCCGCCGATATTATTTCAAAAGAGGTCGATTTCTTCAGCATTGGCACCAATGATCTCTGCCAGTATACGCTGGCGGTAGACAGAATGAATCAGGACGTGTCCTATCTGTACGATCCGTTTAATCCGGCTATTCTGCGTCTGATTAAACAGGTTACGGCAACATCAAAAGATAACTTTTTCACCGGCATGTGTGGTGAAATGGCCGGCGATCCGTTAGCGGCGATCCTGCTTTTGGGACTGGGCCTTTATGAATTTAGTATGAGTGCACTGTCAATTCCTCAGATAAAAAAAATCATTCGCAGCGTTCGTTATGAAGATGCAAAAAAAATTGCACAAGCTGCACTTGATATGGAAACCGGTGAGGAAATAATGGATTTTGTTAAAGACTCAATGAAAAAATTGAACTTAAATATTTAAAAAAAGAATCATTAGGA
The DNA here is from genome assembly GCF_047456275.1 of Acetobacterium carbinolicum. Classification (GTDB taxonomy): domain Bacteria; phylum Bacillota; class Clostridia; order Eubacteriales; family Eubacteriaceae; genus Acetobacterium; species Acetobacterium carbinolicum. The sequence goes on from NZ_CP173357.1 coordinate 1,033,953, forward strand.
GGAATTACAATGGTAAAAAAAGAAGTGACTGTATTAAATGCAACAGGTTTGCATGCCCGCCCAGCGTCGATGTTTGTTCAAACAGCGGGTAAATTTAAATCAAAGATATTCGTAATTAAAGAGGGAAACTCAATAAATGCCAAAAGTATCATGGGTATTATGGCAGGCGGGATTTCTCAGGGGACAACGGTCGAAATTCAGGCCGAAGGTGATGATGAAGCCGAAGCAGTGGATGCCTTGGTACAATTAATCAACGATAAGTTTGGCGAGTAAGTTTCTTTGAATTAAAAAATAAAATAAAAAACTGTTAATTAAGGGTGTTTTGAGGTAAAATGTAGTAAATATCACAATGAAAGTGGAGGAATTTAAAATGAGCAGTAACAAATTATATTTTGTTGGTGGGCTTTTTCTAGGAACCATCATCGGCGGAACCTTGGGTGTATTATTAGCACCAGCAGCAGGCGATGAAACGCGAAAAAAATTGGCTGATGGTACTGAAGAAGTCCTGGGAAATGCCTATGATCAAGCCGTGGAATATGGTGAAAATCTCAAAGAACAATTCCAGGACATGCAAGAACAATTTACAGAACGCGTTAATGAATACAAAAACCAGATCGAAAGCAAAATTCAGGAAATTCAGGACGAAGTTGAACAGGATATTGCTGATTTAAGCGACGAGCTGGAAGCCCTTGAAAAAGAAGAAGCTGAATTGTCAGAAGAAGTTGCTGATAAAGAAGAAGCGTAAGGGTTGGACATTATAAATGATAACGTTAAATTTTAGCTTGTGGGAATTAGCTCTGTTATTAGTCGGAGTTGCCTTTGTGGTCGGAACGGTATATTTAGTCAAACTTTTTAAAAGTCTGGCAGCAACCTTTGACACAACCACCAAGCTGATGGAAGATAATCGTCTGGCGCTTCGTAGTATTATGGAAAATGCCGATGAAATAAGTAAATCCACAGCGCACGTGGTAGAGAAGTCCAGTGTGATGGTGGATGAGGTTGAAGTTGCGCTAAATACCATTAAACATGATGTCATTGATCCGGTGGTAAAGGCCGCATCGGTATTAAAAAGAGGCTTGGGAATTTTTCAAACCAGAAATAGAAAAGATAAGGTATAGGCCGTGGATTACAACCCTAGGCCCAATGACGGTAAGTGCCTCATTGGGTCTAGTTTTGGATTCATCAGAAGGCCGGCAATTGGCGACCGCCTCTAATAAAGCGGCGGACAAAAAAAGAGCTTTCTTTTCGAACAGATTAATTGTGAAATGGAGTTTATATGAATAGCAATAACATAACACAAATGGGAAAAACAAGTATGGTCAGTATTAAAGGCGAAATCGACATTTATTCCATCGAGAAATTTAGAGAATCAATTGAAAGAGAAATTAAAACAAAGGCAACCGAAATTATTCTGGATTGTTCCGAGTTGTCCTATATGGACAGTACCGGCATGGGCGTTTTAATCGAACTGAGAAACAAGTCCAAAGAAATGGGACAACGGATTATTATGATGAACCCGCGACCCAATATTAAAAAGTTATTATCCCTTACAGGGGTTGATAAAATAATTGAAATTGTGGACAATCCTGCTAACTAAGCAAATTGAGAAGGGGAAAAAGAATGGATAGTATAAAACTGACACTGCCAACCAAACCCGAATATGTCAGCTTGGCACGTCTTACAATTGCATCAGTGGCAAACACGATGGGCTTTTCCATTGGCGATGTGGAAGATCTGAAAGTTGCAGTGTCTGAGGCCTGTACTAATGCACTAACCCACAGCAATAATCCAGACCCAAGCTATGACTTGACCTATGTTGTGGAGCATCAGAAGTTGGTCTTTACGGTAACCGATCGAGGTGTTGGATTTGAACCAGAAACTGTGGAAATGCCAGATCTTAATGGCAAACAATTGGGCGGCTTTGGTTTATTTATCATCAAATCACTAATGGATAGGGTGGAAATTATTAGTGAGCGAGGGTCAGGAACTTCAATTACCATGATTAAGAACCTATCGACGGCCCATGAAGTATGAGCGAAAAATCAGTAAAGAAGATGTCAAAAAGTTATTTATCGAGTACGAACAAACAAAAGACCGTGAATTAAGAGACTTGCTTATAGAAAATTATCTCTACATCCCTAAAATTCTTTCCCGCAAATATGGGCATCGAAATGGTGATAATGAAGATATTTTTCAGGTTGCCTGTCTCGGTTTAATGTACGCGGTGGAGCGGTTTGATGTCAGCAGAGGTTATGAATTTGATACCTTTGCCACGCCGACGATTATTGGTGAAATAAAGCGTTATTATCGGGATCGCGAATGGCTGATTCGAATTCCAAGGAAGGTTCAGGATCTTAATCGGGAGATTAATCAAACTCGGACAACCCTGGAGCATAAGTTGATGCGTTCACCAACCATTTCTGAAATTGCTGTTTATCTGGAGATCACTGAGGAAAGCATTATCAAAGCGATGGAAAGTAGTAATGCCTATTATCCTAAATCACTATCGATGGAATACGAAAGCAACCAGGATGGGCAGGAGGTCAGCTTGATGGATCTTTTGGGAAACAGGGATAGCAACATGGAAAATGTGGAAAATATTGATCTTCTAAAGCAGAAGATTGAAGCGCTTAATCCGGTTGAACGGATTATAGTAGAACAGCGTTTTTTCCGGGGCAAAACACAAAAAGAAGTGGCAGAATTCATTAATAAGTCTCAGATGACCGTATCGCGAATTGAAAAAAAAGTGATGAAAAAGATAAAAGAGGATCTATGAGCAAATTTTTGTAGATTATTTTTCTAAAATATTATAAAATAGCCCTATACCAAAAAAACAATTAAATCATTGGCAAAATAAGCGAGGGGGAAACAGCATGAAAACGTATCCAACAAAGAACATCCGTAACATTCTTATACTAGGTCACGGTGGGAGCGGAAAGACAACCTTGACTGAAGCATTGGCATTTAATGCAGGTGCCGTTGATCGTATGGGAAAAATTGACGAGGGAAACACCCTATCGGACTTTGATCCAGAAGAAAAGAGACGAAAGTTTTCAATTTCTTCATCGATTATTCCTTTAGAATTTGGTGGACATAAGATCAATCTTATTGATGTGCCAGGTTATTTTGATTTTATTGGGGACGCCTATGCAGCACTTCGGGTAGCTGATGCCGTAATTATCGTCGTGGATGCATTGTCAGGTGTTCAGGTAGGAACTGAAAAAGCCATTGAGCTATTAGAAAAAGCAAATGTACCAGCATTTATTGTTGTTAATAAAATGGATCGCGAAAATGCGACCTTTGCAAAGGTCATGGACGAATTAAAAGAAACCTTTGGCAATAAGATTGTGCCCTTTGAATTACCAATGGGTGAAGGCGAAGCCATGAATGGTGTTGTTAATATTGTTGACATGACCGGTAGCCAGAGAAAAGAGAATCGCTGTTTTGACGTGGTCATCACAGACGAAATGAAAGCAGAATTAGAACCTTATCGGGATATGATTATGGAATCAGTGGCTCAGACGAGCGAAGCACTGATGGATAAATATTTTGAAGGCGAAGAATTAACCCGGGATGAAATTCATAGTGGTATTCGCAAAGGGGTTATCGATGGTGAGTTGATGCCGGTGTTATGTACCTCAGCAACCCTGAATATCGGGGTTGAAACCCTGGAAAATATGCTCATCGAGTATCTTCCATCACCGGGCGAAGGAAAATTTGAAGTGGGCAAGGACCCCCGGAATAAAAAAGAAATTGAACGGAAATGCAGTAACAATGAACCCTTTTCAGCACTGGTATTCAAAACCATTGCGGACCCATACGTTGGCAAATTGTCAATTTTTAAGGTAATGTCAGGGATTCTCGACCATTCCGTAGAAATATATAATGCTACCCAGGAAATAAAAGAAAAAGCCAATCATATTTACGTACTCAGAGGAAACAAGCAGATTGAGGTTGAGAAACTCGAAGCTGGGGATATCGGCGCCTTTTCTAAATTAAGTGATACGGTTACTGGGGATACCTTAACCAGTGTCAAATCACCGATTGTTTATGATAAAATTGAATTGCCCAAACCAATTATCGCCATGGCCATTGAGCCCAAAACCAAGGCCGATATTGATAAACTGGCCACCGGACTCCATCGACTGGTGGAAGAAGATCCAACGATGACGGTGAGCCGTAATAAAGAAACCAAACAAACGCTGGTCTCTGGTTTGGGAGAAATGCATCTGGAAATTATTTCTCAAAAACTAAAACAGAAGTTTGGCGTTGATGTTAATCTGGTTGATATGAAGGTTCCCTACCGGGAAACCATTAAGAAAAAAGCAACCGCTGAAGGAAAACACAAAAAACAATCCGGTGGCAGCGGCCAGTTTGGTCATGTCTGGATTGATTTTGAGCCAGGAAGCGACCCCAATGCTCCATTCCAGTTTGTTGACAAGGTTGTTGGTGGAGCCGTTCCCAGAAACTTCATCCCAGCCGTTGAAAAGGGTCTGGAATTATGTATGATTGAAGGTGTACTGGCCGGCTATCCGGTCACCGGCGTTAAGGCAACACTCTATGATGGTTCCTACCACGCGGTTGACTCTGATGAGATGTCCTTTAAAATGGCAGCCACAGCAGCTTACCGAAAAGGTATGAAGGACGCGGCACCGGTTATTCTAGAACCCATTTATCATGTTGATATTACCGTACCGGAAGAGTACATGGGCGATATCATGGGTGATTTAAACAAAAAGCGCGGTCGAATTATGGGAATGGATTCAGCTTCAGGTGGAAAACAACGGATTATGGCTGAGGCCCCGCTGGCAGAAATGTTTAAGTATGCCACCGAGCTACGCTCTATGACCCAAGCCAGAGGCGAATTCTCGATGGAGTTTGTCCGCTATGAAGAAGCACCAATGATCATTTCCGAAAAAGTGATTGTCGCAGCTCAAAAAGAAAAAGAATAATCAAAGTGAATTAGTAGGTAACCTTGCAGGAAAAAAATCCTGAGAGGTTGCGAAAAAACGTCCGTAGACCAATTGTTAATCAGTTGTGTGTCGCAAATCGTATCGACTAGCACCGTGTTCGCTTTGATGCACACAATACGCGATAACAATTGTCGGTACTACTTTATCTATTTGCTTTAAAGAGAAACGCGCGGGAAGAAATTCCCGCGCGTTTTGCGTGTGTTCAAATTTATAAGAGTATGTTATAATAGTTCGATTAGGATACGAAGGAGCAGTCAATGGAATTATTAGAACAAAAAATTAGACAAGAAGGTCGTGTCAAAGGCCAGGGAATCCTTAAGGTGGATTCATTTTTAAATCACCAGTTGGATGTAGCGTTATTTGATGAAATGGGAAAGGCTTTTGCCAAACGCTTTGCCGGAGAGGGAGTCAACAAAATCCTGACCATCGAGACATCGGGGATTGCCATTGCAACTTGCACGGCCAGATATTTTGACTATTGTCCGGTGGTTTTTGGAAAAAAATATGTGTCACTCAATTTAGATCAGGAAATTTATTCCAGTGATGTATACTCCTATACCAAACAGCAGGCCTATAAAATTATGGTCTCAAAAAAGTATTTAAGGCCGACCGATCGTATTTTAATTATCGACGATTTTTTGGCCAATGGCAAGGCGGCAGAAGCCTTAATTGATTTGATCAATCAAGCCGGTGCTACCTTAGTTGGGGTGGGCATTGCTATCGAAAAAGGATTTCAGGATGGCGGGGCATTGATTCGTCAGCAGGGAATTGTTCTGGAGTCATTGGCAATCATTGATGGTATGAGTGAGGACGAAGGAATCGTATTTCGTGATCAATCGGGAAAGAAGTGAAAGAATGGACAACAATGGACCGATTGGGGTTGTTGATTCGGGCATTGGTGGTTTTACAGTATTAAAAGCACTTCAAGACCGACTGCCCAATGAAAATTATCTCTATTTTGGCGATTCAATGCGAATGCCTTATGGTGAGCGGGAAAATGATGAATTAATCATGCTGGCCAATACCATTATCAGTGAGTTGGAAAATAGAGGGGTTAAAGCTGTGGTTTTAGCCTGTAATACGCTTTCTTCTCTGATTGTCGAACTGAGCGCCCGAGTGCCTTTATTCAGTGTCATTGAGGCTGGCGTCCAGGAAACCCTGAACTGGCGGGACCGGGGTTTGGTAGGACTGATTGCCACCACGGCAACGGTTAAAAACCGGGGCTATGAAAAGGAACTGGAGTTGTGGACGCGCGATGTGGAGTACATTGCCCAGGGAACGCATACCTTAGCCAAGGTCATTAACGATGGCCAGGGAGATCTGAAAATATTAAAAAACAATATCCGGGAAGCCGTGGAACCAATTTTACTTAAGGGCATCAAACAAGGAATCGTCATTGAAGAACTGTTGCTGGGGTGCACCCATTTTCCGATTGTGGCGGTGACCATCCGGCAGATGTATCCGGAGCTGGAACTAATTAATCCAGCCAATGGTCTGGTTCGCCAGCTTACCAAGCACCTGACTGAGTTTAACTATTTCAACTCCCGGGACGACATTGGCAGCACCCAAATTCTCACCACTGCCGATTATGATATTTTTGTGCGGATGATTAAAGAGTTGGAGATCGATTGTGATTCTCTGGAAATGACAGAACTACACTTACCATCAACCAGCACATCAGTAAGTTTTTAAAACGCTAACCTGGCGGTTTTTTCTTTTATTAACGAAAGAACAGCCATTAAATAAGGAGTAAAACATGACAATAGAAGCACCCGTAAAAAAAATTGTATACAGTGGCATCCAACCATCGGGGACCTTTACCATCGGAAATTATTTTGGTGCCATGAAAAACTGGGTAACGATGCAGGAAGATTATCGTAGTCTTTTTTGTGTGGTGGATCTTCACGCCATCACCATGCCCCAAAACCCGGCCGATTTGCGCAGGCGGACCTACGAATCGATTGCGCTGCTGTTAGCCCTGGGTATTGATCCTGAAAAATCGATTCTTTATGTGCAGTCGATGGTGCCGGAGCATTCAGAATTGGCCTGGATTTTAAATTGTTCAACCTATATGGGCGAACTCAGCCGGATGACCCAGTTTAAAGATAAATCCCAAAAACAGGGGGAAAACATCCGGGTCGGTCTTTTTGACTATCCGGTGTTGATGGCTGCGGATATTCTTCTTTATCAAACCGATTTAGTCCCGGTCGGCAATGATCAGCGCCAACATGTCGAACTGGCCCGGGATATTGCCATACGTTTTAATCAGAATTTTGGCAATGTGTTTAAGGTGCCGGAAGCTTATTTTGGCGATTCTGGGGCGCGTATTATGAGTCTTCAGGAGCCGGGACGAAAGATGTCCAAATCAGATGAAAACAGCAATGCGTTTATCTCATTGCTGGATGACTCTAAAACGATTGTGAAAAAGTTTAAACGAGCAGTCACCGATTCGGATATGGCTGTTTATCATAATCGCGAAGAAAAACCCGGTGTTTCTAATTTAATGGAAATCTATTCTTGTGCCACCGGAAAAAACCTAGAAGAGATCACCCGTGAATTTGACGGCAAGGGTTATGGCGATTTCAAGCTGGCTGTCGGCGAAACCGTTGCCGATACCTTGCTGCCGGTTCAAAATGAGTATCATCGGCTACTGGGGGAAAAGGCGTATCTGGAGCAGATCATGCATGTTCACGCCGAAAAGGCGTCCCAGATTGCCTGGAGAACCCTGTCAAAGGTGCGTAAAAAAGTTGGCTTTGTGACCGTATAATAAGGGTTTGGCGTGATGTTGCCGTACCGACCAATTGTTAATCTGTTGTTTGCTGCAGAATCGGACAGGCTCTGCCGTGTCCGCTCTGATGCAAACAACATGATGTAACAATTGTCGGTACTACTTTATTCTCTATCGACAGTTTTGATCACCATCTTTAAATAAGGATGGTGATTTTTTAAAATAGTGGCGAATCAGTGATGTAAAAAGGCAGAAAGGAAAAACGGATGGGAATTACAATGATCGTTGGCCGGCAATCTCAGGTGTTGAGTGAGACGGTCTATCACCAGATTGGTGCGGCCCTGGATGCAGGCAAAGAAAAACTCTATTTAATGGTTCCGGAACAGTTTACCCTGGGGGCTGAAGAAGCGCTGATGAAGTCCAATCGCTTAGTAGGGCTACTTGATGTCGAGGTGTTGAGCCCTAAGCGGCTGGGAAATCGGGTGCTCCAGGAAACCGGCGGGCTTGCCAAGACCTATATGGACAGTCATGGGAAAAATATGCTGCTGCAAAAAACCATGGGGGATATTCAGGAACAATTGACCATTTATCGTTCCAGCATTAAAAAACCTGGTTTTCTTGCGAGTATTTCAGATTTGATTGGTGAACTCAAACAAAATGAGATTGCTCCAAAAAATTTGGAAGAAACCAGAAAGACGCTAGGTCACGGCATCATGCCCCAAAAATTAGGCGATGTAATAAAGATTTACACCCATTTTCAGGAATTACTGGGAACTGACCGTAAAGATGAAGAAGACTTTCGTAATTTCGTCAATGAAAAGATCGCTTCGGCAGAATTTCTCAAGAACAGTGAAATCTGGATGGATGGGTTTCAGAATTTTTCAGCCCAGGATTATCGCATGATTGCAAATCTGGTCGATACGGTTAAGGAAATCCATATTGCCCTACCGTGGGACCCGAACCCATCAGCACGGGACCAGGAAGTTTTTTTATTAACAGCCAATACCATGGCGTCCATCAAAGAAATTGGAGCCAGAGCGCAGGTGTCATTTAAACTGGAAAAAATCACCAATCAAAATCAGCAAAATCAAAAAAGTCCGGAGCTTGCTCATCTGGAGACCAATCTCTTTGCTTATCCCAAGGTGGAATATCAACACGCAGTCAATCAGATCAGCCTGACGCAATGTCAGAATACCTGGGAAGAGGTTGAAATGGGCGCGCGCAAGATTCTGACCCTGGTTCGAGAAGAAGGGTTGTCCTTTCGGGATATGGTGGTGCTAGCCGGAAATCTGGATGAATACGGGAGCATCATTAAGCGTATATTCTCCCAGTATAAAATCCCTTATTTTATGGATGATCTGCGTGCCATTGGGGATAACCATCTGGTTGAAGCAGTGGTAACCGCTTTGGAAGCGATCCAGAATCATTATCGGCTTGATGATGTTTTTGGTTTTGTTAAGACCGGCTTTTCACCGATTACCTTGTCTGAATGCGAAGATCTGGAAAACTATGCCCTGGAGTTTGGCATCCGGGGTAAACAATGGGAAAAGGAATTCACCAAGCTCAGCCAGAACCCGGCCCTGGAGCTGGGTCGTCTTAATGCCCTGCGCCTTAAACTGATCACGCCGCTGATTCAGCTAAAAGCTGTGATGAAGGCGGGTAGAACCTGTCAGGATTATACCAAAGCCCTCTATGAATTTCTGGTGGCCATCGAAACCCCGGAAAAAATTGAGGATCTGGTGGAACAGTTGTCAGAATCCGGCAATTATGAAGCGATGGAACTCTACCACCAGATCTGGAACATTTTAATGGAAGTTTTTGATCAGATTGTTGAAACGATGGGAAATGATGAAGCCACGACCGAAGAATATTTGCGGATTCTAAAAAGTGGTTTTCAGGGCTATCGGCTGGGAATCATCCCGCCTTATCGGGATTATGTCAGTATTACCGATTTACGCAGGAGCCGCAGCTCAGCCTTTGAGGTACTGATTGTTTTTGGCTTAAACGAAGGGAAAATCCCGGGAACCGGCACCGAGCCCAACCTTTTCTCAGATTTGGAACGGCAGATACTGGGCGCTCACCAGATCAGGCTGCAAAACAATCGCAGCTTTCAAATGGATCAGGAACGGTTTCTGGTTTATGATCTCTTATCGAAGCCCAAATCCCGGTTGGCCCTTTATTGGGCGTTAGCCGATATGGAAGGCAACAGTCAGCAGCCCAGCATTCTACTGAGCCAGATGCTTATGATCTTCCCGTCACTAAAGATTTTGTCAACTCTTAACGATGGGGTGGCAGCATTCTGGAATACCCTCAGTACGCCTGATGCGACCCTCTGGCATCTGATTAGCCACCTGCGTAACAGTCGATCTGAAGCCGATTCGGCGCAGCAGCAGGAAGAGGCGCTATGGGCCGAAGTGCAGCACTGGTATCAAAACAACCCGGACTACCAGCAAATCATCGGCAATCTGACGGAGGCCCTAAACTATGCCGGGGTTTCGCAGGCCATGACCGGTGCGGAGGCTACCGTTCTTTACGGCAAAAACTTGCGCACCAGTATTACCCGGTTGGAAACCCACCGCCAATGCCCTTTTTCCCACTATGTCAGATATGGCTTAAAACCTGAGAGCCGGCCCATTTATACTATTGCCGCGCCCGAAATCGGAACCTTGCTCCATGAACTGATCGACGGCTTTTTCCGGGAAGTTCATGACCAAAAACTGGACCTGCGGACCCTGCCTAAAGAGCGACGGGATACACTGCTAGAAGGGGTCATGGAAAGCTGTCTGCCGCAGATAAAAACCAATGTCTTTAACAGCACCGGACAAAACCAGTACCTGGGGAAAAAACTGGAACGGGTTGGCAAAAAGTCTGTTGATATCCTGGTTGCCCAACTGTGTGCCGGGGATTTTGAACCCCAGGCCACTGAGTTCTGCTTTGAACAGGAATTAAGTCTGCCGGATGCGAAACTGGGAGAAGTGAAGATCTATGGGAAAATTGACCGGCTGGACCTCTATGAAAAAGATGGTCAAACCTGGGTTAAGGTCATCGACTATAAAACCGGGAGTAAAAAGTTGGGTTATGATGATATTTATTATGGCCTTTCGCTCCAATTGCTGGTCTATCTGGATGGGGCCATGACAGTTATTGATGCCGAGGATATTCTGCCGGGTGGAACCTTCTACTTTTATGTTGATGATCCGATGCCGCGATTGGATTTTGGCGAGAATGTTCAGGCGGCGATCAATAAGTCCTTTAAACTCAATGGTCTGCTTCTCGATGACGAAATGGTCATCGCTGCCATGGATCATGATGCCGATTCCAAAACGTCGGACATTTTGCCGGTTTATCGATCGGAATTTAAGCTAAGTCGGGAGGAATTTGAAGGCATCATCGACTATGTCCGAAAAACCGTGGTTCGTCAGATCAAAAGCATTTACGAGGGTGATATTAAAGTCCGGCCTTATAAAAAAGGCCATGACTATGCCTGCCAGTATTGTGATTATAAGGGCATCTGTCAGTTTGATGACGCAATCATCCGGGGTGGTTATGAGGTACTGAAAGCAGCAATGAAGAAAGATCAGTTTTTTACGTTAATCGAGGAAGGAGAAACCGATGAAATGGACCAGTGATCAGTTAAAAGCGATAAAAAACCGTGAAACCAACATGCTCGTATCGGCCGCCGCCGGATCCGGTAAAACAGCCCTGCTGATTGAGCGAATTATTCGCATTATCCGGGAAGAAAAGGTGGGCGTCGATGAGCTGCTGATTCTGACCTTTACCCGGGGAGCAGCCGGAGAAATGAAGAATCGCCTCAGTCAGGCGCTGGCCAAAGAACTGGAAAACCCGGAAAATGATCGCAGCTTTTTAATGAAGCAATTAAATATTTTAGGGGGGGCCTCCATTTCCACCCTTCATTCTTTTTGCCTTGGTATTTTACGCCAGTATTTTCATAAGGGTGACATTGATCCTGGCTTTGCCATTGGCAACGATACTGAAATCGCGCTGATGCTTAAAGAAACGCTGGAAGAGGTTTTTGAAGACGAATACCAGCAGGCCATCACGAATGAAAATAGTGCAAATAAAAATATGGCGCAAAATAGTGAGGAAGAGTCCGAACTGAGTCGGAATAAAAACGAACAGTCCCTCGATTTTCTGGATCTAATTGAAAAATATAGTGGTAATAAAAATGATCAGGCCTTAAAAGACACCGTTGAAACCTTATATCGCTTTCTGGCCACCCAGCCAAACCCGGAAAATTGGAGCAATCAGGCCTTGTTGCTGTTTGATTGCGATGTCAAAAGCCTGGAAGATTCAGTGTGGGGATGTGCCTTAAAAAAAATAATTGAGACTGAGCTTCAGGGAGCCATCGATGCAGCCATCGAAGCCAGGAACTTAAGCACTGCTGTTGGTTTTGAGAAAACCCATGAGCAGAGCAAAAGCGAAGTGCAGATGCTTAAAGCGCTGGAAAAAACGATCAGCACCGATCTGGTGCAGGGATTGGAAGCCTTGAAATCGCTAAGTTACGAGCGCTTTAAAGGAGCGGCCAAGCAAGATAAAGAGCTGAATGAGCTGATCAAAAAATATCGTGATGAAGCCAAAACCAGTATGGTCAAACTACAAAAACGATTTGCCATCAATATCGATGAGATGGTCCAGGAGCTTAATAGCCTAAAAAAACCGATGGCCGATCTGGTTTTACTGACTCAGAAATTCTGGACTGCCTTTCAGGCGAAAAAAGCTCAGAAAAATCTGGTTGATTACAATGACCTGGAACAGCTGACACTAAAAATTTTAGGAGATCCGGAGGTGGCCGATGAGGTTCGCGCCCGGTATCGCTATATTTTTCTGGATGAGTATCAGGACACCAACGAAATGCAGGAAACCATCCTAAAGCGGATTGTTCGGGATAATAATTATTTTATGGTCGGGGATGTTAAGCAAAGCATTTACCGCTTTCGGCTGGCCGACCCGACCATCTTTATTGGCAAGTATAAAAGCTTTGGCAAGGATGAAAACCTCAATAACAGCCTGGTGACCCTCAATCAGAATTTCCGTTCCGCCCAGGGGGTGGTTAACAGTGTTAATGCTATCTTTGAGAAAATCATGAGTGTCGGACTGGGGGAAATCAATTATGACGAACAGGCTCGGCTTAACAAGGGTCTGCCCCATGACGGACCCTATCAAAAAACTGAGATCCATATCATTGAAGAGCAAAAACAGGAAGCGGGAGAGCTTCAGGCGTTTGAGGAACAGGAGCAGGAAGATCTAACCGCAGTTGAAATTGAAGCCCGATTTGTGGCTGAAAAAATTCAGTCTCTGGTGGGAACAACTTTTTTTGATACCCGAAACAATCAGGAGCGGGCGATCAACTATGGTGATTTTGGGGTGTTGATGCGCAGTGTGGCCGGACGCGGAGATGTTTATCTCAAGGTGTTTAGTGAAATGGGGATTCCTACCTATTTTGATGGTGGCACTAATTACTATGAGTCGCTAGAAATTACCATGATCCTAAACCTGCTTAACCTGATGGATAACCAGCATCAGGACCTGCCGCTGTTAAGTATTATGACCTCGCCGATGGGCAATTTTTCCACTACTGAATGCACCCGGTTGCGAATTGCTCACCCGCAGGGATTTTTTTATCAGGCGGTGGAAAGCTATTGCCAGCTCGAGTGCGATGAACTGTCTAAAAAGCTGGGCCGTTTTTATCAAAAACTGACGGCTTGGCGAAATCAATCCAAGCTCATGCCAGTGGAAGATTTTCTCTGGAAAATCTATCTGGAATCCGGCTATTATGCCTTTGTGGGAGCTCTACCTGGCGGCGAACAGCGACAGTGTAATTTGCGAATCCTGCTTAAGCGGGCCGGTGACTATAAAAAATCCACCCTTAAAGGGCTGTATCAATTTATTCGCTTTGTCGAAAACATGAAAAAGCACAAGCAGGATATTTCGCCCCCGGCGATGGTCAGTAATCAAGAGACGGTGGTGCGACTGATGACTATCCATAAAAGCAAGGGGCTCGAATTTCCGATTGTCATTCTTTCTGGTACCGGTAAGGGTTTTAATAAGCGCAGCAATTACGCCCAGGTGTTATTCCATAAGGATCTGGGAATTTGTCCGGACTATGTTAATCTGGAAAAACGGTATAAGCATAATTCATTGGCTAAAGAGGTCTGCAAGGCCCAGAGCAATCAAGAAATGCTTTCCGAAGAAATGCGCCTGCTTTATGTCGGGATGACCCGGGCTGAAGAAAAGCTGGTGATTGTCGGGACCGTAAAAAATCATGACAAAGCCAAGCAAAAATGGCATAATGAACCGGACGAGTATCACCTCCTTAATGCCGCCAGCTTACTTGACTGGGTGATGATGGGGGTATTGGCTGGGCGGGACCCCAGTGAGACGAATCCGGAGTTAGCAGATTTTACGATTGCTTATCATCGGGGGACTCAATTCACGGAAAAACAGGCGCTGGAAAGAGAAGATCGGAAGGACCCGGCGAATGAGTTACAGGCAATTGATCCGGAGATGGAAACACCTGCCGCAGCACCGGAAAAGTTGACAACCAGTATTTCTCAGGCTGATCGGGAGGCGATTTTCCAGCGACTTAATTTTTTATATCCAGTCAAAGCAGAGAATGAACTTCCCAGTAAGATGAGTGTGACCGAAATTAAAGATTATCAAAAAGCTGATTTGACGCGTCAGCAGGAAAAAATCAGAAAGCTTTCTAAAAAGCAGGAGAAGCCCAAGTTTTTAGAACAAAAACAGACCGATTTCACCGCCGCTCAACGGGGCTCGGCCCTTCATCTTTTAATGGAAGTGGTCGATTTAAAACCGATCCGGGAGGAACTGTTTAGTAGTGGACAAGCCGCTTTGCCGTTGTTTCTTAAAAAGTATCTGGTTAATCAGATTGAGACCCTGATTCACAAAGAATTTTTGCCGGCAGCCTTGGCCAGAACCATTAGTGTCGATAAACTGATCAGCTTTTATACCTCTGCTCTGGGGATTAGGTTATTATCGGCCGAAAAAATCAGGCGTGAGATCCCCTTTAACTATGCTTACGATCCGGCTGAAATCCGGTTAGAATGGACGGACATTCGCGAAAAGATCATCGTTCAAGGGATCATTGATTGTGCCTTTATGGAAGACCAAAAATGGGTTATTATCGACTATAAGACAGATTATTTTAAAGATCCCCAGCAACGGGAGCAAGTACTTAGAGGTTACGAAATTCAGATCAATCTGTATGCAAAGGCCCTGACCGAATTAACTGGCGTCCCGGTTAAGGAAAAGGTAATCGGATTGATTACCTTAAACGAAGCGATCAGCATAGTGTGAGAGATTTCGTGACAGACTGAATTATTTAACCGGGAATGGGTGTTTTATTAATAAAAGCATGATAAAATATAAAAAACCTTGTTTTAGGCATAGCCGGGAAAACAGCTCTCGGGTCATTACCGCGCGGTTATTGGCAACCAATGACCAGCAATTTTATTTAAAAGGATACATTAATGAAAGCATTGCAAAAAGACACATTCAGAGAAATCAAAAAATCAAAAAACCGTTTCTTATCGATCGTTGCGATCATTGCTCTAGGCATCTGCTTTTTTGTAGGGGTTAAAACAACCGGCCCCAGCATGAAATATACAGTCAGTCAGTACTATCAAAACCAGCAACTGATGGACATGCGTCTAGTCTCGACCTATGGTTTTTTGCCGGCGGATGTGGACGCGATTAAAAATTCTCCAGGCGTGGCGACGGTGATGCCCGGCTATTCGGCGGATGTCATTATTGAGCGGGGCGATAAACGCCCTGTGATCAAATTGATGGCCTATAATGAAGACCAGGCCCTGAATCAACCACTGCTGGTGGCAGGGCGCCTGCCGGAAAATGAAGACGAACTGTTGTTGGAACAGCCTCAGGAAGCTAAGGGCATGGGTGCTTCCAGTTATACTTACCAACTGGGTGAAACGATCAAGCTATCCTCGGAGGTTGGCGATAAAGCACTATCTGATTCGATCAAACGGGATACCTTCACAATTGTTGGTTTTGTTAGATCGCCCCAGTATGTGTCGATTGAGCGCGGCAGCACCTCGGTTGGCCGGGGCGAAGTCGATTATTATAGCTTTATTCCCGCAGAAAACTTTGTCTTTGAACGGTATACTGAGGTTTATCTCTTATCACAGGCCACTGCCGACCATGTTGATCCCTTTTCAACTGAATACGAAGAAGCCATTGGGTTCCTGGAGAAACAATTGGAAGCCCTGGGTATTTTGCAGCTGGGAATCAATCACGATGATATTTTGGCTAAAGCTCAGGTAGAACTGGATAAGGGTCGGGCCAAGTACAACGATGGGGTGACCCAGTTTAATGACGGGATGGCTCAGGGCGAGGCCAGTTTGAATGATGCCAAAAACCAGTTAATTAACGGCGAGGCCGCCCTCAGTGCTGGCTGGAACGAGTATAACACCATGATTGCCCAGACACAGGCCCAACTTGCCGATGCCAAGAATCAGATCATTCAAGGTGAGGCAGATCTGATTCGTGGGGCTGACACCTTAAAACAGGAGCTGGCAAATGGTGAGGAAAAGTTGGAAACCCTGCGCCAGGGAATCACCGACTTAAGAAACGGAATTGCTAAAATGGAAACTCAGGACCCCTCCGGTCAGTTACCGGAGCTGGAAGCCCAGTTGGCGGAGCTGGAAAACCAGATTGCCCAGGGTGAGTCAGCACGGGCAGATCTGGAGGTCCAAAGCGCGGCAGTCGAAGCCCAGATTCAGAGTCTGGATCCGACTGACCCGGATTATCCGGCCCAACTGGCGGAACTGGAAGCTCAGTTGAATGAAATCAACAGCCGGATTATTGAGGTTGAAGCAGGTTTAGCCCAGGTTTACGCCGCAAAAGAGCAGATCAACCAGGGGATTGAAGCGATTTATGATTTTTCTGCCCAACTGACCGGAATGAAAAATCAACTGGCTGAGTTGGAAACAACCCTGCCCCAGGCCGAAGCCGCTCTGGCCCAAGCTGCTATTGACGGCGAGAATCAGTTATCAGCAGGATGGGCTCGCCTGGCTGATAGTAAAAACCAATTAAGCGCTGGAGTTGCGGCCTTTGAAGCCGGCCGGGAAGAAGGACGCAGTACCCTGATTGCGTCCCAGAATCAATTGGATGAAGGATGGGTGAAACTCCGCGATGGGGAAGCCCAGTTGGCAATGAAACGGGCAGAGGGCGAAGCCGAACTGGCCAACGCCGCTAATGATTTAGCAAAGGCCGAAGCTAAAATTAATGATTTGGAGTTTGGAAAATGGTATCTGTATAACCGTGACGACAATCCCGGTTATACCAGTTACGGTGAAGACGCAAAGCGGATTGATAATATTTCCGGCGTGTTTCCACTGATTTTTCTACTGGTAGCTGCCCTGGTTTCCTTTACCACGATGACCCGGATGGTGGAAGAGCAGCGCACCCAGATTGGTACGCTTAAAGCATTGGGTTACCGCCATGATCAGATCGGTTCGAAGTTTTTTGTTTATGCCTTATTAGCTGGCAGTATCGGCTCGGTGATTGGACTGATTGTCGGTATCAATACATTGCCGTATTTAATCGCCGGAGCCTATGGTTTGCTTTATCAGGTGCCGGATTTAATTATTGCACCGCCATGGATACCGCTTTTAATTTCTTGCTTGATTGCGATTTCCGGTACCGTGGTGGCAGCTGTGATCGTTACCTATTACGAGCTCAAAGAACACCCTTCAGAGTTGATGCGTCCCAAGGCACCAAAGATTGGAAAACGGATTTTCCTTGAGAGTATTCCCTTTATCTGGAAACGGCTGGGCTTTATTGAGAAGGTCACTGCCCGTAACCTACTGCGTTATAAGGGTCGGTTTTTTATGACCGTGATTGGGATCGCCGGATGTACCGCTCTGATTCTGGCTGGCTTCGGGCTTCAGGATGCGATTTTCGCGATGATTCCCCGACAGTTTGAGAACATTACGGTTTTTGATGGTTACATGGCGTTAAAAAATGAAGAAACCCTAGTTGAAAAGGCGGACTTCAAAAAAATATTAGAGAATGATCCCCGCTTTAGTGAAAATATGTTGGCCCATCAAGCCAAGATGACCGTTGAAAAAACCGGAACGGGTAACGGCAAAGCGGCCTATCTGTTTGTGCCGGAAACAGCGGAGCAGATTAATACGTTTATTCATTTGCAAAACAGAAAATCAGCAGAAGCGATAAATTTAGAAGAGGTGGGTGCCGTTTTATCAGAAAAAGTTGCCGGCAGTCTGGGACTGAAGGTGGGCGATACCATCCGGGTCTACAATGAGGACGAAAGCCATGAAGTGGTATTAGGAGCGATTACTGAAAACTATCTCGAAAATTATCTTTATTTATCGCCAGCAGTTTATGAAGAAGCCTTTGGAAAAGAGCTGATGGTTAATATGGCTTATGTTAATATTCCCGATGCCAACACCGATCTGGAAGATGCCATTGCCAGTGACTGGCTGGCCAGAGATGGGGTGGTAGCAGTAAACTTTACCGGAAATATTGTAAAATCATCGGCTGACAGCATCAGCAGCTTGAGCATTGTCGTCGTCGTGATGCTGCTTTCGGCCGGAGCCCTGGCAGCGGTGGTGCTTTATAACCTGACCAATATCAATATTTCCGAACGGGTTCGAGAAATTGCCACCATTCGGGTTCTGGGGTTTTATGATATGGAGGTGTATAAGTACATTTTCAGGGAGAATGTTGTTTTATCGGTGATCGGAATCATCGTGGGTCTGTTTTTAGGCGTTTTACTTAATGGCTTTATTATTAACACCGTCGAAACAGATATTGCCATGTTTGCCCGGGGCATTGAGCCCACCAGCTTTATTTACTCGGTGGTCTTTACGCTGGCCTTTACCTTTATCGTCAATATTCTGATGACGCCAATTATTAAACGGATCAGCATGGTGGAATCACTTAAATCAATCGAATAAAATCGAATCAAAAAAGCCGACTGGAAATAGACATTTCCTGTCGGCTTTAAATTTATTAACTCAATTAGAGATTAAGGGGGGGGGAGCGCTTAAAATCAGGTCGGGTTGACGATAAACGCGTCACCGGAGGTATTAAAGGTGCTCCCTTTGGGTAAGGTCATAATTTCAATGCTTTCGAGCCGGTAGCCGTAGCCGGAGCTACCGGATTGTTCGCCATTAGCCGCCCAACTCAACCAGCCCAAATTTTCAACATGGGTACGGTAATAAATATCAAATTGATCAGCATCGGGACCGGTTAGATTAATCTCTATCGCTTCCAGGCGAAGACCAGCTCCAGAAGTGCCACTGAGATCACCGTTATTGCGCCATTCCTGCCAGCCCACATCCTGGATATGGGTTCGATAGGTTACGCCGACGTCATAACCGGGATTATCCAAGGCAATCTGAATCGCCTCCAAACGGTAACCTAAACCCGAGGTGCCGCTGAGTTCACCGTTTCGTTTAAACACGTCTTCCCAACCAAGGTTTTGAATATGGGTTTTATATAAGGCGGTTAATGATTTATCAGCTATTACCGTTGCAAGAGCGCGATCCAATTGGATCAAGCCATAGCCAAAATAATCATCTTTCCCTGGAACACCAAGATCCAGAGCAGTGGAAGTCAGTGCGGCTTCCACCTGGTCGGCATTTAAGCTCCCATTGGCGGCCAGTAAGACCCCACAGGCACCGGCAACGATGGGAGAAGCGAAAGAGGTGCCACTATCATTTATATAGTCGCCATCAATAGAAGTCGTGTAAACATCTTCTCCGGGAGCAGCCAGATCGACCATCGTGTTATACTGAGAAAAGGCGGCCCGGTCATTGAAACGGGTGGTTGCCGCCACCGAAATGACGCCGTCGTAAGAAGCGGGGTAAGATGACAATCCGGTTTTGGGATCATTTGCTTCGCCCTCATTTCCTGAGGAGGCCACCAGCACCTTACCTCTGTCTTTGGCATATTGAATAGCAGCCGCTTCGCTGTTGTTGTAATCATAACCACCATAGCTCATGTTAATGACTTTGATGTCGGAACGATCAGCAGCATCCATCAGGGCAGCGCAGATATTGGCAACCGAGAGGCCTTTGGCACCGACCCGATAGGGGGCAATTTTTACATTGGCCGTTCCGGCCACACCAGAGAGTCCAATGCCATTATTAGCAGTAGCGGCAATAAAACCGCTAACCAGGGTTCCGTGACCGTCCTGATCTAAAACAGTGCTACTTTTGGTGACATAGTCATAACCGGCAATAATGCGGCCAGTCAGATCGGGGTGATTGGTATTGAGTCCGGTGTCTAAAACCGCGACGCCAACGGTTTTGGCATTTGAGACTTGGTCCCAGGTTTTATCGGTGCCGATGCTTTGAAACTGCCACGCTTTGCCATCGGTAACATAAGGATCATTGGGGAGCGAATAGGTTTTTAGCGTATCATTGCGATCAACTGCTAAAACATTGGGGTTCTCACTGATCGTTTTAATCAATGCATCAACATCGACATCGCTTTTTACCTCCAGAATATCGACCCGATCAGATACGGTTTCTCCTTTAGCGACCGCATTAGTGGATAATGACAGGCTCTTAACATTAAGGGGACTTGAATCTCTGTAAATAATAACGATCTGCTGACTTGTATTGTCGTCACTTTCCAGATCAGGAAGTTCGGACAAGGTGTTAATGTTCATTTGATTGTTCACACTCATTTCACTGGAATTAGAAAGAGTATCAGTTTGAATGGATTCATTTGCCAGGGTAGGTACCGACAAAGAAAGCATCAACATCACGATACTAAAAATAATCAGGTAGGGTTTCATTTTTCGTTTCATGGAATCTCCTCGGATATTTAATAGGTCTAAAAACAGGTTCTCAGACGCGCAAGTTTCTAACCTGAATTATATCATAATTAGCCAGTGATTACCTTAGATGTAACTTGAAATAATCGTTTAAAAGAGGATGATTCGGGAATAAAAAAGCATGGCTTGCGAATAGGTTTATTAAGACGAGCAGTCGTTTCATCAAATGAAAAAGATGGCGATACTTCGCGAAGCGCTTAACGACAAAGTCGAATATTTCCACCTTGTTCTTCTTTCAAATAAACTATTTGCGTGTTAGAATGATTACGATTGAAACGAATACCGCTTACCAGACAGAAAAATTATTTCTGGCTGGAATCAAATGAAAAGGAAGAAAAGATGAAAAGAGAAAACAAGATGAAAAAATTAGTGATCCTGATGGGTTTAATCATGGTGATGATTTTTAGCTTTACCGCTTGCCAGGCAAAACCGGCAGAACGGCAAACCGTGAAAGTTGGCACCTTGGCTGGACCAACCGGTATGGGCATGGCAGAAATGATTGTTAATGGTGTGGATCTGGGCGAAAATGTCACCACCGAATTCACGGTGGCCGGTGCTCCGGATCAGTTGACAGCCAGTGTCATCAGTGGCGAATACCAAATTGCCGCACTGCCCAGTAATTTAGCCGCCGTGCTGTTTAATAAAACTGAAGGTCAGGTCGTTCTGGGATCAGTCAATACCCTGGGAGTGCTTTATATTGTGGCCGATGAAACCGCTGGCGTTACCAGCATCGCCGACTTAAAAGGAAAGACCATTGTGGCCAGTGGCCAGGGATCGACACCGGAATATGTGCTCAACTATTTACTGGAGAAAAATGGATTGACCCCAGGTGTAGACATCACGATTAATTATGTGGCTGAGCACAGTGAAGCAGTGGCTCAATTAGTTGCCGGACAGGCTACGATTGCCATGCTGCCGGAACCATTTGTGACCACCGTTACAGCAAAGAAACCGACAATCAAAATAGCAGTGGATCTATCAAAAGCCTGGGCAGAAGCCAGTAACGGTTCGCAATTGCAAATGACAGCCGTCGTTGTTAATAAGGAATGGGCAGAAACCAATCCCCAGGTGCTAAAGCAGTTTATGGAAGCCTATGAAGCATCCGTCAAGACAGTGAATGACGATCCCGCTGAGGGGGCAAAAAATATTGTGGCCGCAGGGATTATGGCCGACGCAGCATTGGCAGAAAAAGCGATTCCAAATTGTAATATCGTCTTCATTCCGGTTAAAGAGGCACAGCAATCTTTAAATGAGTACTATACCATATTAGCCGGATTTGAACCAAAGGCTGTGGGAGGAAAAGTTCCTGGTGAAGATTTCTACGTTCTTGGAAAATAACCAAAATAAAACGAAATGGATCAGCAAGATTGGAGTGGCCTTTTTCTGGGTGCTCCTCTGGGCCTTGGCAGCCCGGTGGGTAGACAGCCCACTGGTGCTGCCATCGCCGCTTAAAACCCTGAAAGGTGTGATAACCCTGGCTGGGGATTTTGAGTTTTTTGTGAGCATCGGGGT
This sequence comes from Acetobacterium carbinolicum, assembly GCF_047456275.1. Classification (GTDB taxonomy): domain Bacteria; phylum Bacillota; class Clostridia; order Eubacteriales; family Eubacteriaceae; genus Acetobacterium; species Acetobacterium carbinolicum. The sequence continues at coordinate 1,056,031 of NZ_CP173357.1, forward strand.
CACCTTGCTCCGAGTATTTGGCGGGGTTTTTATTTCAGTGGTACTGGGTCTGGTGCTGGGTTTGGCTGGGGGGCTCAACAAACCCTTTTATGGAATCATGAATCCCTTTGTCAGTACCATCAAGTCGCTACCGGTGGTTTCGGTGATTATTCTAATCAACTTATGGATCGCCTCTGGTTTGGTACCGCTGGTGGTTACCTTTCTGGTCTGCTTCCCGGTGACCTGGACAAATGTGGTGCAAGGGGTGAGAAGCACCGATCACAAGTTGCTGCAGATGGCAAAAATTTATAATGTGGAGCAATCTAAAATAATCCGCGATATTTATGTGCCATCGATAAAACCCTATGCAGTATCCGCGCTGATGAGCGCCATCGGTTTGGGGTGGAAGGTTACCGTCACCGCCGAGGTTTTGGCCAATGCCTTGCCGTCTATCGGGATGAATCTGTATTACGCAAAAATTTATCTGGAAACCGATTTGCTTTTTTCCTGGACCCTGGTGATTGTGATCTGCAGCCTTGCCATTGAAAAGATGACGCTCTATGTGATCGGAAATCGTCAAAAGGGAGGCAGTCAATGTCCATTATCATAAAAGACCTCGGTAAAAAATATGGGCAAGAGACTATTTTTAAAGACTTTAATCTGGTATTTGAAAAAAATAAAATCACGGGCATTCTGGGACCTTCCGGAGCCGGAAAAACGACCTTGCTTAATCTTTGCGGTGGCTTGGAGCAGCCCGATCGGGGAACCATTGAAGGCATTAATCCCCAGGCAATCTCCTATATTTTTCAGGAACCACGGCTGCTGCCCTGGCGAACGGTCCGGGAGAATCTGCGCTTTGTTTTTAAAGCAAGGGCGATTAAAAAACCTGGCTCCCATGAACGTGAGATTGATGCCATGCTGGAACGCGTTGGTTTGACTACCGTTGGGGACTATTATCCCCACGAGCTCAGCGGTGGCATGCGTCAGCGGGTATCCATTGCCCGGGCCTTTCTATATCCTTCCGAATTACTATTGATGGATGAACCATTTAGCAGTCTCGACAGTTCACTAAAAAACCGGCTGATGGATGACTTTTTAAAAATTTGGGAGCAGAACAAACGAACGGTGATCTTTGTCAGTCATCAAGAAGATGAGATCAGGCACTTAGCCGATATTATCCTGACCTTTTCGGATAAACCAGTTCAAGTTTTAAAAAAAGAAAGATTAACGTAATGGTGCAAAACAAACAATTTAAAAAACTGTAAAGGCTTACCTGATGAAAAACTGATGTTCTTATGTTAAACTATCCTTATGTTAAACGAATGAGTCACATCGAGTTAAAAAATATAAAGAATAAGAAATGGGGTAAACCATGGATATAAAACTAATCGCACTGGATATGGACGGGACTACGCTACAAAAGGATTATATGTCAATTTCAGAAAGAACCCGAATTGTTCTGGCTAAGGCCATAGCCAAAGGCATTCATGTGGTTCCATCGACAGGACGGATCTTGGGTCAATTGCCGGAATCGGTGGTGAGTATTCCGGGAATTAATTATGCCGTGACCTCGAATGGGGCGGCGGTAACCAATTTAAGTACCAAAGAAGTGATCAGCAGCAACTATCTGGGGTCTGGCAGCGTCAAAAAGATTATGAAGACACTGACCCGCCGAAACTTATTTTGTGAGGTTTATTATCAGGGCCAATCCTACGGTGAGCGCCGTTATTTTGATATGATTGGTGATCGGAATGAATTGTCAAAGGATCTGATTGCCTTTATTCGCAGCAATGCCAGAGCCGTTGATAATGTGTTGGATTTTACTACGGAACATGCTTCCGAAATCGAAAAAATTAATATTCCTTTGCTCAGTGACAATAACCTGCGGGTGCTCTGGCAGAAGTTTTCTCAAATTCATGGTGTGACGCTGACCAAAGCGATTTCAAACAACATTGAGGTCAATCATCGTTCGGCCAATAAGGGCGATGGGTTAAAACAGCTTTGTCGGATCTTAAAATTAGCACCGGGAAATGTAATGGCAATCGGAGACAGCGACAACGATCTGCGGATGTTGGAGTTTGCCGGCCTCAGTGTTGCCATGGGGAATGCGTCAGAGGAAATTAAAGCCATGGCCAACCATGTTACGCTACCCTTCTATGAGGATGGGGTTGCCCATGCCATTGAGAAGTTTGTATTGGCTTAGTAAATAATTAAGGAGATCATTATGAATAAAAAAGCTATCATCGCCGACAAGGCACCGGCTGCAGTGGGACCTTATTCCCATGCGTACTTAGTTGGAGAGACCCTGTATACCTCAGGTCAGTTAGGACTGATCCCTGAAACTGGTGAGTTGGAGAATGGCGTCGCAAAGCAGGCCCAAAGAGGTTTGGACAATTTAAACGCTGTTTTAGAAGAAGCTGGGTTTAGTCGACAGGATATCGTTAAAACGACGATATTTTTGGCTGATATGGCAGACTTTGCCATGGTTAATGATATTTACGCCGCTTTTTTTGAAGGTCAGGCTGAGTATCCGGCTCGATCCTGTGTGCAGGTAGCTGCTTTACCCAAGGCTGCCCGCTTTGAAATTGAAGCGATTGCAGCTAAATAAAACGCCAGGACTTAAAAAAATAGTGATAATAAGGAACCCATGGCCATCTTGTTACGACAGATGACCATGGGTATCTTTCTGGCCAATCAAATAAAGAGAGGGATATTGTGAATAAAAAACTGGAGAACTATGTGACCCTGGTGGATTTTTTAGCAGAATTTATGGGAGAAAATACGGAAGTTGTTCTCCATGATATGACCGACTGGCATCATTCGGTGGTCGCCATACGCAATGGGCAGATCAGCGGACGAAAGGTTGGCGATCCGATTACGGAAACAAACTTAAGAATTCTTCGCAGTGAGGTGCATAAAAAAGTACCCTATATGAATAATGATCCCAAAAAATTCAAGAAAAAAGAATCGATCAAATCGGCGTCCTGGTTTATCAAGGACGAAAATGACGTTCTGATTGGCATGATCTGTATCAATTCGGATAGTCATGAACTCATTGCCGCCCGGGATCTTTTAGACAAGATGATCCGTCCGCCACTGGTTGAAAATGAACAAAAGGAAAAAGGACCCGAAAAAATAAATATTGATGTAAAAGAACTGGTGGATAATAATCTCAATCATATTTCCCAGGATTTGCTTAAAAAACTAAAACTCTTATCCAAGGATGAAAAAGTCGAGCTGGTGGGGAAACTGGATGAAATGGGAACATTTTCGGTTAAGGGAACCATCTGGTATCTGGCCAAGTGCATGGGCGTTTCGGTCCCCACCCTTTACCGCTATCTTTCACTTACTAAAAAATAATTTTAGGGACAGGATGCATGCTTAATTTAAGTAAGTAACAGACATTGGTCTACACGGAACGTTAAAATGATTAAAGCTAACCTTAACCAAAATAAAAATAAATTAATTTTTGTTTAATCGTTTACTTTTTGATAGAAAGATGTTATATTGATAACAATAATTCTCATTTTCACAATAATTTCCAGGGGGACCTCAGGCTATGCCTGAGGTTTTTCCTTTTTTGGCGTGTTTGGCTGGACACGATTTGCAGTTCGGATAAATTGAGTCTTAAATAAAGCTTGTTTCAAGGTATCCCCTGGTGATAGAATTTACAAATCTTAAAAAATAGCATATAATATTGAAAGAAGAAAAGAGTGAAAAAAATGCGCAAATACAATAGAGAGTGGGGTGCAATATGACAAGTCAGTTAGATAAAGATAATCTGCCTGAGCATATAGCCATAATCATGGATGGAAACGGCCGTTGGGCAAAAGCAAAAAATCGACCCCGTTTATTTGGCCATAATGCCGGCATGAAGACATTGAAAAAAATTGTCCGGGCATCCTCAGATGTCGGCATAAAGATAATTACGATGTATGCTTTTTCCACTGAAAATTGGAAACGGAGTCCCGAAGAAGTCACGGGGTTGATGAATATTGCGGTTGAGTATTTCCATAAAGAAGTTGGGGAATTACATGAAAACAATGTCAAAATCAACGTCATTGGAGACATGAACGGGTTAACAAAAAAAGTTCGGGAAGCCGCTGTGAAAGCCATGGACACCACCGCTAAAAACACTGGCCTGGTACTTAATATTGCCCTGAACTACGGGAGCAGAGACGAAATTGTCCAAGCCGTGAAGGGCCTTATGGCCCTGGGGATAAGCCCGGAAGCGGTGAGCGAAGCCCAGATCAGCGCGCATCTTTATACCAAAGGTCAGCCTGATCCGGATCTGCTGATTCGAACCGGTGGGGAAAGTCGGCTGAGCAATTTTATGCTATGGCAGATGGCCTACTGCGAATTTATGTTTACCGACATTTATTGGCCAGACTTTGAAGTCGCAAATTATTATGAAATGATCGCAAATTATCAGAGAAGGAATCGTCGTTATGGATCGGCCGAGTAGCAGTTTGGAGAGCCGCCGGGCGGAACGATTAAGAGGTGCGAGCAGACGGGCTGAAAAGAGTTCCATGAAAACCCGAATCTGGACCGGGGTTATTGGTCTGCCGCTGCTCATTATTATTTTGTATACAGGGGGATTTATCCTGGTCATTGGTGTGTCCTTTCTGGCTTTTGTCGGGACGATGGAGTATACCCGAGCTGTCAACAAAATGATTCACCCTAGAATTAATGTCTTTCTGATGATTATTTTGTCGATTATGCTAATGGTGACCATCAAATTGGATTATTATTTTCTGATGCCGGTTTTGCTGGTAGCCTTTATTATTATTTTCTGTTACGAAATTTTATCGGGAAATGTTGAGATTTCGCGCGGTAGTGCCACTTTGATGGGGCTCATATATGTACCGATTATGTTTGGTCATCTGTTTCTTTTTGAAACTGTCAACAAAGGCGCCTACTATATGTGGCTGATTTTTGTGATCGCGTTCACAACCGATACGGCAGCCTATTTTATTGGGAAATCCATCGGCAACAGAAAGATTGCGCCCCTGATCAGCCCCAAAAAAACCATCGCCGGATCGGTTGGCGGAGTCATTGTTGCGGCACTGAGTACCATCCTTTATGGAACCATTTTAAGTTCTTACTTTAGTTTTGTTTTGCCCTGGTATTTATACCTGATTGTTGGCGTTTTTGGAAGCATTGCCGGACAATGCGGGGATTTGACAGCATCGATGATCAAGCGCAAAGCCAAAATAAAAGATTTTGGCACCATTTTGCCCGGTCATGGTGGAATTTTGGATCGCTTTGACAGCATCCTCTTTATCATTCCTCTTATTTATATTTTTGCCAAATTAACCATTGGCATCGCGTAGGTGAAAATTTGAATTTATATACGATCCTTATTACATTGCTTATTTTGTGTGTCTTAGTGATTGTTCATGAGCTGGGACATTTTATGGTGGCAAAAAAAACTGGCATCTTCGTCGAAGAATTTGCTATCGGTATGGGACCAAAATTATTTAGTAAACAAGGTAAAGAAACACTATTTACCGTTCGAGCCTTTCCAGTCGGGGGATTTTGCAAAATGCGGGGCGAAGAGCCAGCATTTGATGAAGAAGGCAACCTGCTTCCTAAAGATCCCAATATCCCCATCGATCCCCGCAGCTTTGAAGCAAAAAGCCGGGGTGAAAAGCTGCTGGTGTTAGTGGCCGGTTCGGCCATGAACATTATCTTTGCCCTTGTCTGTCTGATTGTGGTGGCCTTATTTACCGGTCACACCAACATCTTTGACGCCATAGGTACCGCCTTTTTAAATACCTGGCGGTTTTCCGGTCTGATTTTTCAGAGCTTCGGGATGTTGTTTACGGGTCAGGTGGGCTTGGATCAGCTGGCTGGGCCGATTGGAATGGTATCGATGGTCGATACCTTTTTGCAAAGCGGGTTGGTTATTTTGCTGGCCTTTACCGCCATGTTAAGTGTCAATTTGGGGATTATCAACCTGTTTCCACTGCCAGCCCTGGATGGTGGTCGAATTTTTATCCTCCTGATTGAAATGGTGGTGCGTCGGAAACTCAGTCCGGAATGGGAATTAAAAATTAACTACTTTGGATTTATTGCCCTGATTGCCCTGGCGGTCCTGATTGCTGTGAATGATATTATGCGGCTGGCAGCATAGGAGAACGATGTGAAAAAACGAAAAGAAACCCGGGTGGTGAGGATTGGAGCAACTGCCATTGGCGGAGAAAATCCCATTGCCATCCAGTCAATGACCAATACCGATACCCGAAACAGTGTTGCAACAATTGCTCAGATTACGGCTCTGGAAGCCGCCGGGTGTGAGATTGTCCGGGTCGCAGTTCCTGATGAAGCGGCGGCCCAGGCTATTACTGAGATAAAAAAAGGAATTCATATTCCGCTGGTGGCTGATATTCACTTTGACTATCAACTAGCCCTGACCGCTATGGAAAATGGGGTTGATAAGTTGCGCATTAATCCGGGTAATATTGGTTCGGAAAAAGGCATTCGGGAAATTGTTGCGATGGCGACCGAACGCGGCATTCCGATTCGAATTGGGGTGAATGCCGGCTCCCTGGAAAAAGAAATTCTAGCCAAAAATAAGGGTCGAGCTACCCCGGCCGGGATGGTCGAATCAGCGGTACGGCACATCCGAATTTTAGAAGATGCCGGCTTTGATAACATCGTGGTTTCAATGAAGGCTTCAGATGTCCGGTTTACCATCGCGTCTTATGAACAATTTTCACAAAAGTATGATTACCCCTTGCATCTGGGGATCACCGAGGCTGGAATCCTGCGAAGCTCAGCCGTTAAATCGGCGATGGGCATCGGCTATCTGCTACTAGATGGGTTAGGGGATACGCTGCGCGTGTCGATAACTGGCGATCCGCTCGAAGAAATTGATGTGGCTCGCGATATTCTTAGCGGCATCGGTCTTTACAGTGGTCGACGACCCCGGGTGGAAGTTATCTCCTGTCCCACCTGTGGTCGTACCGAAATTGATTTAATCGGCATTGCTAAAGAAATCGACCGGCAGCTGAGAACGGTTGAAAAAGACCTCCGGGTGGCTGTGATGGGGTGTATTGTGAATGGTCCCGGCGAAGGCAAGGCGGCTGATATTGGCATTGCCGGGGGAAAAAATAAGGCGGTGCTATTTAAAAAGGGTGAAATTATAAAAAGCATTGCCGAGGATGAAATCATCTCGGTATTATTAGAAGAAATAGAAAAAATGTGAGGCGAGATCTTTGAGTATTTTAACCCGACGACAAGAACGATTTAAGAAAATAATAGCAGACTATCATCTGATCACCGATAGTATAAAAATCAATTCCGCTAAAGAGGAATTGATTTTTAAATTTTCAAGTCCTAAAAAACAAACCGATACCGAATTTATAAAAACCGCAATGCAGGAAATTTTTGATTATGCAAAAGCCTTGCAAGTTGAGGTTGCACCCCTTAAATATCAGGATGGTAAGCATCTGTTGGCCACCGATAGCAAAGGGGTCTGTCAGCTACTGGTGGGGATCAATCAAAAGATTACCAACATCCTACTCATTAATACCTTGATTGCCGAAGGCAATACCTTTTATGTCAGGGGACGATCCACTGGTGAACTGGATGGCGAAGCACTGGCGATTTTTTCCAGTCGTTTCAAGCGATTAATCGCCGAACACTATGGTCTGGAAGCCGAATTGGTGGTGCGTTTCACCGATGATGATTCAGTGGCCCAAAAAAGTCAGCAGGATCTGGAAAAACGATTGGCTGCCATTAAGCCGGTTAGTCCCAGTTCAAGTGGATCAGCGAATGGCTCCAACCAGGCCAAGCTTCCCAAGGCTGAAAAACCGGGGGATGTGGTCACCGGAAAAAAGATAACCCATACCTGGGAATGGCTTAAAAATGTCGATTTTAATATCAATGGCGAATCCGAAGGTAAAAGTCTGGTTATTAAGGGCTGGGTTTTTGGGGTCAATACGCGGCCGCTAAAAAACAATAAGACCCTGCTGACCTTTAATATTACCGACAATACCAACAGTATCACCTGTAAAATCTTTACCGACAAAGAAGAAGTCATTGCCGGCATTAAAGAAGGCGGTTGGTATCTGGTAGAAGGTAAGATTAATTATGACGAATATTCTCAGGAAATGATGTTTTATCCCCGCAATATCAACCTTTCCAAAGAAACCATTAAAACCGATGATGCCCCGGTCAAGCGGGTGGAGCTTCATCTACATAGTCAATTCAGTGCCATGGATGCGGTCAGTAAGGTCGAGCAGATTATGAAGCAGGCTTCTAATTTTGGACATGACATCATTGGCATTACTGATCACGGAGTGCTACAGGCTTATCCGGAAATGATGGAACTGGGACGAAAGAAAAAAATCAAGGTGCTCTATGGGGTCGAAGGTTATCTGGTTGAAGATCAGCTAAACATGGTTTATGGCGATCAGGATCAGGATTTCTGCGGCGAATTTACTTTTTTTGATTTAGAAACGACCGGTCTGGTGCCGGGAAACCACAAGATTATTGAAATTGCTGCGGTGCGGATTAAGAATAAACAAATTGTCAATAGCTTTTCGACGTTGGTGAATCCCCATTGTGAAATACCGGCATTCATTACTAATCTGACCAATATTACCAATCAAATGGTGGCTGATGGGATGGAAGAGCGGGAGGCGTTGGAGCAGTTTCTGGAGTTTGCTGGCGAGACCATTCTGGTGGCCCACAATGCTGCTTTTGATATGAGCTTTTTAAACAAAGCTTTAGCCGACCACGGCATCAACCGCGAAAATACGGCCGTTGATACCCTGGCGATGTCCCGGTGTCTGCTAACCCAGATTACCCGGCATAACTTAAAAAAACTTTGCTCTTATTTTAAAATTGCGATTCAAAATCATCACCGGGCCCTTGATGACGCCGCCGCCTCGGCCAAGGTGTTTGTCAAGCTTCTGGATCTGGCTGAGAAAAAAGGTTGTACCTCGATCCAGACCCTTAACACCCTGTCCAGTCGGGAACGAAGTATTCGCCTTAATGCCACAAATCATATTATTATTTATGCCAAAAATCAGGCAGGAATCAAGGATTTGTATCGCCTCGTTTCCGAATCACATCTGAATTATTTTTATAAAAAACCGCGTATTCCTAAGTCTTTACTGGCGGAAAACCGCGAAAACCTCTTGTTGGGCTCGGCCTGCGAAGCGGGAGAATTGTATTCAGCCCTGGTTCATAACAAGTCGCAGGATGAAATTCAGCAGATCGCCAGCTTTTATGACTATCTGGAAATCCAACCACTGGGAAACAATCAGTACCTGATTGACAATAACAGTGTGCCGGATCAGGAGGCTTTAAAAAAAATTAATCTGCGGATTATTGAGCTTGGCAAAAGTTTGAATAAGCCGGTAGTGGCGACGGGCGATGTCCATTTTGTCAATCAGGAAGATTCCCTTTACCGGGAAATTTTGATGACCGGTCAAGGTTTCAAGGATGCCAGCAAACAGCCGCCGCTTTATTATCGGACCACCCAGGAAATGCTTAATGAATTTGACTACCTGGATGAGAAAACCGCCCGCGAAGTGGTGATTGATAATCCCCGCATAATTGGTACGATGATTGAAGAAGTGCTGCCGATTCCTGATGGCACCTATCCGCCAGTCATTGAAGGGTCCGACGAAGAAATCCGTGAAATGGTGGAAGGTCGGGCCAGAGAGCTTTTTGGTCAACCGCTGCCTGAACTGGTCGAAAAACGGATTAAAAAAGAATTGGATTCGATTATCGGAAACGGCTACTCGGTTCTTTATCTGATTGCCCAGAAGCTGGTTTACCATTCCATGGAAGACGGCTATCTGGTGGGCTCCCGGGGTTCGGTGGGGTCTTCCTTTGTGGCCACCCTGTGCGGAATTACGGAGGTGAATCCGCTAGCCCCTCACTACCGTTGCCCCAGTTGTAAACATTCCGAGTTTTTCAACAGCACCGAGGTTGGGGTGGGACCGGATTTAAAAGATGCCAATTGTCCCCATTGTGGTGCCAAGCTTGATAAAGATGGCTTCGATATTCCCTTTGAAACCTTCTTGGGCTTTGAAGGTGATAAAGAACCCGATATCGACCTTAATTTTTCCGGCGAGAACCAGGCTGAAGCGCATCGCTATACTGAGGTACTCTTTGGCAAGGGCAAGGTTTTTCGGGCCGGAACGATTTCCACCATTGCTGAAAAGACCGCCTTTGGGTTTGTCAAAAACTACTATGACGAAAAAGAAATCAAAGCGACCCGAGCCGAACTGGAACGGGTGATTTCGTGCTGTGCGGGAGTCAAAAAAACCACAGGTCAGCATCCCGGGGGGATTATGGTCGTGCCAACCTATAAGGATATCTATGATTTCTGCCCAGTACAACGTCCGGCAGATGATACCGAAAGCGATACCGTTACCACCCATTTTGCCTACGAGTCGATCAGTGGCCGTTTGCTAAAGCTAGATATTCTGGGCCATGATGATCCCACCATGCTCAAAATGCTTAAGGATTTTACGGGCATCGATCCGGTTGGGATTCCTCTGGACGACGAAAGAACGATGAGCTTATTCACCTCCACCAAAGCTCTGGATTTAAAAGATAATGATTTTGAGTCACCATTGGGGGTTTGTGGGATTCCTGAATTTGGGACCAGTTTTGTTCGGGAAATGCTTTTAGACACCAAACCGACAGCCTTTTCTGATCTGATCCGGATTTCCGGATTATCCCATGGAACCGATGTGTGGTTAAATAACGCTCAGGACTTGATAAGGGATAAGAAGGCTACCATCAAAGAGGCCATTTGTACCCGCGATGATATTATGATTTATCTGATTTATGCCGGGTTAGAAGCCAAAACCGCCTTTACGATTATGGAAGCGGTGCGTAAAGGGAAGGGACTAAAGCCAGAATGGGAAGATGACATGAAAAAGAACAAGGTGCCGGGGTGGTATATTGATTCTTGTAAAAAAATCAAGTACATGTTTCCCAAGGCTCATGCAGCCGCTTATGTTACAATGGCTTTTCGGATTGCCTGGTACAAGGTTTATTACCCGCTGGCCTATTATGCCACCTACTTTTCAGTACGGGCCAGTGAGTTTGATGCTCAGCTCACCAGTCAGGGAAAAGGTGTGATTGTGGATCGGATGAATCAGATTAAAGAACTGGGGACGAAGGCCTCCAACAAAGAAAAGTCACTCTTAACGGTGCTGGAGATTGCCCATGAAATGATGTGCCGCGGCTACAGCTTTAAAAATGTCGATGTCTACGAGTCCCATTTTAACCAGTTTCGGATCATTGGCGATACGTTGCTGCCACCACTCAACGCCCTGGAAGGGATTGGCGACAAGGCCGCCCAGCGCATTTATGAAGAAGCTCAACTTCGCCCCTACATGTCCCGGGAGGACTTGCAGAACCGCACCAAGATCAGCAAATCGGTCATTGAAACGCTGGAAAAACAGGGGTGCTTAAATCAGTTGCCGGCGTCAAATCAGATTGCTTTTTTCTAGTAAAGCGATATTGTCGGACTTAAGAAATAATAAAAGAATAAAGATAGCAGTTTTGCTGGAATCAGGGTTGGGCAAAATCTGTTTTTATGCTAAAATAAGTTAACTATTGGAGAGCGAGGAAAAAGATTTGGCTAACTACAAGACTGGGCTGGAAACTAAGCATAAAATTTATGTAACAGCAAAACAATTATTCTATGAGTATGGGTTTGTTAAAACAACTTTAGCAGATATTGCCAAAGCGTCGGGAACAAATAAGGCGATGGTGGCCTATTATTTTAATAACAAAAATAATCTGGCACTTGAGGTTTATAATGAATACATGGTGGCGAATAAAGTCAAAACGCAAAAAGCCATCGATGAAAAGTATCCCGGTTGTAATGCGGTGATAAAAACGGCAATCGAATATCGGGTTCAGAATCGTAACTGTCGCTTAAATCGCCATTTGAATCAATTTTATCATGAATTGTGCGATACTAATATATTGATGAAAACAGAAAGTGCCTCGGTTGGATTTGTCGAAAACATCAACCGGTCTTACAAACTGGGACTTGATCGGCTGGAAGTGAAGGCATTAGCCCTTGCAAACTTGGCCGTGGTTCATGGGCTCCACGTCTCCTGGGGGGGTGGGTATCTGGATTGCAGCAGCGAATATCTGGCCGAGTTGGAAATTCGTTTGCTGTTTCAGAGCCTGCGGTTTGATAATGATTTTATTGACCAGTGTATAAAAGAGTCGCGGGGAATGATTGGTGCAATTAACCTTAGGGTTGAAAAAAACTTTACAGTGGTAGTTGCAGCATAATAGCTTCAATACCGTAATTAAATAGGGAATGATGGTAAAAAGATCAGTTCGATTGCTAAAAACGGCAATTGTATTGATCTTTTTTTAATGTCAAAATCAGAAATGCTCAGATCGCACTACGCGTGTCAGCTTCTTTGTCGGCGTGTATGAACGGACAACAATAAATATGATTAATAATAGTTTAAACAAGGATAATCTCTTTGTAATGCTAACGTTTAAAAAGATAATAGATAAAAAAATACGATAATAATGGATTACATCAAGCGAATAAAGTCTTAATTATAGTAAAATAAAATAAATAACAAAAAATGCGAATAAAATGAGTGACAAATAAATCAGATGATGGTAATATAATCTCAACAAACCAAACGCGATTAATATTTGAAAGGCGGTCCAAATCGTATTGTACAAGCAGTCAAAAAACTATTTTTAAAGGAGTGAAAAAATGAGTGAACAAATGAGCGGACAAAAAAACAGTAATGTGTGGGTCCAGATAGCGGCCTTGTCGGTTGCCTTGCTGATGTACACAACCAGCATGACGACTCCAGCCCTGGGTGAAATCGCAAAAGCGTTTCCAGATGCGGCCCCAGAGACCATTAAGTTATTATCCACAATTCCTTCTCTGATGATGGTGGTCTTCGCATTGGTCGCTGGTAAACTAACCCAGTACATCAGCATCAAAAAGATTATCTCTATTGCTATGATCCTGATGTTCGTCGGCGGGATTCCATCTGCCTTTGTTGGCGATCTGCAATTTATGATCGTGATGCGATTTGTCTTCGGTGCTGGATATGGTTTAGTCTTCCCGATGGCATCGGCAGTTGTCGCAGACCTCTTTACTGGACAGCAGCAGAACAAACTGATGGGCTTCAGAAGTGCCGTTGGGGCGGCGGCAGGTGTCGTGTTCCAGATGATGGGCGGAATCCTGGCAGCCTATAACTGGCGCTATTCTTTTCTGGGTTTTCTACTCATCATCCCGATTGCCCTACTAATCTGGTTTAAATTACCGGATACGGGTGTTAAGAAACCAGAAAAAACGCCTGAATCCGGCATAAAAGAAAAGAAAGTGACATCAATTTCGTTTATTCTGGCGTTCGTCTGTTTATTGGTAAATGTTGTTCAATTCAGTTTTATGACCAATATTGCCATGGTTATTCAGTCTGATGGGCTTGGCAACGCAGCCCAAGCGGCCACCGTCTTAACGGTTTTTACGGGTGCTGCCTTTGTATTGGGACTTTTGTTTGGAAACACCGCAAAACTACTAAAACAATTCACGGTTCCATTTGCTGTCTTAACAGTGGGTCTGGCATTTGTCGTGTTAATATTTGCAAACAGTATGACAATGCTGATTGTTGGCGCAGTCATTTTTGGGATGGGTTTTGGTACCTTTAATCCGGCCATTACAATTGCGGTTGCAAAAAGCGCGGCAAAGCCCAAATACGCAGCGGTTGCGATCTCTATTTATGTCAGTGCAACCGGGATTGGACAATTTATCTCACCTTATCTACTGAAATTCACACGTGAAACCCTGAATTTAACGGCTACCCGGGCGGACTGGCAAATTGCCGCGGCAACCTTAATTGTTGGTAGTGTGGTTTCAATGGTATTGGTTGGGATGTATAGTAAAAAAAGCGATGAAGTCAAGCAGACGGTGTAACATCACCATGTAAAAAAAGACAACCGTAAAACGCGGCGCGAGATACGGTTGTCTTTTTTTGATTATGAGAAGAATAGAAAACAGTAACGCATTAAAGCTTGACTTCGTTAGATCCGTTTTGCCACTGCTCGGGCCCAGGCATCCACAGCCAGCACATCACCAAGGTCTGGATTTGAAATGACCGAGTGTTTTTCCATCACCAGCCGGTTAATTCGGGGAATATCTAAAAAAGTAATCCCCTGATTTAAAAATCGGGCCACCGATATCTCATTGGCGGCATTGAGGGCGCAAGCCATGGTTCCGCCAATATCAAGGGCGTCGTAGGCCAGTTGTAAACAGGGAAAAGTAATCAGATCCGGCGCTTCAAAGCTAAGTTCCCTAACCTTTCCAAAATCCAGAGCCTGGCGGTTATTAGCGATCCGATCCGGATAGAAAAAGGCGATTTGAATCGGCAGTGCCATGTCCGGCATTCCCAATTGGGCGATGGTGGAATGGTCGATGAACTCCACCATCGAATGAATGATACTCTGGGGATGCACCACCACATCAATTTGATCATTTTTCAGATTAAATAGCCATTTGGCTTCAATGACTTCCAAACCCTTATTCATCAGGGTCGCTGAATCAATGGTAATTTTTTTGCCCATCGACCAGTTAGGGTGTTTCAGAGCCTGGGCTAAGGTAACGGATTGCAGTTGTTCCCGTGTTTGGCCCCGGAAAGGCCCACCGGAAGCCGTGATGATGACCCGGTTTATTTCTTCATGCTTGTTTCCCATCAGACATTGAAAGATGGCACTGTGTTCACTGTCCACCGGTAGTAGTGAAACCCCTGCTGCTGCCACTGCATCGATGATGATCTGACCACCGGCTACCAGGGTTTCTTTATTGGCCAGGGCAATATCAATGCCGGCACTGATGGCAGCCAGGGTCGGCTTAAGCCCAATCATACCCGAAACCGCAGTGAGGAGCAGATCGTTTTCTGATGCCGTTGAAACCGCGATGAGCCCCTCTAAACCGGTGACCACTTCCACCTCCGAGCCCTTTTGCTTCATCCGTTTTTCCAGCAACAGTGCGGCGTCTCCATCCATCACACAAACCAGGCGGGGAGCATAGATATCAATTTGTTTTTCCAGCAAATCAATGCGGGTGTTCGTGGTTAAACCGACAATATTTAAAGTGTCACTGTTTTGTGAAACGACTTCCAGAGCCTGGGTTCCAATTGAACCAGTCGACCCAAGGATACTGATATTTTTCATAATTACCTCTTTCACACGCTTAATTCTACAAATAATTACTAAAATCATATAATATAATTCTTAAAAATAAAAGACAAATTAAGCAGATGGAATTGTATTAGAATGAAAGCAGTACCGACAATTATTACATCATGTTGTATGCATCAAGGCGGTCACGGTAAAGCCTGTCCGAGCTTGCCGCATACAACAGATTAATAATTGATCGTACGGGATCTTCAAATTGCTTGAAAGCCGTTTAGTATTAGTTGTGTTTGGTTTATTCCATGTCACTTACCAGTCATTTCAATAATGTATCTCAAACAAGAGAAAATTTCCATTTATTCAGCCATTTCTATGGCATATAATCATGTAAACGAATAAAATTTGGAGGTATTCTTATGGCAAAAACCTATTATTTTCCACCAGTCGTCATTATGGGACCGGGTGCAATTGAACTGATTACACCTGAGATCAAACGGCTGAACGTGAAAAAAGCTTTAGTTGTAACCGATAAAGTACTTGTAGAAGCCGGTATTGTAAAAGACGTACTTGATGTATTAGATGGAGCAAAAGTTCCTTATACTGTTTTTTCAGAAGTTAGACCCAATCCAACGGTTGCCAATGTAAACGCTGGTCTTTTAGTACTACAAGACAACGAATGTGATTTTGTAGTGAGCGTTGGTGGCGGATCACCTCAGGATACCGCCAAGGGGATTGCTATTCTGGCAACCAACCCCGGGGACCTCAGAGATTACGAAGGCGTTGGCAAAACAGCTAATAAATCATTGCCGATTGTGGCGATTAACACCACCGCCGGCACCGCCAGTGAAGCGACGATTAACTATGTCATCACCGACGAAGCGCGTAAACTGAAAATGGTTATTGTTGATCCTAACTGTTTGGCTACTGTCGCGGTCAATGACCCGGTTTTAATGCTGAAAATGCCAAAATCATTAACTGCAGCAACTGGTATGGATGCCTTAACCCATGCGATCGAAGGCTACACCACTGCCGGTGCCTCCCGATTTACGGATCTCTTTAATTTAGAAGCCATCAAAGCCATTTCCGGCAGCTTAAGACAAGCGGTTGAAGACGGTGACGATCTGGATGCCCGTGATGTCATGGCCTATGGTCAGTTTGTCACTGGTTTGGGCTTTTCCAACGCGGGGTTGGGAATCGTTCACTCCATGGCGCACCAGTTAGGCGGCTTCTATGACCTGCCTCATGGTGTTTGCAATGCCATTTTGCTTCCTTATGTAACGGCGTTTAATGCCGATGCCGTCGGTGATCGGTTAAAAGACGTGGCTCAGGCGATGGGTGTCGACACCAGCCGTCGGGAGCCAAAAGAAATTAATATCATGGCCATTGATGCCATCAAAAAACTGTCCAAAGATGTCGGTATACCGACGGGACTCAAAGAAATCGGTGTTAAAGAAGAGGACTTTGGCGAATTGGCAGATCTGGCCCTGGCCGATATCTGTACCGGTGGAAATCCCAAATGCCCAACCAAAGAAGATGTAATATCTATTTATAAAGCGGCTTTTTGAGACCTCTATTTTAGGGCAGTATAAGGCTTATACGCGTCAATGCGAATAATTCGTCTCAAACAGTCATAAAAAAGACATTAAAAAAGATATTCCTAATTTTGGGAGTGTCTTTTTTCTTTGGAATACTAAAATACGTCGCATTTATCTTCCTTTTATACAAAATACTTTCAAGTTATTTTATTATTTTTGTTTTAATTGAAACATGAATATGGTATAATACAACCGTTACAAAAACAATAAAAATTTAAAGTAAACGTAACAACAAATAGACAGGGTCACAATTTTAGATTGTGGGAAAGGGGAAAAATGAAAAAACATCGAATTATAGCAGGAATCGTAACGGGTTCCATGGTTTTGGCATTTTTAACAGCACCCGTCAATGCGGCTTCATTAACCGAGCAGTTAGCAGAAAGCAATGCTCGACAGGCAGCGGCAAGATATCAGGTTGACATGACTCAAAACACCATTAATGGGATTGAAGAAGAAATTACTAAGGTTAATGAAGAGGTTGATCGAATCAGTGGGGTGATTAGCACAATCAATGCCGAAATCGCAGCCATTGAAGTCAATATTGCTAAAAAGCAGGAAGAGCTGAAAATAGCTGAGGCCAAAAAGCTGGAGCAGGAAGAATCGATGAGCGATCGGGTTCGGGCGATGTACATGTACGGTAACGGCAGCGTCATGGAATTTATTTTCTCAGCTTCAGATTTCTCGGATTTTGTTACGAAATTAGATATGTCCCGCTACATCATGAGTGCGGACAAGGGCTCCCTGAATGCTCTGGATGAAACGAAAAAAGTGATCGATGAGAAAAAACTCGGTATTGAGGCAGATCGATTAAAAACTGTTGAGAAGAAAACGGAACAGGAAGTGGTTTTGACACAGCAGGAAGAGATACTGGCTCAAAAAGATCAATTATTGGCCCAAAATCAAGCTGCCCTCAACGAGTATAAAGCCATTGAAGAGGCTGAAGCAGCAACCTCTGCTGATATTGAAGGTCAATTACAAGCCTATTATGAACAACAGCGGGCTGCTGCCGAACAAGCCGCGGCCCAGGCGGCCCAAGCCCAAAGCAGTGGAGACGCTGAAAGCTCCGATGGTTCCACTGGCGGAGATAGCTCAGGTGGTGGTTCAACCGCACCCCCGGTTTATTCCAGCTCTTATGTCTGGCCGTGTTATGGAGAGATCACCAGTCCATTTGGCTGGAGAACCCATCCCATTTGGGGCGATACTCGTTTTCATGCCGGTATTGATATTGGTGCGTCTTCAGGTACTCCGGTAGCTGTTGCTGGTAACGGCACGGTGATCTCGGCTGGTTGGAACGGCGGTTACGGAAACTGTGTCATCGTGGATATCGGTAATGGCTTATCGGCGGTCTATGCCCATTTAAGTGCAATTTATGTCTCATCAGGTGAAACCGTCAGTGCCGGTCAGACCGTTGGTGCCGTTGGCAGTACCGGAGATTCAACCGGAGCGCATCTTCATTATGAAGTACGATTGTATGGGTCGCCAATCGACCCCCATATCTAAAGAAATCTTAATCAATTAAAATAAAAGGAGAAAAGATTTGTGAATTAACAGTCTTTTCTCTTTTATTTTGCAAAAAATTGAATGGTCGGTTGGAAGACGGGATAACATCATAAAAAAGACGAAAACAGATAAATTTAGATACATTTGTTACAAAAAATTTATTTTTTTAATGAAATTATTTGAAAAGTATGCTAAAATAAATTCAGTGATACACGAAGACTCCTCAGAAGGTCAAAAAAGCTCAAAACTTGACTGATATCCAGACGTCTCGGACATTCTCTAGTTAATTAATTATCTTAACTTATCAATAAACACTTAAGAAGAAAATAGGACCATGCATGTTAAAATGGCCCGTCAAAGCGATTAAAATGATAAGTAATTTAGGAGTGGCTTAAAATATGATAGAATTTAAAAATGTAACCAAGGGTTATGATAAAAATAAGAGCGATGCCCTTAAAAATGTGAGTCTCTTTATTGATAAGGGTGAGTTCGTCTTTCTTGTGGGTAGAAGTGGTGCGGGGAAATCCACATTCATTAAACTTCTCTTAAGAGAGATTGAAGCGACCGAAGGATCGGTCTATATTAATAACTTTAATGTGTCAAAATTATCAAAAAAGGAAATTCCCTTTTTAAGACGAAAAATGGGAATTGTATTTCAGGACTTTCGTCTATTGGAAAACAAAAGTGTCTACGAAAATGTGGCCTATGCCATGGAAATTATTGGAAAATCTGAGAAGCAGATTCAAAAGCGGGTGCCCCTGGCTCTGGATATGGTGGGCTTATCCCATCGAATGAACCATTATCCCCATGAGTTATCCGGGGGTGAACAACAAAGAGTGGTCATCGCCCGGGCCATCATTAATAATCCATCTATTTTGATTTGCGATGAGCCCACCGGGAACCTTGACCCGGAAACATCGTATGAAATTATCAGTATTTTAGAAGAAATCAACCGCAGAGGGACGACCATTCTGGTTGTAACCCATGACCGGGAAATTGTGGATACCATGAAAAAACGGGTTTTGACATTGGAAGATGGTGTCCTTAAGGTAGATGATGCGACAGGCAGGTATGGATATGAAGTTTAGTAGCATCAAAACAATGCCTAAAAATGTTGTTCGAGACACGGTTAAAAGTATCGAGCGAAACAACCTGATGAGTGCCGCTTCGGTGCTTTCGGTGATCGCTGCTTTAATTATTCTGGGTATTTTTCTGATTTTAACCATCAATGTTCAGGAAGTGACCAAGGATGTGGAATCAAAACTGGAACTCAAGATATTTCTACAGTCAGACTTTACCGACACTCAGGGAAAAACGATTCAACAGGCCCTTGAAAAAAGTGATCTGATTGAAAGTGTTACCTATGAAAGCGCTGAGGAAGCGTTGGAAAAATTTACGGTTAGTCTGGAAGATTATGCACCACTGCTCAGTGGCTATAATTCTGAAAACAACCCGATGCCGGCCTCCTTTGTTGTTCGGGTAACCGACCCGGAGGATATGGACGAGGTTCAAAAACTGGCGATGTCGTTTAGTGGCAACGGCGTTGAATATGTCCGCTATGGACAGGAATATGTAGAAGCACTAGTAAGTTTTAACAAATTTACCAACACCTTGAGTCTTGTCGTGCTGGTGGTGCTGTCGATGATTTCTATTTTTATTATCTACAATACCATTAAATTAACGGTGTTTGCAAGACGTCGGGAAATTGGAATTATGAAATATGTGGGGGCTACCAACGCCTATATACGGGCACCTTTTATTCTGGAAGGAACCCTGCTTGGTTTAATGGGAGCCATTGTGGCATTCCTGATTATCCGAATTACCTACTATTATATATTAGGTTTAGTTGGCGGAAATCTCTTTCTACCGGTTGATGCCACCCTGGCGCCTCCGGACGCCGTGATGGGACAGCTGATGTTTTTCTTCCTGATTTATGGAGGATTTATTGGTGCAGTGGGCAGTATATTTGCAATTCGCAAATTCTTGGATGTATAAATGATTAGACTGGGTCAAAAACAGGAGGATTGTCGGATGACAAAAAAACAAATTATTTCAGGCATTGTGGGTGTAGTTGTCACACTGGGGATTCTAATATCACCAGCTAATGCAGCATCCCTGACCGAACAACTGGCGGAAAGCAATGAAAAACAGGCAGCAGCTCAATATCAAATCGATATGACACAAAATACCATTGCCGGAATTGAGACTGAAATTGGCAAAGCTAACGACGAAATGAGCCGAATTAACGGTGTCATTGATACAATCAATGCTGAAATTGCAACATTGGAAGCGAATATCGCCAAAACACAGCAGGAATTGGATATTGCCGAAGCCAAACGAAAAGAGCAGGAAGAGTCCATGAATGAGCGTGTGCGTACCATGTACATGTACGGAAATGGCAGTATGCTTGAATTTTTATTTACTTCCAATGACTTTGCCGATTTTGTTACCAAGGTTGACATGTCCCGTTACATTATTGAATCGGATAAGGGATCACTAAACGCTTTGGCGGAAACAAAAAAAGTTATCGATGAGAAAAAAGCAAAAATTGAAGCAGATCGTCTGTTGACAATTTCTAAAAAAGCCGAGCAGGAAGCAGCACTAGCGCAACAAGAAGAAATTAAGGCTCAAAAAGATAGTTTACTCGCTCAAAACCAGGCCATTGTAGCTGAATACCAGGCCATTGTAGCTGCCGAGGCTGCCAATGCAGCGAGTATCGAAGCTCAGGTACGGGAAATGATGGCCGCTCAGGCGGCCGCCTCCGGCGGTTCAACCACGGGAGGAAGCTCAAGCTTTGTGCCATCAAACGGAACCTATCAATGGCCCTGCCCGGGTTATTACCCGATCTATGATGATGATTACTTCGGTACCCGACTCCATCCAATCTGGGGCGATTATCGAACCCATTATGGGGTTGATATGGGCGCGCCATCGGGAACACCAATTATGGCCATGGGTAACGGATCGGTTATCTCAGCAGGCTGGAATGGCGGTTATGGAAACTGTGTGATCATAGATTTAGGTAATGGCCTACAAGCCATGTATGCCCATATGAGTGACTTTGCAGTATCATCAGGGCAAACGGTCAATAAAGGGGATGTGGTTGGTTACGTCGGCTCAACCGGGGATTCTACCGGTGCCCATTTACACTTTGGCGTTCTTTCCGGAGGATCATTTGTCGATCCTTTAGGATATTTTTAAGCGAACCGTTGTAGAATAGAACAAAAGAACAGGAGAAAAGAATCATGATTCTTTTCTCCTGTTCTTTTTGCAGTCAAAAAAATTTAGAATACAGGTGAAGACAATGGAAAATAAACAAAATAAAACAAAGCTTGTCGTGATAATAGTGGTGCTGATCATCACAAACATGATCACCTTTGCAGTAGCAACAACCAGTAATGTACTCCTGGGGAATAAGATGATTATAACTGTCGACAGCAACGAAACAGCGGCCGGTATTAAAAAACTTCTGGTGCTTAAGGAACAGATCGCCTCAGAATATTATCAGGACGTGAATAACACCACCCTGATTGATGGCGCCATTAAAGGGATGTTCGAGAGTTTGGGTGATCCCTATAGCACTTATTATACCTCTGAGGAATTCAGTAAATACATGGAAATGGCCACTGGCTCCTATGAAGGCATTGGGGTGGTGGTAGCAGAGGACGAACAGGGCTATACCTATGTGATTGCACCTCAGAAAGGCACCCCGGCAGATGATGCTGGGATTAAAACCGGTGACAAGATTATTAAGGTAGATGGTGAGGATGTCAGCACCATTGGAGCAGATGCGGTTGTCGCAAAGGTGAAGGGTCCGGCGGATAGTATGGTGAACATTACCATTGCCAGAGGTGAGGAAATCATTGAAATGGAATTGGTGCGAAAAACCATTGAAGCCGTAACCGTGAGATCCCGGGTGATTGGCGATAAAGGTTATATTCAAATCAGCGAGTTTACCGATAAAACAGCAGACGATTTCGAAACCCAGATTAATGAGCTGATGGCCCAAAACATTACCGGCCTGGTCATTGATTTACGTAGTAATCCCGGTGGCGGGGTAAAAGAAGCGGTGGAAATCGCTGACCGTATTCTGGGGCAAACCGTGGTTGTTTATACGGTTGACAAAAAAGGCAATAAGACAGATTACACCTCCGATGGGGAAGAACAGCTTAGTTTACCAATGGTGGCTCTGGTCGATGGAGGAACCGCCAGCTCGGCAGAAATATTAGCTGGTGCTCTGCAGGATACGGGAGCGGCACAATTAGTGGGAACCAAGACATTCGGCAAAGGAATTGTGCAGGAAGTCATCAGCCTCACTGATGGTGGCGGGTTTAAGGTAACAAATTCTGAATACTTCACGCCTAATGGCAATAATATTCACGAAAAAGGACTGGAACCGAATATTGTCATTGAGGCGACTGATTTTATGATGAATAATATTTTCACGGACGAAGAAGATGTCCAACTTCAAAAAGCCCTGGAAGTACTAGGCGTAACCAATTAATTTTTCAAGCATGCCATGATGGTATGCTTTTTCAATGCGATAAAAAATTTAAGATTTTATTAAATCAGAAGGATTATTGATTGCCATTAAAAAAAAGCTATGGTAAAATAATAGAACGAATGTTCATCATAATGATTGGAGAGTGCTGATGAAAGAAATGAAGCATGCTTTTAAGGTTGTCTCGGAATACGAACCCAAGGGCGATCAGGGACCGGCTATAAAAAAAATAGCGCAGGGGATCCAGGATGGTTTGCGATATCAGACCTTATTGGGGGTAACCGGGTCAGGAAAAACCTATACCATGGCCAAGGTTATCGAGGCGGTCCAAAAACCAACGCTTGTGATTGCCCATAATAAGACCCTGGCGGCCCAACTGACCAATGAATTCCGGAGTTTTTTTCCGGATAATGCAGTGGAGTATTTTGTTAGTTATTATGATTATTATCAGCCCGAAGCCTATGTACCTCATTCGGATCTGTTTATTGAAAAAGATTCATCGATTAATGATGAAATAGATAAATTACGTCACTCCGCCACGGCCGCCCTGTTTGAACGAAGGGATGTGATTGTGGTTGCCAGTGTATCCTGTATTTATGGACTGGGAAGTCCCTTTGATTATGAAAACATGATGCTTTCTTTGCGTCCGGGGATGGAAAAAGATCGGGATACGATCATCCGAAAACTGGTGGAAATCCAGTTCACCCGCAACGATATCGCCTTTGAGCGGAACAATTTTCGGGTCAGAGGGGATATTCTGGAGATCTTTCCATCGGCCTCATCAAACAAAGCTATCCGCCTGGAATTCTTCGGTGACGAAATTGAGCGCATTACGGAGATTGATACCTTAACCGGTGAGATATATGGGGAGCTCAACCATGTCTCGATTTTCCCGGCCTCTCACCACACGACCACCCCAGAAAATCTGGAACGGGCGATTTCGGGGATACAGAAAGAACTGCGGCTGCGCTATGACGAATATACACGTAACAATCGTTTAGTAGAAGCCCAGCGAATTCTTCAGCGGACGAATTACGATATTGAAATGCTCCGGGAAATGGGGTATTGCAACGGCATTGAAAATTACACCCGTTACATTAACGGATTGCCCCCGGGATCACCGCCTTATACCCTGATTGACTATTTTCCCAAGGACTTTCTAATCGTTGCCGATGAATCGCACGTATCCATTCCCCAGATTGGCGGGATGTACGCCGGGGATAAGGCCCGAAAAAGCAATCTGGTCGACTATGGTTTTCGTCTGCCTTCGGCCTATGATAACCGGCCGCTGAATTTTTCTGAATTCGAGAGTAAGATTAATCAGATCGTTTTCACCACCGCCACGCCCAGCAAATATGAAAAAGAACACAGTCAGAATACGGTTGAACTAATCATTCGACCCACTGGTCTGATTGATCCCGAGATAACGGTTCGCCCGGTTGCCGGTCAGATTGACGACCTGTTGGGAGAAATAAAACTAACAACCGACAAGGGGAATCGGGTATTGGTCACCACCTTAACGAAGAAAATGGCCGAGGATCTTACTGATTACCTGAAAGAAAATGGGATTCTGGTGAATTATCTGCATTCAGATGTGGATACGATTGAGCGGATGAAAATTCTCAGGGATTTACGCTTAGGCACCTTTGACGTGCTGGTGGGGATCAATCTGCTCCGGGAAGGGCTTGATTTACCGGAAGTTGGTCTGGTCGCGATTTTGGATGCCGATAAAGAAGGCTTCCTCAGATCAGAGACCTCCCTGATTCAAACCGTTGGTCGGGCCGCCCGTAACTTAGAAGGTCATGTCATTATGTATGCCGATAAGATCACCCCCTCCATGGATCGGGCGATTAGCGAAACGAATCGTCGCCGGGCCATTCAAACGGCCCATAATGAAGCCCATCACATTACCCCCAGCTCCGTTAAAAAAGATATCCATTCAATCATTGAGGCAACCAAGGTGGCTGAAGCGTCGGATACCTATGTAATTGGTGATGAAGCAGTGGATATTGATGTTAAAATTAAAGAGTTGGAACTGGAGATGCTGACCGCTGCGGAAGCCCTAGAATTTGAACGGGCTGCCAAACTAAGAGACGAAATCCACCATCTTAAAAATTATCGAAGATAAGTGACAAAAATAAGGAGAAACATGAAGTACATCGAAATAAAAGGTGCTAAGGAGCACAATTTAAAAAACATAAACCTAAAAATCCCCCGGGATCAGCTCGTCGTCTTTACTGGGCTCAGCGGATCGGGGAAGTCGTCGCTGGCCTTTGATACGATTTACGCCGAAGGACAGCGCCGTTACATGGAGTCCCTCTCCTCCTATGCCCGGCAGTTTTTGGGCCAGTCTCAAAAACCCAATGTGGAGAGCATTGACGGTTTGTCTCCGGCGATATCGATTGACCAGAAAACGACCAATCGTAATCCCCGCTCCACCGTTGGCACAGTTACCGAGATTTATGATTATCTGCGGTTGCTCTACGCCCGGATTGGGATTCCCCATTGCCCCAAATGCGGAAAAGTGGTGGAATCCCAGTCCGTCGATCAGATTGTTGATCGGATCATGACCCTTCCGGAAAAAACAAAATTCCAGATCCTGGCACCAGTTGTTAGGCGGGAAAAGGGGCAGCACAAAAAAACCATTGATCACATCAAAAAAGAAGGGTTCGTTCGGATCATTGTCGATGGCGAGCCGATGGAAGTCACCGACGAAATCAATCTGGATAAAAATAAGAAGCATACCATCGAAGTGGTGGTGGATCGTCTGGTCGCCAAGGATAACCTCGGAAAACGGCTCTCCGATTCATTAGAAATTGCCCTGAAACTTTCCGGTGGACTGGTCATTTGTGATGTGATCGGCGGTGAACAGGAGCTTTTCAGTGAAAAACTGGCCTGTGCCGATTGTGGCATTGCCATGGATGCCTTGGAACCGCGCACCTTTTCCTTTAATAATCCTTTTGGAATGTGTCCGGATTGCCATGGCTTGGGCTTTCATCAGGAAGTCGATCCGGATTTACTGATCCCCGATAAAAGCTTGTCTATTTCGAGTGGGGCGATCAAATTTTTTGGATTAAAAAGTGATTCCAAATACTATTATAATTTAATCAAGGCACTGGCCGAAAAGCATCAGTTTTCGATTGAGACACCGCTGGAAGAGGCCAGTGAGGCATTTTTGCATGCCCTCTTATACGGCAGTGATGAGGTGTTAGAAATTGCCTATGAAGGCAAGTTTTCGGGAACCTATAGCTCAACCTTTGAGGGGCTCATTAAAAATATGGAACGGCGCTATCTGGAAACCACCTCCGAACGGATGCGGTCGCTAATTGAGCGCTATATGTCAGAAACACCTTGTCCTACCTGTCACGGGAAGCGGCTAAACCCTGGCAGTCTGGCTGTTACCATTCATGACCGCAACATTATTGAAATCACAGATATGTCGATTGGTCTGTTGATTGATTTTTTCAAAAATCTGAAAATGAGCGAGCGGGAAATGCTAATTGGTGAGTCGATTTTTAGAGAAATAAATGCCCGGCTGAATTTTCTAAAAAATGTCGGGCTGGAATATTTAACCCTATCCCGGAACGCCGGCACCTTGTCTGGCGGTGAGTCCCAACGGATCCGCTTGGCCACCCAGATTGGCTCGGGTCTGGTGGGGGTTCTCTATGTCCTGGACGAACCCAGTATCGGACTGCATCAACGGGATAATCAAAGACTCTTAGAAACATTGCGGCGGTTAACCGATTTGGGAAATTCGCTGATTGTGGTCGAACATGACGAAGAAACCATGGAAGCCGCTGATTATATTGTCGATATTGGCCCCGGTCCCGGGGTTCACGGCGGCGAAATCGTTGCTCAGGGCAGTTTGGAAGAAATCATGGCGGTTCCCGAGTCTGTTACCGGTCAGTATTTCAGTGGTCGGCGGTTTATCCCAATCCCGGAAAAGCGACGGGAAGGCACTGGCGACACGATTAAAATTATTGGTGCCCGGGAAAATAATTTAAAAAATCTGGATGTTGATTTCCCACTGGGAAAATTTATCTGTGTGACCGGCGTTTCCGGATCGGGGAAAAGTACCCTGATCAATGAAATTTTATACAAGGGGATTTCTCAAAAGCTCTACCGCAGTTTGAGAAAACCGGGGAAATATACTCATATCCAGGGTGTCGAATTCATTGACAAGGTCATTGATATCGATCAGTCTCCAATTGGCCGAACCCCTCGCTCCAATCCGGCCACCTACACCGGCGTGTTTGATCTGGTTCGAGATCTTTTTGCCAAAACCCCGGAAGCCAAAGCCAGAGGTTATCAGAAGGGGCGGTTTAGTTTTAATGTCAAGGGTGGTCGCTGCGAAAAATGCAGCGGCGACGGGATCATCAAAATTGAAATGCACTTTCTGCCAGATGTCTATGTTCCCTGTGAGGTCTGTGGAGGCAAGCGCTATAATCGGGAAACACTGGAAGTCAAATACAAGGGCAAAAATATTGCCGATGTACTGGAGATGACCGTGGAAGAAGCCCTGGAATTTTTTAACAATATTCCCAAAATCAAAGATAAGCTCCAAACCTTATACGACGTGGGTCTCAGTTATGTGCGCCTGGGCCAGCCCTCAACTCAGCTATCGGGGGGAGAAGCCCAACGGGTTAAACTGGCGACGGAATTAAGCAAACGCAATACCGGGAAAACCCTCTATGTACTGGACGAGCCGACCACCGGTTTGCATATTGCCGATGTCCATCAACTGATTACCGTGATCCAGCGATTGGCTGACAGTGGCAGCACGGTAGTTGTCATTGAGCACCAGTTGGATATGATCAAGGTGGCCGACCACATTATCGATCTGGGTCCGGAAGGCGGCGACGGCGGCGGCACCATCATCGCCATTGGAACCCCGGAAGAAATCGCCCAGGTCCCTGAATCTTACACCGGCCAGTATCTCAAGAAAATCTTAAAGTGATAAAATAAAAGATACCTAGTACCGACCATTGTTACATCATGTTGTACGCATCAAGGCAGACCTGGCGATAGCCTGTCCGAGCTTGTGGCGAACAACCGATTAACAATTAGTCGGTACAGTATTTTCTGCCGATATTAAGTAGGGGCGATCCGTGATCGCCTGCACACTGCACAATTACAGTCAATTTGCAAAATTCTTTAAGCCAAAACGTATATGTCAAGAAAGCAGATTTCAGCTTTCTTTTTTGATGTGTTTAAATAAAACTTAAAGCCATAAAAAGTTTTAGTCTCTAATTGACAATGAGTTTCAATTAGAGTATAATAAAACTAACAAAAAAGAAAGTCATCATTAACAATTGGTTGGCACGGGAGTTTTTCAACAACCGCAGTCATCATTAGCTAATTTTGGCAGATTCCATTTATGAATTTAAACCATATGAATAGAAGGTGTGCTTATGTTTACTTTAAAAGATTTAAGACCAGGCCAAAAAGCCTGCGTTGGCTCGATCGCCGTTGAAGGATTAATGCGACGTAAACTTATGGATATGGGTGTAACACCAGGTGTAGAGATAGAAGTTAACAAAACGGCGCCATTTGGGGATCCCATCGAAGTTCGTTTAAGGGGATATTCCCTCAGCCTCCGAAAAAAAGATGCTGAAAATATTTTAATGGTTCAGTAATAAACCAGAAACCACCTGTATAGGTGGTTTCGTTGTTTATAATATTCATCAGGACAGTCTGACATCTATGGAAATGAGGAGTAAAAATGAAATATAAGATCGCATTGGTGGGCAACCCTAACTCAGGGAAGACCACACTTTTTAATTGTCTCACGGGCAGTAATCTCTATGTTGGAAATTGGCCCGGTGTAACGGTTGAAAAAAAAGAAGGAGACTTAAGAGACACCGATAAGGAGATTACTTTAGTGGATTTGCCGGGTATTTATTCGCTGGCGCCTTATTCCATGGATGAGATTGTGTCCCGTAATTTTTTGTTGGAAGAACGGCCGGATCTGATCATCAATATAATTGACGCCTCCAATATCGAGCGAAATCTTTATTTAAGCACCCAACTGATGGAGCTGAATTGTCCCATGGTCGGCGCTTTAAACATGATGGATGTGGTTAAAAAGACCGGGGTGGAAATTGACGTCGGAGAGATGGAAAAGATCTTTGGCTATCCTTTTATTGAAATATCGGCCCAAAAAGAAACGGGCATTGACGAATTGATCAAACTGGTTGAAAAAACGGTTGGTATTAAAAAATTAAAAGACTTTCCCGAGATTTTTCCCGCGGAGATAAGGGACTTATTCAATGAATTTGATAGTTTGATTGGAAGTAAGTATCCGGACGTTTTGTCAGATTATCCCCACCTTTTTCGGGCGATCAAACTCATTGAAAAAGATGAAGAAGTGTTGCTAAAGATTCATGAAAAAATCGATTTGTTAAAAGATATTGATGACATCAGAAAAAAAATAGAGACCGTGTCTCATCATGATGTAGATAGTGCGATTGCTGATTATCGATATCGCTTTATTACCGAAGGGATCACCAGGGCCACTAAAAAGACGAAAGATAATGCCATTCAATTTCAGGATAAACTGGATAAAGTCTTGATGAATCGGTATGCAGCGCTACCGATATTCTTTTTCTTTATGTTTGTTATCTATTATGTCTCAATCACTCTGGTAGGGGAGATTACCATCGGTGGCATTGAGTGGTTTATCAATGATGTGTTGATGGTTGCGGTTGAAAGAGGTTTGGGGAGTCTTGGTGCTGCGGGCTGGATCATCGCCCTTATTAATGATGGCATTATTACCGGAGTTGGTGCGGTACTGACCTTTATTCCCCAACTGGTGGTGCTCTTTGTTTTTATTTCGATTCTGGAAGACAGTGGCTATATGGCAAGGGTTGCCTTTATTATGGACCGGATTTTCAGACATTTTGGGTTATCGGGAAAATCATTTATTCCCATGGTAGTGGGGTTGGGATGTTCAGTTCCCGGAATTATGGCGACCCGGACCCTGGAAAATGAACGGGAACGCAAGCTAACGGCGGTATTGACGCCATTCATTTCCTGCGGTGCCAAAATGCCAATTTATGTCTTGATGGCTTCGGTGTTTTTCGCGCAGTATCAGACAGTGCTGGTTTTTTCACTCTATCTGGTCAGCTTAACCGTGGTTTTCACCTCAGGATTTGTGCTTTCAAAAACCTGGTTTAAGGGTGCTGATTCCGGTTACCTACTGGAAATTCCGCCATTACGATTGCCAAAGCTCAAAAATACAGCGACTCAGGTCTGGCAACGGACGAAAGAATTTATCGTTCGGGCCG
Source organism: Acetobacterium carbinolicum (assembly GCF_047456275.1). Classification (GTDB taxonomy): domain Bacteria; phylum Bacillota; class Clostridia; order Eubacteriales; family Eubacteriaceae; genus Acetobacterium; species Acetobacterium carbinolicum. Next base: position 1,086,051 of record NZ_CP173357.1, read on the forward strand.
GCACTATTATCTTTGCAGCATCGGTGGTACTGTGGTTTTTACAAAGCTTTGATCTAAGCTTTCAGATGACCCAAACGCCAGACGAAAGTATTTTAGCGATGTTTGGCAAAATTATCGCTCCAATTTTTGTGCCCTTAGGTTTTGGCAATTGGGTAGCTTCCGTGGCTTTACTGACGGGTGTTACAGCCAAAGAAATGATTATCAGCACCATGAGTGTTCTTTTATCGGGACAGGATGGCAGTTTCACCGTTGCCATCAGTCAGGTTTTTACCCCGGTATCTGCCTATAGTTTTGTCGTCTTTATTTTATTGGCATCACCTTGTATGGCAGCCATTGCCACGATGAAAAAGGAATTGGGAAACTGGCGGGATTTTATATTCGCCCTGGTTTATCAAATTGGTTTGGCTTATGGGGTTGCCTTTGTGATTTATCAAGTTGGCAGTCGGATTGTGGGTTGAAATTCAACCGATTATATTCAATGCATTATATATAGAAGAAAGAAGGAAAAAAGATGATTACCTGGATTCTGGCAGCATTAATTTTAGGTGCGGCAGGCTATGTTATATTTAAGAAAGTAAGAAAAATGAAATCAGGCGATTTTTCCTGTGAAGGCTGCAAAGGCGGCGACAACTGCCCGGGCTGCCATGTCAGCAATAAAGCGCCAGTGGAAGATCATAAAAAAAACAATTGATAGTAGATAATTGTCGGTACGGTAGCCAAAAAGCCCCACCAGCAAAGCTGGTGGGGCTTTAAAAAAGACTTAATTATGCAATAAAAACGTTTGTCGCCTGTAAGCCACGGTCCGTTTTTTCGGTATCAAAAGTTACGCGTTGTCCTTCAACAAGGTTTTTACGACCATCAGCAATAATTGCTGAGAAGTGTACAAATACATCTTCGCCGCCATCGACTGAAATAAAACCAAATCCTTTTTCCTCGTTAAACCATTTTACTGTACCATTATTCATTTTAGGTACCTCCTAGATATTATTATAAATCGTGATGCAAAAACAAAAAACACATATTTTTGCAAATCATCTAAACGTAAAAATGACTTGCAAAAATATGTGAAATCAATAAATACACTTTAATTCCATTTCATTATACACCCAGCAAGGGTAGATGTCAAATTATTTAAAAAACACTTTAAATAGTTTAAAGAAAAGATCGGCATTATTACAACCGCTTAGGGATAACAGGCTAAACACAAAGCCAAAATAGATCCATCTCAGGGATCGGGGTTGAGATGGATCAAAAAAAGCTGAACTCAAGGTTTATGTGGTACAATAATTGTTGAAATCAATGGACTCATATTTTCGTTTTAATAGCTCTTTAGCTTCCTTTAGGACTTCCTTCTCCGAAAGCGGAAGTCTTATCTCACGTATTTCGATGATTTTAAAGGGGTTGTCTTTAATTGATTTTGTCAGAGTAAATCCACCATAAATTTTCGGAACAATCTTCACTTCAAAATTGCCGAAAGAAATCAGGGTGTTATGACCATCTGTAGTTATTTTTTCAAACATGGTAACACTTCCTTTCTGTATAATAATCTGATGTTTAAAAAAGTATTATTATTATACCAAAATTAGGTGGCGAATAAACAAAAAATTCCAAAAAAATATTTATTTAAGGTTGACCAGTATGTATGATAAAGAAAAATTAAAAGATCTGCCCCAAAACCCCGGGGTCTATATCATGAGAAACAAAAATAGCGAGATTATTTATGTGGGTAAAGCCATTAATCTGCGCAATCGGGTACGGCAGTATTTTCATAGTGCCAGTCAGTTAACCGCTAAAACGGTGGTTTTGGTATCTCATATCGAAACAATTGAGACGATTGTAACCGATTCGGAAATGGAAGCGCTGATTTTAGAATGTAATCTGATTAAGACGCATCATCCGCGCTATAATATTTTACTAAAAGATGATAAAAGCTATCCCTGGATACGGCTGACCGTTCAGGAAGAATATCCGCGGCTACTGATGACCCGGGAATATAAAAAAGACGGCGCCAAGTACTTTGGTCCGTTTACCAGCTCCTATGCAGTAAAAAATACCATTGAAGCTATTTTAAAGATTTACCCGCTAAAAACCTGCAACCGTCAGGTTGCTTATGGAAAAAAGACCGGTCGGCCTTGTCTTAACTATCATATTGGTCAGTGTCAGGCACCCTGCCAGGGAAATGTGTCCAAAGAAAAGTATGCCAAAGATATTGCGTCAGTTTTGGATATTTTAAACGGCCGCCATCCCGATCTACTTAAAAATATCAATGATAAAATGACTGTTGCCGCCATGAATCAGAATTATGAAGAAGCGGCTAAATACCGCGATCAGATTTCCGGCATTGCGCATATCGTTGAAAAGCAGAAAATCAGCTCCAGTGCTAAACAGGATCAGGACTTTATCGGTTTTGCCAAAAGTGATGGATTGGGATGTGTCCAGGTTTTTCATGTACGAGAAGGCAAGCTGATGGGGCGGGATCATTTCTTTCTTGAAGAAGTTGAGGGTGTGAGTTCAAGAGAAGTGCAAGAAAGTTTTGTTAAACAGTATTATGCCAGCTGCGGGTTTATTCCCCGGGAGATTATTTTAAAAGAGCCATTGGAAGATAAAAAAGTTATTGAAGAATGGCTGGGGGATCTGGCTGGTAAAAAAATTGAGGTTCACGTACCAAAGCGGGGACAAAAAATAAAAATGCTGGAAATGGTGACCGATAACGCTGACCTGGCACTTAAACAGAAATTACTGGAAAAGCGAGAAAAAGAGATCCGCTCCAAAAGCCGTTTGGATGGATTACAGGATTTATTGGGATTGGCGCAGCGTCCCGTTCGGATTGAGGCTTATGATATCTCTAATATCAGTGGTACCAATAACGTTGGCGGAATGGTGGTTTTTGACGAGGGTAAACTAAATCGGAAAGCCTGTCGTCGCTTTAAAATTAAATCGGTGGAAGGTCAGAACGATTATGCCAGCATGCAAGAAATGATCTTCAGACGGATGGAACGGGCCATGAAAGCCCCGGAAGGCAATAATTTCTTGCCATTACCGGAAGTGATGATGATCGATGGCGGTGTCGGTCACGTGAATGCGGCACAGAGTATTGTTTCTTTGTATCCAACCGTTGCGATCGAGGTGTGTGGATTGGTTAAAGACGATCACCATCGGCTGCGGGGGATTTTTCATCAAGGTACCGAATATCCGATCAAAAAAGCGACCCCACTCGGGGTTTTTCTATCCGAAATTTCGGAAGAGGTCCATCGCTATACCCTGGGCTATCATCAGATTTTAAGAAAAAAAGAAATGCTGGTCTCCCAGCTTGAGGAAATCCCCGGCGTCGGAAAAAAACGTCGCGAAGCCTTAATGGCTCACTTTGGCCAAGTGGATAAAATCAAAAAAGCTACCATCGAAGAACTACAGTCAGTCCCCGGGATGCAGATTAAAACGGCCCAGGCCGTATTTGAACATTTTCGCAACAAGTCGTGAAAAAAACTTTTAACAACGGAAACTTTGAGGTAGAATAACTTGAGTAAACTAATTAGTAGTAAATCAATGAAAAGAGATAACAAAAGAATGAATGGGAAAGTAAATTTAGACGATTTTTGTAAAGATATCAAACTTGAAAAAATTTATTATCAGTCAGCGGATTTGAACCTGGTCAACAGTGGGATCAATCGTCCGGGATTACAACTTCATGGGTACTATGAGCATTTTGATTCGAATCGGGTGCAGGTAATTGGTAAGGTGGAAGTTTCCTATCTGCTGGATCTGGATCCTGAGGTTCGCGAGAAAAAGATCGACGATTTTTTTTCCTATGAATTTCCCTGCTTTATTGTATGTTGGGATTTGGAGGAGACTCATCTGTTTGAAGATGCGGCCAGAAAATACGGACGGACCCTGTTAAAAAGTAAGGAAAATACGACCACATTGTTTTATGATCTGGTTAACTATATTGATCAGCTGTCGGCACCACGGATCAGTTTGCACGGGGTATTAGTTGAGGTTTTTGGAGTCGGTGTGTTGATTACCGGGCCCAGTGGCATTGGCAAAAGTGAAACGGCATTAGAAATTGTCAAGCGTGGTCATTGTCTCATCGCGGATGATGTGGTTGAGGTGAAACGGATCCGAGACGGTCATTTAATGGGAACAGCCCCGGTACTGCTTGAACATTTTATGGAAATTCGGGGAATTGGTATCATTGACGTTAAAACCCTTTATGGTGCCAGAGCCGTTAAAAGAGATGTTGAAATTGACATGGTCATCCGTCTGGAAAATTGGGATGAACGATCACCCTATGATCGCCTGGGTCTGGATGAACAAACGCTGGATATCTTGGGGGTCGAAATTCCGGAAGTGATGATCCCCGTTTCAGGCGGCAGAAATTTGGCCTGCATCATCGAAACGGCGGCGATCAACAATCGTACCAAACAGTATGGTTATCACTCAGCTCAGGTCTTTTGCGACCGTGTCGCTCACCAGAATGATCTCGACACACAAAAACGGGAGCTACAGAAAAAACAGGATTAATCAAATCGGCTAGATGTTTGAGCGTTGACGAACCGTCAATTGAGAAGGAGAAAATAACATGAGAAATTACGTTTTAGATGCCCACACCCATACCATTGCCTGCGGACATGCCTACAATACTATCCTGGAGTTAGTTGATGCCGCCGCAAAAAAGAATTTGGAGATGATCTGCATCACCGAACATGGTCCGGCTTTACCTGGAGCACCAACGCCTTTGTTCTTTGCTAATTATCGGGTGATTCCCGGAAAAATAAACAATGTCAGAGTCCTCAAAGGAATCGAGAGTAATATCATGGACGCCGACGGAAATACTGATATCCCGATGGATTTTATTAAATCTCTGGAAATCATTTCGGCATCGCTCCACACTCCGACCTTTAAACCGCAGACAAAATCTGTCAATACCAGCGCCGTCCTGGGGGCTATTGCCAATCCCGATATTGACTTTATCTGTCATTTGGGGAATCCCACCTATGAGCTGGATTATGAAGCCATCCTTCAGGATGCCAAAAAAAACAACACCCTGATTGAAATAAATAACGGTTCTTTTTTTATCAGAAGAGGTTCAAAACCCAACTGCGAATGGATTGCCAATCGCTGTAAAGAACTGGAAATACCGATTATCATTGGCAGTGATACCCACTTTGCGACCGATATTGGTGATTTCCCCTACGTTGATCAGGTTTTGGATGCGATTGATTTCCCCGACGAATTGATTATCAACCTGGATTACAATCGGTTAATTAATTATCTCGAAAGCAAGGGAAGGGTGTTGTTTGCTGATCCTCGCGATTATGCCCAAGAATTGTTTTTGAAAAATGACTAAACTGTGATAAAATGAGTTTCTTAAAATCAAGTAGGAAAGGACAGAAAAATGACGATAAAGATCATAACCGATTCTGCCTGTGATATAGAAAAAACGGATCAGCAAGAATTTAATATTGAAATCATGCCAGTTTATGTAGTCGAAAATGAAAAAACCTATCGTGACGGTATTGATATATCATCTGAAGAAGTTTGTGAGAATATGCGACAGGGTACACGTTATAAAACGTCTCAGATTCCTTACGGGGATTTTTATAAACGGTTTGAAGACTTAATCTTAGAAAATAAACCTTTTATTTATCTGGCTTTTTCCAGTGGACTGTCGGGAACCTATCAGGCTGCCGCGCTGGCGAAACGGGATTTAAGAGAAAAATATCCCGATGCGGTCTTTGAAGTCGTTGATACCAAAGCTGTCTGCTATGGACTGGGGCACATTGTCTATGGTGCCGCCAGAGTCGCTGCAGCAGGCTGTGACATGGAGACGCTGATCAAACAAATCAGCTACTATATTGATCATATCAAACATGTTTTCACGGTGACTGACCTTCAATACCTGTATCGGGGTGGCCGATTAAATAAGGGGACCGCCATCATCGGAAATATGCTGCATATCAATCCGTTGCTTGACGTAAACAAAAGTGGTGAACTTCAACAGATTGATAAGGTCAGAGGCGAAAAAAAACTGGTTAAGAAAATGGTGGATTACCTGGAAACAAACGGTGATCAGCTTGAGAAGCAAGTGATTGGTATTAGCCATGCTGATAATCCGGAGCTGGTGGAGCTATTTGTAAAAATGGCGGGTAAGCGATTAAATATCAAGCGGTTTAAAATCGTGCCATTAGGGCCAACTGTTTTAACCCACTCCGGACCCGGAACGCTGGCTGTTTTTTTCTTTGACGAATGGAAAGAAGCGTATCAGTTTTAATCATCGCAAGGCAGATATAAACAAATTCGAATTACTAATTTCAAAAAATTAAGGAGTATTATGTTAGATAAGTTAGATTTTTTAGCCCAAAAATATGCTGATTTAAACGAAAAGATCAGCGACCCCGAGATCATTGGGGATCAAAATCAGTGGCGAAAGCTGATGAAAGAACAGTCCCACATTGAACCGATCATTCAAAAATACAATCAGTTCTCAGAGACCTTATCAGCCATTGATGATACCAAAGAAATGCTGGCCGATAAAGAATTGGAAAAAGATTTTAAAGAAATGGCTGAGGCGGAACTGGAGGAATTAACAAAAAAGAAGATCGAACAGGAAGAAGAATTAAGAATTTTACTGTTGCCCAAAGATGTTAATGATGACAAAAATGTTATTGTCGAAATTCGGGCTGGTGCCGGCGGCAGTGAGGCGGCCTTATTCGCTGGCGATCTCTTTCGAATGTTGACCCGTTATGCCGAACGTCAGGGTTGGAAAAGTGAAATTATGAGTTCCAGTATACCCGATATCGGGGGGATTAAGGAAATCATTTTTTCGATTGAAGGCAACGGGGTTTACAGTCGTCTGAAATATGAAAGCGGCGTTCATCGGGTGCAGCGAATCCCCAGTACTGAATCAGGCGGACGGATCCATACCTCAACCGCCACGGTAGCGGTCTTGCCGGAAGCCGAGGATGTTGAAATTGAAATTGGTGCGAATGACCTGAGGGTTGACGTGTACCGATCATCCGGTAATGGTGGCCAAAGTGTTAACACCACCGATTCCGCGGTTCGAATTACCCATATCCCCACCGGGATGGTAGTGACCTGTCAGGATGAGAAGTCGCAGCTTAAAAATAAAGACAAGGCGTTAAAAATATTAAAGGCCAGGCTTTACGAAATCGAACAGCAAAAACAGCAAAGTGAAATTGCCGAAAACCGCAAAAGTCAGGTTGGCACCGGGGACCGCAGTGAGCGCATCCGGACCTACAATTTCCCTCAGGGGCGAATTTCTGATCACCGCATCAACATGACTGTTTATCAACTGGAAGCTTTCCTGGATGGTGACATCGATGAAATGATCAATGCCCTGGTCACCAGTGACCAGGCCGAAAAACTTAAACAACATTCTTAAACGCGAAAGAGCTTTCCAATTCTGGAGAGCTTTTTTAATGTCAGGAAATAATGGATAAAAATTTAACCGTATTTAGAAAGAATGCCAGCAGAGTACTAAGAAATAGTATCAGGGTTGGCTTTATTGTGGGGGCTGGATGAGAAGTAGCTGTAAAAATTCCGTATTATGTTGACAATTATCGGCTTTAAAAGTAGAATAAAAATCAGTTGTTAAAATTTAAACAAAAATTTGATCATCTGATCAAATTGTCCTTAAGGAGGAGTAACAATGAAAAAAGTAATCGTAGCAGATCAGGCCGCATGTGTTAACTGTTTGACATGTGAACTAGCATGTTCAACCGCATTTTACAAGGAACCTGTTTCAGAATTGTCATGTGTTAAAATTACCACAAAAGATGATGGCAGTTTAAAAACATTGGTATGTGTACAATGTGGTAAATGTGCAAAAGTATGTGAAGCCGGTGCAATCACAAAAAATGCCAAAGGCGTCTTTATGATTAGTAAAAAACTATGTGTAAACTGCGGTAAATGTGTCGAAGCATGTCCATTCGGAGTGCTGGTTAAATCAGAAGACCGGGATGTTCCATCAAAATGTATTTCATGTGGAATCTGTGTTGAAGCATGTCCACAGAACGTATTGGCGATCAAAGAAGCCTAAGTCGTCTTTAAAAAATTTATCACTTAAAAACCGCCCCTGTTCGAACGGGTTTCGAACGGGGGCGGTTTTTTTGTTATGATAATGAATTTTGGATAGGCGTACTGGAAACTCCGTACCGATCAATTATTAATCTGTTGTTTGCTGCGGAATCGGACACTGATAAGAAATTAAAAATTTCTTATCAGTCGTGGGCAGTCGCCAACTACAAGCCTGCTTGTGATTGGCTCGTTGCCTCCACGCAGGCTATCGCCATGTCCGCTTCGATGCAAACAACATGATGTAATAATTGTCGGTACTACTTAATTAGCAAATTAGAAATCAATCCGCTTAGCAATATAATCAACCACCTCAGCAATAGGAACCCGAACCTGATCCATGGTATCGCGGTCTCTTAGGGTGACACATTCGTCTTCCAGGGTGTCAAAATCCACAGTGACGCAGAACGGTGTGCCGATTTCGTCCTGGCGGCGGTAACGCTTGCCAATGCTACCCGCTTCATCATATTCAATCATAAAGTGTTTAGACAGCAGGGTGAAAAGTTCTCCAGCCTTGTCGCTTAACTTTTTAGACAGTGGTAAAACTGCGGCCTTGTATGCTGAAAGGAAGGGATGAATCCGCATCACATTTCGTTCTTCAACTTTGTCACCATTGGTAATGGTTTCTTTTTCCATGGCATTGCAAAGGAAGGCCAGAAAAACCCGGTCGGCACCCAGGGAGGGCTCGATGCAATACGGGATATATTTCTCGTTGGTAACCGGGTCGGTATATTTCATGTCTTTCCCGGAGTGATTCTGGTGCTGGGTTAAGTCGAAATCGGTACGGTCAGCAATCCCCCAAAGCTCGCCCCAGCCAAAAGGAAAGCGGAATTCCACATCGGTGGTGGCATTACTGTAATGGGATAGTTCTTCCTGATCATGATCCCGGAAACGGATATTTTCGTCCTTCATACCCAGGTCGAACAGCCATTTTTTACAGAAAGCTTTCCAGTAGTCAAACCATTCCAAATCCGTGCCAGGGGCACAGAAAAATTCCAGTTCCATTTGTTCAAATTCCCGGATTCGGAAAATGAAGTTCCCCGGCGTAATCTCATTACGGAAGGATTTACCGACCTGGGCAATCCCAAATGGTATTTTTTTACGGGTGGTGCGCTGAACATTTTTAAAATTGACAAAAATACCCTGGGCAGTTTCTGGCCGCAGGAAGATTTCGCTGGCGGTATCTTCATTGACACCCTGAAAGGTCTTAAACATCAGATTGAACTGGCGGATATCGGTAAAATCCATTTTTCCACATTCGGGACAGGCAATCTGATGTTCCTCAATAAAAGCCTTCATCTCGTCATTGGACCAGGCATCGACAATCACATCTTCGCCTTTTTCAAAGTAGTAATCGGCAATCAGCTTATCGGCACGGAAGCGCGACTGACAGGCTTTGCAATCCATCAACGGATCGTTAAAGCCACCCACGTGTCCGGAGGCGACCCAGGTTTTAGGGTTCATCAGGATAGCGGCATCCAGACCCACATTAAAAGGTGATTCCTGAACGAATTTTTTCCACCAGGCCTTTTTAACATTATTTTTCATTTCAACGCCGAGTGGGCCGTAATCCCAACTGTTGGCAAGACCATCATAAATTTCTGAACCGGGGAAGACAATTCCCCTCATTTTTGCGAGACTGACAATTTCAGCCATTGTAAATTCTGACATTTTTTCCTCCTGCTTAATTAAATTTTTAGTATCTAAACTAAAAAAACCGCCCCTTGCATTAAAACAAGGGACGGTATAACCGCGGTTCCACCCAAGTTGCTTGCCACTGCTGGCAAACCACCTTACTCTTATAACGATTTTCACGTCAACCACTTAATCGAAAGCAGTGGTTGCAGCTCAAAAAGTGCCACTCATAGGGTTTGATTACAGATCTTACACCATCATCTGCTCGCTTTTAAACCATTGGCCCTCTGATTATTCTTTTCTCAATGCCTTTGCTATTAAGTTAAGTACTTCTTAATAAATCCTAAACTAAGATGAAGAATATCAAAAAGATGAGCTGCTGTCAAGTTTAATTTTTAGCGGTCAAGTTTTAATTTCGATTCGGACAACATTGAAATGGGTTACAATGATAAACCAGGGTAACGATAATGTGCGTTTTGCCTCGATTTAAATAAATAATTCATAAAAAAAATGAAAAAAAGATTCTCATTATGTAAACTTAGTGTTAAAATGTCGTTAACAAATGATTAAGGAAAAAGAAAAGCAAGAAAAGATAGTTATCCTGGTGAATCAAGAAAACAAAAAGATTAGGCCCACTATGGTCTAATCTTTAATTATGAAAGGCGACAATTTGGTAATCCCAAATTTTTGAGGGTCGTCTGGTTTCTTCCCTGGCTGGAATGCTATCTTAATTTTTGATGTTTTTTGGAGGAAAAAATGACGTTAGAAATGCTGATTGGTCTCTTTGGAGGCTTGGGGTTATTCGTTTTTGGAATGCACATGATGAGCGACGGATTAAAAACGGTTGCTGGCACAAAAATGAAAAAACTTCTGGAAGTATTAACCAACAATAAGATTAAAGCCATCCTGGTTGGGACGGTTGTAACGATGATTGTCCAAAGTTCCAGTACCACCACGGTGATGGTGGTCGGCTTTGTTAACGCCGCCCTGATGACCTTGACCCAGGCAGCAGGAGTTATTTTAGGAGCCAATATTGGAACCACCGTCACGGCCCAGTTGATCGCGTTTAATGTCACCGAGTTGGCGCCGGTTTTTATTGGTATTGGTGCAATGATGGCTCTGTTTAGTACCAAGAAAAAGAATAAAGATCTGGGGAGTATTATTCTTGGCTTTGGGATTCTTTTCTATGGGATTGCGGCCATGTCAACGGCCATGAAACCGCTTAGAGAAAGTGAAGAATTTATTTACCTGCTCTCAACCTATGGAACAAATCCACTGCTTGGTGTGCTGATTGGAACCTTGATTACCGCCGTGGTTCAAAGCAGTAGTGCTTCTATCGGTTTGCTCCAGGCGCTGGCCCTTTCTGGGGTTTTTGTCAGTATCGGGGGAACTGGAGCAATCCAGATTTGTTTACCGATTCTTATTGGTACTAATATTGGTACCTGCGTCACGGCACTGCTTTCCTGTATCGGAACCTCCACAGCAGCAAAAAAAGCAGCCTTTATCCATCTTTTTGTCAATATTTTCGGTGCTGTCTGGGTGATGATCTTATTAACCATCATCAATAATTTAGTGGCTGTCAATCCGGTTTATGAATTCATCGTTACTATTTCAGGCTCGTTGATTAACGGTGGCGGTGATATGGTGCCCAATGTGGCCCGTCAAATCGCGATGGCGCACACCCTTTTTAATGTCGCAAATACGATTGTATTGCTCCCGATCATCGGCTACTTTGTTAGCTTTCTGGACCGTGTCTACCCGGAGAAAGAGGAAGACAAGGGGTTGCAGTTGGATGACCGGTTGTTTAATAATCCTTCCATTGCTCTGGGTCAGGTGGTCAGAGAAACGAATCGACTGGCAAAAATGAGTTTTAAAAATTTCAGAGTCGCCTGCGAATCGATCATGGATGGCAATGAAAAACTGGTTGAAAAAGTTGTTAAGCGGGAAGAACGCATTGATGAATTTCAACAGGGAATTGTCGAATATTCCGTTAAATTGTCCAATGAAAACATGTCAGAAGAAGAGAATGAGCGCCTGGCCTTCATCCTTAAAGGAAGCCATGATTTAGAAAGAATTGGTGATCACGCCATGAACATTGGTGAATTGGCAGAAATGCGGGCCACCAATAAGATCGTCTTTAGTGATATTGCCAATCAAGAAGTGTTAAATTTAATCAGTTTAACTACCAATACGCTTCGGGATATGGTAGAATTAATGGAAACAGAAGAGACAGACCTGTGTTATAAGATTCTTGATGAAGAAGAAGAAATAGATGAAATGACTGAAAAATTAAAAGATGATCATATTCGCCGTCTTAATGAAGGAATCTGTAATCCTTATGCCGGCGTCATATTTCTGGACTTGTTAACAAACATCGAACGGGTTGGCGATCATGCCTCAAATATAGCCCATGGGATACTGGGATTGAAGCTTCATCAGGGGCTCATTTCCCAGCGTGAGTTTGACAGCGAAACAAAGGTTGAACACGCTTAGAATTAAAACGGATAAAGGGTGGACTTGACAGCTGTAAAGAGAGCTAAACCGCGGTTATAAGTTTTATTTCACGCGTTATAATTTAAGGAAAGGAAAATTTTTATTGACAGCTAGTCGTAGATGGAGTAATGTTATAACAACATAATATTGGCATACTTACTGAAAAGTAAGGGCGCAAAACTATAGGGTCTAAATACAGTGTTATATGACAGCCAGTTGCAAAAAAGTAATCACAAAATGTGATGACATTTAAAAGCAACGGCAGAGTCGTTGCTTTTTTGTTTGAATGGTTTAGGCATATCGTTTAGTGAGTACTTTATTTTGAGATCAGTAGTTGAGATTACCCGGAAATTAAAAACACTTAAATGAGTTGCGTCGCATTAAAGTAGTGATATATAATAAAAAATAAATACGGTTATATCAGTCCGTTGGATTGTGATATAATGCTCGAACACTTTATTGTGCTCGAGTTAGCTCCAAGACAATTATGTTTTGGAGAAGAATTAATTTAACGAAGGGAGGTAGACAATGAATTTAGAGTTTCAATCGTCAACAAAGCCGACACTCAATGGGGTTCGGGGGATTAGTATAAATGCTGAGAACGCGTCAACCCAACACACAAAAGGCCAGGAAAGAAGTGCCCAGTTTAGAGATCTGCTTAATCAGTCAAAACAGGAAATCAAGCAGGCGGATCGTCAATTGGAGAAAACACGGGAAAATCGCAAAGCATCAGAGTCAACGGCACAAAGTAATCAACGGGAAAAAGAACAGTCGTTGTCAGATGGCGTTTCAGATGATCGTGAAGTTCGATCTGACGAGAGTCCATCTGGAAAAGTAGAGGAACTCAAGGATGAGGGAAGTCAGGTAAACGATTTGATACCAACACTTGATCCGTCTTTACTGATTGGTATACAAAATGTTCAAGGTGACAAAAAGACAGCCGTAACGGGTCTTGGCCTGAACTTAGGGCAAGAAGAAACGACGCCAGCAGATCTTATCAGTCAAGAACAAGTGATTCCGATAATCGACAGCAGTAAGAAAGCGCAAGATGTATCTGTTTTAAAAGGTGTTGCTGAGTTAGAGCAAATGGGAAATATTAAGGTTTTGTCACAAAACTCCGACAAAGTAGAAAATCAGGAAACCGAAGACCTTTTAGAGGTGTTAAGCGGGACCAAACCGGAGGAGGAAGTAACAAAAGAAGTGAGTAGTAAAGTTGATTTTTCAAAACAACCCGTAGGTAAAACAAACCTAAACGATGACACAAAACAGCAGACTGCTCAAGGTATTGAACCAATGGAAGAGAATCAAATTGCGACAGAAAAAGCAGCTACCGTTGTCAACGGAAAGGCCGATTCTGATTTAGCAAAAGAGACGGGTTTGGGACAAACAAAAACAGTGGATGTTCAGAAAAGCGCAATCAACCAGACCGAAAACCAGAATCCCGGTGAACGCGGCGTTCAGGATCTTAGTTCAATGGGCGTCAGCTCAAATAAAGGACCTGAAGTTGGGCATAGTGCCAAGGTAGAGGTCGCGCAACAGGTCGAGCAGAAGATTATCCAGAATTTCGAACCAGCTAAACCAATGACATTACAGATGACACTGTCTCCGGATAACTTGGGTGATATTGATATTAAGCTGAGTTATAATCAGGGGAAACTCATTATTGACATTATGGCAGCAAGCAGCGAAACCCAAAAACTATTGGGAAATCAAATCAATCAATTGGTGCGTGGCTTAGCTCTGCAAAATGTCCAGGTGGAAACGGTCCACTTGAATACACCAGTGGAAGCGACTGAAAATGGTGAAAGCATGGGTTCTCTTTTAAATGATGGCTCACAGTTTTCACAGCAGCAAAACAATGCACCCTTAAAAGAACAATTTTTAAGCAAAGGAACCATTCAAAATAATCCTTTTAGTAATGGTGCTCAAGACAGCAATGATGAACTGATTAGTCTAGCCCAGAATCTTCAGTACAATGGACAGCGAAGGATTAATTACTTAGTATAAAATGAGTATAAGGAAGGAAAAATCATGGCAATCGATGGAATTAACAATTATTTAAGTACGTCAGCAACAGCAGCAACAACGACAGCTGCGCAAACTAAAAAAGCGGGCACATCTCTGGATATGGATGACTTTTTAAAACTGATGGTCGCTCAGCTTCAGAATCAGGATATGAACAACACCGCCGATACATCCCAATATACCGCCCAGATGGCACAGTTTTCGATGGTTCAGGCATTAACGGAGCTTAATGAGATGACCAAAACGACGTATTCGATGAGTTTGATTGGCAAAGATGTTACGCTGGCGGAAAATGCTGCGGACGGTTCACTTCATGTTGTTGCAGGGACGGTACAAGGTGTTAATTTATATGATGGTGAAGCACAAGTTATTGTCAATGGTGTTTCATATCCAGTCAGCAGCATCATGGAAGTTGCTCAGGCAAAATGAAGATTTAACAGCTTGATTTAACGGCCTGTTAATAAAGAGGTGATAAAATGGCAGACACAATCACTGGCAATTATTATCGCTTAAATGACGCAATAATTCGCCAGGCAGAAAAAATAAAAGATACCAGTCAGCAACAAGTGGTTAATGATTCGCAAAAAAGCGAAACCAGTTTCAAGGATCTGCTCGATTTGCAGATTAAGAACACCGTCACATTTACCAAACATGCCAGTATCAGAAAAGAACAGCGCAACATTGCAGTGACACAAACTGATCTGGAAAAATTGGGCGATGCATGTGACAAAGCCCAGGAAAAAGGGATTGAGAATGCGCTAATTATGATGGATAACTCAGCATTTATTGTAAATGCAGCAGACAAGCGGGTGATCACCGTCATGGACAAAAATGAAATGAAAAATAAACTATTCAATGATATTGATGGTGCTGTATTTATATAGTTGGACCTCGATGAGGAAACTATGAAGCTTTGACCGACAGATAAGCTTCAAACGGCACAGAAAGGATTACAAATGATCAGATCTTTATACTCAGGAATTTCAGGGATGGCTGCCCATCAAACCAAGCTAAACGTTATTGGTAATAATATTGCCAATGTTAATACTTATGGTTTCAAAGCCAGCCGCGTCGTCTTTAGCGATGTATTATATCAAAATTTATCAACCGCTACTGGAGCAACTGCCACCACTGGAGGTACAAATGCCAGTCAGTTGGGTTACGGAGCGAAGGTTAGTAGTATTGACATGCTTAATAGCATTTCATCCGGAGCATCTACTGGCCGAGCATTGGATGTCTATATTGCCGGCGAAGGTTACTTGGTTGTGCAACCGACGGTTGGCGCCAACCGTTATACCCGGGTTGGTAATTTAAAATTTGATGCCGAAGGTAATCTGACCGATGGCTCTGGAAGCAAAGTTATGGGAATCGGCCTGGATGCTGATGGTAATCCTGTTTTAAACCCCAATGGTACATTAGGGATTGAAGAACTGCAGGCAATTAATGTTGACCCGGCAGAACTGGAAAAATATACTGGCATTACCATTGGTAAGTCCGGTGAGATCACAGGGATTAAAGCCGGCGATCCGGAATTCACAAAAGCAGCTGGAATTGGCTGGTTAAATGGGATAACGCTTCCGGTGGATTCTAATTATACTGGTAATGTACAATTAGCGGTTGGTGACATGCTGAAGGTTGAAGATGGCGCTACTGAGATGGACGCAATTTCAATTGTGCCAACTGCAGATGTTTTAGGAACGTTGACATTGACAAAAACTGGTAATGTGTACACACTAGATCCAGCGGCTTTAACACTTAAAGATGGTACTACTCCGATAACAGCAGATCTGACAGGAACGTTATCTTCAAGTGGAATTTTGACATTTGCAAATCTGCCGGGACTTAAAATTGATACAACGAAGTTAGTGTCGACAGATACAGATTTAGAAAGTGGCGTAGATATTGGTGATATCGGTCAAGATGGCTATACTTCAGTGGTTGCAGCCGTTAAAAATCAGGGTGGTGTAACCGAATACCTGAAAACATCGGATACTTATACGTTTGACCCCGCAGATACAAGTGTAGCTTTGACAAATCCATTAACAGGTGGAACACTTACATTGGCAGTTGATGGGGCACAATTTGATACTATTTTTAATACCGATGCGGTTTTAGCGAACACTACCATTGGTAAAGTGGAAACTGGTAGTGACAAACCCGTCACCTTAGGCTACCTGGCCCTTGCAAAATTTGCCAACACCGACGGATTGCTTCAAGATGGCAATGGTTACTTCATGGAATCGGCCAACTCCGGCGAACCGATTGCTGCAAAAGCCGGCACCAACGGCACTGGCGGGACTGAGTCAGCGAACTTGGAAATGTCAAATGTCGATTTGTCTCAGGAGTTTACCGACATGATTGTTGCCCAACGTGGTTTCCAGGCAAACTCCAGAATTATCACGGTTTCTGATTCTATTTTGGAAGAATTGATTAATTTAAAACGATAGTTTAAATACTGATTGTTCACCCGAAGGAGAAAACTCCTTCGGGTAGAACTTTTTATCCTGGTCAGTCACCAAATGGGTGGTCCACCCATTTGGTGACTGACTGCTGACTGACAGAATGAATTTAAAAAGTTCTGATCAGTTGAAAATCAATTAATAAAAACTATATTTTAAGGTGGAAATATGATAGAATTGACGAGATTGAACAAACAAAAGAATGAAAAATTTCTGCTGAATTGTGAGATCATTGAAATCATTGAAGAAAAACCGGATACAACCATTCGATTGATGAACGGTAAACACTACGTGGTTACAGAGAGTTCAGCGCAAGTCCTTTCAAAGATCATTGCCTACAAACGAAATATTTTTAGCCGTTAACCACTAAATTCTGACAGGAAGTATATATTTATGGAAATTACAACAATCATTGCCTACGTCTTAGTCGTCTTCACCATGTTTTTTGGGATGACATTTGGAGAAACCGGATTTAACGTTAGTGCGATCGGGAACTTTTTTCAGGTTCAGAGTATTTTTATTACCATTGGCGGAACATTCTTTGTTTTATTGGCCGCATTTCCCATCAAATCATTTACGCATATCCCAAAACATTTAAAGATGATTTTTTTTAAAAACAAGCAAGATCCAGCCGAATACGTCGAAATTTTGACAGAGCTTTCTAAAGAGGCCAGAAGAAAGGGACTGTTGGCACTCGAAGCCAAAGCCGCTGATATTCAGGATGAGTTTTTAAAGGAAAGTGTCTTGCGAATTGTTGATGCCATTGAGCCGGACAAGTTACGGTCCTGGTTCGACCAGAAATTGGATTATATTTCGGCGAGAAACGATGAAGAACGAAAGCTTTATGATATGGGTGCTGCCCTGGGACCAGCCTTTGGGATGATTGGTACGCTGATCGGTTTGATTAATATGTTAAAAAACATGAGTTTTGAGGGCGGTGCCAGTACCTTGGGCTCTGACATGTCGGTAGCACTGATTACCACCCTCTATGGCTCAATTCTTGCCAATACCTTGTTTATGCCGATATCGAATAAGCTTGAAATAGCTCAGGAACGTGACCTGCTTATTAAAGAGCTGGTAATTGAAGGGGTGGTCGCGATAAAAGAAGGCGAGAATCCTAAATATATCCAGGATAAACTGATGAACTTCCTAACTGAGGCCGAGATCAAAAAAGCAAATGGAGAAGAGCCAACAAAGGGCGGAAAAGCAAAAGGTGGAAAAGCAAAAGCTAAAAAAGGAAAAGATGTTGAAAGCTAAAAATAGGGGTATACAATATGGCAAAGCGTAGAAAAAATAAAAAACCGGTCAATAAAGACGCCTGGCTGAATACCTATGCAGATATGATCACCCTGATTTTAGTTTTTTTCATTCTGCTTTTTTCCATGTCAACAATCGATGTCGAAAAGTACAAAAAGCTGGTTGAAATTTTCAATCCGGCGGCCGTTTTTGAAACAACAGGAAGTGCCGCCGAGTCAGATGCGGCGACGTCACCCAATGAAGACATTACCGTGGAAGAGATTGTTGATCTGGAAGATCTGTACCAATATTTGAGTCAATATACCAAAGAAAATGGTTTGGAAGATGCTGTCAGCATCGAAAAGCATGACAAAGCGGTTGCAATCAAGTTCATGTCATCGATCTTCTTTGAGCCGGATAGTGCCCGGATAAAAGCGGGCGGCCAGCAAATTTTAGCAGATATCGGTCTGGCTTTTAGGGCCGTGGAACCGACTGTTAGGTCGATTCGGATTGATGGTCACACAGCCCAGGCCGATTCGCCGGTGGATGATCGCGATTTATCCAGTGATCGTGCCAATGAGGTTCTTCGTTTTTTTCAAAATGGTTATATCAGTGATCCCTCAAAATTGTTGTCAGTAGGATTTGGCCAGTATCGACCAGTTGCACCAAATGATACAGAAGAAAACAGAGCTAAGAATCGTCGGGTTGAAATTATTATTTCTGAAACCGATGATTTCTTCAGTGACATTGCGGAAGGAAGCGATACCGCAGTAGTTGTACAATAAAAGAGTAATAGAAGACAATAACGAGGAGAACAAACATGGCAGAAATTCTTTCGCAAAGTCAAATTGATAGCCTTTTAAGCAGCCTAATCAGCGGAAAAGACGAACCGGAAGCGCCAAGCACCAGTTCGGGAAAAAAGGTTAAAGACTATGATTTTAGAAGACCCAAGCTTTTTACAAGAGAGCAGCTTAAACATCTTTTTGGTATCTATGAAAATTATGCCAGGCTGGTGTCTTCTCATATAACAGGAGTTCTGCAAACTTATAGTTTAGTAGAAATTATTGAAGTGGAAGAACAGCAGTACTATGAATTTAATAATGCGCTTCCTGATTCGGTATTGATGGGTCTCATCGATTTTGATATAAAAGACAGTGAAGATGAAGAAGATCTGGTCATTATGGACCTTTCCAAGGACGTCGGTTTTAGCTGTTTTGACCGACTATTGGGTGGCTCGGGAAAGCCGCTAAAGGAAGACCGGGAATTTACTGAAATAGAAATCGGCGTAATGGAATATTTTTATCGCGGGATGATTAACCTGATGAAAAATGTCTGGTTTGATTATCTGGAGATTGCTCCAAGGCTGATGAAAATTGAAACCAATTCGCGGATTTTACAGGGCGTTGGGGCTGATGAGAATGTGGTTATCATTGTCATGAGCATCAAGGTAAATGAAACACAGGGAAAAATAAATATTTGTATTCCGGCAACGACCTTGGATATGCTCTTCAAAAAGAAGATGTCTCAGACCAAGAAAAATATAAAAAGAGGAGATCATCTGGCAGAGGAAAAAAGACGACTAAATATTATCAATGAAATTAGAAAAACCGAATTGGAAATTAAAGGTGTATTAGGTGATACCGAAGTTATCTCCCGGGATATTTACGAACTGGAAGTGGGCGATATTATTAAGCTAAACAAACCGGCAAATTCCCTGGTGGATGTTGTTGTCAATGACGAGGTCTGGTTTAGAGGCGAAATGGGAGATTACAAGAAAAAAAGAGCAATACAGATAATAGAGCTTAATGAGAGAGGAAGTGAACTATTCATATGACAGACGTAGTAGAGAATCCAGAAGCACTGTCCGGTATGGAAATTGATGTCATCGGTGAAGTGATGAACATTAGTATGGGGACAGCGGCAACTGCGATGTCCACCATATTAAATACTAAAGTAAACATTACCACCCCAAGAATTGAAACAATCGGAGTAGACGCCTTTGAGTTCGCTTACCTTGAACCGGTAATTGGTGTATTAATCAATTATGTCGAAGGCATTGAAGGTGCCAATGTCCTGTTGCTCCAAGAGTCAGACATGAAAAAGATCTTGTCGCAGCTATTTGACATGGAAACCAGCGATGATATCGAGTTTGATGAGATCAGCAAGAGTGCGATTGGCGAAATCATGAACCAGATGATGGGGGCAGCTGCTGGAGCCCTGGCATCATTTTTGGGAAAGGTGGTCAACATTTCACCACCAATCCTTTTGGATACTACCAATAAGTCCAGTATTCGCGAGTTGTTTTCACTCAAGGGTGAAAACCTGGTCAGCATAAAGTTTAACTTAAGCATTGAAGGACTGGTTGAAAGTGAATTTATTAGCGCCATGGAACCAAATCTAGCCCGGGAGATTGTATCCATGTCCATGGGTGTAAGCGGGATGGATGAGGAGGAAGAAGAAGCGGCGGCGCCTCCGCCACCACCGGTTCAGCCTCCACCCGTTCAGCAGGCACCGGTTCAACCGGAAGCGGCATATCAGCAACCACCCCAAGCAACCCAAACACCCCAAGCAGAACCAACCCGGGTGGTTAGAAATGACCCGCCACCGGCAGCCTATGCGTCACCGCAGCAACCGGTACAGGTAAACTCTTACGAGTATCGTCAGCTAGGGGTCGATCAAAGCGTCAACATCCCCGGAGATAATCTGGATTTGCTGATGTCTGTACCCATCCAGATTACCGTTGAACTCGGTAAAACCAGAAAAAAAATAAAAGACATTGCCGAATTAACCCCGGGAAACATCGTCGAGTTGGATCGACAGGCCGGAGATCAGGTGGATGTTATCGCCAACGGACGATTAATCGCCCGAGGGGATGTGGTGGTTGTGGATGACAACTATAGCGTTAAAATAACCGAAATCATAAAAGTCAGAGAAAATCCAGACCCCAAAAATAGCTAAAAATTATAAAGACAAAAACAAATGAGAAGAATAGATAAAAGGAGAATAAGATGAGTAAGATTTTAATTGTGGACGATGCGGCTTTTATGCGTATGATGATCAAAGATAGTTTAAAAAAAGGGGGTTACTCCGATTTTATTGAAGCAGAAAATGGCGAAATTGCCTTGGCGGAGTATAAAGAAAATCGGCCGGATCTGGTGCTTTTAGATATCACCATGCCGGTGATGGATGGCATCCAGGCGCTCCAGGCCATTAAGGGTTATGAACCGCAGTCCAAGGTCATTATGTGTTCTGCTATGGGTCAGGAAGGGATGGTTGTGGAAGCCATCAAGAATGGTGCCCTGGATTTTATTGTTAAGCCGTTTAAGGCAGATCGTCTGATCCAAACCGTTAAAAGTGCCCTTGGCGAGTAAAGAGAAGCAGGTCCAACGTGTTTACGAGTGATGTTTTTTCGATTGTTTTAGCACTATTGGGGACCGTTGGCGTCATCGTTTTAACCTATTATGGAAGCAGATGGTATGTCGAACATTTTATCAAGCGGCCGGGATCACTGTCTGGTGGCCAGCATATCCAGGTAATTGAACGACTGATTGTTGGCAAAAGCGGCTCAATTATCATTGTAGACATTCAAGGGGTTCAGTACCTCATTGGAGTCACCGAACAAAATATTCGAATCTTATCGCAATTGGATGAACCAATTTCCTTTCAAAAAAAGCAGGAAATATCAAAAGAAAGCTTTTTGAGTATGGTCAAATCATTTTCTCAAAAGGAAAAGCAGAATGAATAAAAACAGTATGACCCAAAATAACAGAAGCCTGGTTTTAAAAAAAGCACTGATGATCATGCCAATGCTGGCCATTTTGTTTTTTCTGACCGCAACAAAGGCCCATGGCGCAGAACTTTCCGTGGAAGGCCTGTTAGCTGGTGAAAGCTCAGATACGGTAAAAATTATCGTCTTAATGACGATCATCGCGATTGTACCGACCTTGCTATTGATGATGACCTGTTTTGGCAGAATCATTATTGTCTTGTCTTTTTTAAGAAATGCTCTGGGTACCCAGCAAACACCGCCTAATCAGATCCTGGTCGGATTGGCGTTGGCGATTACATTCTTTGTGATGTCTCCGGTTTTAACAGAGATTAATACGGTCGCATTGCAGCCGTATAATGCCGGTACCATCGACTCCCAACAGTTTCTGGATCAAGCGGTGGTCCCTATTAAAGAATGGATGTTAAAGCAAACGACCACGACTGATGTGGACTTGTTTACAAGCTTGTCAATTCAGTCTGGACAGCAGAATGTGGAAAATCTGGCGCCGCAAGAGTTACCGTTGACGATTGTCATTCCAGCTTTTATCATCAGCGAATTAAAGCGGGCGTTTCTAATTGGATTTTTAATCTTTATTCCATTTTTACTCATTGATATGATCGTTTCAAGTGTGCTGATGTCGATGGGGATGATGATGCTCCCGCCGGTTATGATTTCTCTGCCATTTAAAATCATGTTGTTTGTGGTGGTGGATGGATGGGGTCTATTGGTTAAAACCTTAATCATGACCTATAATTAAAAGAAGGGAGTAGCGTATGGGTACAGGCGATTTAATCGGAGTTTTTAGAGATGCAATATTTACAGGAATGAAGGTAGCCGGGCCGATCCTTTTAACGAGTATGTTGGTCGGGCTGGTTATTTCAATTATTCAGGCCGCTACCTCAATTAACGAACAAACCATGACCTTTGTGCCAAAACTGATCATCACGGGCCTGATGATGGTTATTCTGGGAGGCTGGATGTTACAGCAGATGATGGATCTGTTCTTTCGAATATTTGAACTAATCGCGACCAAGATCTAAAGAAATAAACAGGGGTGATAAACATGACGTTTGACATGAATCAGTATCTGATTTTTCTTTTAGCCAGTTGCCGGACCGCGGGCGTGATTTTTTTTAATCCCATCTTCGGCAGACAAGGGGTCCCGAATATCATGAAGGTGGGACTATCGCTGGCGATTGCCTTATATGCGGTTTTTAATCTGGGGATGGTTCAGGTTATAAACTATTCTGCCATTGAATTTATTGGCGCAATGTTACAGGGATTTATTATTGGGATTGTGATTGGCTTTATTATGCGAATGTTTCTTTCGGTATTTCAACTGGGTGGACAATTTATCGATATGCAAATGGGACTCAGTATGGCTTCGATGTATGACCCCGCTACCCGGGCAAATGTCACCGTCACAGGAAACGTATTAACATCGATGTACGTACTCATCTTTTTTGTCTCAAATGCGCACCTGGCCCTATTCTCGGTTGTGATTCAATCATTTCAGATTTTGCCATTGGGTATCGGCAATGTCAGTGACCGAGTCGGGGTGTATATCATTGAGCTAATGTATTATATTTTTATTTATGCAATACAGGTGGCCATTCCCATTATCGTCACCGAGCTCATTTCAGAGTTTGCGGTGGGCATCCTGATGCGGCTAGTCCCTAATATTAATGTCTTTGTCATTAACATTCAAATCAAAGTAATGATTGGTTTTGTTGTTATTTTTACACTGATACCGGCTTTAGCAAATTTCATGACCCGAATGAATTTGCTGATGATGGAAAAGATCACTCAGGTGCTGACTTTTTTTGTATAATCAGAATCTAATCGGAGAATAGCATGGCAGGCTCAGAAAAAACAGAAAAAGCGACCCCGAAAAAAAGAAAAGATGAACGAAAAAAGGGTAACACCTTTCAGAGTAAAGACGTGGTTAGTGTTGTACTGCTCTTTATGGCATTTTTCATCCTAAACCTGATGTTGCCTTTTATTTACCAGCAACTTAAAAATATTTATCGCGGACAAATGGATAAAATTGTGACCATGGATACCTTAACCGTAACCGGCGTTGGCCAACTTTTTAGAGAGGCTGCCATGGTATATTTCGTATCTGTGTTACCAGTGGCGATTGTGATCATGTTCGTTGCCATTATTATGTCAGGCGTTCAAACCGGGTTTCTGATTACAGGAGACGCACTAAAACCAAAATTTAATCGGATCAGCCCAATATCTGGCATTAAACGGATGTTTTCACTACGATCCGTGGTTGAACTGCTTAAATCGATGGCCAAGGTGGCCTTAATTATTGGGGTAATTTATACGACAATCTTAAGTGTTATTCCGATGACACCGGATATGCTGGCAACGCGGCTTGAATCGAATTTGATTTTTTTAAATAAGAAAACACTGTCCATGGTACAAACGGTCTGTTTGATTTTCTCAGTAGTGGCGATTCTGGATTATGCCTACCAGCGCTACGATTATGAGAAAAAATTAAAAATGACTAAGCAGGAAGTAAAGGATGAATACAAGCAAACCGAAGGAAATCCCGAAATTAAAGGTAAAATCAGACAAAAACAACGGGAAATGAGTATGAGTCGGATGATGCAAATGGTGCCTCAGGCAGACGTTATTGTCAGAAATCCGACCCATTACGCAATTGCCTTAAAGTATGATATGGATCATGATGTGGCTCCTCTGGTATTGGCAAAGGGAAAAGACCACATCGCCATGAGAATTGTTAAAGTTGGAGAAGAAAACAAAATCCTTGTCAAGGAAAACAAGGCACTCGCCCGAGGTCTTTATGAATCTGTCGAGATCAATGACTATATACCCGCTGAACTCTACAAAGCTGTGGCAGAATTAATGGCATGGGTTTACAGCCATAAAAAGAAGGAAAATGTCAAATGAAAATTATCCAAAACCTTGTTGTTGTCTTTGTCATTCTGACAATTGCTCTAATTATTATCCCGTTACCACCGTTTATTCTGGACTTCATGTTTATTTTAAACATAGCCATATCACTTATTATCCTACTAACCACCATGTATATCAAAGGGCCTCTGGATTTTTCCATCTTTCCATCAATGCTCTTGATTACCACCTTGTTAAGGCTGGCCTTGAATATTTCTTCAACCCGTCTGATTCTTTCAAATGGTGGGAAAGCCGGGGCCGTCATTGAAACCTTTGGTTCCTTTGTTCTGGGTGGTAATGCTGTCGTTGGGTTTGTTGTCTTTATTATCATCGTTATTGTACAGTTTATTGTTATCACTAAGGGTGCCGAACGAATTTCAGAAGTTTCCGCCCGGTTCACCCTGGATGCGATGCCTGGAAAGCAGATGTCCATTGATGCCGATCTGAGTTCCGGTGCAATTACCGATATTGAGGCCAAGGAAAGACGGCTAAAAATTCAAACCGAAGCTGAGTTCTATGGTTCCATGGATGGGGCCACCAAGTTGGTAAAAGGTGATGCGGTCGCATCAATGATCATTGCCGTTATTAATCTTGTCGGCGGAATGATAATTGGGATGCTGCAGGGCGGCATGGCCCTTGCAGAGGTCGTTTCAGTCTATACGATTGCTACCGTCGGGGATGGTCTGGTCAGTCAGGTACCGGGATTGATGATTTCTGTTGCCACCGCGATGATTGTTACACGGGCAGCGTCCGAAAACAACCTGAATGTGGATGTCAAAAACCAGTTTTTATCGCAACCCCAGGTTTTAGTCATTGCCGGTATTGTTATCGCTTCAATGGCACTTATTCCCGGAGCGCCGGCATTCCAGATTTTGTCTTTGGCAGTACTGCTCAGCGGGTTTGGCTTATTACTGATTCGTCGCTCCAACGTCAAAGTGGTAGTGGATGAAGCCGAACAAATGACCCAATTGGTCCAGGAAGAAAGCAGTGAAGTTGACTTCTACCGAAACATCGACAATGTTTACAATGTCATTGGCGTTGAGCCAATTGAAATGGAATTTGGTTATTCGCTATTGCCAATGGTCGATGAAGGGAGTTCAGGTAACTTTATCGACCGCATTGTTATTTTCAGAAAACAATTTGCTGTTGACATGGGGGTGGTAATTCCGACTGTTCGGTTAAGAGATAATGGACTTATCAACCCCAATCAGTATATAATAAAAATTAAAGGGGAAGAAATTGCCAAAGGTGAAGTACTGGTAGGCTATTATCTGGCCCTTGACCCGTCAAACACCAGTGAGCCCATTGACGGGATCGAAACCATTGAGCCGGCCTATGGCATCAAAGGGAAATGGATCACCGAGAATGAAAAGGAATTGGCTGAAGTTTATGGCTATACGGTTATTGATGCCCTGTCTGTTATTGTGACCCATATGTCAGAAGTGATTAAAAAGCACATGCATGAGCTGTTAAGTCGACAGGATATCAATACCTTGCTGGAAAATGTATCAAAGTCAAACCCGGCCATTGTTGACGATGTTATCCCAAATATTATTTCGATTGCCGACTTCCAAAAGATACTCATAAATCTCTTAAATGAAGGGATTCCCATCAGAGACTTGGAAAGTATCTTAGAAACCCTGGGTGATCATGGCATGAATATTAAAGACACCGACATGCTCACTGAGTATGTCAGGCAGAAGCTCAAACGAACCATTACCAGAAAATATACCGATGGCAATAGCATCAAGGTCATTGCTCTGGATCAGGAAATAGAGAACATTATTCTTAATTCGGCTAAGAAAAATGAACACGGCACCTACCTTGCTATTGATCCCCAGGTGGTGCAGACCATTGTCGAGAAGGTAACCGAGCAAATCGAAAAGCTAAAAGAAATTATTGACCATTCGATTATTCTCACCTCCCCCATCGTGCGTATTTATTTTAAGCGATTAATAGAACAATTTCTGGCAGATTTAACCGTCCTTTCCTTTAATGAAATAGATACAAATATTCAGATTCAAGTGATCGGAATGATAAAGCTGGAAAATTAATCCACGCAAATCCTTTGAAGTATAAGGAGTGTCAAAATGAATGTTGCAGAAAAAAATAACGAAGATAAGAGCTTAGAAACGAAGCCAGACAAACAACCAAGAGAAAAAACGCTGGAGGAAAAGAAGACAGAAGAAAAGATCATGGCGCTCTGGCAATTATATAAAGAACAGCGGACAACCGAGGTTCGTAATGAAATTGTGCTGCAATATACTGGTCTGGTCAAGAAAATTGTGTTACGGTTTAAGGGAAGTTACAATAATTTTGGACAACTGGACGATATGGTCAATCAGGGGATGATTGTGTTAATTGACGCGGTAGAGAAGTTCAATCCGGATTTGGGCAATAAATTTGAAACCTTTGCGACGCTAAAGATAAGAGGTTCAGTTGTCGATTTTATGCGAAAACAGGACTGGGTGCCGCGGAGCCAACGGAGTCTTTCCAAGGTGCTAGAAGAAACCTACGGTGAATTATATGCTTCACTGGAAAGAGAGCCTTCAGAAGCAGAAATTGCCGCAAAAATGGGAATCTCCGAGGCAAACCTGCAAAAGATCTTACAGCAGCGGCACAACGCCATTGTCCTTTCCTATGAAGAGGCGATTAATGAAAAAATGATGGAGGTATCCCCGCTGATAACGGAAGAGAAATCCGACGATTCACCAGAATCACGAATGCTCTATAATGAACTAAAAGAAAAGCTGGGGGAAGCGGTCGATCAGTTAAAAGAAAAAGAGCGGCTGGTGGTATCGCTTTACTACTATGAAAACCTAAAATTAAAAGAAATTGCTGAGGTGCTGGGGGTGACCGAGTCAAGGGTGTCGCAGATCCATTCCCAGGCCATGATTAAAATGAGAAATCGCTTAAAAAACTATTAACAGGAGGTGTTACCATGGATAGAGGATCATACGCAGCAGCAGCTGGCATGTTCTCCGGACAAAAAGCAATCAATGTATTGGCTAACAATGTGGCAAATGTCACCACGGCAGGCTATAAAAGTCAATCCACAGTCCAGTCAACCTTTGCCGAATATATGATTTCACGAATGAGTACAAACCCAAGAATCGCTGAGGCCGAAATTGGAGCGGGCGCTTACATTACGGTTAATGATGGGCAATTCACCGATTTTACCCAGGGTATTTTTGAAACAACCAATCGCACCGTGGATATGGCCATTCAGGGACAGGGCTTCTATGTGATTCAAAACGCTAATTTTGGCCAGGTGCTCACCCGTAATGGCCAGTTTGAACTGGATGCGCAAGGCTTTTTAACCTTGCCGGGGGTGGGCCAGGTGCTCAACAATGGTGGGCAACCGATTCAACTGACGGGTAGCGAATTTACCGTCAATCCCAACGGTACTATCATTCAAAATGGCGCTCAGGTAGCCGTTCTGAATATTTCAACAGTCGCAAATGGGGATGAACTCACCCAGGTTGGTGAGGGTTACTTTCAAGCCGAAAACGGCTTTCAGCCAGCGCAAGCAGGAAGTTTCAGTCTACTGCAGGGAATTCTTGAAAAATCCAACGTTAATATGACCGATCAAATGAGTGACATGATTGCCAGGCAAAACAATTTTACCTCATGTACCCAGATGCTTAAGATCTTTGATAAAATCAGTGAAATTGCGTCGAATACCATCGGTAGAGTCGGATAATTAAAAAAGAAGGAGTACGATTATGATAAGAGGATTTTACGCTTCAAAACTTGGGATGATCGCGCAACAAAATAATCTTAATACCATTGCTAACAATGTCGCTAATATTAATACCGTTGGATTTAAACCTCAGAATACGGCATTTTCGGCATTATTATACGAAAATATTGATGGTGGTGGCGGCGTTGAAATCAGCACCGGTCATGGTGTTAAGGTTCAAAAGATCGGTATCGATTTTACCCAGGGGTTTCTTAAACCAACCGGACGAACCCTGGATTGTGCCATTGAAGGGCCGGGATTTTTTGCTATACAAAACAGAGAAACCAATACCACAACATACACCAGAGATGGGGTATTTCACATCAGTGTTGAAGGTGAACAAAATTTTTTAGTTGATGCCAGAGGAAACTACGTCCTGGGACAGGACGGAAACACCATCAATATTACCGATGGCTTTGAAGCCACGACCCTGGGGGTTTTTGCTTTTGATAATCCCTATGGTCTGACCTTATTGGGAAACAATCAATTCGCAGTATCGGATTTATCGGGTCAGCCTGAGGCGGATGCGCAAAGTATCATAAGAACCGGCTATCTGGAATCATCAGCTACCGATTCGGCCACAGAAATGGTTAAAATGCTGGAATCAAACCGGGCTTTTTCGTTTAATTCCAGAATTGTTCAATCTACCGACGAAATGGAAAAGACAGTCAACCAGTTAAGATAGACATTGTTTAGAGTGGACACGTGAGTTAAGAAAATGTTTATGGAAAAGGGGATGGATTATGAGTGAGGAGAATGCAAAAACAGAAAATGTAAACTTGATTGAGGTCAGTATCAGTGACGATAAAAGACAAGGCTTCATCAAGCTGGAAAAGCAGGAAGAAGGCAACACCGTTTTTACAAAAGAAGCGTTACTTGCGGCCTTGGCGGAAAAACAAATTGAGCATGGCATCATCGACAGTGCGGTTCAAAAACTGGCCCAACGGCCAATTTTTAATATCCGCATTAAAGTAGCAGAAGCGACAGCTCCTGTTGATGGCAAAGATGGCGTCGTTAAGCTGTTCGTAAAAAAAGATGCCGATTATAAACCGGAATACAGTGAAGACGAAACGGTTGATTATAAAAATCTTGACTATTTCCAGATGGCCCAAAAAGGTCAGGTTCTTTGCGAGATCGAAAAAGAAACAGCGGGAATAGAGGGGAAAGACCTTTATGGACAGCCAATTCCTGCCTACAAAGGCCGAAAGCCGCAGGTGCCAGCCGGAAAGAACACCAGTTTGAATGAAGATGAATCAAAGCTGATGGCCGACTGTGATGGCATTATAAAATTTGTTAGCACAATCAATATTGATGAAATGATGCATATCCGCAGCAATATCGATTTTTCAACTGGAAATATCAATTTTCCTGGTGACGTTACCATTGATGGCGATGTCAGCAGCGGGTTTAGCGTTAAAGCCGGGGGAAACCTGATTATAAAAGGCGTGGTAGAAGATGCGGTCATCGAATCAGCCGGAAATCTGGTAATCGCCAAAGGGATTTATGGTGGAACGGCTGGCGAAGTGATTGCTGGAAAAGACCTTCGTTGTAATTACATTGAAAATGCCAGTTTAAATGTAAAAGGTGATATCACCGTGGACTATATTATCGACGGAAAAATAACCTGCTATGGTAACATTCACCTGTCCGGCTCTAAGGAATTGATTGTTGGTGGAGAAATAAAGCTGCGGGGAGAGCTTGTGGCCAGAGATATTGGAAACGAACGGGAATATCCCACGGTGATTCGTATCCTGGGAGAAAAAGCCGTTGATCAGGCTGAACTCGACCGATTAGAACTAAAAAAAGAAGAAGCAAAACTGCAACTTGAAGAAAATAAAGCAAAAGAAGCGCAGATCAATGGATTACTATTAACGCAGGAAAAGAACAGTATTTTAAACCGCAATCATAAAAGTTCTGGAATGGAGCAAGTCAAAACCCTGAAAAAACAAATTGACAGACAGTTTATGCTACTTAAAAAAGAACTCGAAGAAATTGAGAACGCCATCGGCTATGTAAAGAATCAGGGGATTGTCAATTATTTTGGTTCCGTTTCAGTAAAACGAAAACTGTATCAGGGAACTCGAATCTACTTTGGTGATATGCTCTTTTCATTTGAATTTGACAGTTTGGAACATTGCAAAATTTATTGGGATCAGGATGATATTGTCAACGGGATGATGTGATGATAAGAAACTAGATTAGTTAGAAAGAGGTAAAAATTTGTTCGAGAACTACGATGAACTAAATGAAATGCAAATTGATATGCTCCGGGAAATTGGGAATATCGGAGCTGGGAATGCAGCGACCGCCTTAGCCACCATCTTAGATGAAAAAGTAGATATGAGTGTTCCCAGTGTACGCATCACCGGCTTTGATGAAGCTGTTGAAAACTTGGGTGGGGCAGAAACCATGACCGTGGCGGTGTTGGTCAATTTTAGCGGTGATGCCCATGGTATGATCATGTTTTTACTGAACGTGGAAGACGCTAAAAGCATCATGGATATTCTGGTTGGTGAAGATGAAAGTGATGAAGAACTGAGTGAAATGAAGATTTCAGGGATCAAAGAAATCGGTAATATTCTGGCATCATCCTATGTCAATGCTATTTCAGCATTAACCGGACTAACCATTGAAGTCTCCGTTCCTTATGTCGCCATCGATATGGTTGGTGCTCTGATGAGTGTGCCAATTATTGAGTTTGGGGCAATTGGTGACAAACTAATGTTTATTGAAGAAAATTTCCTGGGTGAAACCAACGATTTAAAAAGTAATATGATCATGTTTGCCGAAATCAATACCTTAAAAACGATTATGCAAAAACTTGGACTCGAAATATGAGCAAGTCGATTGTAATTGGAATATCAGATTATAAATTAGCGAAGGGCCCGGAGGTACTCGTCACCTACGCTTTGGGTTCCTGTGTGGGAGTATGCTTATACGACAAGGTTTCAAAAGTTGGGGGATTGTCGCATATTATGCTGCCGGACAGCACTAATTTTTCAAATAAAGATATAAATCGCAAAAAATTTGCGGATACCGCTATTGTTGATCTGGTTGATGAAATGAAGCGAGCCGGATGCGGCAATAACCGCATTGTAGCAAAAATTGCTGGCGGCGCCCAGATGTTTGCGGTTCAGCCGGGCAGTAAGCTGGGTGCCATCGGTGAACGCAATATAATCTGCGTCAAGCAGGTGTTAAACCAGCTGCGGATTCCCATTCTGGCAGAAGATACCGGATTGAATTTTGGACGAACCCAATATTTTGATCTGGCAACCGGCATCATGAAAATCCAGTCACTCAATCGGAAAATTGAAGAGTTCTGATCTTTAAACCGTGTCCGTTGCTGAGCATTTCATGCCCAGCTTTTTTATTAAATTGAATTAAGGTTTAAAAGTCGTTTATTCGGGTAGAAAAAGAACAAGAATTTTACTAATGAGATGAATAAATTAGGGTGTACCTTTTTAAACGTTTCAAGTATAATGGTAACAACGAAAACTTTAAAAAAATATTTAAAGAGGAGATTTATAATGGCAGAGAATGTTGTAGATAATTACAATCTGGAAGAAGATACCCAGCACGGTAGATTTCTAACCTTTTCATTAGAGGAAGAAGTATTTGGCATTGAAATAAAATATGTTACTGAAATCATTGGGATGCAGTCGATTACAAAAGTCCCGGAAGTGCCAACCTATATCAAGGGGATCATCAATCTGCGTGGAAAGATTATTCCGGTTCTTGACGTAAGACTACAGTTTGGTAAAGAACCCGTGGATTATAACGACCGAACCTGTATTGTGGTCATTGACATTGAAGCAGTCTCTGTGGGACTGATTGTCGACAACGTAGAGGAAGTCTTAACCATCGACGATGAAGAAATTGCACCACCACCATCAAACAAAACTGGTTTTGAAAATCGTTTTATGAAAGGGATTGGTAAGGCCGGCGGTAAGGTTCAATTGCTTTTGGACTGCGAACGGTTGTTAAAAAATGAAGAAATAGAAGTGATTGAAGAATTACTTGAAGAAAAATAGTAAGGGGAGCCGTGATGAGACTTAAGCAGAGAATTAAGGTGCTGATCGTAGACGATTCCCTGGTCTTTCGTGAGTCTCTATCAAGGGAAATATCGAAAGATCCCGACATTGAAGTCGTCGGAACAGCAACTGACCCCTATATGGCCAGAGATTTGATTATCAAATTAAAGCCTGACGTATTGACCCTGGATGTTGAAATGCCGAAGATGAATGGCATCGAATTTTTAAAAAAACTGATGCCCCAATACCCTTTGCCGGTTATTGTGGTCAGTTCGGTTTCTAAGAATGTCCTGGACGCCCTTGATGCCGGTGCCGTAGAATTTGTTACCAAGCCCAATGTTTCAAGGCCGGGTGGCATGGCTTCGTTTGTCAATGAGTTAATCATTAAAATTAAAATTGCCTCCACGGCTAAGGTTGGCAACCGTAAAAGTGATTATACCCCCAGCCATCCCATTGCCAATCAGGGGATTGACACCCAAAGCAAGATCATAGCTATCGGCGCCTCAACCGGCGGAACCGACGCGATTCATACTGTTATCTCCGGATTGCCCAGGGATATGCCCCCGATTATTATTGTTCAGCATATGCCGCCGGTGTTTACCAAGCTCTATGCCGAACGGTTAAATAATACCTGCGAGCTGGAAGTTAAAGAAGCAGCGGACGGAGATGATTTAAGACCAGGTCGGGTTTTAATTGCCCCCGGCAGCTACCAGATGCGGCTGGCTAAAAGAGGACCCGGTTATAGTGTTAAGTGTACCCAGGAAGAAAAGGTTAGCGGCCATTGCCCATCGGTTGACGTTCTTTTCGATTCTGTGGCTGATGTGGCTGGAAAACAGTCGCTTGGCGTCATTCTTACCGGCATGGGCCGGGATGGTGCTAACGGTCTGCTTAAGATGCATAAAAAGGGTGCCTACACCATTGGCCAGGATGAAAAATCCTCGATTGTTTATGGCATGCCGATGGTTGCCTACAATATCGGCGCCGTGGATAAACAATTGTCTCTGGAACGCATCGCCGACGAAATCATCCGGTTCTTATCAAAATAGTTATATCACCAGACACGGGCGGGTACTACCCGCCCCTACGAACAAAAATAAACCAACGCAATAAAAACACTAACGTAATGCATTAACCCGTAGGGGCGATTATCAATCGCCCGCATGCGAAACGCAACAAAATAATTTACAGGAACCTAACGAATTAACCCGTAGGGGCAAGGGTCTGACCCCTAGGTCATTATCAATCGCTTGGAAAATCGCCAGTCCCCCAATAATCCAGACATCACTACAGATGATGCTTGGATTATTTGTATATCTTCCCCCCTTCCCCCCAATTATTTTCTATCTTTTTCTAAAGTATTCTTTTATAATGACGATATGTATAACAAGAGATAAAATAAAGATTAATCAGCAAAAATAAATAAACGTATTGTATAATATAGGTAATTGCGAAATGAAAAAGATTTAGAGCACAGAGAATTCGGCGGTAAGAAACAGACAGACTTCATGAAGTCAGAAGGGAAACGAACAACAAAGCGAAGAAAATGTTGCAGAAGATGAGAAAAAAAGCGCAAAAACAAAAGCTGGGCAAAGAAGATAAAAAGTCCAACTAGGCAACGAGTGGTTTAAGACTGCGTAAGTACTGATGCTGATGAATCGTATCGGAAAGAATTGCAGTAATCAGCTGGGTAATTCCGGCCAATAGCAAATCGGCGTGAAGTGTCTTGGCATTTTGAGTTTTACGGTTGGCAAGACAGAAACTGTCTTTGAAGTGATTAATGGATTGTTCAACGACGCCCCGGATCTTATAGATTCGAGCCCATTCGAGTGTCCCACGAAGGGTTCCGGGGTAGGCCCGGAGATTTTTTTCAGGGTAGACGTAAAACATCCGACCACAGGAAGACGAAGTGCAAGGATTTTCACAGAAACACTGACGTTTGGCTTTCCCGGCTTCCTGTTTGATCCATTTTGTTTTGGGACAGGTGAATTTAAACCGAATCAGGCCGTTCTTTCGTTTGGCCCGCCCTTCGGATTTCATGGGAAGAGAAGGATCGTTTGGACAACAGGGAATCCCATCTGCATTAACCGGACAATCCGGATAGGAAAGTTTACCACGCTGATTCAATGGAATGAAAGCTTTTTCAAATTTCAGCTCCCCAAGGAGGGACTGATAAATCGCTGAACTGTCAAACGCAGCATCACCAATGAAAAGTTTGGGGACAATCAGCGGGTGCTTTTTAAAGAAGTCTGTAAGAACCGGAATCAGGGCTTTAGTATCATGAAGCGATTTGTCCTCATCGGGAGAATCTGATTTTTTCTCGACAGAAATCTCCGGATGATCAGCCAGAAAATTCGCATCATAGAAAGTGATATCCCGGACAATGCCAAGTCCATTGGTGATGATGCCGAATTTGTAGACGTAACAGAAATGTCCATTAATGTAGAGCTGTTTGATTTCCGGGTTGGATTTTGCGTGCGTGGGCATTGAACCGTAAGCAGCCTTATAGGGATCATAGGCGTCATCAAGCTGGTGAGATTTTTTAAATGCCTTGAGCTGCTTAATGATTTTATTGGCAAATTTTGGATTGTTTTCAGTGACGTAGGCTTCAATTCCTGAGGTATCAAAAATGGTCATCATCGCTTTCTCGGCATCAATTTTCTGGCAGATCGGTTCAGTTACATCAACAAGACGATGAAAGAGCGATTGTAAGTCCATCAGGTATGTTTTTTTGAAACGGGTTAGTTGCGATGCGTGGGGAACCCGGTTAAAACCACAGAAATCGCGGAGTTCTCTGGAAAACTTGAGAAAAGTAATCAGGAGTGTATCCGTGGGGATGGAAAAAATCCGCTGCAGGATCAGCGCCCAGAGAATCGAACAAAGTTCAAAATCTCGATATCGGCCATGAGCCGAATAGTAATGCTGATAAAATGAATGCGGAATCAACGCGTGAAGATTCAGATTCTCTTCCAGTAGTGAAAGAAAGTGATGTTTGTCATATTCAAAAAAATGAGTACAATCAGAATAAACTTCAGCCAAAGAAAGCTGTTTTTGTGATAAAATAGTCATGATATAACTCCTTTCAGGTTGATAGCTTTGTTTATAAGCAACTCAATTTTATCACAATCTGGTGAGGAGTTATATTTTTTTATGTTAAAAATATCCCGTAATTATGCGGGCTGTGGCGTTTTGCAAACGCCTATTGTATAATAAAGAAGGAGGTTTAGTCATGAAAATTTTATCAAGCAATAATCCCGCAGTTCAATCCAAAACAGGTCAGGATACAGCAGCAGAATCGAGCCGTCGTCTGGATTCGCAGAAAAAAGACATCGGCAAGAATAAACAAGACAGCAGCAGTATTTCAAACAGCCGTAGTGCGTCCTTTGAAGACAATCGCGTATCTACCGCCAAATCAGCGATCCTATACGATGTTACCGTCAAAGAATCAAGTCGTTTGGGTGAATTAAAAGAAGCCGTTAAAAACGGAACCTATCACGTATCAACCGATGCGTTGGTCGATTCGCTTCTAAAATAAGAAAATATAAAATTCTCGAGGAGGCTTAACTATGCCTGAAACAATAAAATATAAACAAACTTTAGATAGTTTTTATGACTATCTTTTCGGGGTTATTAAGCTTCATCGTGATACCATACCCAAGCTTAAAGATGAGCTGATGCTGATTCAGAGTAACAGCATCGATGAGCTAAGTGATAACCTCAATCACCAGCAGATCTTTTTGTATCAGATTAAGAACTTTGATCAGGATGTTGCCGATTATATGGAAAAATTGGGCGTTAGTGGTAAAAACATTAGTGAAGTAATCGGTCAGTTTCCCAAAGACGAGCAAGAACGATTTGCAAAACTGCTGACAGAATTTAAAGAAGTCGCTAAAGAAATAGAGTTTTATAAAGATAAATGTCAGACTCTTCTGCAAACAAAATTGCATATGGTCAACAAGAATATTGCGCAATTTGAAGCAAAACAGGAAAAAACAACCTATGGAGAAGATGGCAAAGAAGAGGGTGGTGTCAAACTTCCCAGTGCTTTTGAAAAGAGTGTTTAGTATACGTGCTCGGGGGTCAGATCCTCCTAAATCGTATAATGTAGGGGCGATTATCAATCGCCCGAGGTTCAGACCCTCGCCCGCAAACAGGGATCAGAGTAAAAGGAGAAAATAATGGCTGCAACATTTGTATCATATAATATCGCCAGCAGAGCCATGGAGGCCAGTCAGGCAAGTATCAACGTTGTTGGGAACAACATTTCCAACATTAAAACAGAAGGCTATACCAGACAACGGGTGGATGTTGTCTCCGTAACAAATAGTGGCATGGTTCAAAAATACGCCAATCCACAAATTTCTTCTGGGTTGGGCGCAAAAGCCACCGGAACAACCCAACTCAGAGATCCGTATATCGATGCCCGGTACCGTAACCAGAATTCAGAAAATAGTCGCTACGAAACCATGGTCAAAGGGCTTACCAATTTAGAAGATGTCTTTGATGAAGCGTCAGCGCAAGCCCTGATGGGAGAGTTTTCCAGCTTTGTTCTAGATCTCAATAGTTTGGCACAAACGCCAGGCACATCGGATATTGCTCAGGTTGTGCGTTCGGCAGCAGAAAAAATAACTCAAATGATGAACATGTATGCCAATCAGCTTGACGAGATTCGAACCGAGCAGACCGAGAACCTTGAAGTAACGGTTGATAGTGAGTTTAACACCTTTGTCAAAAATATCGCGGCGTTAAATGAACAGATTCAGCGGGAAGAAATCTATGGCAATACCCCCAACGAGCTCTATGATCAGCGTAATTTGCTTATTGACAAATTGTCAGGGATTTCTAATATTAAAGTGAGCATGGTTCCAGTCGATGTTATTTCGGAAAATCTTTCCATCCCTCATTATCGCATTACCATGGAAAATCCGAGTGGCGGCGAACCGATTATGATTGTCGATAATGGCAAATATGGGGAGATGAGTCTGGACGCTAAAACTGACCCCCTCAATGTTAAGTTATCAGTGGTGGACACAAAAGGTAACCTAAGGGATGATGCCAACGATCTGATTAGTGATGGTAAGCTTTATGGCTATTTGAGCATTATCAATGGTAAGGGCACCTTTGCAAGTGTGACTGAAAATAGTGCCAAAGGCATTTATTATTATAACGAGAAAATAAACATTATGGCAAACAAGTTTGCCGAAGAGTTTAATTCAATAAACAGTGATATTTTTGTAGAAGACACGACGGATCTGGTTAACGGTTATAAACTAAATACGGAACCGTTAAACCTTTTTACCGATGATTCCGGATCGACAACAGCGAACTTAACAGCCCGAAATATTCAGGTATCAACAGAATGGTTAAAAAACCCGTCCTACATTAACACGACCAAAAAACCATTTATTGAGGGTCTGCCAG
The DNA here is from genome assembly GCF_047456275.1 of Acetobacterium carbinolicum. GTDB lineage: Bacteria > Bacillota > Clostridia > Eubacteriales > Eubacteriaceae > Acetobacterium > Acetobacterium carbinolicum. Next base: position 1,123,875 of record NZ_CP173357.1, read on the forward strand.
CGACGACTGATTATAAGTCAACGCCAACAGAACCGGATAATGTTCTGCGAATGATTAAGCGAATGAGTGATCAGATTGATTTTAAAGATAGTATGGGAAGCACCATCTTAACAGGAACTTTTAACGAATACATGACCAGCGTGGTTAGTGAAGTGGGAACCGATGTAGAGCTGTATACCAACTTCTCTAAAACGGCGACGAATGTATTCCAGACCATCTCAGACTCCAGGGATTCGGTTTCAGGGGTGTCTTTAAATGAAGAGGGGATTAACCTCTCGGCTTTCCAGAAGGTCTATAATGCCGCCATGCGCTATTTTAACGTGCTGGATGAAAACCTTGATAACGTCATTAACAAGATGGGCGTATAAACGTCCGGTTGGATTTACCATATATACCGTATATAACGGAAGGGAAGTGAAGAAATGAGAATTACCTATCGCATGATGACCTCAAGATATTCAAATAATTTAAATAATTTATCGGTAGATTTGGACAAACTGAATACCCAGGTGGCCACTGGCAGAAAATATGCCAGAACATCTGAGGATGTATCCTCGGCCGTTCGGGGCTATCAAATAAGGCGGAACCTATCCAAGGTAGAAGGTTATCAGGATAACATAAAACATGCTGATGCCTTTTTAACGAACTCGGAAAGTACTGTAGGTCAGATTGAGTCTTCGCTCGCTGAAGCGACAGATAAGATTTTGCAGGGGATGAACGGGACCCAAAGCGAAGATACGCGAAAGATTATTGCTACCGAACTTCGTACCATTCAAAGTCAGTTATTGGAAACTCTTAATACCAGTACATCGGGTGTGTATCTTTTCGGAGGAAGTAATAACGAAAAACCGTTTGTAGTTGTGAATGATAAACTTCAATATAATGGCACAAATTTGGATGATTTGAATGAAGGAACGCCAGCAGAGATTGAATTGTTAGAATCATTAAAGAAAGATTCTTTGTACGTCGATATTGGCTTAGGTGTATCATTCGACCAAACCTCAGGTGAAGTGGAACGAAATAGCGTGTTTAATTATTCTGTCCCAGGAGTTAATTTTGTCGGAAATGGAATAAATTCGACTACGGTTTCGGGAGAAGATGTTTCAAACAATCTTTATGATTTACTAGGCAGAATTGCCACAGAGTTCGAAAAACCGGAAGGCGATTATTCATTTGATACAGTAGATAGCCTCTATGGTTTATACCAGTCAAATAGTCAAAAAACCTTTCAGACGACAACAGAAATTGGTGCAAAAACTCAGTATCTGGAGTTTATGACCAACCGTTATGAAACGCAGAATTTTAATCTGGAAAAACGACAGACTCAAGTTGAAGGGGTTGATGCAGCCTATACCTACATTGCTTTCCAAAGCCAGAAGGTAGCGTATTCAGCGGCACTTCAAATGGGGCAAAGTGTGGTTCAACAGTCTGTATTTGATTACATGAGATAATATTATAAATGATGTAATAAACAAATCAAAGCATTTTGGAATGTGTTAGTCATCAGAATAGCTTTAGTAAGGAGGAAAAATGGAACCGTTAATCACCATCGAAACAGTACCCATAAAACTGGAATTTGTTGAAAAAGAAACGCTGGCACTTTCATCGGTGCAGGCTGTTAATGCAAGTAATAATGTTAGTCAGCAGCAAGTCGTCAAACGTGAGCCAATCAAAATTGCAGTGGGCGATTCATTTGTACCTAGTTCAACCTATAACTGGGATAATCCGACCTACACAGCGACTGCAAAAATAGGCGATGATGGTAAGTTAAAACTAAACATCCAAATGGAGGATGGAGATTCAAGAGCGATCCGGTTTACCCAGGCGAACCGAAGCATTGACTCCATGGCAAACAAGGTTAATAATAAAGACAGTGCAGATTCAGGTAGTATGCAATTAAGCATTCCGATGAGTGCCCTTCCTGGTGGCATGCCGGCGGCAGATAATTTAAAAACTGAGTTTTTACCGCCAGATCTTGAGATGGTTGTAACCCAACGAGCCGAGGTTATTATTAAATATGTTGGTGGCCCAATCTATGTTCCACCCAGTGCTGATCCAAGCTACAGTCCGCCGATTGGTTTCGAACAAAATACTGTGCCGTCAACAGGCATACAGTTGAACCAAAAAGCGTGAATATAAAATCAAGTTCTCTGAATTGTCTTGATATTAAATCAGATGATTGAGAGAACTTTTTATTTAGCAAAAAAGTTAAAATAATGCTAAAGAAAAAAAGATGAAGGACGATATTAATAACAAGAGATTAAAAAGAGTATTAATCTTGATCTCTTGGTGATACGGCTATTGGTATCAGATTGTGTTGGTTTTAGAATAGGGGGAAATTAGTAGAAGAAATAAAAAATAATACTAAAAAAACCTAAAGTAAAAGCAGGATAAGACGATATTAATAACAAGAGCGAACAAGCTTTAATAATTTGGCAGGCCTTGCGTACGAAGGAAAGCCTAACAAAATTCCCAGGTCGAGGGTTTCGGCCAATAAAAAAACGGAGGAAAAAACAATGAGAATCAATCATAACATCGCAGCATTAAATACTTATAACAAGTTATCTGCAAACACGTCGGCTACTTCTAAGTCATTAGAAAAATTATCTTCAGGTTTAAAAATCAACCGAGCAGGCGATAACGCCGCAGGTTTGGCAATTTCAGAAAAAATGCGTGGTCAGATTTCTGGCTTAAACACAGCTTCAACAAACGCAAATGATGGTATTTCACTAATCCAAACTGCTGAAGGCGCGTTAAACGAAACACACTCTATTCTTCAACGAATGAGAGAATTAGCAGTACAATCTTCAAATGATACCAACACCGATGCAGATCGTGGTGAAATTCAAAAAGAAATTGATCAGTTAACCAAAGAGATTGATAGAATTTCAAATGATACTGAATTTAATACACAGAAGTTGTTAAATGGTGACAAAGAAATCAAAACCACCACTAGTGTTTCAGGTGTTGTTAATGATAATGTAAGTGTAGACGCAGGTGTTGCTGGTGGAACATATAGAGTAACGACAGTTGTAACAGCTGCTGCATTATCAGGAACAGCCTCAGTGACGGGTTCAGGTTTTACAGATTTGGCTTTATCAGGTGGTAATATTGGCACAACTGATTTAAAAGCCGGAACATATACTATTACTGTTGACAAAACAGCAAACACTGCATCATTAGCAGATGTTGATGGTCGATTAGTTGAGTCGATTGATTTGTCGAAGACTAAAGTAATTGGCGACATTAATATTTCAGGGGCAGAATCTACTGATGGTACACTTTCATTCACGATAGCTACTGCAAAAAAAGAAGAAGTAACAGTGAAAAATGCAGCTGGCACAAAGGTTAATGGAATTAACGTGAAACTTGATTATGATGCAATTACAACTACTGATTCAGGAACAATCCAAGTTGATGCCTCAAATGTCTTGACATTCCAAATTGGTGCGAACACAGGTCAATCGACCACGTTAGGTATTGACAATATGAGCGCAAAAGAGCTTGGTGTTAATGATTTGGATTTGACACAACAATCAACGGCTAATAGTGCAATTACTACTATTGATGAAGCAATAGCAAATGTTTCATCACAGCGAGCAAAATTAGGGGCTGTTCAAAATCGTCTGGAACATACCATCAACAACTTAGGTACATCTGCTGAAAACTTAACCTCTGCAGAATCTCGAATTCGCGACGTTGATATGGCTAAAGAAATGATGGAATTCACTAAGAACAACATTCTTTCTCAGGCTGCTCAATCAATGCTTGCACAGGCAAATCAGCAACCACAGAGCGTTCTTCAGTTATTACAATAATCATACTAACTATACAGAAAAAACCGCTAACAAGCGGTTTTTTCTTATTTAACATAAATTTATAGCAAAAAACAAAGCGACCAGAAATCAATTTTGATTTACTCATGGTTGCTTTTTTTGATGGCAATAGATTAGAGGCCTTTACAAATTTTATCTTTGACACTATACTAAGAGTATAGCACTTAATATTATAGTGATTTTGTCGATATATATAATGAAGCTATCAATTAAGATTAGAGGTAAATAAAAAATGAAGGTTAAGATACAGGAAGAAGTCTTTGAGTTTTTGAATCAGGACAATACAATAGAAGAATTATTAAAGTTGATCGAAAAAAAAATGGAGGTAAATCATTTACAATTATCTCACCTGATAATTGATGAAGTACCTATCTTTCAAGAATACTATGAATATTTATTAGAAAATATAAAAAAAATTAATAAAATAGAAGTGATATGTAATCAGCAGGAGGGGTTAGTGTGTGAGACATTGACATCCACATACGATTATTTTGTCAATGCAGTTAGTGCGATTAAAGCTCTAGCTGAGGTTTTTTATCAAAACCCAAAAGAAGAAGCCTGGAGTAGTCTGGCAGATTTGTTTGAAGGTATACAATGGATTATCGAAACCCAGAATCGTATTGATCAGATTATAAATCAAGATGCAATTACGAATAATCATTCTACCTGGAACGAATATGTTCAGTTGGTTAGAAAAATCATGCTAGTTTTACCGGATTTGGAAAAAGCGATGGAGAACAAAGATCATGTGTTAATTGGTGATCTTCTTTTATACGAGATAGTGCCAATTTTTGAGGAGAGTGTTAATAAGCTTCGCTTTTTAATTCCAGGTGAAGGGACTAATTATGTTAGCTGATAATATTGTTTATTTAAAAAAGACCTATCCTGATCTTTACCAATCCATTAAAAAATGGGAAGAAAAAAAAGCGATCCCGCAATTCACAATTGATAAAGCAAAGGATGGAAATGATACTCTAGTTTATCATAAGGATGAGCAAACCACTTACTTACATAGTAAATATAATCCAATCAACGAGGCAAAAAAAATAATTGAAGAACTAGATAAAGAAGAATCCATTTCAGAAGATACACATGTTGTATTCTATGGTTTTGGATTAGGCTACCATATTCAATTATTTTGTGAATTGTATCCTAATACGTTATTTACCATAGTTGAACCGTCCATCGAGGTTTTAGATGATTTTCTCAATACAAAAAAACTTAACGCGCTAAATCTGAAAAATCTGGCACTGCTTCAAGTGGGTAGTAGTGTCGAAGAAGTATATAATAAGACTGTCTCAAATAAAGACAAACGTCTGATATTATGTGTCTTACCAGTTTACAGAAATTTATTTGGAAAAGAATATGTTGAATTTTTGGCGATATTTAAAAAAATTGCTCGACAAAAAAAAATAGATTTGAATACGAATTATGCTTTTAAAAAACGATGGGTAGTCAATAGTGTCAACAATTTTAAAGAAGTATTAGATTCACCGAATATCTTAATGGATCATAATGGCGTTTTCAAAGGAAAAACAGCAATCCTCGTGGCGGCAGGGCCATCACTAGATTTTGAAATCGAAAATTTGAAAAAAATTAAAGATCAAGGCCTTGCTTTTATTTTTTCGGTGGGTTCGGCCATTAATGCTTTGATTCATCACGAAATTTATCCCCATGCTATGTGTACCTACGATCCAACCGAGAAAAATCAAATAGTTTTTAAGAAGGTGAATGAGTTAAAAATTCAGTCGATTCCCATGATTTTTGGTTCCAGTGTTGGTTATGAAGTATTGGAACAATATTCAGGTCCCAAATATCATATGATTACGAATCAGGATTCAATAGCAAATTATCTTTTGCCGAACAAGGATTGCCCAAAATTGGAAATAGTTCGAGATGCGCCGTCGATTGCGGTTGTAACTCTTGAGCTATTAATAAAGCTGGGCTTTGAGAAAATAATACTCGTGGGTCAAAATTTAGCATATTTAAAGAATAAACATTTTTCGGAAGGTATTACCTATATACCAGAAAAAATCCAGAATTGCAGTGCAATTACAAGTGTGAATGGAAAAATGATTGAAACAAATGAAACATTTTTATTGATGAAGAAAATGTTGGAGCGAACTATTGCACAATTGAATGTTAATGTTATTAATACTACAATCGAAGGTGCAAAAATAGAGGGCACTGACTTTTGTGAACTAAGCAGTTTAATAAAAGAACAATTAACTCAAAAAATTGTAAATGGTGACGAATTTGATAGGATTGTTAAAAGTAATTTGTACAATAAAAAAAGTATGAGAGAAAGGATCAAAACATTAAAGATATCACTTTCAGCTTATGAAGATTTGATTTATAAAGTACGACATGACCTCAAGAAACTTGAAAACCTGGTAAAACATCAAAATAAAAACCAAATTATTGATACTCACAATCATATGGACAGATTAATTCGAACAATTGAAGGCAATGAATTCTATACAACAATTGCCTTACCACTCAATCGTGTAGAGCAAGGAATTCTAATCAATCAAATTCAGAACTTGAAACAGGAATCAAATAGTGTGAAAAAAGCTAGAGGTGTAATCAGACCGACAGAAATTTTCATGGATCTGCTCTGGTCAGATCGTGATTTAAATGAAAGAATTATGATAGCTTTAGAAAATACAGTTTATAATTATTGTAGGGAGGCGTAATGAAAAATGTTCTAATAACCGGTGCTGATGGTTTCATAGGCAGTCATTTGGTTGAAGAATGTGTTAGAGTAGGCAATAAAGTCAGAGCATTTGTTTATTATAATTCATTCAACACATGGGGTTGGTTGGAGGTATTACCGGATGAAATATTAAAAGAAATCGAAATAATTACCGGCGATATCCGTGATCCTAACGGCGTCCGAACAGCTATGAAAGAAATTCATGAAGTCTATCATCTGGCCGCTCTTATCGCTATTCCTTTTTCATATCATTCCCCAGATACTTATGTAGATACTAATATAAAAGGAACTCTTAACGTTTTACAGGCTGCTAGAGATCTCGATACGACAAGGGTTCTTGTGACTTCAACCTCTGAAGTTTATGGCACCGCTCAATATGTCCCCATTGATGAGAAACATCCTTTTCAGGGACAATCGCCGTATTCGGCTACAAAAATAGGCGCTGATCGCCTAGCGGAATCCTTTTATCGAAGTTTTAATACACCGGTAACAATTGTACGGCCATTTAACACCTATGGTCCCCGGCAATCAGCTCGAGCGGTGATTCCAACCATTATTACCCAGCTTTTGGCAGGATATGAAGAAATCCATTTAGGATCGCTATCCCCAACGAGGGATTTCAATTATGTTAAGGATACTGTCAGCGGTTTTATGGCAATTGCCAATTCCAACAAAACTATTGGTGAGGAAATAAATATAGCAACCCAAATGGAAATCTCCATTAGGAAATTGGCTGAAGAGTTGATCCGTCAGATTAACCCCAACGCACAGATCATTTGTGAAGAAGAGCGTCTTCGTCCTGAAAAAAGTGAAGTCAATCGCCTGCTTGGATCAAATGAGAAGATAAAACGATTAACAGACTGGAAACCAGAATATTCGCTTGACGATGGTCTATACGAAACTATTGCGTTTTTTAGAGAAAATCTGGGTAGATACAAAACTGATATTTATAATGTGTAACATACTACGTAACCGATATTGAGGATGTGAAAAGATGGAGATCAAAGATTTTTTAATCGATGAAGAATCTACTATGGTAGAAGCGATGGAGCAACTTGATAAGGTGTCTAAAAAAATTATTTTTGTAACAAGAAATGGGAAATTCATCGCGGCCATTACTAACGGAGATATTAGACGCTGGATTTTAAAAAAAGGCAACATTGATGCTTTAGTCAAGGACATTGCGAACTACAAACCTAGATATTTAATGGAGTCTGAAAAGAGCACTGCCAATGAGTTTATGAAAGAGCACTTCATAGAAGGGCTACCAATACTTAATAGTGAGAAGGAAATTGTTTCTATTGTATTATGGAATGAAGAAGAATTTGGAATTAAAAGAACTCTTGACATACCTGTAGTTATTATGGCTGGTGGACTAGGTACGAGATTGTATCCATATACTAAAATATTACCGAAGCCTTTGATACCAATTGGAGAAATGCCAATTGTAGAGCATATTATAAATAGATTTGTAAAGCAAGGAGGCAAACAATTTCATCTTATCGTTAATCATAAGAAAAATATGATTAAGGCTTACTTTAATGAGGTAAATAAACATTATACAATTGACTTTATTGATGAAGATGAACCTTTGGGAACTGGTGGTGGTCTCAGTTTATTAAAAGGCAGGTTTAAATCGGCATTTGTATTATCAAACTGCGATATACTAATAAAAGAGGATTATGAAAAAATATATAAATATCATGTAGAAAATAAGAATTTAATTACGATGGTGTGTTCACTGAAAAATATAAAAATCCCTTATGGCGTCATTGAAATTAATGAAAATGGAGAAATTGATGTAATGAAGGAGAAACCAGAAATTTCTTTTTTAGCGAATACTGGGATGTATATTGTCGAACCTAAAGTGATTGAGGAGATGGATGATAATACAAAAATTGGATTTCCTGATATCATAGAGAAGTACAAGTCAAAAGGCGAGAAGATTAGTGTCTTTCCAATAAGTGAAAAAAACTGGCTTGATATGGGTCAACTTGATGAAATGGAAGAAATGCGAAGAAAACTTGAGAATGAAGAATGATAGAATTTTATTAATTGGTGGTGGAGGGCATTGTAAGTCTGTTTTAGATTCTCTTTTAAATTTATCTCATTATGACGAAATTAGAATAATAGATAAAAAAGAAAATGTAGGAAATAAAATATTGTCGATAGACATTATAGGTACAGATGATGATCTTGTTAGATTATTTAAGGAAGGGTATAAAAATGCGTTTGTCTCTGTGGGGAGTATTGGAAATACGAGTCATAGACGAAAAATATTTGAATTAGTTGAAATAATTGGATTTAACACACCAAATATTATTGATTCTTCAGCAATTGTGAGTGAGAATGCAATAGTTAATAAAGGTATCTTTATTGGAAGGAATGCTATTATAAATGCGGATGCAACTATAAATACTGGTGCGATTATAAATACTGGATCTATTATTGAACACAATTGCTTTATTGATAAGTTTGCCCATATTTCGCCAGGGGCAGTCCTGTGTGGTGATGTAACAGTAGGTGAAAATACTCATATAGGAGCAGCGTCTGTGTTGAAACAACAGGTTACAGTGGGAAGGGATACGGTTATAGGTATGGGTAGCGTGGTAATTTGTGATATTGGAAATAATTCAGTTGCATATGGAAATCCTTGCTCTGTGGTTTGCGATAAAATTGATGAGGCAGATTGAAACATCCAAAGTTCATTGGGTGAATTTCTAATGCTGTCACTTGCTTTAACCACTCATGTTTGTAGTTTAAAAAGAAGTGCCACAATAAAGATTCAGTTTTCCACAGGAGAGTGTCATAGTCACAAATGGTTCCGCATGGCTTGTAGTTCTCCGCTTATAGTTAAATATCAAATTAGCACGGTGTTTTAAGAAAAACGCTTCAGATAGTTTTGTATCTTAAGTATGCGATAAAAGGAATTGTAATAATTATGAAAATAGCTTTAGGAACAGTTATATATAAAACATCATATAAATACTATAAAGATTATGTTGTAGCTATTAACAATCAAAGCACTAAAGATTTTGATGTACTGCTTCTAAATGATGATTTAAGTAGAGAACAATGTGATGTTTTGAGTAATGCTTTAGATAATAAAGTTGAACTAGTAAATAGTAAACTTAATAGTACAATTCCAGAACTCAGAATTGACTTGATTAGAGTAGCCTTAGAAAAAAACTATGATATTTTAGTGTTAACTGACTTTGATGATACTATTTCTAAGAATAGAATAAGTGAAATAGAATCAAATTTTGATCCTATTTATAGTTTCTTTTACAATGATTTGTACTATATGGGTAGCGGAGATAGGTTTTTCTGTAATTTGCCAGTGATTATTAACGAAATTAATCCTATCATGGAGACAAACTTTCTTGGGCTTAGCAATACAGCTTTAAATTTGAATAAAATTAGTTTTAAAATGCTAAGTATGTTTAAAAATATGCAAACAGAGGCTTTTGATTGGATGATCTTCTCTCTGTTGTTGTTATATGGCCATATGGGTAAAAAAATTAAAAACTGCAAGACTTATTATAGAATACATGACAAAAATATTGCAGGTGATTTTGATGATAGCATACAGGGTCTAAAAAAAGAAATCGAGATTAAAATTGATCATTATTCTAATCTTCTTAATATTGATTTTCGATATTCGGAATTATACAAATTTTATTTCGAACTCAATTTATCATTTGATAAATATTCTGATAAACTATTAAGTAACTTGACAACCAACAATCAATATTGGTGGGGAAGTATAAATAGAAAAATATTTGAAGGAGTTAATTTGGTGAGGTTTAATTATAAAAAAATAAAAAATTATGGTAAACCATATATTATTGCTGAAATTGGAGCGAATCATAATGGGGATATGAATTTGGCAAAAAAGATGGTTGATTCAGCAGTTGATTGTGGTGCAGATGCCGTAAAATTTCAATCTTGGTCAAATCGATCTTTAATTTCGCAAACAGAGTATGAAAAAAATCAAGAGTATGATGATTCTCCTAAAAAACACTTTGGATCATTGAAAGAAATGGTCGATAAGTACTACTTGCGCGAAGAACAACATTATTTATTAAAAAAGTATTGTGACAAAAAAAACATAGATTTTTGCTCAACGCCTTTTTCTGAGGATGAGGTAGATTTGCTTGAAAAACTTGATGTGAAGTTTTTTAAGGTTGCATCGATGGACATAAACAATTTAAGATTATTAGAATATATTGCATATAAAGGGAAACCAATCATATTATCAACTGGAATGTCTACATTATCTGAAATCGAAACTGCAGTTAGAACAATTGAGGCGGTTGGTAATAGAGAAATTATAATTCTTCATTGCATCTCAATTTATCCTCCAGAAGGAAAAGACATCCACCTTAATAATATTACTTCTTTGCAAAAGATATTTCCAGGTTATCCGATTGGATTTTCTGACCATACTATCGGAGTGTCTGTGCCAATAGCTTCTGTTGCACTGGGTGCTGCTATTATTGAAAAACATTTCACAACAGATAAAGATTTACCTGGTTGGGACCATGAAGTTTCTGCAGAACCTGAAGAAATGAAGTTTATTGTCGAGCAGAGTAAGATTGTAAATGAAGCACTAGGTAGTTTTGAGAGAACAGTTTCTACAGCTGAACAAATTAAGAAATTAAAATTCAGAAGAAGCATAGTATTGACAAAAAATTTAAAAGTTGGTGAACGAATAAATAAAGAAGATATTACTTTCAAAAGGCCGGGCACACATATAAGGCCTGATGAAGAAAAATATGTTATAGGAAGAAAGGTAAATAGGGATATGATAGAAGACGAGATTCTTGATTGGGGTGATTTGATTTGATGATAGACAAAAAAGTTTTGGAAATATTTTCAAAAGAGCCATTTATAATCGCTGAAACAGCATTTAGTCATGAAGGATCAAAAGACTATCTAAAACAAATGATAGATAGTTTGAGTAACCAGAAAAATATTGCATTAAAATTTCAACTATTAATTAACAAAGATGATTTCCTAACTCCTTTAAATTCGATTTATAAAACTATTGATAAGTGGTTATTGAGTGAAGGAGAATGGAATGAGGTTATTGATTATGCTTATATTAACAATACAAATATTATTTTAGCTGTACTTGACAATGCAGCACTGGAGATTGCAAAGAATAAAAAAGATAGAATCTTGGCTATAGAGATCCATCCAAGTTGTATTCCGGATGATAAATTCTTTGTAAAGGTAATTGAGTTTTGTAACACGGAGAATATACCGTTAATTATCGGTATAAGTGGATTTGAAATTCTTGAAATTGACTATTTATTTAACAGGTACTTTGCAAAATATGATAGAAATAAACTAGTTTTCATGTATGGATTTCAAAATTTTCCAACGAGTATAGATGCAATTCGTCTAAAAAGAATAAATCTATTTACAGAAAAATTTAATGTGAAATTTGGATATGCAGATCACACTGAGCATAACAGTGAAGTAAAAGAGAATATAATAACCATGGTTTACGGAATGGGTATTAATATATTAGAATTACATTTTGTTCTGGAATTTGGTGAGAAGAGAACTGACTATGTAACTGCTTATGACGCAAATAGAATTATTCTAATAAAGAATAAACTGATGTCGCTTTATGAAGCACTAGGAGAATGTAAAGAAGGAATGAGTGATTCGGAAAAAGAATATGCTGCTAATTTTAGGAAAATACCAGTATATACTGATGATTTTAAGGAAGGACATATACTTGAACGAGATAGTATTAGGTTCAAAAGGTCTAATATGATCAGTGATTTTTTGATTTTTGAAAATGACGAACTAGTTGGAAAGAAATTAAGAAAAGACGTTTTTAAAGATCACTCTATTTCAAGAGATGAGTTAGGTTAAAATGAAAACAGTTGCATGTATTATTGCTCGAACAAATTCTATACGATTGCCCCAAAAAGTGTTGTTGGAAATCAAGGGGAAACGAATGATTGAACATATAATTGATAGAATTAAATCCGTAAAGGGTATTGATGAAATTTATATAGCTACATCTAATCACCCTGATGATAAAATTTTAGGTGATGTTGCGGTTCAAAATAGTATTAAAGTACATTATGGAAGTGAAAGATCAGTTATTGATAGAATGTTAGAAATCGGCGAGAAAGAAGAAGCGAATAATCTACTTAGGATAACTGCTGATAATGTTTTCACAGATCCGAAAATTCTTGAGTTGACATTAGAAGCACATATTGCCTCATCTGCGGAATACTCTCGGGCAGAAAAACTGCCAATTGGTACTACTGCTGAAGTAATAGATATTGATGCACTTAAACGATGCTATAAAACAATCGAACCAGATAAAAGTGAATACTTGTTTTATTATATTTTTGATCCGGCGAAATACAAGACATTGGTAACATTACCTAAAGATGATAGCTTTCTGAAAGAATATGCAAGTTTAACAGTAGATACACCTGATGATTTAGTAAGAACTAAGTTTATCTTTGAAAACGTTGAAAAAGAACTTATACTATATAGAGATATCCTAGAATTAAACAATGACAGAAAAATACCACACTTTGAAATAAGTATGGAGAGTAAAATTAAACTGCCCAATGATAGGACAATTGAGTATGGGGAGTTTAGAAAAACTCTTGATTTGAAAATACAGAGAAGTTTAATAAGCTATTATTAATTTAGAGTGACAAAAGTAATCTTGAACAATTCTTTATACAATAGGAATGAAATACATATGGCAAGACCAATATTCGATGATTAATGGCTTAAATTGAGTTTTGTCACCTTAACCATTATCGAAATGAGAATGTCAAATAAATAAAATAAGTATGGTATCTAGTAATAGTAGGAAAAGGTCAATTTTTGCATGCTTTATAGACAATCAAATTATCGAATTACCCAAATTTTTAATTAGTTTAATATTTGAAAATGAAGTATTTTAGGAATTGGATCAGTAAGAGTGTTTTTAGTTGCTCTAAGAATAAGTGAAAAGGATTTTATGGCTAGAATGAAGACAGAGAAAGAAGCACGAAGTGAAATTTTTAAAATGATTTCAGAATATTATGAGAATTTTCATAATCAAAAAAATGAAGATGTGGATAAAAGCATCGCTTATGCCAAACGTATTTATGACCAAGATGAAATGGTTAATCTAGTTGACAGCGCGCTTGAGTTTTGGTTGACATCAGGGCGTTACACAGATCAGTTTGAGAATGAGTTTGCTGAGTTTTTAGGTGTGAAATATTGTAGTTTAGTGAATTCGGGATCGTCTGCCAATTTACTTGCATTTATGGCGCTGACATCTCCTTTATTGGGTGAAAAAGCAATTAAGCCTGGTGATGAAGTGATCACAGTGGCTGCTGGTTTTCCGACAACAGTTACACCGATTATTCAATATGGTGCAATACCGGTTTTTTTGGACGTAACGATACCACAATATAATATTAATACCGAGTTTTTACAAGAAGCCGTAACAAAAAAAACAAAAGCAGTTATGGTTGCCCATACTCTTGGCAATCCTTTCGATTTACAAATGACAAGTGAGTTTTGCAAAGAACATCAACTGTGGTTGATAGAAGATAATTGTGATGCATTGGGATCACAATACAACTTTGGTGGTAGTGAAAAGTATACCGGTACAATAGGTGATATTGGTACATCCAGCTTTTATCCGCCACATCATATGACAATGGGTGAAGGAGGAGCGGTTTATACGGATAATCCGCTTTTACATAAAATAATGCGCTCTATGAGAGACTGGGGAAGAGACTGTATTTGTCCATCTGGTCAGGATAATATCTGTGGACATCGTTTTGACAGACAGTACGGGGAGTTACCAATGGGATATGATCATAAGTATGTATATTCTCATTTTGGGTATAATCTTAAGGCTACAGATATGCAGGCCGCAATTGGAGTTGCTCAACTAAAAAAGTTGCCTTCTTTTATTGAGAAAAGAAGAAGTAATTTTATTGCGTTGCGTGAAGGTTTGAGTAGTATGGAGGAGCATATCATTCTACCAGAATCTGAAAAGAACTCAGTTCCTAGTTGGTTTGGTTTCTTAATTACATGTAAAAAAAGCGGGGTACGAAATAAAGTTGTTCAATATCTGGAAAAAAATGGCATACAAACGAGAATGCTTTTTGCAGGCAATTTGCTCAATCATCCGTGTTTTGACGAGATGCGAAAGACAAAAACAGGGTATCGTGTAGTAGGAAATCTGACCAACACAGACTTAATTATGAATAATTCTTTCTGGGTTGGGGTATATCCTGGTTTAACGAATTCGCGAATTGAAAAAATGATCGTTACGATCAAAGACGCACTAAATTCTATTTAGGGGGGATTACAATTAAACTGATTATTCTGGCAGGTGGATATGGTTCCAGGCTTGGCAGTTTGACAAGCACGATTCCAAAACCAATGGTTCAAGTAGGTGGAAAACCGATTATATGGCACATTATGAAGATATATGCCGAGTATGGAATAAACGAATTTATTATCTGTTTGGGTTATAAAGGAGATGTGATTAAGGATTATTTTCTTCATTATGAGCCCCAAAACAATGATTTTACAATTGATCTATCAAACAACTCTATGGAGTTTCATAACAACCATAATGAGACAGCTTGGAAAATAACACTTGTAGATACGGGACTTGAAACGTTAAAAGGAGCTCGTCTGAAACGAATTGAAAAATACTTGACTGATGATGTTAATCTGTTGACCTACGGTGATGGTGTTGCAGATATCAATATCATTAAATTGATTGAATTTCACAAAAAGACGGGAAAAATGGTAACATTATCTGGTGTTCATCCACCAGCGAGATTTGGAGAGTTAGTGGCGGATGATGATATGTTAGAAGCTTTTGAAGAAAAAGCGCAGACATCCCAAGGCCTTATAAACGGTGGCTTTATGGTGTTTGATCGAGAATTATTGAATTATTTAACAACGGATGATAGCTGTGATCTAGAAACTGGAGTTTTTGAAGAACTTGCAAAACTGAGAAAAATATCTGTATATAAACACGAAGGTTATTGGGCCTGTATGGATCACGAAAGAGATCTGGCATATTTGGAGAAACTTTGGCGAACGAATAATGCATTTTGGAAAGTTTGGTAAATATGGAAGGTTTTGATAATGTATACATGGGAAAGACAGTTTTAGTTACTGGACATACAGGTTTTAAAGGTTCATGGCTTTCGATTTGGCTTAATGAGTTGGGTGCAAATGTAATTGGTTACGCCCTTGATCCCAATACAGAAAACGACAATTTTGTTTTATCAGGTGTTGGTAACAAAATTATTGATATTCGGGGCGATATCCGAGATACAGATAAGCTCAAAGATGTATTTACTCAGTATAAACCGGAAATTGTCTTTCACTTAGCAGCACAACCCCTTGTCAGGCTTTCTTATTCTATACCCGTGGAAACTTATGTCGTGAATGTTATGGGAACAATTAATGTTCTAGAAGCGATCAGAACGACCGAATCAGTAAGAACTGGCATCATGATTACAACAGATAAGTGCTATGAAAACAAAGAGCAGATCTGCGGCTATCGCGAGGTTGATCCATTAGGTGGGTATGATCCTTATTCGTCTTCTAAGGCATGTGCTGAATTAGCTATAAACTCGTGGCGTTCTTCTTTTTTTAATCCTAACAATTACAACCGACATAAAAAGGCTATAGCGAGTGTTCGAGCAGGTAATGTGATTGGTGGTGGGGACTGGGCTTTAGACCGTTTAGTTCCAGATTGCGTAAGGGCTATGGAAAGAAAAGAACCAATTAAAATCAGAAATCCAGAAGCAATTAGACCATGGCAACACGTATTGGAACCATTAGGTGGTTATCTTATGCTGGGTAAAAAAATGAGTGAAGAACCGGCCTCATTCAGTGAGGCCTGGAATTTTGGCCCGAATTTTGAATCTATGATTACTGTTAAGGAAATCGTTGAAATTATCTTAGTAACTTATGGTGGTGGGTCGGTGAGCTTGTATGAATCTCCTGATAAAATTCATGAAGCGACAATTTTAAATTTAGATATTAACAAAGCGGTTTCTAAACTTGGTTGGAAACCTGAATTTACGATTGAAGAGAGTATTGAGATGACAATAAACTGGTATAAAAAATATCAAGATGATAATATTTACAGCGAATGTACTAGACAGATTAATAAAATGATGGAAAGAATAAACAGGTAAAAAATGATAAAAAAGGCTATTTTAACGGGAGCAACAGGTTACATTGGATCGAGTTTATTAAGAGAGCTTTTGAAAAAGAAATGGAGAGTCATAATCGTAGTACGAAAAACTTCGTCTTTTCATTATATTCAGGACATAAAAAATGAAGTAGAAATTTTTGAATTTGATAATGATTTGAATAAAATGGTAGATTTGTTCGACGAAATAAAGCCAGATGTTGTTTTTCATTTAGCCTCAAAAGTGATTGTACAACATGATATAAACGATATACCCGACATAATAAATAGTAATGTTCTATTTGCAACCCAAATTCTAGAAGCTATGACTAGAACAAATACTGCCAATATTGTAAATACGGGTACTTCATGGCAACATTTTGGAAATGAGCAATATAATCCTGTAAATCTTTATGCTGCGTCAAAAGAAGCTTTTTTTTCAATACTGAAGTATTACAATGAGGCGTTTGGTGTTCACTCTATTACCTTAGAGCTTTTTGATACATATGGACCGAATGATAAACGACCTAAGGTTTTAAACCTGATAAAAGACATTGATAAAAATAGCGCTAGTTTAGAAATGACACCTGGAGAACAGGAAGTGAATTTAGTTTTTATTAATGATGTGGTAAGAGCATATATAATAGCTGCGGAAATCTTAATTTCTGATAATGAGCGGCATGTCAATAAAAGTTTCTCAATTTGTGCTAAAGAAACGGTAACTTTGAAGGAACTAGTTATTTTATATGAGATGGTTAATAAAACCGAACTAGACATTAAATGGGGAGCAAAATCTTATCGTAATAGAGAGGTTATGTCGATTTGGAATAAAGGTGAGATCCTTCCTGGTTGGAACGCTGAGATCAAATTAGAAGAAGGATTGCACTTATTTTGTGAGTGTGAACAAGGTGGAAAGCACAAATGAAATATTCAACGGAAGAACTGATCGAATCGGTTAATAAGGTAAACAAATTAGTTGAAGACGGTCTTTTTCACGAAGCTTATCGAGAATTTAATCAGATAGATAGTGATCTCGAAGCAGATCATTATTCTTTTTCAGAAAACAACCAAAATAATAATCGAATCGTTGCGAATTATTACGCAAGTTTTGCATATTTTTTATTCAGCATATCTGAATATAGCAAATTTTTCGAGCAATATTTTAAAGCACAGAAGTATGGTTATTCGGTTAAAAAGAAAAAGAAATTTATTTATGAAGCTTTTATTGAACCGAATATTGAGGAATTTAAAGCAAATTATTTATCAAATCTTGCAAATATACAGCTAGCTAATACAGACAATAAGCATTCTTTTGAAGAATTACCATTTTGGTTAGTGACAACTGGCAGTGAAAACGAGTATTTTTTATATAATAAGGAAACAAATTTACTTGAAGAAAAAATATCATTTGCAGTTAACAAATCAGAAAATAGACAAGCTATCCCGAACAGTGACATTTTTCTAGTTAATCATGGATCGTGGAATGATGTTAAAGAGTGTTTGGAAAATATCTGCAATACGAGTAAGAACATATATGTAATGGCAAATAATATTGGAAAACTACTTTCTTACTTTCAGGGAATTTTACCAGATGCAAATCAACATTCAAAATTAGTTGTTTTCACTCAATGGGATCAATTTAAATATTTTTTTCAAACATTTGGATCGTTTTTTCCGCGTAATTATATAGGTGACTTAAAAAATCAGAATAACTATCTAAAACTAAATAATGAAATTCATAAATTTCGATTAGAGAAAAAAAATCGATTTGGCGATAGAATATTATTGAGTATTTGTATACCCAGTTATAATCGAGGGCATCGTGCATACGAAAATGTGCTCCATTGCTTAGATTCTGAATTTGATGAAGAAATTGAAGTAGTTGTTTCCAATAATGGAACAAGTAACGATACAAAAGATTATTATAAAAAAATAGACATGATTAATGACAGCAGATTAACTTATTTTTCTTTTGAGGAAAACAAAGGAATGGCTGCAAACATTTGTAAAGTAGCAGAAATTGCGCAAGGGAAATTCATACTATTGTTGAGTGATGAAGACTTAGTCGATTTGAAAAAACTAGAAGATTTAATAACTATTTTGCGTGAAAATAGTGAAGAACTAGGTATAATAAGGGTTCGATCAGACAAACAGGGGTTAGTACCATATGTTGGATTTGTTAGGTCGGGAATCGAAGCTCTAAGAAAATTTATGTTGACGTCCAATTATCTATCCGGAAATATTTATTGCAGAAAAAGGTTGATTGAGAATGACTTAATTGAGTTTATAAAAAATAATCTGGTCAATGAAACCTGTTTTTACTACCCGCATATGGTTTGGGAAATTAAACTTGCACAGTGTTCAAGTATTTTGGGATTAGACTTAGTCTTGGTGAGAGAGGGAAAGGCAGAAAAAACTGAGTTTGAAAATACGAGTATCGGGGAATTAGTTCAAAAGAAGATGCCGTATTATGCGACTTTCGAGGGAAGGATAGGACAACATGAGGGTTTTTATGAAATTATAAAAGGGCTAGAAATATGCGATGATCTTGATATCTTTAGAGAACTTTACAAAAAATTGTGTTGGAAAACGTTGTTTTTAGTAAGTCTCTCAATCCGTGTTTACTACAAAGACACGGATATAGACATTCATTGTTTAATGGAAGAAACATATAAAGTGTGTATAAGATATTTAGATAGATTTTTTTATGGAAAAAAGAGCAGTAATAAATACAAATACACGGAGGATCAGAAAGCAATATGGCAGTATTTTATTAACTTAAAGAGTCAGATTTAAACCAGAGCTGATAGTGCCTGTGAAACCTCCGAAAAACGGCCATGATAGTGACCGTGTCTGACACCAACTTATACGTCGTCTTAAATGCAAATGCGGAAGGCTGCATCACGAAATCCCGGATTTTCTGGTGCCATATTAGCACTACTCCAATGAAGTGCTTGAAAATGTGCTGGATGACGTATCCACACCAGAGGATTTGTCTAGCGAAGACTACCCCTCTGTGAGATCATTGTCGAAATGGTTCGGTTAAAGAAAAATATTAGGAAATTAGAGTTGGTGCAGACTATAATGAAACACTTAATAACATTAAAAATTTTATAAAAATAAGAGATGAATTAAAAAGCAATACACCAAAGGGTGATACAATGAGTCGACAATGTGCGCAAAATGTAGTTTAACAGAAAGAAAAGAGAGTGGAACAGTATAAATATCAATGAATAGTTGTTTAACAAGAGCCCGTGCTTGACACTAATTTATACTGGCTAAAAATTGGTTTATCATTGAAAGAGTGAAAAATATGCTGTTTTCGAATCCACACGAAAAAAAATATAAAGAGTCCTATAAAGAGCGAAATCTTTATTATAAAATATTTGCCGGGGTTATTTTTAATGAGTTGATTCCAGAGAATGACTTACCTCTGAGATTCATTGAATGCCTTAGTGTGAAATATGGAGAGACATGTGAAGCGTTTAAAACTAATGAAAAAACACATGTGATTGCAGATTTAAAGGGTTTAAAGGAAGATGCTCAAAATGGAAATTTAACGGTTTTCTTTGATTATCACGTCGAGCAGATTTTAAAGGAAAAAGGACTTTCTTGCTATGAATGTAGCTTGAAAGGTGAAATTGCCGATATATTCATAGGTGGTTCGAATAATTTCATTGCCATTGAAGCCAAGTATCTCACAGATTTTGGGTTTGGCAAAGATGTTGAAAAAAATCAGAAACGAATTCTTTTCGCACAAGAAAACATCGGGACAAGTACAGGGATTCAAGTGTTGCTAATATCAGATAAAAAGCATTATAATTTAAAGAAAAAGAAAAATTGTAAAAATAGCAACTATGAGGCTTTACGAAATTATTTGGTTAATCAGGCAAATGACATACCCTTTATCTTAATTGATTGGAAAGATATTGAGAACCTTATTCCCGATAATATATCGTTTGGAAATGCAAAAAAATATTTAGAGAAAAAGTTAAGAGGGTAGCAGTGCCTGTGAAACCTCCGAAAAACGGCCATAGATAAGCGTGCCTGACACCGATTTACAAACTATAAGTTTGCATCTAGCGAGCAGTGGGGTATACTGGTTACCAAGACACTTCAAGGCATTGTCTTGGTAACCTAGGAGCCGTTTAACTGACACCAACTTATAAACTTTACATTCTTATATTAGCGTTAGCGGGTTCGATGATGGTCTCTTCATCAATAATTATAATCATTTGCAAGAGTTCGTTTTGTTGATAATCTTTTTCCAAGACTTTAAGTAAGTGCTTCATAAGATGGCGTAGTGAAAAACCGGTCCAATTAGTGTAAACTAACCTGAAAAGAGGTTCAGGAGGTTTAGAGATAATGGACGAATCAAAAAGACAGCTATGGGAAGAGCGTTTCGAAGAACAGTCAAACAGTGAAATGACCATTGATGCCTGGTGCAGTCAAAATCAGATCAGTAAACACACCTTCTATTATTGGAAGCAGCGGATCCAAAAAGATAAGATGGACAGGGTCGAAAAAAATACCGTGTCACCACTGTTTGCAAAACTGGAAATGCCGGCGACGGCTGCTGAGCGAATAACGGAAGCGGGACTAATTATCCGCTGGCGGAGTTTTGAGATGGTTCTTACGGATCACCATGATATCTCTCTGGCAACGCAGTTTATCCGGCAGCTTTCACAGTCATGATGGATCGGTTTATCAGAGGCACAACCCATATCTACATTGCCTGTGGTGCCACCGACTTCAGAAAACAGATGGATGGACTGGCCATGGTTGTCAACATGGAGTTTAAGCTGGATCCATTTTCGGAGGCATGTGCCTTTATCTTCTGCAACCGGAAAAGAAATGCCCTTAAAGTTTTACGTTACGACGGCAACGGCTTTATTCTGGCCAGCAAGAAGCTGCTCAACGGCATGAAATTCCAGTGGCCGAGAACCCCATCAGAAGTCAGAGAAATAACCGGCCAGCAGCTGCAGTGGCTGCTTCAGGGTCTTGAAATCGAGCAGAAAAAAGCCCTCCAGCCGGTGGCGATGACCCTTGAGAACAGCTGCTTTTGATAGCCTGAAAATCGTGTGAGTAAACTCGGGATGATGGTGTGAAATGGCTTTTTTAAGCCATTTCAACTCGAAAATAGTAGCGTTATGGCGCTAAAAGTGGTATAATAATACCAAGAAAAAGCAAAGGAATGGATACCGATGACAGGACAGGAAGAACTGCAGATGCTCCGGACGCTGGTGAAAAAACAGAAGGAAGAACTGGCTGCCAAAGACGAAATTATTGCCAAACAGAATATCCGGATTGAAAATATGGTGCAGGCACTTCTGCAGGCCAGAAAGAAACTGTTCGGCCCCTCCACCGAAACAACAAAAAAACTGGATGGACAAGTGTCTTTGTTTGAATCAACCGAGGCACTTGCCAAAGAACTGTTTAACGAACAGCAAAAAATCACAGTCCCCAGTCATACCCGCAAAGCCCGTCAACCTGGCGTCCGGCAGGAAATGCTGGCCGGTCTTCCGAAGGAAATTGAAGAGTACATCATCCCGGACGATGAAGTCTGCTCCAAATGTGGTGAGGATCTGATGATCATCGGCAAACGAATTGTTCGGACCGAAGTGACCTATGAACCGGCAAAACTGAAGGTGAAGCAGATTGTCCAGCAGATTGCCAAATGCACCCAGTGCGGAAAAGAAGGCAGTGAGAACCCGAAGGATCATTTTCAGAAAGCCGCCATCCCGGTGCCGGTACTCTCACATTCCATTGCCACGCCATCACTGGTGGCCCAGGTCATGTATCAGAAGTTTGCCATGGGCATGCCTTTTGCCCGTCAGGAAAAAGACTGGTACCGGTTGGGGCTGATTCTATCCCGGTCAAATATGGCCAACTGGACAAACCGCTGCAGCGAAGAATGGCTGACTCCAGTTTACGAACGCATTCATGCCGAACTGCTTTCCTGTGAGGTGCTGCATATGGATGAGACACGGATCCAGTGTAACCGGGAGGATGGTAAAAAAGCCAGCAGCGATTCCTATATGTGGGTAATCCGGAGTGGGGCATGTGAGCATATCCAGGCCGTTTTATTCCATTACTCATCCAGTCGCAAAAGGGAAATTGCCAGGGAGCTGCTTTCCGGATTTCATGGCTATTTAACGACGGATGCGTATACTGGCTATGATAAAGTGGAAAATATCCGGCGCAACTTATGTTGGTCGCACTGTCGTCGTTATTATATCGACAGCATTCCACTGACCAGCAATGGAAAAGAAATTCCGGGTTCAAAGGGCGCCGAAGGCCGGGCGTTCATCGACCTGCTTTTTAAAGTTGAAAACGAAATAAAGGATCTGCCCTATGAGGAGATCAGAGAAAAGCGTCAGGAACGGTCACGCCCCATTCTGGATGCCTTTTGGTCGTGGGTTGACGAAACGGCGGCCATTCCAACAACCAATGAAAAGCTGACAGCGGCTCTGAATTATTCCAAAAACCAGAAAAAACACCTGGAAACCTTCCTGGAAGACGGACGCCTGCCCATCTCCAATAATCTTTGTGAGGCCAGCATCAGGCCTTTTGCAACTGGCCGTCGCGCCTGGCTTTTTGCCGATTCACAAAAAGGTGCCACCGCCAATGCGGTTCTCTACACGCTGGTGGAATCCGCCCGGGCCAATGAACTTGATGTCTACGAATATCTGAATTACCTTCTGACTGAAATCCCCAACAGTGACTACCTGCAACAGCCGGAAGTGCTTGAAAAATACCTGCCATGGTCTTTTGATCTGCCTGATCGTTGCAGACTTAGCCATAACTATAAAAAGTGCCTCAAATAAGATGTCTCCAGTATAGCAGGTTAAATTCAAACTTGCTATACGTCATCTTTTGAGGCACTTACAGACTTTAAACCCAAAAATCTCATAAAGTTGGACAAGGGAAGGAATATCTTTAGATTCAAGCATAATTAGTCTGCCGCCTAATCGAATTTGACCTTCTAGAATTTTAGCCAGGCGATAACCCAAAATTGAATGATCGAAACTTAACGTCACACATTTATAAAGAGGAGCTGGCTGATGAAATTTGCAATCGGTAAGGCATCGTTAAGCAGAGAGTAGTTTAACGACCAGATAAAAGCCATCGGTTTATTAATTACCACTAATCGAACAGTTTATCGTCGACATCGTTTCCCTCGGCCAAGTTTAACAAGGACACATAAATGTTAACCACAATCTGAAACAGTTCCGGTGGGATTTCCTGCCCCATTTGAAGCTTGGATAGCAGGGTGGCGGCGGAGTCATCGTGATAGATCGGGATGCCGTTTTCTTCAGCGACGCTTAAGATATTTTGGGCGACAAAACCAGTCCCGGCGGCAACGATGACGGGAGAGCTATTTTTATCAGGATCATAGCGCAGTGCGGTAACTTTTAAAGGTTGCTCCCTGATTTCTGCTTCGGGAGTTGCGTTGTTTGTTTGGCCGTCCTGGATAGGGATGGTTTTTTTGGGTGCTTTTTTAGCCTTAGATGGTGACATCGAGACCTACCTTTCTAAAAGCCAGCTTTGGAAAACGTTGCAGGATGGTCTGGCTTTGTAAATATTCGCCCACCCCATAGCCGGCAAGGGAATAGCCCTGCTCCTCGACGATGGATTTCAGCTGCTCCCGGGTCGCTTTTAATGTTTCAACCAAGGGACCGGGAGACTTAATATTTAAGGTAATATTTTTATCCCGGGCTAGTAGCTCGACCTCAAAATTGCCGTACCGGTCCGACTGAATGGTAAAGAAAATATCGGTTGCATTGTCAGAGTCCCCTTTTTCGTCCTTTTTAGCGGTGGGATCTTTGTCAACAAAAAATTCACCATAGGAATTTTCATCTAAAAAACGCAGCGGAATTAAAAAGTGCATAATCGTAAAGATGGGGCTTTCGTTTCGTACCAGGGTTTCTAGCAGGTTTTGCGCGGAATTGATAATTTTTGACGAGTTTTTTTCGTCCAGTGCCTGTTCGAGCAGTTGGGCCAAAGCAACCTTCTCACCATCACCCGGGTTTTTAGACGAAGATTCCAGACGATCAGACAGAATTTCGGCTTCTTTAGCATGGCGGAAAAGTTGGTTTTTCATTTCCACAATATCGCTGTCGGTTAAGTTAGACAGGGGTTTTAAGGCCTGGGAAAAGCGCAAGACCGCTGCTTCGAGTTGTTCAGGGTTACCTTTATCAAATCGGACAATGTGATCAATAATCGTCGCTACCGATTGATAGGTTTTATCGCTGTAAGCCTGGGACTGCAAAATCTGACGCAGTACCGGGATGGTCTCGTTTTTTAGCAGTTGTTGAATTTCCTGATAGTTGAGGTTTTTTGAGTTCAACAGGGTTTCGATACGGGATAAACGCTGTTCTAATTGATCACCCGGCTTACCGTTTTGGGCGGCTTTTAAATTAATAAGATTTTGAAGTTCCTGGTTTGGTTGTTCTTTTCCGTTTGACTTAGTTAAAACAAGTTCCAATTTAAGTAGTTGTTGTTCAAGCAAGGCCCGCTCTTTAGAGGGAAGTGTCATCAGCAAACGGCTGGTCTCTAAAAAAATACCATTGAGGGTCTGGTTTCGGTTTACGTGGGCATCGTAGTGCCTGAGAATGGAAACTATGGCCTCTTTTAACTGGGGATACCCGTCCAGTTTAGCTAATGATCGAAGACTGTCAAAAAAAGAGCCCTTAAAGATGGAGTCAGTTTTGTCTCGGAGTAGAAGTTCACTCAAAAGATCCTGAGTATTGATAAAAAGACCGTCTAACAGTTCTTTTGGTAATGCTCCCGCGGATGACTCGAAAAGCTCGGAGATCAACACAAGCTTGCGCAGGGCATCAGCTTCAGCAGTCGTGCTGTTCATCAGGGGTTTTAAAATTTCCTTTTGCAAATTCTGAAACAGGGTTTCCCGGAAGCTCTCTTTGTCGTAGTTTTCTGAAACAGGTTTTATTTTACTGGCGTTATCGGTGCCGTTAATACTAAAAACTGAATCACTGGGAGTATGTTTACTCGGGATATCATTAACTTTTGGAGTGGAGACAGTCGAGGTGATTTTGATACTATCCAACTGAGAGCTCCTTTCTATATCTTACTTTGTTAGTTTAGATTATACTGTATTCGCAATAGATAATCAATCATTTAAGAATTGATTTAACAAGTTGGTAAAGAAGTCTCTAGTTTATAATAAAAAGCTAAGGGATCTCGGATTTTTGCCGATATTATAATAATGGGCAGTATGCGAACAAACGGAGTTAAGGATTGTAACAGAGAATTACATCAATTCAGGTTGATAAAATTCGTGAAATTGGGGTATATCTACAAGGAATTAAAAAATAAAGTGCATTTAGGACAAAAAGCCGATATAATAAATTAAGGTAAAAATTTCATGTATATAAAGGATGGACAAAATGAGTAATTATGATTCTGGAAATGATTCCATTTTAGAGATGTATATTTTTGAATCGGAAACACTGCTTGATCAATTAGAGGAAATTTTTCTTCAATCTGAAGACAATGCGGAATTAACCCCGGATGACATTAATGAAATCTTCCGGATTATGCATACCATCAAGGGTTCTTCAGCAATGATGGAGTTTGACATGTTGGCACATTCCTCTCATAAATTGGAGGATCTGTTTTTCGTTATTCGGGAAAACGGCATAAAGCAGGAGGATTTTGGGGATTTAATGGACCTGGTCCTTAATTTTTCCACTTTTCTCAAAGGCGAAGTTGAGAAGATCAAGAACAACGAAACCCTGCTGGATGAAAACGACGAACTAATTGTCGAAACGGATGCTTTCTTAAACCGAATTAAGGGTTTATCGCAGGATGTGCCAGTAAAAGAGCAGGAAGAAATCATTGACAGCCCGTTGGATGATGCCAAAACAGAAATTCAAGAAACAGCAGAACACGATGATTTGTTTGGGGATCTGCGTTTTGACACGGTTAGCGATGAAAAAACAGAAGATGATGAGGATGAAGCGGACAGGGTTGAGATGGCTGACAAATCAAACACTTACTGTCTTCACACCCGATTTAACGAAGATTCTCAAATGGAGAATATCCGCGCATTTATGCTGGTTAACAAACTGGAATCGATTGGGAAGATCACAAAAACAATTCCGGAACAGCTCAATAATAATCCGGAAGCGGCGGGGATTATCCTAAAAAATGGATTTTTCTGTCATCTAGAAACAAATGCCGATAAGGAAACGGTTGAAAATATTGCGCTAAGTATCTTATCGGTGAAACGAATCGATTTTGTTGATTGTTACCAGGAAGAAGAAATCACACCAGAAATCAAGACCAAACCCGAGGTTGTACCAGTGGGGAAAAAGACCCCTGAAAAGGTTAATGATCCCAATAAGCAAAAAACTAATGTTCAGAATTTAATCAGCGTTGACTTAAATAAGCTAGATACTCTAATGAACTTAATTGGCGAGATTGTTATCACGGAATCAATGGTTTTTGGCAGCGTTGGCATGGAAGGAAAGCGGGATGAAAGTTTCGAAAAAGCATCAACCCAACTGCAAAAATTAACCGATGAACTACAGGATATTGTGATGTCCATTCGGATGATTCCCATCGCCGGTACCTTTAAAAAAATGCAACGAATTGTCAGAGATGTTGGCAAAAAGCTAAAAAAAGAAGTGGAATTCATCACCATGGGTGAAAGTACCGAGGTAGATAAAACGATCATCGATGGGATTGCTGATCCGCTGATGCATCTGGTTCGAAATGCCATGGACCATGGCCTTGAAAGCGCGCCAGAACGAATTGCAGCAGGAAAAAACCCGGTCGGTAAGGTGATTTTATCAGCCCAGAATGTTGGCGGAGATATTATTATTTCTGTCAGTGATGATGGAAAGGGGCTGGATCCGGTCGGAATTCTGGAAAAAGCTAAAGAAAAAAAATTGCTGGTGAAGCCGGAAGAGGAGTATTCAGAAAAAGAAATTCTCAATTTAATTATGGCGCCCGGTTTCTCGACCAAAGAAACGGTAACGGAGTTTTCCGGTCGTGGGGTTGGTATGGACGTTGTTAAGAAGAATATTGAAAAAGTGGGGGGATCTATTTCAATTGAAAGTGAAAAAGGTTCCGGTACCAACATTTTCTTAAAAATTCCATTGACCCTATCCATTATTTCCGGAATGGAAGTGCTAGTCGGTGAGGATATTTACGAAATTCCCATCAGCAATATTCGAGAGACATTTAAGATCACGGCCAACCAACTCATTAAGGATCCCGACAACAACGAAATGGTTATGATTCGTGGGGTGTGCTATCCACTGATTCGGCTACATGATATTTTTGAAGATAGAAAGTGCGAAACCCATATTGAAGATGGCATCTTAATGTTAGTGGATTCCGGGGATACATTTGCCTGCCTGTTTATGGATGATCTGATCAAGAAACACCAGATTGTTGTAAAACCGATTCCAAAATATTTAAACCATTATTCAATTAAAAATTCAGGAATTGCCGGTTGTACAATTTTAGGAAACGGTAGTATCAGTCTGATTGTTGATATCCCGGCGATTTTAGATCACTACTAGATCCCCCGCTTGGTTTGATTTTAAAGATAAATTATGAGGTAAGAAAATGATAAAACTGAAGGAAGACGAGTTCCAGGCCATCACACGCTATATGCATTCCAATTATGGTGTCGATTTACACAAAAAAAGACACCTGATTGAAGGGCGCTTAAGTCATTATGTTTCTCAATTGGGTTATGACAACTATATGGATTATTTTGAGTATGTAAAAAACGATAAAAAAAATGATGAAATCAGTGTACTCATCAATAAACTGACCACAAATCATACCTATTTTTTACGGGAAAGCGAACATTTTGATTTTTATAAACAACAGGTTCTTCCTTGGGTGGACGAAACAACCAAAACCAAAGACTTGCGGGTATGGAGTGCCGGCTGCTCATCAGGACAGGAACCCTATACCCTGGCCATGATTACCCGAGATTATTTAGGTAATAAGATAAGTTCCTGGGAGAGTACCATTCTGGCTTCAGATATCTCGGACAAGGTATTAATGACCGCCAAATCGGGGGTTTATTCCAAGGAAGAGCTTTCCAAGATTCCGATGGAATGGAAACGAAAATATTTTAGGGATTATGATGAAGCGTATCTATCAGTGACAGAACCGATCAGAAAAGGAGTGGCTTACCGTAATTTCAATTTGCTTTCCCGCTTCCAATTTAAAAAGCCCTTTCACGCCATCTTTTGTCGAAATGTAATGATTTATTTTGACAAGCCCACTAAAAACGAGATTGTACAAAAATTTTATGATTCGTTACTTCCGGGAGGGTACTTTTTCATTGGACAAAGTGAATCCCTGGCTTCGGTTGATCATTCCTTTAAATATGTTAAACCATCTATTTATCAGAAAGAAGGCTAAAGTTTTCTGAGTAAATGACGATAATTGTTATAAGAAACAATAGTCAAAGTGACTTGGAATAGCAATAGTTTTAAACAAATTAGTTTGGAGGGATTTAAAATGGCATCAGTTAATTCATCAACCAGTACGAACTCGTCATTGTTAGCTAAAACCGGAATGGGTGGCTTGGTATCGGGTTTGGATACAGATTCTTTAGTTGAGAGTTTAACGAGCGCAAGTCGTTCAAAAATAGCGAAACAACAGCAAAGTGTTCAAAAACTGGAATGGAAACAAACAAGTTATCGGAATGTGTCTAAAACGCTTAAAGAATTCCAGAGTAAATACCTGGATGTGCTGTCAAAAACGAATTTTAGAAGTGCATCCTTATTTAATACCATAAAAGCATCGACGACGTCGACAAAAATTTCGGTTTCTGCTACTAGCGCCGCTGCAGCAGGGAACATTGAGATTACAAATGTTACCCAGTTGGCGACAAATCAGACCATCACAGGGGTTTCGGGTGCTTCCGCCGCACTAACCGGAGGGACGGCCTACAATCCCAGTTTACTGGACGATATATCGCCGACAACCAGTAAATCATTTCTATTAAAAATGGACGGTAGCGTACGTACCATTACGCTGGATCAGGCGTTTAAAGAGAGTGTGGGAACGGATGGTTTTGAAACAGCACTTCAAAACAAGATTAACACAGCTTTCGGAGAAAAAAGTGCCGGTGTACCGGTTGTTGATGTGACTTTGGTAGGGGGCAAAATAGGTTTTTCCGCATCCGGTTCTCAGTTGACAGTCAGTGCCTTGAATTCAGATGCTGCTACACTTACTAAATTAGGTTTCACCGATGGGCAAACCGATCGATTAAGTACAAATAAGGCATTATCGGATCTACCATTACTAAAAGATACGCAGCCAGTTGATGGGGAATATAAGTTTTCAATTAACGGAACCAACTTCTCATTTAAAACAACAGATTCTTTGTCAAGTGTTATCAATAAGGTAAATACCAGTGATGCCGGAGTAACCATGTCTTACTCTACCATTACGGATAAGTTTACATTAACAGCTACAGAAAGTGGTGCTGGTGATAATATCGTTGTTAAAGAAACGACAGGTACCTTGATGAATGCCTTTGGTTTGGCTGATCTTTCAACCGAAGTAGCGGGCACAAGTGCTACATCTGAGGCGGGAAAAAATGCAATTTTGGAAGTTAATGGACAATCCATTGTACGGACTTCTAATTCCATTGAAGTAAATGGTGTCAAAATTGAACTTTTAGAAAAAACTGCCGCGGACGAAGTACTGAAAGTATCAATGAGCGAAGACACAACCGAATTAAAGGACACCATAAAGAGTTTTGTTGAAGATTATAATAATTTGATTTCTTCGATGAATACTTTGATCAAGGAAAAGGCTGATTCTGCTTATCCACCGCTTACTGATGCGCAAAAAGATGAAATGACTGAAAAGCAAATCGAAGCCTGGGAAAAAAAGGCCAAGGTTGGTTTGTTAAAAGGAGATAGTGTTCTAAAAGGAATTACATCTAAGATGCAGTCAATGATGTACGGAGCTGCCCAAAGCGGTGGGATTACATTGTTTAATATGGGGATTTCTTCAGCAGGCTACGCAGAGAACGGAAAACTTAAAATTGATGAAGAAAAACTGGAGACCGCACTAAAAACAAGAGGGTCTGAAATTAGAGATCTTTTTACAACAGAAAAAACGGGTTTAGCCAATCAGTTAAATAGCGTGATTGATGCAGCCGCAAAAACAAGTGGTGTAAAAGGCACTCGGGGGTCTTTAATTGAGTTGGCTGGCTATGAATCAACTCTTTCGAATACGGAAAATAGCATAACCGACAAAATAACAAAGGCGAATAAAATGATAACGAGTTTGAATAAGAAATTAAAGACTGAAGAAACTTATTATTGGAGTAAATTTACGGCTCTGGAGACAGCGCTACAACAACTTAACAATCAAAGTGCGATGATCACATCATTTGGTTCAAGTTCGTAATGATAGAAAGGGGGGAAATGTAATGCAATACGCAAATGCTTATCAGGAATCAAAGCGTTATGCCATTGAATCTTTGTCAAAAGGAGAGGTGGTTATTAAGCTCTTTGAGGAAGCGGAAAAACAGGTAAAAATGGGCATCATCCTAATAGAAAAGGAAAGTTTTGCTAAAGCATACAATTGTATCGCAAAAGCGCAAAAGATTATAACTTCACTTAATCTTTCGTTGGATATGCAATACCCCATTTCAATTGAACTTAATCAGATGTATAGTTTTATTTTTGAAAAGTTGGGTGAGGCCAATAGTAGTCGTGATATCCAATTATTAAGGAGTCTATTGGCTTTAATTGTTGATCTTAAAGATTCATTTAAGGAAGCAGAGAAAATCAGTAGCCCTTCAAAATCAAGAGGACTGTAAGATGGACGATGTTTCTCATGAATTATGCCAGGAAAAAATTTCTATTTTAAAAGAATATGTAAGCAAGGGTGAAGAAATTCTCAGCAGTATTGAGGACTGGGAAAATCTGGATTTAATCCTTGAAGAACGAGATCAACTAATCCTCAGACTTAAAAATATGGAAGAACATTTAACTGGACTAAAGGGAAATCAAGTTTGCAGTAGTGATGAAAAAAAGCAAATTGATAACCTGGTCAAACTTATTCAAGACATGGATCAAAGTTGTATTCATATGATCCAGGCTGAACAACAAAAAACCCTTCAGGATTTGAAAAAAAATCAGCAGAATCAGAAAGTGGCAGATTATGAAATCAGTTTAACCCCTAGCCACGGTACTTTTCTGGATGCAAAAAAGTAAATTGATAAATTAAATGAATAAATACACAAAAAAAGCAACTTTTGTTGCTTTTTTTTATGCGGTAATATATAATAAAACAGGCGTAAAAAACAATATTTCAATCGCTTTTTTAAATGATCGTTTGCAGCTTCACAATTTTGACTTTACTTTAACAAATACAATAGTGCAACTCAATCATCAGTTAATTTAATTACAATTTAAGCAGTTTGTAAATCTGTTTGTTGTTTTTTAGAACTTATGGTATGATAGTAATATCTGCAAATTGTGTTATTTTTAGTTTGTAAATAGTGGTAAAAAATATTGATTTAACAAAAGTATGAGATAATGAATAAAGATAAAAAAGCTGACAGTTTTGTTGGCATATTAAAAAGGAGGACATGATGATTGGTGATTCAATAACCTCAGCTCTATATCAAAAAGCACTTGATGGTACCTGGCAAAGACAGAAGGCGACCAGCAATAATATTGCTAACTCTGAAACACCGGGGTATAAAGCGATCAAAGTCAATTTCGAGGATTCATTGAAGGCGGAAGTCAACAAGCTGCAAACCACTGCAAATACGGGTGGGACTGGTTTTCTTGATAAAATGGAAAGCATTCAATCCATCGATAATTCAAATATTAATGTATACCAGGGAGCCACGACGAGTCGTTTAGATCAGAACAACGTGGATATGGAGTCTGAAAACATTGATATGACAAAGTCGGTACTGCAATATAACTATCTGGTTCGTGGTGTCAGTGACTCCTACTCCAGATTAAAATATGCAATTAATGGAGGAAAATAATGAGTTTCTTAAGTTCTTTTAATATTTCCGGATCGGGCATGACGGCTCAAAAGTATCGATTGGATGTTGTTGCGCAAAATATTGCCAATGCCAAGGTTACCCGAACCGAAGAAGGTGAACCGTATCGTCGAAAAATGACAGTGCTGAGTAGTGTTAATACGGGAACCTTCCTGGACGCGCTTAAAACAGCAACCGGTGCTGTTCAAAAGGCCGGCGTACAGGTTGAGGCAGTGATTGAAGATGAGTCGGCCTTAGTTCCGGTTTATGATCCCACCCATCCAGATGCTAACGCTGAGGGATATGTGATGTATCCCAATGTCAATACCGCTCAGGAAATGACTGACGCCATGGGTGCCAGCCGCGCCTATGAAGCAAATGTAACAGCATTTAACGCGACAAAATCAATTGTATTAAAGGCCCTTGAAATCGGCCGTTAAAAGGAGAAAGTGATGTTTATTTTACCCATGAATTCCATTATCGGCGGAGCAAATATTGGCACTGCTGTCACGACCCCGGGAAATGCAGCAGAAACCGGCGTTGCCGGAGATTTTAAAAATATTCTACAGGATACGATTAATAATGTAGAAGAAACAGAAGCAGTTACGAAGGTAGATGCTTACAATTTGTCAATTGGTAATATGGACGATATGCACACCATGATGATCAACACCGCTAAGGCAGATGTTGCACTGCAAACCATGGTACAGTTGCGTAATAAGGTCTTAGAATCTTATCAGGCTGTTATGAATACAGGCCTATAAGTTTGGATAGGTCAAAACATTTTTTTAAACCAGGAATGGATACCGGGCTGAAATTTTATTTTGGTGACCGGTATTCCCTGTTAGAATGCGCCAGTTTATTAACGACTATTGACAGCAAATACTTTGGATGGATGAGAAAAGACGATGAATGAGAAAATTAAAGGCTTTTTAGAAAAAATCAAAAATTTCTGGACCGGAACGACCAAAAAAGCTAAGATTCTGATGATTGGTGGCGTTGCACTGGTCTTATTGGCATCCATCGGTTTGACCGTTCTTTTGAACCATAAAGAGTATGTACCGCTTTTTACTGGTTTAACCCAGGCAGAAACCACTGAAATTATGTCAGCCCTGACCGAATCGACGGTAGATGTAAGGTTAGATGCCGGGGGAAATATCATGGTGCCCTCTGGTGATGAGGCAAAGGTGCGGATGCAGTTGGCAACAGCCGGTTATCCCAAAAACGGCTTGAGTTATTACGTCATTAAAGATAATAACAGCATGCTGGCCACCGACTATGAGCGGAAACAATATGAAAACATGCAGCTTCAGGAGCGACTGGGTGCCAGCATTAAAACCTTAAGCGGGGTCAAAGAAGCCATTGTTACTATTTCGGTACCAACAGAAAATGTGTTTTATCTACAGGAAACAGAAAGTACCACGGCGTCGGTTATTATTCATTTAGAGCCGGGGGCCACCTTAACGCGGCAGCAAATTGCGGGGATTCAAAACCTGGTAATTAAGTCCGTATCGGGTCTGACGGCAGAAAACATCGCGCTTACTGATGGAGAAGGAAATGATCTGGTCAATAATCTGGCGGCTGAAAATGGCGGCGAGACTAAGTTAAAATTGACAAATGCGGTTGAGAATGCATTAACTCAAAAAGTAAACAAGGTATTGGACGGACCTTACACTCAGGAGCAGTATAAGGTTGCCGTAACAGCGACTCTTAATACCGATGCCATTAAGCAGGAATCAACCGTTTATACGCCATCAGAAGATGGTGAAAACTCCGGGGTGATCAATCAGGAGTCCTCCAGTTTGGTTATCTCCAATGAGGACGGAATCGCCGGCGGAATTGCTGGTGTTACCGGGAATACGGATATCACAACCTATGCAGAAGGTCTAATTGGTGATGGTGGAATCGTCACTGGGATAAACGAAAATACCACTTATTCGGTTAGTCAGGAAATTACGCAGACTGAAAAACTGGACCCTGCCATCGAAACGGTCTCCATCGGGATTGCCATTGATGATCCGGCGATGACCCCGGTGGCCCGGGAAAACCTGATTCAATTAGTGGCTTTTGCCGCTGGCGTCCCGCCTGCAAGTGTTACCGTGCGTAACTTTGAATTTGCTCAGCTGGAAGAAGAGGTGGATGAACCGCTGTTTACACCGCAACAGTTATTGGTGTTTGGTGGAATCGGAGCTGGAGTGCTGTTACTGCTGCTGGTCTTGTTATTTATTCTTAGCCGCGGTAAAAAGAAAAAAGCGGCTGGAAAAGATAAGAAGAAGGGCAAGCGTGGGAAAGGGATTGATGAATCCTTTGCAACCGATGAAGATTCTCAAACAGATGATTTATTTGGTGCTCTGGCAGCAGATCACCTGGAATCCATTGAGCCAATTCAGACGCTTAAAGATGATAAAAAAGAAAAAATCAAAGAGTTTGCCACCACAAATCCGGAAATTGCGGCGCAGTTATTTAAGTCATGGCTTAAAAATGAAAGTGAATAGATAAGAATTTTTGAAGGAAGTTGACAAATATGGACGTTACCTTAACACCACGACAAAAAGCAGCGCAGGTCGTTATTTCTCTGGGCGCAGATATTGCTTCTAATATATATAAACATTTGCAAGAAGAAGAAATTGAAGTTCTGACCTACGAGATTACCCGACAGGATAGTGTGCCGCCGGAGGTGGCAGATCAGGTCATTGACGAATTTTATGGTCTTTGTGTGGCTCAAAAGGTATACATTGAAGGCGGGGTTAATTATGCCCGAAATGTACTGGAAAAAGCCTTTGGGGTTCAGCAAGGTAGTGCACTTTTGGAGCGGGTCACAAAAACACTCAGGACGAAGGCCTTTGAGTTTATCCGTAAAGCGGATTACAAAAATCTAATGAACATGATTATGAATGAGCATCCTCAGACAATTGCTCTGGTTTTATCCTATGCCAGAGCAGATCAGGCTTCGGCCATTATCTCGGAATTGCCCAAGAGCATTCGGGTTGAAGTGGTCGAACGGATTGCCAGGATGGATCGGACGTCTCCGGAAATTATCAGACAGGTTGAAACCATTCTTGAACGTAAATTTGAATCGGTTGTTTCCTTCGACTTGCTGGAAGTTGGCGGGATTAATTACATTGCTGAGATTATGAACAACATTGATCGTGGGACCGAAAAATACATCTTTGATGAACTTAGTAAAAATGATGCCAAACTGTCAGAAGAAATTCGTAAGCGGATGTTTGTATTTGAAGATATCGTTATCCTCGATTCAATGTCGATTCAACGATTCTTGCAAGAAATTGATACAAAAGAAATGTCAGTCGCACTTAAGGGTGCAAACAAGGCAGTTGCGGACATTATTTTTGCCAATATGTCCCAACGTATGGGTGATACGGTTAAGAGTGAGATGGAATTCTTGCATAATGTCAGGGTCCGGGATGTAGAAGAAGCGCAGCAGAAGATTGTTTCGGTCATTCGAAGACTGGAAGAAGAAGGCGAAATTGTAACATCTAAGGGTGGAAAGGACGAGATCATTGTCTAGTATTGTAAAAGCTAAATGGGTGTCTCAAATTAGTACGCCAGCCGTGATACCAGTTATCAGTCATCATGAAACAGAGCAAGAAAGTGACAATCAACCAGACATCGAAACGACAATGGCTGAAGATCAAACCGATCAGGATAACAGCGTTGAAGCGATGCATGCCGCCAATGAACTGATGAAGGAAGCAATCAAGGCCAGTCAGGAAATCAAAGAAAAATCTCAGGAAACAGGTTATCAGGAAGGCTTTTCGCAGGGCTACGCAACGGGTCACGAAGAAGGCTTGAAGGATGGCACCCGGGATGGCTTTCAAGCTGGTCTGAGAGAAGGCTTAAACGAGGGCATGACACAGGCAACAAGCGAAATTGAGCAGAAACTTCAGGAGATTCATGAACTTCTTGATGCAATCAACGAAGAGCGGCAACAGGCGCTGGACAACCGCGAAAAAGAGCTGCTCGATATCGCTTTTGAAATAGCCAAGAAAATAATGAAATATCAGGTTGCAGAAGACCAGGATCTGTTCTTGCGGTTTTTTGATGAGGTCATTCATGGGGATGAAGAGGATCTTAAAATCTATTTATCTGAAAACCAGAAAACGCTGGATCTCCATATTAATAAGGGAATGGCAGAAAAACTCAAGAAGCTTTCGAAAAAATCCAAGGTAATTATTCTCAAGGATGAGGATAAGATCATGGTGGAAAACACGGTATGTTTCTTCTTAAAGTATAAGGAGGACAACCGAATGATAACAATGGAGGAATATTACATGATCAAAGGTTTAAAAAACAAGGGAATGTCAATCATGCAGATTTCCAAAGAAATGGGTGTTGATCGAAAAACGGTCAGCAATTGGCTTAAGCGCAACGAACCGCCAGCATATCGGATACATCAGTTTCGGCAAGGAAAGCTTGATCCGTTTAAAGATTATATTCTGGAACGAATGAATGAAGGCTGTGTCAATGCCGCTGTGATTTTTGATGAAATTGCAGCCGATGGGTACCAGGGCAAAATGACGATTCTTCGGGAATTTATGAAGCCATATCGCAAAAAAGCGTTAGCCAAAGCATCGATCCGCTATGAAACACCCCCTGGCAAACAGGCCCAGGTTGACTGGGGAGAATTCGTTGTCACGATGCCCGATGGAAAGCTCAAGAAATTGTATGCCTTCATCATGGTTTTAGGGCATTCCAGAAATTATTATCTTGAATTCACCGAGAATTCGAAATTTGACACATTAATCGGCTGCCATGAACGAGCATTTGCCTATTTTGGTGGTGTAACAGAGAGCATTCTGTATGACAATATGAAAACTGTTGTTGCCTACAGTCACAAAACCGGCAACGATAAATGGAATCAGCGGTTTTTGCGATTTGCCGAGCATCACCATTTTATTCCGGTTCGGCATCGGCCTTATCTGCCCCGTTCCAAGGGCAAGGTGGAACGCGGAGTCCAATATGTACGCGGCAATTTTTGGCCGAGAGTCAAAAGCTTTTCAGATCTGGCCGAACTCAATGATCAGGCTCGGCTCTGGCTTGATACGAAATGCAACACCCGGCTACATCAGACGATTCACAAAATACCCCATGAAATCCTGACGGAAGAACTGCTGAAGCCGATGAACACCGAACCGTTTCTTTCTGTGGATCTGGTCAGCCGGAAAGTCATGAATGATTGTATGATCAGTTATCAGTCCAATTATTTTTCCGTTCCCTTCCGCTTTGTTGGTCACCGTGTCGGTGTGCGGGATCTGAGAAATGGAACGATTGAAATCTATGATGAAACTGGTGCTTTGATTGAAGGTTACCGGAAACCGGCCCAAAAACATCAGGTTCAAAAAATGAAAAAGCACTTTGAAGGATTGAACAGTCAAAACCATAAAGCCAAAGCCCGCAAAGCACCGCTTATGATTCCAGATCAATCGCCCAAAGTGCATCAAAGACCGCTCGCAGTCTATGATTCTTTAGTCAGTGAGGTGACCATATGGTAACCCATCACCTGAAGGAAGCTTTTGATCGTCTGAATCTCACGCATATGGCCGCCGTTTATGACCACCATGCTGAAGAAGCTTCCAAGGATAGTATATCCTATTTGGAGTTTCTGGACAAGCTGCTTTGGGCAGAAATTGATGCAAAAAGAGAACGGACAACTACGACGAACTTGAAACTTGCAAAATTTCCCTATATCAAGGCCATCGATTCATTTGACTTTGATTTCCAGCCCAGTGCCAATCAGCGTAAGGTAAATGAACTGAAAACGCTCGCCTTTGTGGAACGTTCCGAAAATGTCGTGTTTTTGGGCCCGCCCGGCGTTGGCAAAACTCATCTGGCCGTAGGTCTGGCGGTTTGTGCGATCAAAAGTGGCTATACTGCTTATTTTCTCAGTGCACATGAACTGATTTCAATGATTCAGGAAAATATTGTTTCCGGGCGCATTCATCGCAAACTTAAAACACTGAATAAACCCAATATCCTGATTATTGATGAAGTTGGCTATGCGGCCATGGATGATGAAGTGGCTCATTACTTTTTTCAGATTGTTTCCAATCGCTATGAAAAAGGCTCAATCATTCTGACTTCCAACAAGTCCTACGGTAGTTGGGGTGATGTGTTCGGAAATAATGTCGTTGCAACGGCGATCCTGGATCGACTGCTGCATCATTCCACAACGATCAATATCAAAGGTGACAGCTATCGGATCAGTGGAAAGCAATGATTCGGTCATTGATATGAGTCTGCCGGTACAATTGGATCAATTGGAGAAAGCCATCGAACAAAGTTCGTAACTGGAGGCGAAAATGAATACATCTGAAATTTGTAAAGCCATTCAACGAGCAGAAACCTATCACTACTTTGGAAAAATTGAGAAGGTCGTCGGAATGATGATTGAATCCGTGGGCCCGGAATGCAGTATTGGGGATTTGTGTAAGATATTTGATCAGAATGCAGATCGTTTCATTTTAGCTGAAGTGGTTGGTTTTCGCGGCAATAAGGTTTTATTGATGCCATACGAAGAACCAGAAGGTATTAGTTTTGGAAATATTGTAGAACCCACCGGTTCTTCCCTGAAAATTGGTGTGTCGGATAGTATGATTGGCCGGGTTGTTAATGCCATGGGAGAACCCATTGATGGGGGCGGCCCGATCTTAAATACCACGCCCTACGAAATTCAGAGTGCTGGTGCTAACCCCTTTTCAAGGCCATGTATTGACGATATCCTGGAATTTGGGGTAAAGGCAATAGATGGTTTATTAAGCATTGGCAAGGGCCAGAGAATGGGCATCTTTGCCGGTAGTGGTGTTGGTAAAAGTACTCTGATGGGGATGATTGCCAGAAATGTAAAAGCTCAGGTTAATGTGATTGCCCTGGTCGGTGAGAGAGGTCGGGAGGTTCGCCAGTTTTTAGAGAATGATTTAGGGCAGGAAGGTCTGGAACGATCAGTGCTTGTGGTAGCCACCTCCGATCAGCCCCCCATGCAGCGGATGAAATGCGCATTGACTGCGACTACCATTGCGGAGTATTTTAAGGATCAGGGCAATGATGTCCTTCTGATGATGGATTCGCTGACCCGATTTGCCATGGCCCAACGGGAAATCGGCCTGGCCACTGGAGAACCCCCTGTTGCCCGAGGATACACGCCCTCCATTTATGCGATGATGCCAAAGCTGCTGGAACGTAGCGGAAATTTTGAAACCGGCTCCATTACCGGGATTTACACAGTGTTGGTTGAAGGGGACGATATGAATGAACCGGTGGCCGATACAGTCCGGGGGATTATTGATGGGCACATTGTGCTGTCCCGTAAAATTGCGGCCAGAAACCACTATCCGGCGATTGATGTTCTTAATAGTGTCAGCCGATTGATGTCTAATATTGTCAGTAAAGATCAGATGGACGCGGCCTCGTCGATGCGAAATATGATGTCAGTGTATGATACCAACTACGATCTGGTCAGTATCGGCGCTTATAAAAGCGGCACGAATCCGTCTTTGGATATTGCCATTAAAAAAATTGCCGGCATCAATCAGTTTTTGCAACAGAAGGTTGATGAAAAATGTTTTTATGATGAGAGTGTTGAAGCCATGAAGAAGGCCGTCTTATGAAAAAATTCCAATTTCATTTAGGAAAGCTCCTTTCTTATAAAGATCAGAATCTGGAAAATGAAATGATGATACTAGGTGGCTTGACCAGACAACTCAGTGATGAAATGGACAAACAGCTGGAGTTAGAAGACCAACTGGAAAAAAGTCAGAAGAATTACGAACGTGATATGGCTGCTTCCATCACCGCTACAGCCTGTCAGGTGTATCTCCACTATATGTCTTTTCTGAAAGAACAGATCAAAATTGTTGAAAAAAGAATCGATGAAATTACAGAGAAGATTGATATTCAAATTGAGGTAGTTAAAAATTTAAAGCTGGAAACCCGTTCACTTGAAATTGTTAAGGAAAACAGATATGATGATTACAAAAAAGAAATCGTCAAAGAGACAGAAAAGGCAATGGAAGAATTTATAACCACCAGCAAAATTATGAAAGATGGATCGTGACCATTTTCTAAAAAAGAAAGTTAAGAGGTACAAAGATGAGATATGATACGATTATCGTGGGGGCTGGTCCAGCTGGTTTAGCCGCTGGAATATATGCAGCTCGGGGAACGCTAAAGGTGCTGATTATGGAAAAAGCCGGCATTGGTGGACAGATTGCGACCAGTTGGGAGATTGAAAATTATCCCGGTTCACCACCAGACAGCACGGGCCCAGGTCTTACTGAGCGGATGCGTCAGCAATGTGAGGAATTCGGGGTTGAATTTGCTACTAAGACTTACTTAAGATCGCATCAAACAGAAGCCGGTTTTATCGTTGAAACCGATTCTGGCAGTATCGAGACCCAGACCATTATCATGGCTACCGGGGCAGAACCCAAGCCAATCGGT
The DNA here is from genome assembly GCF_047456275.1 of Acetobacterium carbinolicum. Classification (GTDB taxonomy): domain Bacteria; phylum Bacillota; class Clostridia; order Eubacteriales; family Eubacteriaceae; genus Acetobacterium; species Acetobacterium carbinolicum. The sequence goes on from NZ_CP173357.1 coordinate 1,165,115, forward strand.
TGCAAAGGTGAACGGGAATTACGGGGGATGGGCGTTTCCTATTGTGCTACCTGCGATGCTAATTTTTTTAAAGGCTTAAAGGTGGCGGTGATTGGTGGCGGCGATACGGCTTTGGAAGAAGCCTTGTATTTAACGAAATTTGCCGCAGAAATTATCATTATCCATCGGCGCGATGAACTCCGGGGAGCCAAAATTCTCCAGCAGCGCATTCGTGAAAATGAAAAAATTTCATTGCTGCTCGATTCAGTGGTGGAGGAAATAAAAGGGAATGGTCAAGTTGAAGGTATTGTTGTTAAGAATGTAAAAACCGATGAATTGACTGACGTTTCACTTGACGGCGTTTTTGTATTTGCAGGTCAAAAACCAAATTCAGAGGCATTTGTCGGCTTGTTGGAACGCGATGCCAGAGACTATCTGATTACGGATGATGAAATGCGCACCAACATCCCAGGGATTTTTGCAGCCGGGGATGTCAGGCGTAAATCGCTGCGCCAGGTGGTCACGGCTACGGCTGATGGTGCTATTGCGGCAGTAAATGTGATCAAATACATTGAAGAACCTAAGTAGACTGTGATATGATTAGGACTAACGAAAGTTAGTCTTTTTTTGATTAAAATAATTTATAAAAACAGTCAGGTGAAAAATGAATATCAAATTTGATTTAAATATAACCCAAACTCAAAAACTCGTTATGACCCAGGAGATGCGTCAATCCATTGAAATTCTTCAGCTGACAGCCATGGAACTAAAGGGCTTAATCGAAACTGAAATCATGGAGAACCCGGTACTGGAATTTAATGAGGTGTCCATTAAAGAAGTGGTGCCTGTTAATGAGGATGGGGGACCGCTAAAGGGTGAAGTCGTTCAAGAAAAACCGCCGAAAGAAGAGATTCAATGGGAGGAGTATTTCCATAGCATGGAAAACGCGGACTATCGGGGCCAGACGCAATTAAGCACCGTGCCCGATGATGAGTATGGTTTTGAAAAATTCACATCCCAGGAAAAAACCTTAAATGAGTATCTTCATTTTCAATTTAAGATGCTAAAGAAAAATCTTAGTGAACAGGAAAAACGCATTGGCGAATACTTGATTGACTGTATTGATGATAACGGTTATCTCATCATTGATATGGACTATATCACCAGTGTTTTAGAAGCTCAGGAAGTGAGCATTCAGAAAATGATTGGCATCATCCAGGGCTTTGATCCGTGTGGGGTGGGATGTCGTACGATTGAAGAATGTCTGCTGATTCAACTGCGCCAAATGGGATATGACGATGATGAAGTGTATCTGGACATTGTTAGAAACCATTTGATGGATTTAGCCAATAATCAATTTAAGCGGATCACCCAGGAAACGGGCTTAGCAATTGAAGACGTTTATGACTTTAAAGAGGTGTTAAAATCACTCGAGCCCAAACCCGGTCGGGAGTTTTCCAGTTCGGAACGGGTTTCCTACGTGATCCCGGATGGGAGTATTGAAATTGTAAATGGTGAGCTGGTGGTGAAAGTTAATGATGTGTCGGCCCCCCGGCTGCGCATCAATAATTATTATAAAGGGTTGTTAAAGACGCCAGACAAAAACGATGAAACCAAGCTGTATCTGGAAAAAAAGCTTGATAGTGCAGCATTTCTGATTCGTAGCATTGAGCAGCGACGCGATACCGTTAAAAAGGTTATTAACGCTGTCGCCCTGTCCCAGTCGAGTTTCTTTTTTGAGGGTGTTGGTGATCTGCGGCCTTTAACGCTTAAAACAATCGCTGAGATGATTGATGTTCACGAGTCCACAGTCAGTCGCGCGATCCGGGGAAAATATATTCAAACCCCCAAGGGCACCTTTGCACTGAAGTTTTTCTTTAAACGAGGATATTCTCAGGGTGAAGAAGATCGCTCTTCGGATGCCATTAAACGGCTCATTTCGGAATTGATTGAAAAGGAAGATAAGAAAAAACCGCTCAGTGATCAAAAAATTTCAGAATTATTACAACAGAAAAATTTGGATGTGGCCAGGCGAACCGTTGCCAAATATCGGGAAGCGCTTATGATAAAGCCTTCGTCGAAGCGAAAAGAATATCGGTAGACCATCTACAAATCTTCACCAAATACCGGCACATCCTGAAAATAGGACGAGGATTTTCTTTTAGATTTTGGTCTTTTTTAACTTGTTTTTAAATTTAAAATGGGGTATAATGAATTTGTCCCAGCGGGACAAAAGCGAGCATGTATCCGAAAGAAGGGTGATTCTGTGTCAAATCAATTAAAAATCAGTAAGGAAGTCATTGAACTTCAACAGCTTGTCGCACCGGAAGTGAATCGTCTCATTGAAATGCGTTACAATATTTTGTCAACCATCAGCAGTGAGCAGCCTATCGGACGGAGAAATCTTGCATTTGTTCTGGATATGAGTGAACGTCAGGTTCGTAATGAAATCGATTTTTTTCAGGCTCAAAAGCTGGTTTCGGTGGAACGCCAGGGGGTTGTTATCACCGATGCCGGAACAGCAGCGCTGATTCAGTTAAAAAGCTTGCTCTACACCTATAACGGGCTGGAACAACTGGAGAAAGAACTGATGGATCGGCTCCATCTCAAACGGGTGATCATTTGCCCCGGCGATATGGATATGAACTATGAAGTACTGCGATTTATGGGACGCTCCGGCGCAAAATATGTGTTGTCGGTAATGAAATATAAGGATACCCTGGCATTAACTGGCGGGAGCTGTACTGCAGCCGTAGCCGATGAAATGCGAGAAGCTTTTTATCCCGATGTTTATGTCATTCCGGCTCGCGGCGGGATCGGCAAAAGCCATTCCACCCAGGCAAATAACGTGGTCGCCGAAATGGGACTAAAACTGCATTCAAACTATGAGCTTCTCCACCTGCCGGATAATATCGATCAACGATTATTAGAAGCATTAAAAGATTATCCGGAGATAAAAAGGGTATTTAATAAAATGGACAACATCGATATTTTCATTTTTGGATTGGGACGAGCCGATGTATTGGCCGACTGGCGTAATCTGGCAACGGCCGAAAAACGCAAAATACTAGAACGGGGAGCTGTGGCAGAAGCTTTTGGTCACTACTTTGACATAAACGGTCAGGTAATTTCGCCATCTTCCACTATTGGCATTGGTATCGACAATTTTAAAAAAATACCGCATGTCATTGCGGTAGCCGGTGGGGTTACGAAGGCTGAATCGATTATTGCAGTTAGTCGAATTCGTGAAAATATTGTGCTGATCACCGATGAAAGTGCCGCCAGAGAGATTTTGAAAAAATTGCAAACCATGTCAGAAGCAAAATGAATCGCATCTGACTGAGTATAAATTGAGTAAACATTATTTTAAGGAGGCAGATAATATGTCTGTAAAAGTAGCAATTAATGGTTTTGGAAGAATTGGTCGTTTAGCATTCAGATTAATGGCAGATAACAAAGCATTTGACGTTGTCGCTATCAATGATTTAACCGACGCAAAAACCTTAGCGTACCTGTTAAAATATGATAGTGCCCAGGGTAAATTTAAGCAAGATAGCATTGAAGTTAAAGATGATGGCATCGTGGTTGACGGAAAAGCAATCAAAATTTACTCTGAAAGAGACCCTGAAAACTTACCATGGGGAAGTATTGGAGTGGATGTTGTCATCGAATGTACCGGTTTCTTTACCGATAAAGACGGTGCTGGTAAACACATCAAAGCCGGTGCAAAAAAAGTTATTGTCTCAGCGCCAGCCAAAGGTGATGTTAAAACCATCGTGTTTAATGTCAACGAAAATATCTTAGATGGCACTGAAACGGTCATCAGTGGCGCTTCCTGCACGACAAACTGTTTAGCGCCAGTGGCTAAAGTACTTAACGACAGCTTTGGTTTAGTCAGCGGCTTAATGACTACTGTTCATGCTTACACCAATGACCAGGCAACTCTGGATGCACCTCATAAAGATCTACGACGCGGTCGTACTGCTGCTGCAAACATTGTTCCCACTTCCACTGGTGCTGCTGCCGCAGTCGGCAAGGTGCTACCAGCTCTTAACGGCAAACTGGACGGATTTGCGCTTCGGGTACCAGTTATTACAGGCTCGCTTGTTGATTTAACCTGTGTGTTGGAAAAAGACGTTACCGCTGATGAAATTAATGCCGCGCTTAAAGCAGCTGCCAACGAATCACTGGGTTACAACGAAGAACAAATTGTTTCTACCGACATCATCGGCATGTCCTTCGGATCATTGTTTGATGCAACCTTAACCCGAGTGATGAATGTTGAAGGCGGAAAACAACAGGTAAAAGTCATTGCCTGGTACGATAACGAAATGTCTTACACGGCTCAACTGGTTCGTTTAGCTGAGTTTGTTGCCACTAAATTTTAATCGACCTAAGCACGATTAAAGTAGCTCATTAAATTTAAATAATACAAATCAAAAAACTTTTCAGAAGCTTTTGCAAAACCCTTGCAACTGCTTCTGAAATTGTTTATAAAGCAAATATTCAAGCGAAGCTGATTAGGTAAAAGATGAAGTAGTACCGACCAATTGTTAATCTGTTGTATGCTGCAGACTCGGACAGGCTATCGCCGTGTCCGCTCTGATGCATACAACATGATGTAACAATTGTCGGTACGATAATATACCGAAATCTTATGGAAATGCGAAAATTATAAACCGAGAGGATAAAAATATGAGTAAAAAAACAGTATCTGATCTTGATTTAAAAGGAAAAAAAGTTTTAATGCGGGCCGATTTTAATGTGCCCTTAGATGAAAACGGCGTCATTACTGATGAAACAAGGATAACCGCCGCATTACCCACAATTAATTATATTTTAGAGCAGGGGGGATCACTGATTTTAATGTCCCATATGGGCCGGCCTAAAAATCAGCCAAACCCAAAATATTCACTGGAACCCGTTGCCAGGAAACTGTCTGAATTACTTAAAAAAGAAGTGATTTTTAATGATGATGGGGCAGTGACCGGATCACTAACCGTTGCGGCAGCGGCCGGTCTTAAACCAGGTGAGGTACTCTTGCTTCAAAATACCCGGTTCCGTGGCGAAGAAGAAAAAAATGACCAGGGATTTTCAAAAGAACTGGCACAGTTAGGCGATGTTTTTGTCAATGATGCCTTTGGAACGGCTCACCGTGCTCACGCTTCAACCGTTGGCGTTGCCGAATTCTTACCCGGCGTATCAGGCTTTCTGATTCAAAAAGAACTGGATTTTATGGGCAAAGCCCTGGAAAAACCAGAACGTCCCTTTGTGGCAATCTTGGGTGGATCAAAGGTTTCGGATAAGATTGGTGTGATTAACAACCTGTTAGAAAAGGTGGATACCTTAATCATTGGCGGTGGAATGGCCTTTACCTTCCTGAAAGCTCAAGGGTATGAAATTGGAAAATCACTATTGGAAGAAGATAAAATGGAACTGGCCAAGGAACTAGTAGCCAAAGCGAAGGCCAAAGGGGTTAACCTTTTATTACCAGTGGATGTAGTTGCGGCAAAAACCTTTGCCGCCGATGCTTCTTTTGAGGTGGTCGATATTAATGCGATCCCGGCAGATTCATTGGGACTCGATATTGGACCCGTTTCGGCAGCAACTTTTTCAAAAGCAATTCTGGAAGCTAAAACAGTGATCTGGAATGGCCCCATGGGCGTATTTGAAATGCCAGCCTTTGCCAAAGGAACAGAAGCGGTCGCTAAAGCGATGTCAGAGTCAACAGCCATTACCATTATTGGCGGTGGAGACTCGGCCGCAGCGGTTAAGATTCTTGGCTATGAAGCAGGGATGAGTCACATTTCCACCGGTGGTGGCGCTTCACTGGAATTCCTGGAAGGAAAAAAACTGCCAGGTATTGAAATCTTACAGGATAAATAGAAGGAGAAGATGATGCGAAAACCAATTATTGCGGGAAACTGGAAAATGAATAATGATATTTTTGAGACTGAAAAACTGATGAATACGCTGTTGCCATTGGTAGCTGGGGCAGAAGCCGAAGTGGTTTTTTGTCCTACCTATTTGGGTCTGCAAAAAGCCGTGGAAATGGCCAAAGATTCGAACGTTGGCATCGGGGCTCAGAATATGCACTTTGAAAAAAACGGTGCTTTTACCGGCGAGATATCCGGGGAAATGCTACAGGCTATCGGTGTAAATTATGTTCTGATTGGCCACTCGGAAAGACGGGAATACTTTAATGAAACCGACGAAGCCGTCAACAAAAAAGCCATCAAAGCTTTGGCACTGGGAATTACCCCGATTGTCTGCTGCGGTGAAACCCTGGAAGAACGTGAAAGCGGAAAAGCTGAAGCCAAGGTTGTTGCGCAGATGGAAGCGGGATTAAAGGGCATTGGTGACATTACCAAGGTCGTTGTTGCCTATGAACCGATCTGGGCCATCGGCACCGGTAAAACAGCCAGCAAAGAAGAAGCTAACGAAGCCTGCGGCTGGGTTCGTCAAACGATCGCTAAAATGTTCGGCGAAGATGCGGCCCAAAAAGTCCGGATTCAATACGGCGGTTCAGTCAACCCGGAAAATATCAAAGATCTGATGGCCATGGACAACATCGACGGCGCCCTGGTCGGCGGTGCAGCTCTGAAACCAACGTTCTCGGAGATTGTGAAGTTCTAATTCAATTCTCATTTCAAAAGTAAAGCGAAAAAAGATATAGTGAGTACCGACAATTGTTATATCATGTTGTCTGCATCGGAGCGAACAGGTTGATAAACCTGTCCGATTCTGCGCGCAGGCAACGAGCCAATCATAAGCTTGCTTATAGTTGGCGACTGCCCGCGACCAATGCGAAAGAAGCGTAGCGGATTTCGCATGGCGCAGCGAACAACAGATTAACAATTGGTCGGTACGGTACTCACGACAACCTAAAATATTTGGACTGAAAGGTGTGATCAAATGAATAAAAATTTAACTGCCCTGATTATTCTGGATGGCTACGGCTTTACCAGATGTACTGAGGGGAATGCCGTTCTACAGGCCCAAACACCGTTTCTTGATGCCATCTCCCAGGACGCGCCTCATACCCTTATTACCGCCAGTGGCCTTGGCGTTGGTCTGCCAGAAGGTCAGATGGGTAATTCTGAGGTTGGCCATTTAAACCTGGGGGCCGGTCGCGTCGTCTATCAGGAACTGACCCGAATTACCAAATCCATCGAAGATGGCGACTTTTTTACCAACGAAGCCTTTCTTGCCGGCATCAATGCCGCCAAACAAAAAGGCGGAGCCTTGCACCTGATGGGCTTATTGTCCGATGGTGGGGTTCACAGCCATGAATGCCATCTTTACGCACTACTGAACCTGGCTAAAAAACAAGGCTTAAAACGGGTCTATGTTCACTGTCTGATGGATGGTCGGGATACGGCCCCAAACAGCGGCATCGACCATATCAAAGCACTGGAAGCTAAAATGGCTCAATTAGGGGTGGGCGAAATCGCTACCATCATGGGTCGTTACTACGCAATGGATCGCGATAACCGCTGGGATCGGGTCGAAAGAGCCTATGACGCGATGACCGCTGGAGCCGGTAATCATGCCGCATCGGCAAGGGATGTCATGGTCGAAACCTATGCAAATAGAATTACCGATGAATTCGTGCTGCCAACCATCATCGACACGGTTGATGACAGCACCATTAAATCCCAGGATACCATCATTTTCTTTAATTTCAGACCCGATCGGGCCCGGGAATTAACGCGAGCATTTATCGATCCGGATTTCAATTTGTTTATTCGTAAAACGGATTTTCTGGATTTGAATTTTGTCACGATGACTCAGTATGATAAATCGTTTGAAACGGTATCCGTTGCTTATAAGCCAGTAACCATTAGGAATACCCTCGGTGAATATCTTAGTAATCTGGGGATTCCCCAGCTGCGCATTGCGGAAACAGAAAAGTATGCTCATGTAACTTATTTCTTTAATGGTGGACTGGAAAAACAGTATCCCCTGGAAGATCGGATTCTGATCCCTTCACCACTTGTGGCAACCTATGATATGCAACCGGAGATGAGTGCTTACGAGGTAGCCAATAAAGCTGTTGAAGCGATAGAAAGCGATAAATATCAGTTGATGATCCTCAATTTTGCCAATGCCGATATGGTTGGGCATACCGGTATTTTAGAAGCCGCTGAAAAAGCGGTTGAAGTGGTCGACGCCTGTGCCCAAAAAGTCATTGCGACCATTCTGGCAAAAGGCGGCAAGGTGATTGTCACCGCTGATCATGGTAATGCTGAAAAGATGATTGATTACGAAACACACATGCCTTTTACTGCTCACACATCAAACCAGGTTAAGTGTATTCTTCTTGGTGATGGCAATGTGACCCTGCGAGATGATGGACGGCTAGCTGATGTTGCGCCGACCCTACTCGATTTGATGGGACTGCCGGTACCAGTAGAAATGACTGGAAAAACACTGATTAAGGCAGAATAAAGTAAAAATAGCAAAGCTGTGAGCGTTTACATAGGAAAAGTCTCGACTGAGACTTTTTTTATGATTGAAAATGTTTTTTGGGTATGATATTATAACGTGCACGATTATTTACGGAGGTGATACTTATGAAAGAAGCTTTACTGGTCGTATTACTGATTTCCAGCCTGGTTTTGATTGCCGCGATACTTCTATCGCCGGGAAAAACAGCAGGAATGTCAGGAGCCATCGCAGGTGGTGCTGAGACCTTATTTGGAAAGAAAAAAGCCAAGGGATTTGAAGGTGTACTCGAAAGAGCAACCAAAATCTCAGGGGTGTTATTCATGTTGTCGGCATTCGTTTATTCAATCGTATCATAACAGGCATCTGAATTAGAGAGGTGCAAAAACTTACAGGGGGAAATTGAAAATGGAATTATTGTTTCTGGCTCCAGCTATTGGAGTCGTGGCGTTGCTTGTTGCGCTTGTTTTTGCAAAACGCGTAACTGCAGTTGACGCCGGTACCGACAGAATGAAAGAGATCGCGGGATATATCCACGAGGGTGCGATGGCATTCTTAAAACGCGAGTATCGAATGATCGCAATTTTTGTGGCCGTTTTATTTGTTATTTTAACCGTTACACCGGGGTTAGGGTTAACTACCGCGGTATGTTTCCTGGTCGGCGCTATTTTTTCTATCCTGGCGGGATTCTTTGGGATGCAGGTTGCCACCAAAGCTAACGTTAGAACTGCTAATGCAGCCAAAACCAGCGGGATGAACAAGGCCCTTTCAGTGGCTTTTTCCGGCGGTGCCGTAATGGGTATGTGTGTTGTCGGTCTGGGCTTACTGGGCGTCAGTGTTTTATATCTGTTGTTTGGTGATGTGAAAATTGTAACCGGGTTTGGTTTGGGCGCATCTTCAATTGCACTGTTTGGCCGAGTTGGTGGTGGTATTTACACCAAAGCTGCCGATGTTGGTGCTGACCTTGTAGGTAAGGTTGAAGCCGGTATTCCGGAAGATGATCCCCGTAATCCCGCTGTTATCGCTGATAACGTTGGTGATAATGTAGGTGACGTTGCTGGTATGGGTTCTGATTTATTCGAGTCTTATGTTGGTTCAATCATCTCTGCGATTACCTTGGGTGCACTAGCCCTTGATGGTTACAATGGGATCTTATTCCCGATGCTTTTGGCAGCAACTGGTATTTTTGCTTCAATTATCGGATCGTTCTTTGTCCGTGGTAAAGAAGGTGGAAATCCACAACGGGCTCTGGATATGGGTACCTATGTCAGTGGGATTTTAGTCGTTATTGCTTCTTACTTCTTATCAAACTACTTTACTGGCGGATATGCAGCATTTATTGCTATTGTTGCCGGTTTGGCAGTTGGTATTGTTATTGGTAAATTAACGGAATATTATACATCAGAACATTACAAACCGGTTCAACACATTGCTCAGCAATCAGAAACCGGAGCCGCTACCACCATTATTAGTGGTTTGGCAGTGGGGATGAAATCGACCATGTTCCCAATTTTAGCGATGGCAGTAGCCATTTTTGTTGCTTATACAGCATTCGGACTTTTTGGTATTGCCTTAGCAGCCGTTGGAATGCTCTCCACCTGTGGAATGACCATTGCTGTGGATGCTTACGGCCCCATTGCCGATAATGCCGGCGGGATTGCCGAAATGGCAGAACTGCCGAAAGAAGTGCGTGAAATCACAGACAAGCTGGATGCTGTTGGGAACACCACCGCAGCCATCGGTAAAGGTTTTGCCATTGGTTCAGCAGCCTTAACGGCGTTAGCCCTGTTTGCTTCTTATGCTCAAACAGTGGGACTAGCCAGTATTGATATTTTAAATCCAAATGTTATCATTGGTTTGTTTATTGGTGGAATGTTGCCATTCTTGTTCTCAGCCTTAACCATGGAAGCGGTTGGTTCAGCAGCCAATGAAATGATTGAAGAAGTACGACGTCAATTCCGTGAATTCCCAGGAATTATGGCGGGTACCGAAAAACCGGATTATGCCAAATGTGTTGATATTTCAACCGCTGCGGCACTTCGACAAATGATCGTACCAGGTATAATGGCAGTTGTGGCTCCTCTCGCCATGGGTCTGATTCTTGGGGCAGATGCTTTGGGTGGACTTTTAGCCGGGGCTCTGGTTACGGGGGTATTAATGGCGATCTTTATGGCCAATGCCGGCGGTGCCTGGGATAATGCCAAGAAATTTATCGAAGGTGGCGCTCACGGCGGGAAAGGCAGTGATGCCCATAAAGCGGCTGTTGTTGGCGATACCGTTGGGGATCCATTTAAGGATACCTCAGGCCCTTCAATTAATATCTTAATCAAACTGATGACCATTGTATCATTGGTATTTGCACCACTATTCTTAATCTAATAAAGTTTTATCATCTTCATTTCACTTATAAAAGATCTGAATGCAGTCTTGTATTCAGGTCTTTTTTGTCGTTACGGACAGGTTAAGTCAGAAGGATTTGGGTATGCAGTATAGCATAAGTACAGGGGCGGTTTTTGTTGCGTCAACTATATTTTTTCAAAAATGACACAAAAGAATTGTTCTCAAGACCCGCGCCAGCTTAAATAAATCTGAAGAAAGCAAAAATGCGCTTTAAATTATATAAACCGATTGACTAAATAATGTTATTGGAATATAATTTATATAAAAGGAGTGATGATATGATAAAAAGCGTATACAGTTTAATGCTATTTGATGAAATAGTTGAGAAGATAGACCAGATTGCCTATGAGAACAATACCAACCGCTCCCAATTGATCAATGATATTTTAGCAGAAAAAATCGGGCTGGTGACGCCGGAGCAGAAAATACAAAAAATTCTGGAACAACTGGATGAAAATTTCAGTGACACGCTGTCAGTGAGTCAGATCAATAAAAATTCCAGTATTCAATTCGGCAAAAGCCTGAAATATAAGTATCGACCCAAGGTGCGGTACAGTTACGAATTTATCAGCAGCAAACGGGGAAAATATGCGGTATTAAAAATCAGTTCCCGGACCAGGTCTGAAAATCTGAATGATCATTTTGATGAATTTTTCAAGCTGATTGCCGGTATTGAAAAAGCACAACGAGTTGATCATCGAGATTTAGCAGAAAACTTGACCAATCATAAATTTGTTCGAGCCTTTGAAGATGAGGGTGAGTTGACCCAGGACATCGAGACCGTCACCGATAATCTGACGCGCTATTTAAAAATGATTGATCGGGCGATGAATGTTTATTTCTCAAAAGTCGATGAAGCTGAAGCAAAAGATCTACTTAGCATCCTGGAAACCATTTACCGGGAGGATTACAAAAAAAACAACCACGATTAGTTGCGAGCTTAAGGCTGGCACTTCGCTACCATACCGACTAATTATTAATCTATTGTTTGCTGCGCCATGCGAAATCCGCTTTGCTCCTTTCGCGTTGGTCGCGGGCAGTCGCCAACTACAAGCAAGCTTGTGATTGGCTCGTTGCCTTCGCGCAGGATCGGACAGGATACGCCGTGTTCGCCCGATGCAAACAACATGATGTAATATTTGTTGGTACTAAGGTTATCGATTATTTTGATATTAAATAAAATTATTTAGAAACGAGGTACAATGATGGATATGAATTTATTCACCCAAAAATCACTAGAAGCAATTAAAACGGCGGAATTGATCGCCGGAGAGTATAACCACATGGAAATTGAACCGGAGCATCTGCTGATGGGCCTGATTACTCAGGAAAATGGTGTGGTGGGGCGAATCTTTGACCGCCTGGGTAAAAACTCCCACACCATTGCCGAAGAACTGCGCCGGGAAATCGGACGGATGCCCAGCGTTTCCGGGCCGGGTCGGGAGCAGGGAAAGGTTTATGTCAGCACAGAAACCGATAAGGTCTTAAACGAATCCTATAAAGAAGCAAAAAAACTAGACGACCAGTATATTTCGGTAGAATGTATTTTGTTGGCGTTATACGGTCTGGGTAAAAAATCCAAATCTGTTGAGATTTTGGAACGCCATGGCATTGCTAAGAAAGATGTCGAAAATGTCTTAAAGGAAGTCCGCGGCGGACAGCGGGTAGTCAATGACCATCCCGAAGTCACCTATGAAGCTCTTAGTCAATACGGTCATGATCTGGTTCAGGATGCAATTGATAATAAACTGGATCCGGTGATTGGTCGGGATTCCGAAATCCGCCATGCGATCCGGATCTTAAGTCGAAAAACCAAAAACAATCCTGTCCTTATTGGAGAACCGGGGGTTGGTAAAACTGCCATTGTCGAAGGCTTGGCGATGCGTATTGTGGCCGGCGATGTGCCAGAAGGTCTTAAAGATAAACGAATCATCGCATTGGATCTGGGCGCGTTAGTAGCCGGGGCCAAATATCGGGGTGAGTTTGAAGAACGGCTCAAAGCTGTTTTAAAAGAAGTGGTGGACAGCAACGGCGAAATAGTCCTGTTTATTGACGAGCTCCACAATATCGTTGGTGCCGGTAAAACTGAGGGGGCCATGGATGCCGGGAATATGTTAAAACCAATGCTGGCCCGCGGCGAGCTCCATTGTATTGGTGCCACCACCCTGGACGAGTATCGACAGTACATTGAAAAAGACCCGGCTTTGGAACGTCGTTTCCAACCGGTGCTGGTGGATGAACCGACGGTGGAAGATACCATTTCGATTCTGCGGGGCCTAAAAGACACCTATGAACGCTATCACGGGGTTCAGATTTTAGATACCGCGCTGGTGGCCGCTGCGACCCTGTCCAACCGTTATATTTCTGATCGGTTTCTACCCGATAAGGCCATTGATCTGATTGATGAAGCCTGTGCCAAGATCCGCACCGAAATGGATTCCATGCCCGAAGAAATGGACGAGGTCAGGCGTAAAATGATGCAACTTGAAATTGAAGAAGTGGCACTCAAAAAAGAAAAGGACAAACTTAGTAAGGAACGACTGGAACGGCTGCAAAAAGAACTGGTTGAATACAAAGAGCGTTTTAATACCATGAGCATTCAATGGGAAAATGAAAAACAGTCAGCGGATACCTTAAAATCCCTTCAGGAAGAACTGAACCAGCTTACCTACGAACGGGAAAAAGCCATTCGGGAAGGGGATTACCGCAAAGCTTCTGAATTGGAATACGGACTCATTCCGGAGAAAACGGCAAAAATTGAAGCACTTAAACACAAAGCGGATGAAAAAGACGAGCAAGACAGTCTCAAACGGGAAAAGGTCACCGAAGAAGAAATCGCCGAGATCATTTCCGACTGGACCAATATTCCTTTGAGTAAGCTGGTATCCGGCGAGCGCGAGAAACTGCTGGCCCTGGAAGACACCCTGAAACAACGGGTTATCGGTCAGGAAGAACCGATTCTAAAAGTGGTTGACGCCATTATCCGATCCCGGGCCGGAATTAAAAATCCCAACAGCCCGATTGGCAGCTTTCTGTTTTTAGGCCCCACTGGGGTGGGAAAAACCGAACTGGCTAAAGCCGTGGCTGCGACCCTCTTTGACTCCGAAGAAAATATGATCCGCATTGATATGAGTGAATACATGGAAAAATTCTCAGTCTCACGGTTAATCGGAGCACCGCCGGGATATGTCGGTTATGAAGAGGGGGGGCAATTGACAGAAGCGGTCAGACGCAAACCATATTCAGTTATTTTACTCGATGAAATTGAAAAAGCGCATAAGGATGTTTTTAATATTTTGCTACAAATTCTTGATGATGGTCGGATTACCGACTCTCAGGGACGAACGGTCGATTTTAAAAACACCATTATCATCATGACTTCCAACATCGGTTCAGAATATCTGCTTGAAGGGATCAATGCTTTTGGCGAAATCACTGAAAAAACCGAGTCCGCGGTGATGGAGTTGTTAAAGAACTATTTCCGGCCGGAGTTTCTAAACCGGATTGATGAAATTGTCCTTTATAAACCGCTTAACAAAGAAGCTATTGGCAAAATTGTGACCTTACTCCTGAAAGATTTACAAAAACGTCTGGAAGAACGTCAGATTACTGTCACCCTGACCCAGCAGGCCATCGATGCTGTTATTGAAATGGGCTTTGACCCAGCCTATGGGGCCCGACCACTGAAACGCTATCTGCAAAAACATATTGAAACCATGGTTGGTAAAGAAATTATCAAGGGCAATGTCCACGAAGGACAGGCTATTGTTATTGATGTGGACCCCAACGGGGATTTTTATATGGCTTAAGATTAAAAAGAGACCAAATTACCTTTTAGGGTAATTTGGTCTCTTTTTCCGGTTTGATGTTATTCTGCTTAAAAAAGTGATGGATCAAAACAAAAAATTACTGATTTATTTAAGGGCTTGTAAAAAAAGCAAAATATTCATGAGAATAGTATCAGCGCTGGACCGTATTTTTTAGATGATAACGAATTCATCGCTTCGATTATTTGATATAATAATAACGAAATAAATCTATTTTCGGAGGTAGAAAATGCAAAAGATTATTATGTCTCCCAGCCGTTATGTTCAAGGTGCCGGAGAAGTTGGAAAATTGCCGGAACATGTGGGAAAATTTGGAACATCAGCCCTTGTCTTAATGAGTGGAACCATGATGCGAACCAAAGCGGAGGAATTGAAAGCGAGTTTTGAAGCTGCTGGAATTAAATTTACACCCGAAAAATTTAACGGAGAATGCTCCAAGGTCGAAATCGCCCGGCTACAAAAAATCGTAAAAGCAGAAGGTTGTGATGTGGTTGTTGGTGTCGGTGGGGGAAAAACCTTAGATACGGCTAAAGCAACGGCCCATTACGAAAAACTGCCCGTTGTTATTGCTCCTTCGATTGCTTCCACCGATGCACCTTGCTCGGCTTTATCCGTTCTTTATACTGAAGAAGGCGTTTTTGATGAGTATCTCGTCCTTCCAAAAAACCCTGAAATTGTTGTGATGGATACCGATATCATTAAAGCTGCTCCGGCTCGACTTTTTGTTGCCGGAATGGGGGATGCATTGGCGACTTATTTTGAAGCCAAGGCGACATTAGATTCGAATGGTACCACCATGTCAGGTGCTCACCCAACCCGATCGGCTCTAGCACTGGCAGAATTGTGTTATGATATTTTAATTGAAGATGGCTTAAAAGCTAAGTTGGCCGTAGAGGCCGCAACCTGTACCCCGGCAGTGGAAAATGTTATTGAAGCGAATACCTATCTCAGTGGTGTTGGTTTTGAAAGTGGTGGTCTGGCGGCCTGCCATGCCGTCCATAACGGTTTAACGGTCCTTTCTGAATGTCACCACATGTATCATGGGGAAAAAGTAGCCTTTGGAACCCTGGTTCAGCTTGTAATGGAAAACAGATCGCTTGAAGATATTGAAGAAGTCATTGATTTCTGCTTATCTGTCGGTTTGCCAATTACATTAGGAGAACTGGGTTGTACCGAACCAACCCCGGAAAAAATTATGGCTGTGGCTGTGGCTGCGGCTGATCCTGGCGAAACCATTCATAATATGCCTTTTGATGTCGATGCCGACACTGTTTATGCAGCGATTATGGCAGCAGACGCACTGGGGCGTATGTATTTGTGCGATTAAGAATGTGATTAAGTAGTAGAATAAATTAAATACAGAATAAATTAAGATCTGATTAAAGGCCAAAACCCCATTTTTGTTTGGGATTTTGGCCTTCTTTTTTTGTAGAGGTTGATGGACCTGTATTTAGTAAGCGTTATTTTAGTAAGTTTTATTATAATAGATGAACATCTTTTAAAAGGCAAATGATAACATCATCTAAACCAGCGGGTCAAACAGTTCTCTGGTTTTTGTCAGCATTTCCCGGATTGGGAGATTGTAGGGACAGCGGGGCTCGCATTCGCCGCAGGAAACGCAATCCGAGGCATTAGCTGCAAAGCTGCGGTAGCGGTCGAGAGCCCATTCTTCCAGATCATAACGGCGGTAATAGCCCTCTACAATAAACTGCATCGGAATATCGATACCTTGGGGACAGGGGGCGCAATAACCGCAGCGGCGGCAAAAGGTTTTGCCCAGGGCTTTAGCGTCGGCTTCAAGGGTTTGACGTTCGGTCTCAGACAAAGGAACAAAATCATTGCCAATTTTGGCGTTGTCCAAAACCTGTTTGACCGAATCCATACCGGGGATCAAAACCGAAATATTAGGATTCTCAGCCACCCATCGGAGGGCATAATCGGCATTCATAAAGGCGCCGCCAGCGAGCGGTTTCATAATGATGACCCCCACATTGCTAAGCTTTGCTTTTTCAAAAAGAGGGGCGCCACGGTTTTCAACGATATTATAGGGAAACTGAATGGTTTCAAAACGATCATCTTCCAGTGCCCGTTCTAACACCTCATAACTGTGAGAGGTGATCCCGATATGTTTAATCAATCCCTGTTTTTTACAGTCGGCCAATGCGTCATAACCGCCCCCCGGCCCCATGATGGTTTCATAGGCGGCCATGGTTTTGGCATTATGAAACTGGTAGAGATCGATGGAATCGGTTTGGAGATCGCAAAGACTGGCTTTTACATCGGCGATGACATCATCGTAGCGAAGCTGCGGCGTTTTGGTGGCCAGAAAAAAATGTTCCCGACCCCATTGTTTAAGGGCTTCCCCAATCATTTTTTCACTATTTGTGTAAGCTCTGGCTGTGTCAATGAAATTGACGCCTTCTTCAATCAGGTTTTCAATGATCTCATCGACTTCCCATTGGTTACAGCGTTGAATTGGAATACCACCAAACCCAATAAGGGACACTTCTAATCCGGTTCTTCCCAATAGTCGCGTTTCCATTTTACACCTCTTCTTTTCTTGATTTTGCTTATTTTAACATATCAAATAAAAAAAGTCACCTCTTATGAAGGTGATGACAGAAGATTCGCCAAATTTCAACATTCTTTCAGAATGACGGAGAGACATCATTTGACACGCTATTCCGTAATGTAGTAAAATGAAAATACATCTCAATCGTATTAGAAAGAAGGTAAAGAAATGAGTATTCAGTTCGATTTCTCTTATGCAAATATAGACGCCAGTGAATTTGAAAGTCGGTTTGACCAGTTAACGACGGTCAATGATCAATTAATGAATAAAACCGGGGTCGGTAATGAATTCCTTGGTTGGGTTGACTATCCGGTAAAATATGATCATGACGAATTTGCCCGCATCAAAGCGGCGGCAAAAAAAATTAAGGAGCGCTGTGATGCCTTGGTTGTTATTGGTATCGGGGGATCTTACCTGGGTTCCAAGGCAGTGATATCGGCATTGACCAGTCCTTTTTATAATGAAGAACCACGAGGCATGCGAAAGGCACCTAAAATTTATTTTGCCGGACAGAATATCAGCGGAAAATATTTAGAAAATCTGTTGGCGTTACTAAAGGATCAGGAAGTCTGTGTCAATGTGATTTCAAAATCCGGTACAACCACGGAACCCGCGATGGCGTTCCGCTTTTTTAAGAAATTTCTGGAAGAAAAATATGGCAAAGATGAAGCGAAGGAACGCATTTTTGTCACAACGGATCAGGCTAAAGGGGCACTAAAGTTTATGGCCGACGAAGAAGGCTATGAGACCTTTGTAATTCCCGATGATGTGGGCGGGCGTTACTCGGTTTATACCGCGGTCGGTTTGCTTCCCATCGCTGCGGCTGGAATTGATATTGATGCGTTGATGGAGGGGGGAAGATCCGGTTATGAGGATTATAATAAACCAGAGTTTGAAAAAAACCCCTGTTTTCAATATGCGTTGTATCGGAATGTTCTTTATAATCGGGGTAAAAATATTGAAATTTTAGTCGATTACGATCCCTCGCTGGAGTATCTGGCTGAGTGGTGGAAACAATTATTTGGTGAAAGTGACGGAAAAGATGGCAAGGGTCTCTTCCCGGCCTCGGTTCATTTTTCCACAGACCTTCACTCGCTGGGCCAAATGATCCAGGATGGCCCGAAGAATCATTTTGAGACGGTGATTGTCATTGACGATGATCAATCGGATATCAAAGTTTTTAACGATGAAAAAAACCTCGAAGGACTCAATTACCTGACCGGTTGGGAAATCGATGCGGTGAATGAAAAAGCCTTTATGGGGACATTATTGGCACATGTAGATGGCGGCGTCCCGAATGGGGTTATTCATCTAAAAAAACTGGATGCTTTTCACATTGGCAAGCTGATTTACTTTTTCAAGAAGGCCTGTGGTTTAAACGGCTATCTGTTAGGGGTAAATCCCTTTGATCAACCAGGGGTAGAAGCGTATAAGAAAAATATGTTTGCGCTACTCCATAAACCGGGATATGAAGAGTTGACAAAAGAACTGGAAAAACGTTTTTAAGGCGGTCAAGTTATTTTGTTTAAATGCGGCAGAGTGAAAATAAAGTAAAAAAAGTTTAACAAGGAACGCAAGACATAATGTTACAATTATGATACAATATCGAAAAATCTAATACAAAATATCTATAACCTCTGCAGATTAAGAAGCATAATTTATGAAATTTGCAGTTGGAATAGAAAAAATACGGAATTAAAGGGCAAAACTGTTGTGAAATAGTGACGCAAAGCTAAAGGGACTTTTATAAGTTAGCCAGTTACTCAATTAGATTTGACAATTTAGGAGGTAGCGGTGAAGACTTATAACGAAAAAAAGTTATTAATCCTCAGCTTTGCGTTGTTTTTTTTGGTCATGATGGTTTTTATAGTTCACTCAGTTTCTTTTTTTCAGCTTTCTGATCAGGCGATTTTTGGTATTCTGTTTTATAGTTTTTCGTTTATAGGCATTTTTTTTATCAGCCTGACCAGCAATTATTTTGTTTTTAAGCTTAAGAAAGAAATCTTAAAATTAAAGCGGATGCAGGATGTTGACTTTTTGACGGGCTGTCCCAATTGGATCAAGTTTAAACGCGACGTCGAAACGCTCGTTAAAAAAGACCAGACCCAACCCTATGCCATGATCATTTTTGATGTCGATAAGTTCAAGGCGATCAATGATTTATACGGCGATCAGACAGGTAATGAGATTCTGACGGCAATTGCCCGGATTTTAGAAAAACACCTTGAAACAAATGAGTTATTTTCGAGAATCGCAACCGACAATTTTAGTGTTTTAATGAAATATAAAGGTTATGGGCAGTTTTCTCAGCGGGTCGAAAAACTGATTCACGAGATTAGTGGCTATTCTCCCAAGTTTATCATTGGTATTTCGATGGGCATTTATCTCATTGAGGAAGACAGGGATATCCATACCCTTAGCGATCGGGCCAATATGGCCAAACGTTCGATAAAGGATAACTCCCAGGTGAGTTATGCCTTTTATGATGACGGGATGCGTCACAGTATGATGATTGAGAACGCGATTGAAAATAGAATGGAAATGGCCTTGCGTAATCGTGAGTTTGAAGTATATCTTCAGCCTAAGTATTTGTTTTCAGATGAGCACATAATCGGCGCAGAGGCGTTGGTACGGTGGAATGATCCTAAACGGGGCATCTTGCCGCCCAATGATTTTATTCCCCTGTTCGAGAAAAATGGGTTTGTGAAAAAAATCGATACCTATATGTTTGAAGAAGTGTGTAAACTGCTACAAAAATGGAAAAAGGAAATGGATCAACTGACAAATATGATTATTTCGGTTAATTTTTCCCGGCTCCACCTGGAAAATACGTCATTGCCGGAGGAATTGCTGGCCATTGCAAATCGCTATCACATCGATCCGAAGATGATTGAAATTGAATTAACGGAAGGAACTGTTTTTGACAATGAGAATCAGATGGTTGCGATTATGAACCATTTAAAGGCTTCCGGGTTTCATATTTCGATTGATGACTTTGGACGAGCCTATTCATCGCTCAATACCCTTAAAAATCTGCCGGCAGATATTTTAAAGCTCGATAAAGCTTTTTTTACCGAGTCGGCAGATAATGCGCGGGGGAATAAGATTATTACCAGTATGTTGAATATGGCTAAGGATTTAGATCTGATCACGGTTGCCGAAGGGGTTGAGACTCAGGAACAGGTCGATTTCTTAAAAGAAAAAGGTTGCGATATTGCTCAGGGTTTCTTTTATGCCAAACCCATGAATGTCATTGAATTTGAAGATTTTGTCAATAAAAAACTGAAATCGGCTTAGGCTGATTTCAGTTTTTTGAGGTGTTGGCGTTTTATTGATGTTAAGAAAGTGTTTGACAAAAAAATGTTCTTACTCGGATGCATTTTCGAAATTAAGACCACCACAGGTGATATCGGCAAAAACGGAAAGAGCTACCGAATGATCGGGGTCCACACAAACCGTATTGTCGGCAATGCCGCCAAATTTACAGGTATCAACAATTTTTAATTTAAAATTATCGGGAACGATGATGTTCAGACCGCCGCTGATGATACTGATATCCATGCGATAATGGTCTTTTTTAGTAACGACATCTGAAAAGTCAAGCTGCATGCCGCCAAAGAAAGCTCCGATTTTTGTATCCTGCATGGTCTGATCCCGATAATCTTTCATTTTTCCGCCGTACAGAACGGTTTCATCCAAGGAGTCAGCACTGTTGTCAAGGCTCGCTTCAAATTCCTTGCCTTTTTTGATCACGCAAGCATGATAAAGGGCGATCCCAGTTGCAAAAACAACACCTGTTCCGATGAGTAGCTTTTTAATTTTCATGGTCTTTCCTTCCTGTTCTTTTTTATTTAGTTTATCATGATTTCAATAATAACCGAACCTTTTTTTGTTTTTTTTAAGAACTTCACCGATAATTTTAACTTAAAATAAAGATACTATGCTATAATATTTAAAGCTTCTATTCAGTTTTTCTGAATAAATAACAGTAAAAGAAAGGTCTCAATGGAAACAAAAAAGTATTATGATGAGTTTGAAACCATTGTTGGCGATATATTAACACACAGTGAATTCCAAAAATTAAGGGAAATTGATCATCATGGCAATGGTTTATATGAACACTCTGTTGCAGTGGGGTATTATTCCTATCGCGTAGCCAGATTTTTAAGGATGGATTACGCATCCGTTGCGAGAGGGGCAACACTCCATGATTTTTTTCTGGAAGCATGGCAGGGTAAGGTTAAAACAGGCAAAGGGCTCAGTCGAATTAAGGAAATGCATGGCTTCTCCCATCCTAAAGTAGCACTTGAAAATGCCGAAAAATATTTTGATATCGATCAGCGCCAGGCAGATATGATCGTGAAACATATGTTTCCCCTGACACTTATTCCCCCGACAAACCTGGGCAGCTGGGTTGTTACCGCGGTGGATAAATTTGTGGCCACCAATGAACTGGTTTTTAAAAATACCCAGCCCATCAAACGGCTTAAAAGTATGATGTCCAGAGCTTAATCGGCAGCTTGCCTTAAGTATTTCTATGACACAAATCAATAAATTTGACGGAGGAACTATGATCGAAGAACAGATTGAACGAGCAAAGGCCCATTTTGGAGAGGTGATCAAAGAACAATTGACACGGATTGAAAAAATGAAGATTCAAAAGGATTTTACCGATTTCGCAGCAAAAGATAGAATTATTATTGGTATTGTTGGCGGCGATGGGATTGGTCCATTTATCACATCAGAAGCCCAACGGGTTTTAGAATTTCTACTGGCGGATGATGTTAAAACCGGAAGAATTGTCTTTAAAACCATCGACGGCTTAACCATTGAAAATCGCGCGGCTTGTGGAAAAGCGATTCCGGATGAGGTTTTAGCAGAACTTAAAACCTGCGATGTCATTTTAAAAGGACCCACAACGACGCCGCGAGAAGGAGATCCCTGGCCAAATATCGAAAGTGCCAATGTGGCCATGCGCCGCGAGTTGGACTTATTTGCCAATGTGCGCCCGGTTTCTGTTCCGGAAAAGAATATCGACTGGACCTTTTATCGAGAAAATACTGAAGGTGCTTATGCAGTTGGTAGCAAAGGTATCCATGTTAACGATGATTTAGCCATTGATTTTACCGTCACCACCCAGGACGGCTCAGAGCGAATCATTAAGGCGGCCTTTGATTTTGCCCAAAAATCCGGGAAAAATAAGGTAACAGTCGTTACCAAAGCCAATGTCATTAAAACAACGGATGGTAAATTTTTAGATACAGCTAAAGCGATTGCCAAGAATTATCCCACCGTGGAAATGGATGACTGGTATATTGACATCATGACTGCCAAATTAGTAGATGAAAAGCGTCGGAGTCAATTTAAGGTAATGGTACTACCCAATCTCTATGGTGATATCTTAACTGATGAGGCGGCTGAGTTCCAGGGCGGTGTCGGTACCGCTGGTTCAGCTAACATCGGCAAGCAATATGCGATGTTTGAGGCCATCCATGGGTCAGCCCCAAGAATGGTCGAAGAGGGTCGTGGACAATACGCCGATCCCTGTAGCATTATACGTGCCGCCGGTATGCTGCTCGTGCATATTGGTTATAGCCAAAAAGCAGAACAGCTTCAAAAAGCTTTGGATATCTGTGGTTTATACGAAAAGAAACTGGTGCTGACTGGTCGTGAAACAGGTGCTACCGGTTCAGAATATGCCAATTACGTAATGGAAACATTGTCCAACCCGAAGTTGGACGTGATTTATAAAAATTTCATCTAATTAATGAGGGGCGTCTTTTATGACGTCCTTTTTTTGCGGCATCAATTAAAATATAGTAGGAGGCTATCATGCTGGAGAAAATTGATTTAGGGGTTACAATCGACAAAGAAACCTATCGTCAGGAGAAAGAACGACTAACGACCCGGTTAGGCGAGTTACAGCGGACTCTCCATGATATGGGGATACCGGTTTTAGTTCTTTTTGAAGGCTGGGATGCGGGCGGCAAGGGGACACTCATCAATGAACTGCTGATGCCTATGGATCCGCGATCGTTTCGGGTTTATAACTTTAAGAAGCAGGAAAATGAGGAAGAGTTATTTCGCCCGTTCTTATGGCGCTATTGGACCAAAACACCGGAGGAGGGGCAAATCACAATTTTTAATCGCAGCTATTATAGCGATTTGTTTTATCGTAAATCGACAGATACCCTTTCGATGCAAAGGCTGATGAAACAGGCCAATGAATTCGAACAAACCCTATCTGAGGATGGGATGATTATTTTTAAGTTTTTTATTCATATCAGCAAAAAAGAACAAAAAAAACGGTTTGACAAACTGCTCGATAATGATATCACGGCCTGGCGGGTTACGCCCCGGGATAAAAAAGAAAATAAGCATTATGATAAACTATATAAGAAGGTGAATCGGGGACTGGAACTGACCGATAACGATTGCGCTCCTTGGGCGATTATCGAAGGCGAACAAAAAGACTACGCTCTGATTAAAGTTCTGAGTATATTGGAAAGACGTCTGGAAAAAGCGATTAATGACGTAAAAATGACGCCAAAAATAAAACTTACGCCACTGATTGAGGTTGGAGATAAGCCTTTTCAATCGAAAATACTTGACGGGATTGTACTTGACCAGGTTATCAGTGAAGAAGCGTATCAGAGTCAGATAAAAGAATATCAGAAACAAATCCGGCTATTGCAATTTCAGTTGTACCGGGAACGGATTCCCATGATTATCGGGTTTGAAGGCTGGGATGCCGCCGGCAAGGGTGGCTGTATCAAACGGCTAACTAGAAACCTGGACCCCAGAGGTTATACGGTCTATCCAACAGCCAGTCCCAGCGATATTGAAAAAAAGCACCATTACCTCTGGCGCTTCTGGCGGGACATCCCTAAAAATGGTCATATCGGCGTATGGGATCGAACCTGGTATGGTCGGGTGATGGTGGAGCCGATTGAAGGTTTTTGCACCCAGGAAGAATTTGATCGGAGTTATCGGGAAATTAACGAATTTGAAAAACAACTCTCCGACTGGGGTGCCATCGTCATTAAGTTCTGGTTGCAAATTGATCAGGATGAACAGTTGAGACGCTTCACCGATCGGGAAGGAAATCCTGATAAGGAATGGAAAATCACTGAAGAAGACTGGCGGAATCGGGAAAAGTGGGAGCTTTATAAAATAGCAGTGGATGACATGCTACTAAAGACATCAACGGTCGATGCACCCTGGGTTATCGTGGAAGCTCAAAGTAAATATTATGCCCGGATCAAGGTTTTAAAGCAAACCATCGCTGCAATCGAAAAACGCTTAGACAATTAGGTAAACCGCTTTTTATCGATTAACAATAATCGATAAAAAGGCTGCACCTTAAACAATCACGCCTGTTTGTCGTACTTGATGGCCAGGCGTGAAGTAAATTATAGAAATAATTGAGATCATTATTGCTGCAACCGATTGAATACATAGGTGTTAAAGACTAACAATGAGAGCCGTATGTTTTTAAGTTTATTTTGATTTTACCTCAGTTTTTCAATGGGAAAATCGGATTGCATAAATAAATAAAGTGCGGGAGCGAATAGGCACCAATAGTAATTAAATATTTAAAGTGATTTATTGGTATAACAAAAAGATCTATCGTTATTCACTGAAAACGTTTAATTTGCTTGAAAAGTCAGGTATAATGATTTCAATAGTTTTAATAGAAAGGAGATTACATGGATTCAATTGATATTGAAATCCTTAAGTTGTTGCAGAAGAATGCACGAGTTACAGCTTCCGAAATTGCCAGTGAAGTCAGTTTATCGGTTCCTGCAATCAGCGAACGAATAAAAAAATTAGATTCTTCCGGAATCATTCAGAAGTACACCATTATCCTGTCGACTCAAAAGATGAATAAAAATCTGGTCGCCTACATGTTTATATCCCTTAAACACCCAAATTATATTGAAGGCTTTGTTGAATTGGTGGAGAATGAGAATGAGATCATTGAATGTGATTATCTGGCCGGAGATTATGATTATTTAATTAAAATTATTACTAAAGATACTAAAAGTCTGGAAGCAGTGTTGAATCGCATTAAAACAGTTACCGGGGTACAAAAGACAAAAACGATTGTAACCCTGTCAACCGTAAAAAATACATACTCCATTCTTCCTTATGAAGACACGAATATGTAAGATTTTTTTATTAAGTTTACAAATTTATATTATAAAACAGGAGGTTTTATCATGATTGTAGGTATTCCAAAAGAAATTAAGAACAATGAGTCACGTGTATCCGTAACACCAGCAGGTGTGCATGCCCTAGTAGCGAGTGGCCATAAGGTACTTGTCGAAACAAAGGCTGGCCTTGAAAGTGGAATTGAAGATCAGGAATATGTAGCAGAAGGGGCCGTTATTTTAAATCAGGCGAAAGAAGTATTTGAACAAGCTGATATTATTGTAAAAGTAAAAGAACCGATTGAGTCTGAATATGAGCTGATGAAAGAAGGCCAAACCTTATTTACTTATCTACATCTTGCACCAAACCTGCCTTTAACCGATATATTAGTTAAGAAAAAAATTACCGGGATTGCTTATGAAACCGTACAATTGCCAGACCGATCACTGCCACTATTGATCCCAATGAGTGAAGTAGCGGGAAGAATGTCTGTTCAGGTTGGCGCTACCATGCTGCAGCGTTATCACGGTGGTGTTGGGATGTTACTTGGCGGTGTTACCGGTGTATTACCAGCAGAGGTCATGATAATTGGTGCGGGTACTGTTGGCATGAACGCTGCAAAAATGGCAGTTGGTCTGGGCGCGCATGTTACCGTTATTGATATCAGCAAACCAAGATTAACCTATGTGGATGACGTCTTTAATGGTCGTGTTTCCACATTAGTCAGTAATCCCTACAACATGGCCGAACTGACCAAAAAATCTGATCTGCTTATCAGTGGCGTCTTAGTTGCTGGTGAAAAAGCGCCAAAACTGGTCACTGAAGAGATGGTCAAAAAAATGAAAAAAGGATCTGTTATTGTTGATGTCGCCATTGACCAGGGCGGATCGGTTGAAACCATTGATCACAGCACTACTCACGATGATCCCTGCTTTGAAAAACATGGCGTTATCCATTATTCAGTAGCTAACATGCCTGGTGCTGTTCCCAAAACATCCACCTATGCACTGACGGGATCGACCCTGCCATACTTATTGGCGATTGTTAACAAGGGACCTGAAGCCGCCATGAAAGAAGATCCTGCTTTACTTCTAGGTTTAAACACTTACAAAGGTCATGTTACCTGTAAAGGTGTTGCTGAAGGCTTAAACAAAGAATATGTGCCCGCAGACGAATTGCTATAGGTCTAAATCATTTAAACGCAATCCCAATAACCCAACCGTTTAAATGTAGCATCGAGAGATTTTAAAAAGATGGATCTTAAAAACTGACTGCAGGGCGACACTGTTTTAATTAACAGTGAAGCCCTGACTTCAATAAAATTCTGCACAAAAGTGTAATCGATAACACTAACTTTTAAATTTAAAGGGGGCAATATGAATTTTTCGGATATCATTTCAGCTGTAAATAATTTTGTTTGGGGACCCATTATGCTGGCACTACTAATGGGGACCGGGATCTTTTTAACCGTACGCTTAAAGTTTGCACCATGGCTCAACCTGGGCTTTGCCATTAAATCAGTTTTTACCAAAACGGACAAATCCAAAAAAGACGATTCAAGCGGTGACATTTCACCCTTTCAATCCCTGATGACATCACTGGCGGCCACCATCGGCACCGGGAATATTGTCGGTGTCGCTACGGCGATGGTCTTGGGAGGACCGGGAGCTTTGGTGTGGATGTGGATTTCAGCCCTGTTTGGACTTTCGACCAAATATGCAGAAAGTGTACTGGCCGTTAAATACCGGGAAACCAATGCTAAAGGCGAAATGGCCGGTGGTCCCATGTATGCGATGAAAAATGGCTTTAAAAACAAAAAAATCGGCTTAGTCCTTGCTTTTCTGTTCGCCTTATTTGCCACGGTAGCTTCGTTTGGGATTGGGAACATGACCCAGGCCAACTCTATTTCCGGTGCAGTAGAAGGCACCTTTGGAATACCTACCTGGATAACAGGGTTGATACTAACGGTGCTGGCGTTTCTAGTTATTCTCGGTGGCATCAAGAGCATCGGTAAAGTAACGGGTGTCATTGTTCCATTTATGGCAGTGTTCTATGTTTTAGCAGCACTTCTTGTTATCATCATCAATATTCAAAACGTACCAGCGGGTATTGTGGAAATCTTTACGATGGCCTTTTCACCGACAGCAATGGCTGGCGGCGTGGGCGGAACGATTGTCGCAACCATGTTGACATCGATGCGCTGGGGTGTTGCCCGGGGCGTGTTCTCAAATGAAGCCGGTCTTGGTTCAGCACCAATTGCCGCCGCTGCAGCAAAAACGGATCATCCTTCACGACAAGGTTATATCAATATGACAGGAACTTTTTTTGATACCATCTGTGTTTGTACAATTACAGGTTTAGTTATTGCCTCTTCTGGCGCCCTGGGTACAATGGACGCGACAGGTGAACTTTTAATGGGAGCAAATCTTACCATTGCCGCCTTCCAATCCGCTCTGGGTCCTTTTGGTGGCTATATTGTAACGGTAGGAATTGCCCTCTTTGCATTTTCAACCATTCTGGGTTGGGAGTATTACGGTGAAAAGTCACTGGAGTATTTAATTAAAGCACCAATTGCAGTCACAGTTTATCGGATTCTTTATTGTCTTGTTGTCTTTGTCGGCGCCACCACAGCTCTTGAAGTCGTCTGGAACTTATCAGATGCCATGAATGGCTTAATGGCCATACCAAATCTAATCAGTTTGCTGGTTTTAAGCGGTGTCGTTGCCAAAGAGTGTTCTGAATTCCAGACAGATTTCTTAATACCAGAGAAACTGGCGCTTAAAGAAGCTAAAAAGAAATAGTGATTTCGATTCAATTAATTGAGTAAAAAAAGTTATCAATTCACAAAAATTACTGTTGATGAACTGTTAATGATTATTTTAACAGTTCATCCGCAGTAAATTATTGTGAAAAAGTAATTTGAAAGGATATAAGTTTTCAAACAAACGACCATATCTTAATTAAAGAAATTTAAACCATCAAAAGGTTAACATTAATCGTTTTCTGATAAATCAGTGAAAATTTACCAATAAATCGTAACAAAAAATTACCCATGCTAAAGTGTATACACCCAAAAATTAATATGATATAATTTCATAGATAAAATTTTGCTATTTAAATCTACAAAAAAACATTTAGTTTTTAATTTCAAGGAGGAAAATCATGCCAAAAAAAATGATGACAATGGATGGAAATACTGCTGCCGCACATGTTGCTTACGCGTTTACCGAGGTTGCCGCAATTTTTCCAATTACACCTTCATCCCCGATGGCTGAGTATGCCGATGTTTGGGCGTCTCAGGGACGAAAAAATATCTTTGGAGAAACAGTAAAAGTTTCCGAAATGCAATCTGAAGGCGGTGCTGCTGGTGCAGTTCACGGTTCATTAGCTGCGGGAGCCTTAACCACAACCTTTACTGCTTCTCAGGGACTTTTACTGATGATTCCGAATATGTATAAAATTGCTGGTGAATTATTACCAGGTGTTTTTCATGTTACTGCCCGTACCTTGGCTGCTCAGGCACTCTCGATTTTTGGAGACCATAGCGATGTAATGGCTTGTCGTCAAACGGGTTTTGCTTTACTGGCTTCCGGCGGTGTTCAGGAAGTAATGGATCTTGCTGCGATTGCTCACTTGGCTGCCATTAAAAGCCGGATCCCGTTTATGCATTTCTTTGACGGTTTCAGAACGTCACACGAAATTCAAAAAATCGAAGTTATCGATTATGATGTGTTTAAAAAACTGGCCGACTTTGAAGCGATTCAGGCATTCCGCGACAATGCCCTCAATCCCGAACATCCGGTTACGCGGGGAACGGCTCAGAATCCTGATATTTTCTTCCAGGCCAGAGAAGCATGCAATCCCTTCTATGATAATATCCCGGCAATTGTGGCTGACTATATGGAAAAAATTTCAGCTGAAACCGGCCGCGAGTATCATTTATTTGATTACTATGGCGCAGCGGATGCCGAAAATATTATCGTGGCGATGGGTTCGGTAACAGATACCATCGAAGAAACGATTGATTATTTATTGACCCAGGGAGAAAAAATCGGACTGATCAAGGTTCGTTTATTCAGACCTTTTGCCCCGGAATATTTATTAAAAGTATTACCAAAAACAGCTAAGAAGATTGCTGTTTTAGACCGTACAAAAGAACCCGGCTCATTGGGCGAACCTTTATACCAGGATATTTGCACCGTATTCTACGGCAAAGAATTCCAGCCACTGGTCGTTGGCGGCCGCTATGGTTTAAGCTCTAAAGATACCACTCCAACGCAGATTAAAGCTGTTTACGATAATTTAAAATTAGATCAACCCAAAGACAAATTTACGATCGGGATTGTTGATGATGTAACTCACACAAGTCTTGAATTACCTGAAGATATCTTTACCGTTCCTGAAGGAACAAAAGGATGTAAATTCTGGGGTCTTGGTTCTGACGGAACCGTTGGTGCCAATAAATCAGCCATTAAGATCATTGGCGATCATACCGATTTGTATGCTCAGGGTTATTTCTCCTATGACAGTAAAAAATCCGGTGGGGTTACCGTTTCGCACTTGAGATTTGGTAAAAAACCAATCAAATCAACGTACTTAATTGTAAACTCGGATTTTGTTTCCTGCTCAACCCAAGCCTATGTTCACCAATATGACCTGTTAAAAGGTTTGAAAAAAGGCGGGACCTTCCTGCTTAATACCGTTTGGGAACCAAACGAGCTGGATGAAAAATTACCAGCTTCGTTAAAGAAATATATTGCTGATAATGACATTAATTTCTATACCATCAATGCCACAAAAATTGCCGAAGAAATTGGGCTGGGCCGTCGAACCAATATGATTATGCAGTCCGCCTTCTTCAAATTGGCTGACATTATTCCAATTGAAGATGCCGTTAAGTTCTCTAAAGCCGGTATTTTGAAGTCTTATGGAAACAAAGGCCAAAAAATTGTTGATATGAATAATGCTGCCGTTGATAAGGGAATTGACGCCTTGGTTAAGATTGATGTTCCAGATTCATGGAAGGCTCTCAGTGCTGAAGCCGTCGCTAAAGAAAATGTACCAGAATTCATTTCGAAAATACTTCGTCCGATAAACCGCTTAGAAGGCGATGACATCCCTGTTTCAGCTTTTGTAGGCGGAGAAGATGGAACCTTTATGTCGGGTTCATCAGCTTATGAAAAACGGGGAATTGCTGTAAATGTGCCAAAATGGATTCCGGAAAATTGTATCCAATGTAACCAATGCTCATTTGTCTGCCCACATGCAGCGATTCGTCCAGTACTGGTGGATGCCGGTGAAAAAGCAGCGGCACCGGAAGGTTATACAACAATTAAAGCAAACGGAAAACAATTTGATGGTTTAGAATATCGTATCCAGGTTAGTACCTTGGATTGTACCGGATGTGGCAACTGTCAAGACGCTTGCCCAGCCAAAACAAAAGCTTTGGTAATGGAGCCAATCGATAC
Organism: Acetobacterium carbinolicum; assembly: GCF_047456275.1. GTDB lineage: Bacteria > Bacillota > Clostridia > Eubacteriales > Eubacteriaceae > Acetobacterium > Acetobacterium carbinolicum. Next base: position 1,195,963 of record NZ_CP173357.1, read on the forward strand.
CCAGGCGGCCCAAATCCCAATGTGGAACTATACGACGACCGTAAAAATCAAAGATAACCTGATGAATAAGGCCACCGTCAAAGGGAGCCAATTCTGTCAACCGTTGCTTGAGTTCTCGGGTGCCTGTGCAGGTTGTGGCGAAACACCATATATTAAAACCATTACCCAATTATTTGGCGATCGAATGATGGTTGCTAACGCAACGGGTTGTTCATCCATCTGGGGTGCTTCTTCACCATCGACACCTTACTGTGTCAATGCTGAAGGAAAAGGACCCGCCTGGGCAAACTCTTTATTTGAAGATAATGCCGAGTATGGATTTGGAATGATGCTGGCTACTGAAAAAATGGCTGACACCATTGAAAGTTACCTAAAAGAAATGATCGCTGGCGATGCACCAGAAGCAGTAAAAAGCGCGGCTCAAGCCTGGATTGACAGTCGAAAAGACGCTGAAAGCTCAAAAATTGCCTCGGCAAAACTGGTAGAAGCTCTAACCGCTTATACACCAGGTGAAGCATTAGCGACCCAAGCCAAGTTTATTCTTGACAATCAGGCTTACCTGATTAAAAAGTCTCAATGGGTCTTCGGTGGTGACGGCTGGGCCTACGATATTGGCTACGGTGGACTGGATCATGTCTTAGCCTCTAACAAAAACATAAATATTTTCGTGCTGGATACAGAAATCTACTCCAACACTGGTGGTCAGGCTTCTAAATCGACACCGACTGCTGCAGTGGCACAATTTGCATCAGCAGGAGAACGGATCAAGAAAAAAGATCTTGGCATGATGGCGGCCACCTATGGTTACGTCTATGTTGCTCAGGTTGCCATGGGTGCTGATAAGAACCAATTTATGAAAGCCCTTCAGGAAGCGGAAGCATATGATGGTCCTTCACTGATTATTGCCTATGCACCTTGTATCAACCATGGCATTAAAGGCGGTATGAGCCGCACCCAAACCCACGAAGCATTTGCAGTGGAAGCGGGCTACTGGCACCTGTACCGATTCAACCCAAGTTTAAAAGAAGAAGGTAAAAATCCATTTATCCTGGATTCCAAGGAACCCGATATGGACAAATTTACGGAATTCCTGGATTCAGAAGTTCGTTATACCTCATTAAAACTGACCTTCCCAGAAGTTTCGGAAACCCTTTATGATAAGGCAAAAGAAGAAGCAATGGAACGTTACATGGGTTACAAACAAAAAGCAGATATGTAAATTAAATAATAAAAAGAGAAATCCTTTGGGGTTTCTCTTTTGTTTAACCATTTAAAAAAGCGCTATTGGTCAAGACCAATAGCGCTTTTTTGGTGGATACCATCACTAGGAGTGGTGGTATCCGTGAAAAATTTAGCAATGTTGAGGTGAGGGGTGTCTTCGCTTGAATCCTTCCAGGTCATCATCGGGGTTATAAACGGTTAAGAGCATTTTGTCTAAATCAAAATCAAAATCAAAGTTCGTGTCTGATTTTAAATCTTCGAGAACAGCCATAATCATTTCACCATCGCCGACATCATCCATGCTGAGAAGGGCTTTTCCATAATCATCAAATTTGGCAACTTTCACTTTTTCGTGAATGATTTCAATCATACGTTTTTTTTCCATAAATATACCTCTTTCTAAATAGTAGTGTTCTTAGTTTTTTTAATACCCCGATAAATGAATTTTATCCAATAAAAAATTGAAAGAGCGGCAATACTTTATTTTTGTTTAAATTTTAAAATAAAGGATATTAAAACAAGGAGAATTCTATTTTACTTAGAATAGAGATAATAGACTCTTAAAGGTCAAGACTTTAAAAAAAGGAAAAAACAAATGACAACTTACTACTCCGAAGAATTGATACAATCGGTCATCGAAGCAAATGATATTGTCGATGTCGCTTCGGGTTACATGACCTTAAAACGAGTGGGGAACTCGTTTAAAGGCAAATGTCCGTTTCATAATGAAAAAACAGCGTCTTTCACGGTTTCGCGGGAAAAACAATTATACCATTGTTTTGGTTGTGGTGCTGGTGGCAATGTGATTACCTTTATTATGGAAATGGAAAAACTCCCCTTTGTCGATGCCCTAAAATTTCTGGCTGCCCGGGTAAATATGATTTTACCGGAAAAAAGCAATCAGCAGGAAGACCATCAGGTCTATGAGAAAAAGAAGCGCCTCTACGAATTGCATCGGGAAGCGGCTAATTACTATTATAAAATGCTTAAAACAAGTAAATTAGCGCGAGAATATCTGTTGCAAAGAGGGATTAGCCAAGAAACCATCAGAGCATTCGGTTTAGGTTATGCCAGTGAAGACTGGGGCCGATTAACCGATTTTCTTAACACCAAAGGCTTTTCCACAGCAGACATGCTGGATTCAGGCCTGGTTATGGCTTCGGAAAACAAGCGCCATTATGATCGGTTTCGGAGCCGGGTCATGTTTCCCATTGTTAATCCCCGGGGACAGATTGTTGGGTTTGGCGGTCGCCTGATGGCAACCGATCAAAATGGCCCCAAGTATCTCAATTCCCCAGAAACCACCATCTTTTCTAAAAGCTATGAGCTCTATAACTTGAATCATTGTAAAAATTTCTTGGATGATGGGCGAATCGTAATTGTTGAAGGTTATATGGATGTGATTTCCCTTTATGAAAAAGGGATCAAGAATACTGTGGCAGCATTGGGTACGGCCTTTACCCCGTTTCATGGAAAAATCCTGGAGCGTTACGCTGGTGAGGTAGTTATTGCTTTTGATGGCGATAATGCTGGAAAATCGGCAACAGAAAAAGCGATGAAGATCTTGAAAAACACCAGTTTAAATGTTAAAATATTAAGCTTGCCAACAAATGAAGATCCCGATTCCTTTGTCCAGAGATATGGTCAACAGGGATTTAAGGACGCTGTTTCAAAGGCATTAACAATTGTTGAATACGAACTGGAATTGTTAAAAGGACACAATGATCTGTCCCAAACCGATGGCAGACTGCGTTATGGTAATGAGGCCATAAAAATATTAAGACAGCTTGAGACGTCAGTGGAAGTTGATTATTACAGCAAAATGGTTGCCGGTGAAACGGGAATCAATCAGGAAGTAATCCGCCGTGAGGTTCTGCGGTCAAAAACCCGAGCTGAGAATCCTTCGCCACTGGTGGAGATAACCCGCGACGCGGTATTGCTGCAAAAGATTCCTAAGGCTTATCAAAAAGCTCAGGAATTGGCGATCCGCTATTGCTTGGAAAGACCGGAAACAATAAATGAGTTTCCCATGGATTACCTAACGGAGCCCTTTTATAAGGACCTACTGCTAACTCTTTTTGAAAAGCGGAAAGCAGGGGAAAAAATTGAAGTCAATCAGATTATGTCACATTTTGATGCGTCAGAGGATGTCAAAAAAATAGTTGAGTTTATGATGAACGAGGATGAAGTCTCCCGGTCAGATTATCAAGATGCTTTGGAAATAATGAATCGTTTTTATAATGAAGCTCAGCTTGACAAACTTTCTGAACAAATAAAAAGAGAATCAGCCAATGGCAATGACGATGCAGTTGCCGGGCTTACCAATCAACTCATAGAGATTAAGAAAATGATGAAAGAAAACGGGAGGCACTAAAATGAAACAAGACAAAACAAAAACCGACGATGTGATCATAGTTACTGATGACAGCATCATTGAGATTGAAAAAGTCGCAATTGAGCTGATGCCGGAAGTGCAGCAGTTATTAAAACGCGGGAAAACGAAAGGGAATTTAAATAATCACGATTTTGAAGAAATCCTGGATAAAGCTGATCTTGATCCGGAGGAAATCGATTCAATCTATTTGTATCTGCAAAAAGAAGGAATCGAAATCGCTTTTACCGATCTCGAACTGGAAGCCCTGGAAGCGGCTGAACTTGAAGAAGAGAATCAGAAAGAAATTGAATTGGCAGATTCGGTCAGCGTTAATGATCCGGTTCGGTTATATTTAAAAGAAATTGGCAAGGTACCTTTACTAACCGGAGATCAGGAAATGACGCTGGCCCGCCGCATGGAAGCCGGCGATGATTCGGCCAAAAAAGAATTGGCTGAAGCTAACCTGCGTCTGGTCGTCAGTATTGCCAAGCGTTATGTGGGACGGGGGATGTCGTTTCTGGACCTGATCCAGGAAGGCAATCTGGGTTTGATCAAAGCGGTTGAAAAATTCGACTATACCAAGGGTTTTAAATTCAGTACCTATGCAACCTGGTGGATTCGGCAGGCGATCACCCGGGCCATTGCTGATCAGGCCAGAACCATCCGGATCCCGGTTCATATGGTCGAGACCATTAATAAACTAATTCGGGTTTCCCGCCAATTACTACAGGAATATGGCCGGGAACCAACCCCGGCAGAAATTGGCAAGGAAATGGGCTTTTCAGAAGAAAAAGTACGAGAAATTCAAAAGATCGCTCAGGATCCGGTTTCCCTGGAAACACCTATCGGGGAAGAAGAGGATAGCCATTTGGGCGATTTTATTCCCGACGAAGATGCCCCGGCACCAGCCGAAGCGGCTTCCTATGCGCTGCTAAAAGAACAGTTAATTGAAGTCTTAAACACGCTGACCGAACGGGAAGAAAAGGTACTTAGGTTGCGTTTTGGCTTGGACGATGGCCGGGCCCGGACACTGGAAGAAGTGGGAAAAGAGTTCAATGTAACCAGAGAACGAATCAGGCAGATTGAAGCCAAAGCCTTACGCAAACTGCGTCACCCCAGCCGTAGCAAAAAATTAAAGGATTATTTAACCTAAAATGAAGATTAAGTTAAGTCCGCGGCTGGAGGTTATTGCCGATTGTGTTGCCGGGGCCAAATTGATCGCCGATATTGGCACTGATCATGGCTATCTGCCGGTTTACCTGGTGGAAAACGCAATGGTTTCCCGGGTAATCGCCAGTGATACCAACTGGCAGCCGCTTAAAAAAGCCGAAAAAATTATTAATGAACAACAATTACAAAAACAGATAGAGACCCGACTTGGTTCGGGTCTTTCTGTGCTTAAACCCGGGGAGGTCGAGGCTGTTGTCATGGCTGGTATGGGGGGGCTGTTAATCCGGGATCTGCTCGAAGCCCAGCCGGAGGTGGCTCGGCAGCTAAAAAAACTGGTGCTTCAGCCGATGAATAATCAGGCGGTGCTGCGAAAACATCTGGAAGCGACCGGGTTTCGAATTATTCGAGAAGATCTGGCTCGGGAGGGCGATCGGGTTTATGAGGTTATTGTAGCAGCGCCGGGAAAGATGATAATGACCAATCCGCTGGAATATGAATTGGGTTTTGAATTTTATACCAGTAAACATCCTTTGCTCCTGCATCTGATCGAGCGGAAAATATTTTTGGAGCAGCAAATCGTTTTAAATACCGAGGGCAAAACCACTGCAGTTGCTACAAAGCAATGGCAGGAGAGCAGTTTGTTTATTGAAAAACTGAATGAGGTGAAAAGATGTCTGTTAAACTAAATCAAATTATTCAAACAATTGAGGCGCTTGCTCCTGAAAAATTGGCGGAAGCGTGGGATAATGTGGGTCTCCAGGTAGGTTCCCGGCAACAAAGCATTAAGCGGCTGCTGCTGACTCTGGATATCACGGCGGAAGTGGTTGCAGAAGCCATTGAAAAAAAGGTAGATCTCATTATTGCGCATCATCCGTTTATTTTTAAGGGTTTAAAAACCCTGTCAACAGACGGGGAAAAGGGTCAGATCATTGAAATGCTGATTAAAAATGAGGTCGCTGTTTATGTGGCTCATACCAATTTGGATAAGGCAGCGAAAGGCCTTAATCACTATCTGGCCCTGCGGATGGGACTCGATAAGATCAAAACGCTGGAACCTTCTAATCCGGCGCTTTATTATAAACTGGTAATTTTTTCGCCGCAGGAAGCCAGCCAGAAAATCATTGAGGTGTTAGGGAAAAACGGCGCCGGGACCATTGGCAACTATGACTATTGCACTTACCGTTCACCCGGTACTGGCACCTTCCGTCCGCTCGCGGGCGCCAAACCTTTTATCGGGGATCTCAATAAACTGTCCTGTGTCTCGGAAGATCGGATTGAAGCGATTGTGGCAGCGCCGGATTTAAAAAATTTGATTGCCGCCGTAAAAAGAAATCATCCTTATGAAGAAATGGCCTATGATGTGATCGCTCTGGAAAACGGGGGGCTGATCAATGAAAACGGATTGGGAAAAATTGGCGTGTTAAGCCAACCCATGGCCGGGCTGGATTTTATTGCTCATACCAAAGACCGACTGGGCCTGGTGGCTTTACGAGGGGCAGGTAAGGTGCCGGATATCGTCCGGCGGGTGGCGATCTGTTCAGGGGCCGGAGCGGACATGATTGGACTGGCCAAAGCCAGACAAGCCAATGTGCTGATCACGGGTGATCTTAAGCATCACGATGGGCAACGAGCCCTGGAAAACAATATCTGGGTCCTGGATGCCGGCCATTACGGCACCGAGAAATGGGTAACTGATTGCTTCCGGCAATTGCTGGAAGCTGGTCTGCCAGACGCCTGCCCGGAAATGATTGTCGCCGAGTCGGCCCGGGATTTTATTGTAAATTATTAGGGACTGAATAAAAAAACTTGAAATTTGAGCAAAGACAGGGTATACTACAGTGATTTAGTAAATCAGATAGTCGCACCCGGAGTAATCCGGTTGAGGAAAGTCCGAGCTCCACAGAGCATGGTGCCGGGTAACACCCGGTGGAGGCGACTCTAAGGCCAGTGCAACAGAAAGTAAACCGCCAGCAATGGTAAGGATGAAAGGGTGAGGTAAGAGCTCACCAGCGGTGTGGTAACACATCGGCTATGTAAACCCCACCTGGAGCAAGACCAAGAACGGACCTTGAAAGACGGCTGCTCGTCGTTGTCCTATGGTAGGTCGCTAGAATTTATTGGTAACAATAAATCGAGATAGATGACTATTTAAACAGAACTCGGCTTATAGATTTAGTAAATCACAAAAGTCAATTAGGACGATTGCAGAACCTGCAGAAGATTAGAGTTATCGGTAAACTACCGTACCGACCAATTGTTAATCTGTTGTTTGCTGCGGGATCGGACAGGTTTATCAACCTGTTCGCCCCGATGCAAACAACAGATTAACAATTGTCGGTACTGGGTATAAATTTATCAATAGCCTTAGTCTAATACAGGACGCTGCAATCGTCTTTTGCGTTTTTTGATCGGGGGTTGTATAATAAAGTGAGATTTATGTGAGTGGGAGAAGCGATGAAGAAAAAAGAAGCCATCGAAAAAATGATCCAGAATAGTTTGAAAATGAACAAACCGGTGATCGGCGTGGCGGTGGGGTCCGGGCTTTTTGCCAAGCAGGCGGTTAAGGGCGGGGCTGATTTGCTTCTGGCCCTGAGTGCCGGGCGGTTTCGATCGGCAGGGATTCCTTCAATCGGCTGTATGATGCCATTTTCCAACAGTAATGAGTTGGTATTTGACTTTTCCAGCCGTGAAATACTGCCAAAACTTAAAGATCGGGCCGTGATCTGCGGCATTAACGCCACCGATCCCAACTATTCCCATCAGGAGCTGATTCAAAAAGTCCGGGAACTGGGCTTTAGCGGTGTCAATAATTTTCCGACGATTGGTCTGATTGATGGGCAATTCCGGGAATGGCTGGAGGAAAAAGGGCTGGGCTACGACCAGGAAATAGAATTTATGAAAAAAGCGGTGGCGGCCAATCTCTTTACCATTGCTTTTGTCTTTGATGAAAAACAGGCCCGAGCAATGACCCGGGTGGGTGTGGATGTGGTCTGTGCCCATTTTGGCTGGACCCGGGGAGGCGAAAAATCCGGCAAGGTTTTTTCCACCATTAATGAATGTCTGGAAATGACAGAAGCGATTTTTGCAGCAGTCGATCAGATCAATCCCCAAACTTACAAGATGATTTATGGCGGACCCATTAATTCTCCGGAGGACGCCTATTATTTTTATAAAAATTCCCAGACCATCGGTTACATCGGCGGCTCCAGCTTTGAGCGAATCCCCACTGAACTGGCGATATCAGAAACGACCGATAAATTTAAAAATTATTATAAATTAAAGCAGGAAAACAAGCATTTAAAAAAAGAACTGTTAAAAAAGCGGGGCTTTGATGAAATTGTCGGCCAAAGCGTGATCATGCAGGACATGTATGAACTGATCAATAAGGTGGCCGATAAAGACGTCAATGTTCTAATTCAGGGCGAAAGTGGAACCGGGAAAGAACTGGTCGCCAAAGCGCTGCATTTTAACAGTAAACGTTGTCTGGGTTCGCTGATTAAGGTAAATTGTGCGGCCTTGCCGCCCAACTTGCTGGAAAGTGAGCTGTTTGGTCATGAAAAGGGAGCGTTTACCGGAGCCGACAAGCGGCGGCTGGGGAAATTTGAACTGGCCAACCATGGAACCCTGTTTCTGGATGAGATCGGTGAAATGGATGTCGATCTCCAGGCGAAGGTACTGCGGATTATTCAGCAGCAGGAATTTGAACGTGTCGGGGGCGAGAAAACCATCTCTGTGGATGTGCGGATCGTCTGCGCCACCAATGTGGATATTAAACAGGCGGTAGCAGAGAATCGCTTCCGGGAAGATCTCTACTATCGGCTGAACGTGGTGGAAATAAATACCCCGCCGCTACGCCGTCATCCCGAGGATATTCCACTGCTGTGCAACCGCTTTTTAGAAGAGTTTAGAATAAAGTATCAACTCGAGGAAAAACGACTGGCTCCGGATGCGATGGCCTATTTAATGGAATGCCCCTGGCCAGGTAATGTTCGGGAAATGAAGCATGTGCTCGAAAGAGCGGTGATTCTCAGTGAAGGGAAATATATCCGTCGGGATGATATGGTGGTGGAAGAATTGCACAAACCAAAAACCCAGCTAAAGAACCAGTTGGGTTCAGATCTGTTGACTACCAGCAAGGAACACCTGGAAAGTACCTACATATTGGGTGTCCTCAAGGCATGCCGATGGAATCGAACCGAAGCAGCGAACCGGATTGGCATCTCCCGGCGGACACTCTACAATAAAATAGTGAAATTTAATTTATCGATGGAAGACCAGGAATCCATGGAATAAAAAAGTGGGCAATATCTACTCGAAATGAGTAAATATTGCCCATATTACATTTGTCTGGGAAAAACATTTCCCGTTCCCCTATTTAGAATGGCGGGAACAATGGCTTCGCCGGTTTTAATAGTTGGCACAAACCTTGCGAGTTATTAAAGATAATAATAAATCTAAAGGGGGGCATGGAATGAAAAACGTATTAATTGTAGGGACCTTTGATACCAAGGGTCATGAATTCAAGTTTATCAAAGAATTGATTGAAAAGCGGGGGGTTAGTACCACCACAATCAACTGCGGGGTTATTGGGGAGCCGTTATTTGTCCCGGATGTTAGTAGTGAGGCGGTTGCAATCGCTGGCGGGTCATCCCTAGAAGAGTTACGGCAACAACATGATCGCGGTCTGGGCATTGATGTCATGATGGCTGGAGCGGCTAAAATCACCAAGGACCTTTATGACCAGGGCAAGGTTGACGGAATGATTAGTCTCGGCGGCTCTGCCGGAACGACTATTGGCACCTTTGCCATGAGAAGTCTGCCGGTGGGTGTGCCTAAGATTATGGTTTCTACCGTAGCTTCGGGTGATACCCGTCCCTATGTTGGGGAGAAAGATATCACCATGATGTATTCAGTGGTGGATATTTCCGGGATCAATAGCATTTCCAATCATATTTTAGCTAACGCTGCCAATGCCATTGCCGGGATGGCCAGCTTTGATATTCCAGCACTTAAAGAAGAGAAACCATTGCTGGCGGCCACGATGTTTGGGGTCACAACGCCTTGTGTAACCGCTGCCAGAGAATACCTGGAAGATCAGGGCTACGAGGTACTGGTGTTCCACGCCACTGGGGCTGGGGGCATGGCCATGGAAAGTCTGATTGAAGCCGGGTTTATCAAAGGCGTTTTTGACGCCACCACGACCGAATGGTGTGATGAGGTGGCCGGCGGTGTCTTTACGGCCGGACCAACCCGGTTAGAAGCGGCTGCCAAAGCGGGAATCCCTGAGGTCGTTTCGGTGGGCGCATTGGATATGGTTAATTTTGGCGCTATTGAAACCGTTCCAGAAAAGTACAAAAGTCGCAACCTGTACAAACATAATGTCAGCGTCACCCTGATGCGGACGACGGTCGATGAATGCTCCCAGATGGGGAAAATTATTGCCGGTAAGCTAAATATGGCCACCGGGCCGGTTGCCTTGTTTATTCCATTAAAAGGTGTTTCAGCTATCGATGTGGAAGGGGCGCCATTTTATGGCCCGGAAGAGGATGCCGAATTGTTTGCACAATTGCGGGCAAATATAAAAGATAAAGTTGAACTGGTGGAAATGGATACCGATATCAACGACGAAGCCTTTGCCCTGGCAATGGCTAAAAAATTGATTTCAATGCTTGAAAGATAAAGAAGAGTGAAGGAGAAAATAACATGGCAATAAAACGAGAAGAAGTATTAAGACGGTTAAGAGAACAAGAAACAAAAGGGATTTCGGTGGTTGGTGCCGGAGCTGGCACCGGAATTTCTGCCAAATGCGCGGAAGCCGGTGGCGTGGATCTGATTATTATTTATAATTCCGGCCGGTACCGGATGGCAGGTCGTGGTTCTTTAGCCGGGCTGTTATCCTATGGGGATGCCAATGCCATTGTCATGGACATGGCCAGAGAAGTCGTCACAATTGTCAAGGACACGCCAGTTTTGGCTGGGGTCTGTGGAACGGATCCGTTTAGAGATATGGAAATGTTCTTAAAACAGGTCAAAGAAGCCGGGTTCTCCGGGGTTCAGAATTTCCCCACAGTCGGCTTAATCGATGGCGTATTTAGACAAAACCTGGAAGAAACCAACATGGGTTATGATCTGGAAGTTGAGATGATAAAAAAAGCCCATGAGCTGGATCTGGTAACCACACCCTATGTGTTTAACGTGGAGGAGGCCGAAAAAATGGCTAAAGCCGGAGCCGATGTCCTGGTTGCCCATATGGGACTGACAACCAAAGGGAGCATTGGCGCCTCGTCAGCGAAAACCCTTGATGATTGTGTCAAACTGACCCAGGAAATCTGTGATGCCGGAAAAGCCATCAATCCCGATGTGATGGTCATTGTCCACGGTGGCCCGGTGGCGGAACCGGAAGATGCCAAATATGTCCTCGATCGGACAAAAGGCGTCTGCGGCTTCTTCGGAGCATCCAGCATCGAACGTCTCCCAACCGAAATTGCCATTACCAAACAGGTTAAGGACTTCAAAGATATCAAACTATAAAATCAATTCCAGACAAAAATCTGTCGATAAAAGAAAATAGTTACTGTAAATAATCACATGAAGCCGTACCGACAATTGTTACATCATGTTGAATGCAGCAAGGCGGACACGGCAAAGCCAGTCCGAGCTTGTGCGAAGGCAACGAGCCAATCACAAGCTTGCTTGTAGTTGGCGACTGTCCGCGAATCAAAGAGAAAGAAGCATAGCGGATTTCTCGTGGTTGCAGCTTACAACAGATTAACAAGTGGTCGCACGGTAATTTTGCGATCGAGCCAGGCGTTGAGTAAAAAGTTAATTCTTTTTATTCAACGCTTTTTGTTTTACACTTAACAACTATTTGGTATAATAGTACGAAAACAGTTGATGTCGGGAGAATGAATTTTGAACAACACGATAAAGAGCATCATAAAAAAGAACTCGGTTTTAACTATCGATTGTGGCACCAGAGGACTCCGAGGAATTCTTTTTGACGAGCAGGGCAATGAGCTGGCAAAAAGCGAAGAATTATTTACGGGTTATTATTCAAAGCATTTTCAATGGAAGGAAGCTTCACCAGAAATGTTCTGGGAGGCTCTGGTTAAGGTTGTTTGTGAGCTGAAGGTTAAACAGCCGGATTTGTTCCTTACGATTCGGGGCATGACGGTGTCCTGTCAGCGTGATGTCATTACCGTGGTAGATGAACGCGGAAAACCCCTGCGCGATTTTATCAGTTGGCTGGATCGCCGGGAATTGACAGAACCACTGCCCTATCCCTGGCCCTACGACCTGCTTTTTAAAGCGATTGGTTTTAGTGGTTATGCAAAATCATTCAGTAAAACTGCCCATGTTAATTGGATTAAGGTTTCGGAGCCGGACATCTGGGCCAAAACCCACAAGGTTGTTTTTCTTTCGACCTATTTTTTGACCCGCTTAACTGGAAACATCGCCGACAGCCGTTCTAATACCGCCGGACATCTGCCTTTTGATACGAAAAAGAAGCAGTGGTGCGGCAAGTATGATGTTAAAAGTCAGATTCTTCAAATGGAACCGGAAAAATGTTACGAACTCACCGACTCCTGTGAAGTGATTGGAAAGCTGACAGCTGAAGCGGCCGAAATCACAGGCTTACCGGTGGGTTTGTCAATTATAGCTTCGGGAACGGATAAAGGTTGTGAGACGCTGGGCGTTGGTGCACTGACCCCGGATATTGCCAGCATTTCACTCGGAACTCAAGCTACGGTAGAGATTACCACTAAAAAATACGTGGAGCTCTATCCTTTTTATCCCGCTTTTGCGGCGGTTGAGAATGACTGCTATAATCCGGAAGTTACCATCTATCATGGATTTTGGATGGTGGACTGGTACACGAAAGAATTTCTTGATCAGACTGATCCCAAAGATATCCATGAGATCCTGGAAGGCTATCTGGAAGCGACCCCACCGGGAGCGGATGGCCTGATTCATCAGCCCTACTGGGGGCGGGAAGCTTTTCGGCCGGAAGCGCGGGGAACCTTTATGGGATTTAGCGAGGGACATGATAAACGCCATCTTTACCGGGCCATTATCGAAGGCCTCGGATATGCCTTGTTAGAAGGACTAAAACTGATTGAAAGAAAGACAAAGGTACCAATTCAGGCCGTTGGTCTGTCTGGCGGGGGCTCTCGCAGTGATGGTGTGGCTCAGATCATGGCAGATGTTTTAAACCGCCCGGTTTATCGGGTGCAGACCTTTGAAACCACCGGATTAGGTGCTGCTATTGCCACCTTTGTGGGCTTAAACCATTATCCGGATATCAAAACCGCCAGTAAGGCGATGATTCGAAAATCACAGATTTTTGAACCCAACCCGAAAAATGTAATAAAATATACAGAAATTTATAATAGACTATACAAGCAATTATATCGTCGGGTAAAACCCTTATATCAATCGTATGAAAAAATAAGATAAGATCACAACCGACATGTTAGAGAAGAGGTCATAAAATAAAATGAAGAACAATTACAAAATGGGTATCGATATCGGCTCCACGACCATTAAAGTGGTGGTTATTGACGGCAAAAACGAAATCATCTATGAAGAGTATCGGCGTCATTTATCAAACATCAAGGTTACTATTGTTAACCTGTTAAAAGAAACCTATCAAAAGTTGGGGGATTTGGAGACACGGGTTTGTGTCACCGGATCCGGCGGACTGATGATTTCCCAGTGGTTGGGAATTCCCTTTGTTCAGGAGGTCGTGGCCAGCACGCTGGCGGTAGACCGGGTTATTCCCAAGACCGAGGTTGCCATTGAGTTAGGCGGCGAAGATGCCAAGATCACCTTTTTTACCGGAACCATCGAACAGCGGATGAACGGTACCTGTGCCGGGGGAACCGGTGCTTTTGTGGATCAGATGGCAACGCTTCTAAAAACCGATGCCGAGGGACTCAACGAATTGTCCAAAACCCATACGATGATTTATCCGATCGCATCACGATGCGGTGTTTTTTCCAAAACGGATATCCAGCCGCTAATTAATGAAGGGGCAGAGAAAGCGGATATCGCGGCTTCAATTTTTCAGGCGGTGGTTAATCAGACTATCAGTGGACTGGCCTGCGGTCATCCGATCCGCGGGAACGTAGCTTTTCTAGGGGGCCCCCTATATTTCCTGTCGGAATTGCGACAGCGCTTTATCGAAACCCTGAAACTCACAAAAGAACAGATTATTTTTCCCGAAAAATCCAATCTCTTTGTCGCCATCGGGGCCGCCTATTCGGCTGAAAAAGAAGAAAAAATGCATTTGAAAGAGCTGGTTACAGCCGTTGAAAACCTGGATGCAGTTTCAGAAAACGAAGTCGGTCGGCTGGAACCGCTGTTTAAAAATCGGGAAGAGCTTACGCAATTTCGGCAACGCCATGATAAAAATCAGGTCGTCAAAAAAGCGCTAAAAGACCATCACGGGTGCTGCTTTTTAGGGATCGATGTCGGTTCGACCACTACCAAGGCCGTTGTGATCGATGGTGATGGTGCATTGCTGTACAGTTACTATGGTGGCAACGAGGGGAGTCCACTGGCTCAATCGATTAAAATTATCAAAGAAATCTACGGATTGCTGCCGGCGGATGTTACGATTGGTAACTCGACGGTTACCGGCTATGGTGAAAGTTTGATCAAAAAAGCATTAAAAATTGACATCGGCGAAATTGAAACCATTGCCCACTATAAGGGTGCAAAATATTTTTGTCCTGAGGTCGATTTTATCCTCGACATCGGCGGCCAGGATATGAAGTGCATGAAGATTAAAAACGGTACCATCGACAGTATTATTCTCAATGAAGCCTGCTCCTCGGGTTGCGGTTCGTTTCTGGAGACCTTTGCTAAATCATTGGATCTTGATATGCAGGCCTTTGTCGAAGCTGCGTTGATGGCGGAAAAGCCAGTCGATCTGGGGACCCGCTGTACTGTTTTTATGAATTCCAAGGTTAAACAGTCCCAGAAAGAAGGCGCCGAAGTGGGCGATATCTCGGCGGGCCTGTCTTATTCAGTCATCAAGAATGCTCTGCAGAAGGTTATCAAAATTCACAATCCCAAAGAACTGGGGGAACATATCATCGTTCAGGGGGGAACCTTTAACAATCAGGCGGTGCTGCGGACCTTTGAAAAAATAACCGAAAAAGAAGTGATTCGCCCGGATATAGCGGGTTTGATGGGGGCCTTTGGAGCAGCTCTGATTGCCCGGGAAAATTATCGCCCAGGCGAACGCAGCAATCTTTTAGGTTTAGCAGCGCTGGACGATTTTGCGGTGGAAGTCGGTCACAAACGCTGCGGCGGTTGCAGTAACAATTGTCTGCTGACGATTAATCGCTTTAACGACGGCAGCCGACACATCACCGGAAACCGGTGCGAGATTGGTGAAGGTAATGTCAAAAAAAATGCTGATCTACCGAATCTCTATCAATATAAGTATCAGCGAATTTTTGATTATCCCGCGTTGCCGGAAGCAGAAGCACCGCGCGGTAATATCGGTATCCCCCGGGTTTTAAATCTCTATGAAAATTACCCCTTCTGGCATACTTTTTTTACCCAACTGGGTTACCGGGTGGTACTATCCCCAGAATCCAATCGTAAAATTTACGAAAAAGGGATGGAGAGCATTCCGTCTGAGTCGGTCTGCTATCCGGCCAAATTGGCTCATGGTCATATTCAGGCACTGCTGGATCAGGGTGTCAATCTGATTTTTTATCCCTGTATTCCCTATGAGGAAAAAGAATTTGATGATGTTGATAACTGGTACAATTGTCCCATTGTCATGTCGTATCCCGAAACCATTAAACACAATCAGGATGATGTGCAAAAAGAAGGTGTTACTTTCTTAAATCCGTTTTTGCCCTTTGATAATGATTTACGGCTGGAAGAACGATTAGCCGAAATTTTTGGCGCCTATGGTATCACTCGTCAAGAAATTACTGCGGCCATGAAAGCTGCCATTGCGCAAAAAGACGCTTTCCGGCGGGATATGGAGAAAAAAGGGGAAGAAACCATTGCATATCTAAAAGAAACGGGGCAAAAGGGAATTGTTCTGGCTGGTCGGCCCTATCACATTGACCCCGAAGTCAATCATGGTCTGGATCATATCATTACCGGTCTGGACATGGCTGTACTTACCGAAGACGCCATTGCTCATCTCTATCATCCCAAAGAAGAGCAGCGCTTCCGGGTCCTGGATCAATGGAAGTATCACAGCCGTTTATATAAGGCGGCGGAGGTGGTTAATCAGCATGATTTTCTGGAGCTGGTACAGTTGACTTCCTTTGGCTGCGGATTGGATGCGGTGACCTCGGAGCAGACACAGGAAATCCTGGAAAGTCACGGCAATATTTATACCCTGATTAAAATTGACGAGGTCAACAATCTCGGTGCCATCCGGATTCGGATGCGATCCCTTAAAGCAGCAATGATCGAGCGGGAGAAAAATAATATTGTCGTGGACCCAACCCCGATGAACCAACGGGTGATTTTTACTAAAGCGATGAAAAAGAAGCATACGCTGCTGGCTCCTCAGATGTCACCGATCCATTTTGACTTTCTGGAAGAGGCAATGGAAAAATATGGTTATCACATCGAGGTCATGCCCAGCGTTGATAATGCGGCCATTGACGAAGGGTTAACCTATGTCAATAATGACGCTTGCTATCCCACCATTATTACGACGGGTCAGATTATGGCAGCACTGAAATCAGGAAAATACGATCTTGATAATGTCTCCGTATTAATGACTCAGACCGGCGGACCCTGCCGTGCCTCCAACTATGTGGCGTTTATCAGAAAAGCGCTGGAATCGGCCGGTATGTCGCAAATTCCGGTTATTTCACTGAGTGCCATTGGTTTGGAAAAGAATCCCGGGTTTAAGCTCAGTCTACCGCTGTTAGCGCGGCTGCTGGTGGGGATTGTTTATGGTGATCTGCTGCAACGGGTGGTCAGCGGTACAAGGCCTTATGAACTGCACCCCGGATCCACTGAAGAATTGTATCAATCCTGGCGCAAAAAAATAAAAGCCAGTTTAAAAAATGGCAAACTTCGTGATTTCAAAGAAAATGTCCGGGCGATTGTCAACGAATTTGATGCCCTGCCCCGAACGGATAAAAAACGGCCAAAGGTTGCCATCGTTGGAGAAATCCTGGTTAAATACCATCCCACGGCCAATAACAACCTCCAGGTAGTCTTAGAAGCAGAAGGTGCCGAGGTGGTTATGCCGGACCTGATGGATTTCTTTTTATATTGCGCTTACAATCAGGTCTTTAAATACGAAGAACTCTCAGGTAAACGAAAATCCATGAAACGTGCCAAACTGCTGATTAAATTTTTGGAGTTTTCCCGAAAAAACATGAAGCTTGCCCTGGATGCCAGCACCCACTTCCATGCCCCATCCACCATTGAGAAAAAGGCGGGTAAAGCCCAGGAACTGATTTCTCTTGGTAATCAGGGTGGGGAAGGTTGGTTCTTAACCGCCGAAATGATGGAGTTGATCGAAGATGGGGTAGAGAATATTGTTTGTGTTCAACCCTTTGCCTGCCTGCCCAACCACGTGATGGGAAAAGGGATGATCAAACCGATCCGCCAAAAATATCCGCGTGCAAATATTGCCCCCATCGACTACGACCCGGGAGCCAGTGAAGTCAATCAGCTAAACCGCATCAAACTGATGATGGAAACCGCCAAACGAAATCTGGATCGGAAAAACTAAGAAACTGGCTAGTTTGGTTTGACAAAAATTGTAGAAATAGAACTAACGTAGTACCGACAATTGTTACATCATGTTGTACGCATCGGAGCGGACACGGCGGAGCCTGTCCGATTCTGCGCGAAGGCAACGAGCCAATCACAAGCTTGCTTGTAGTTGGCGACTGCCCGCGACCAATGCGAAAGGAGCAAAGCGGATTTCGCATGGCGCGGCGAACAACAGATTAACAATTGGTCGGTACGGGAGTTCATCGACACCCTGAGACTGGCTTGACAGCCGGTCTTAATTTTTTGCAAAAAAAAGAACCGCTTCAGAAGAAACAGCTCGTTTTCCTAAATGAAAAAGGGGAGTAATTCATTTAGAGATAAAGGATTATATGTGATAATTTAATTATATGGAGTTCAAACAAAGAATACAATCATTATTTTTCCTATAACGTTTTCAGGATTTTGTAAAAGTTTACAATTTAATCTAAAATTTACAAAATAGAATTCCAGGATATGGTATAATCTCGTTAAACTAAAAACACAAGGAGTTATAATGAAAAAAATACTGATAATTGAAGATGAGTTGAATATATATGAACTGATCAAATTTAATCTGGTAACCCATGGATTTGAAGTGGATGGCGTCCAGGACGGTGCATTGGCCATTGAAAAAATACTAGATGTCCTGCCGGACCTGATTATTCTGGATCTGATGCTGCCGGGGAAAGATGGCATTAGTATTTGCCGGGAAATCCGGGCCAATAGTATCATCTCCTACATACCGATTATAATGCTTACCGCCAAAAGCGAAGAATTTGATAAGGTTCTGGGACTGGAAATCGGCGCCGATGATTATATCACCAAGCCCTTTGGGGTCAAAGAACTCTGTGCTCGGGTTAAAGCCGTTTTAAGGCGGACCGAGATCCTTTTGTCAAAAGAGGATGAAGCTATTTTTGTTGGCGACTTACATATTGAGCCAAAGGCATTTGAAGTCTACCAAAATGGCGAAAAACTGGCGCTTACCTTAAAAGAATATGAATTACTGGTGTTCTTAGCGAAGCATCGGGGACAAGTACTGACCCGGGATCAATTGCTCGATCAGATCTGGGGATTTGACTACTATGGAGAGACCCGAACAGTGGATGTCCATATTCGTTATTTAAGAAAAAAAATTGAGGAACAATCAGAGGATGGCAAAAAATATATCGAAACCGTTCGCGGGGTTGGGTATCGTTTTATTGAGAAATAGGAGCGCGCTATGAAGAAACGGCTGTCCATTTCGCTGACAATTATTATTGTTGTCAGTATTACGATCTGTGGATTATTTACCACCATCAGCTATCGGCAAAGTTACTATGCCGATACCGAGAACAATATAAAGAAGAGTAGTAACTATATTATGAATTATATGCTGCCGGACTTTTTGGAAACTGGAAATAAAAAGAGTCTTGATGATTTTTCCCAAAGCACCAATGTGCGAATGACGATTATCAATCCCCAGGGAGAGGTCACTTATGAGTCTTTGCAAGGGGTTGGTGATCTGGAGAATCATAAAAATCGTCCTGAAATTATTGGTGCCCTAAAAGGTGTTGAAACAACGGAGGTTCGTTTTTCGAATACCTTTAAAGATGAAATGATTTATGTGGCGACCCCATATTTTGGTGAGACGCAGTCAGTTGGGGCAGTGCTACGGATTTCCATGCCGGTGAATGCCATGGATGACGCCATGTTTGAAATGATCAATAATATTATTTTTGTGATATTAACGACAATTCTGGCCACCACCTTGTTGATTAATTATTTTATCAATCGGGAGCTAAAACCCTTAGAAGATGCATCTGCATTTGCCAGAGCAATTGCCTCTGGAAAATATGGCCAACAACTGACCATGATCAGGGAAGACCAAATCGGCGAACTGGTGGAATCCCTTAATCAGATGTCCGTCCAATTGAATAATTCGTTTACCGAAATGAACCAGAAGAATGCCGAACTCACTGCTATTTTGTCCAACATGAACCATGGCGTCATTGCCATTGATAAAAAAAATCACATCGTTCATTTAAATGAAGCGGCTCGTATGGTCTTGCGGATTCCGATGAAGGAAGTGGTGATTGGGAAAAATATTCTGGAAGTCTATCGGGAAAGCTTCATCCTGGAACTGATGAATTATCTTGAAAATGACGCCTGTGAAAAAACCACGTTTGAATCGCGGATTCATTCCGATCAGGTTTTACGGATCTATATTAATCAGATTGAAGAGAATAATAATATTAACGGCCATATTATTATTTTTGAGGACATTACCCTGCTGAAAAATCTGGAAAAAATGCGTCGGGATTTTGTTGCCAATGTTTCCCACGAATTAAAAACGCCGATTACCACCATTAAAGGTTTTATTGAAACCATTCAGGAGAATCACATTACCGAGCCCAAGACCCTGGAGCGATTTTATGCCATTATCTACGAGGAGAGCGATCGCCTCAGCCGATTGGTTAGTGATATCCTGGCCTTGTCGCAGTTGGAAAACAAGGGGGGCTTTGATAAAAGATATGAAACGATACAGTTGGATACGGAAATAATGCAGATTTTTGATATTTTAAAACTCAGTGCCGAAGCAAAAAATACAACGCTTGTATTAACCAGTAAAGAATCGATTAAACTCGAGTTTGTCGCGGATGAATTCAGACAGATGATGATCAATCTCATTGATAATGCCATTAAATACTCAGAACCTGGAAATCAGGTGGAAGTTGACTTATCTGAAGAAGATCATAACATCATCATCCGGGTTCGAGATCATGGCTATGGGATTCCGGAAAAGGATGTCAATCGTATTTTCGAGCGGTTTTATCGGGTTGATAAGAGTCGTTCCAAGGAAAAAGGCGGCACCGGTTTAGGTCTGGCCATTGTCAAGCACACGGTTCAGAATAATTGTGGAAAAATAACCGTCAACAGCCAGGTTGGAAAAGGAACAGAGTTTATGATTCAACTGCCAAAAAACAAAGAATAGCGAAGGTTACAAATTACCGCAGCGTATGATGTAACAATTGTCGGTACTGCTTTATTGCTTAAAAAAATAGCCGGTCAGGTTTGACCGGCTATTTTTTTTAAGGTCGGTTCAGTTTTGAGAAGATGGTGGTTTTACTAAGTAGGCGCATCAGTTCACGGGCGGTGATGCCGATAAAAAGTCCAGTGGGGATGGCCAGCAACATCAGGAACAGAAAATAGAGGAGCAGGCTGGTAGTTTGGACAACAATGGCAGCAACAATGACCTGACCCAGATTATGTGAGATGGCCCCAAAAACACTAATTAGGATAATTGATCCTCTATCTTTAAAAAAGTACAGCAGTAGACTCATCACCAGCAGGCTCAACAAGCCACCGCCGAGACTGTAGACAATCGAAAAGCCACCACCAAACAGAAAGCCGGATAAAAGAATCCGGGCAATTACGACCAGTAGAGTCAACGGCCAACCCAAAGTCAACAAGGAAACAAGGGTAATAATATTAGGCAGGCCGATTTTTGCCCCGGGAATGGGTAACGGCAATGGGATCAAACTTTCAACATAACTGAGAATTAAGGCCATCGCCACATAAAGACTCAGAATAACCAATCGGTACGCCTTAGAATGCATCAGGATTCACCAGTGATGACTTCCACCACCAGTTTGTGGGGCAGACACACGATGGTCTCGCCGGGGTTGGAGATGGGATGGGTCTTAACACAAATATGATCGGGACAGTCAGCCTCAATTATTTTGGCAGTTCCCCCGGAAATTTCAAGGGTATTTGAACCGCTTGTATCGGTAAAGGTTTCGGTATGATCTTCAGAGAGCGGAAAAACAGCAACCACTTCGCCCTGGCGAGAGACCCGAACCGAAAGTGGTTTATCGGTTGCGGCGAAAAAATAAAAAGCGGCTATGCCAATTAAACTGACAGCAAGTAAGCCGATGATAATAACAAATTCGTTTTTTTTCATGGAGACCTCTTTTAATATTAATTAAGAACGCTCTTATTTTATCTGAAAAATAGCCGCTGGTAAAGACTTTAGCATTTTTTTATGCTTTTTTTCAGAGACTTTGGTATAATATCATTATTTATTAAGATATTGGAGCAACGAATGAATCAAATGAGCATAAAAAAAACATTGAAACGAGGTATCCTATTTGCCAGCGTGGCAATAGCAACCTTTTTTTTAATGCAGTATTTAGCCGGCTGTGAACAAGGTAAATCGGTAACTCGAAGTGACTTCCTATTGGATACTTTTGTCAGCATCACTTTATATGGCGAATCCGATGAAAGCTTATTGGCTCAACCTTTTGAACGGATTGAAGCCTTAAACACGACTTTAACAGCTTTTGAAACGGGCAGTGATCTGGGCTTGATAAAGGAAAATGCCGGCATTCAACCAGTTGTGGTTTCCGATGACACCTACCGGATCATTGAAAAAAGTATTGAATATTCAAAAAGTTCCGGTGGTTATTTCGATGTGACGATCGGTCCGCTAGTAGATATCTGGGGGATTCACTCCCCGGAAACAAAGGAAGCCCCAGCGCCGGAAGCAATCAATGCGGCGAAGGCAAAAACGGATTATACTAAAATTATTTTGAATCCCGCCGATCAGTCGGTTTATTTAACCAATGCGGGGATGGCAGTGAACCTGGGAGCCATCGCCAAAGGGTATATCGCCGATGAGGTGATGGCGGTTCTCAAACAAGAAGGAGTAGAGCACGCACTTATCAATCTTGGTGGAAATGTATTGGTGATGGGCGGAAAAGCCGACAATACCGATTTTGGGGTTGGGGTCGAAGATCCCCGAAATCCGGGCAATGGATACCTCGGGGTCTTATCCCTAAAAGATGGCTCGGTGGTGACTTCGGGGGATTATCAACGCTATTTTGTAGACACGGCCGGAAAAAAATATCATCATATTTTAGATCCGTTTACCGGCTATCCGGCGGATTCAGGGCTTATTCAGGTAACCGTGGTGGCGAAAGCATCAGTGGATGCCGACAGTTTGTCGACGACCCTGTTTTTGTTGGGGCTTGATGAAGGTTTGAAAAAGGTTGAAGCACAGCCCGATGTGGAAGCTATTTTTATTACCAATGAAAATAAGATCGTTGTCACCAGTGGCTTAAACGATGCGTTTGTATTTGATGAAGAAAACTATGGCGATACCTACACCCTGGAAAGACGTTAATTATTGTCTGTTTCTAACTTATCAGGTATGATAGATTAGAGTTTGGATGGGATTAAAAAAAAGAATGAAAAAGAAGGAATAAAATGCAAGATAGTGAGCGAGTAAAAAATTACGATGAAGAAGCGATCCGACTGCGGCGTGAACTCCATCAAATACCGGAAGAGGGGTTTGATTTAGCAAAAACCCAGGCTTATCTTATCAATTATCTGGTGGACCTGGGCTATCAGCCGGAAAAAGTGTGTGAGACCGGTCTGATTCTCTATATAAAAGGACAATGTGACGATGATGCCATTGCCTTTCGAGCCGATATGGATGCCCTTTGTATTTTGGAAGAAGCCGATCACGACTATGTTTCCTGTCATCCTGGATGGATGCATGCCTGCGGGCATGACGGACATATGACGATGAATTTGCTGCTGGCAAAATATCTGGCCGATTTTCCCGATCAACGAAAGAGAAGTGTGCTGTTAATTTTTCAGCCGGGTGAAGAAGGGCCAGGCGGAGCAAAACCGATGATCGAGGCCGGAATCTTTGAAAAATATCCGGTTAAAGCGATCTTTGGTTATCATCTGTTTCCTTTTATTGAAGAAGGTATGCTGGCAACAAAGGCGGGGCCGATGATGGCGCAGAACAGTGAATTCTTTATAACGGTTCGTGGCATCAGCGGACATGCTGCGCAGCCGCAGCGATCAATGGACGCGATCGTCGCAAGTGCTTCATTGATCACCTGCCTCCAGAGTATTGTCAGTCGAAATACCAATCCGATGGAGAGTGTGGTTATCTCAATTGGGTTGCTAAATGGTGGAACGCGCGTGAACGTTGTGGCCGATGAGGTTAAGCTTGGGGGAACCATCCGTTCATTTAGCAATAAAAGTCACGAGAAACTACATCGTCGGATTGAGGAAGTCGTAAAAGGGGTTGAATTAACCCATGGCTGTAATATTGAGCTGAAATTCATCGAAATGTATCCGCCAGTTATTAATAATGAACGATTATATGAGATTTATAAAGAACTGATCCCGAGGGAAAACAGGGTTCCTTTTCGAAAAGTTATGTTGTCGGAGGATTTTTCTTATTTTCAGAGCGCAGTTCCGGGATTGTACATCGGGTTGGGAACCGGTAATGAAAAAAAAGGTTATAATAAAAACCTGCATACTTCAGATTTCAATTTTGATGAGACGGTTTTGTTAAAGGGAATGGAAGCATCACTTAAATTGATAAACTATTCAAAAAATTATTAAAACAGGAGAGTTAATATGTACGAAGAATTTGCACAGGTTTATGATGAATTGATGAAAGAAATAGATTATTCTAAATGGTCTGACTATGTACAGCGTTTATTTTTTAATAGCAAGCGTGAAATTAAAACTGTTTTGGAGTTTGGATGCGGAACGGGGAATATTACCTGCAATCTGGCCCAAATGGGGTTAAACATGACGGCGGTGGATTTATCCGAAGCGATGCTAACGGTGGCAGATGAAAAAGCGGATCGGATGGGACTCAAAAATATTCAGTTTTATTTAGGCGATATGAGTAATTTTCAAATTAATCAAACTTTTGATGCCGTGATTTCCTGTTGTGACAGTGTCAACTATCTGCCTGATCTAGAAGCCCTGCAGCGCTTTTTCCTGAGTAGTTATGAATGTTTGGAAAGTGAAGGACTTTTGTTGTTTGATGTTAACACCGTCACTAAATATAAAAAGACCATTATGGATAATACCTATATCTATGATTTAGATGATATCTTTTGTGTTTGGGAAAATGAACCGCATTTTGCCGAAAATGCGATGCACTTCAATCTAACATTTTTTGAGAAGAACAAGAATGACACTTATAATCGTCATGAGGAGACCCAGATTCAATATTTCTATACCATTGAAGATATCCATCGGTGTTTGACAACGATTGGTTTTAAAAATATGAAGTATTATGATTTCGGAACCTTCCTGCAAGGCAGTAATGAAGGTGAACGAATTCAGGTTATTGCCGAAAAAAAATAAAAACTAAAAATATAATAAAATAGTTGACAATTAGTTTTTACAGCCGTATAATAACACTTGTATCTCAACTGATGGTCGCATAGCTCAGCTGGGAGAGCACCTGCCTTACAAGCAGGGGGTCACAGGTTCGAGCCCTGTTGCGACCACCATTTTTTTTACAAGCGGCCTGGTAGTTCAGTTGGTTAGAATGCCAGCCTGTCACGCTGGAGGTCGAGAGTTCGAGTCTCTTCCAGGTCGCCATAAATTTTTAAGCAGAGAACCAAAAATGAATAGCAATTCATAGCTACCCCAAGGTTAATGGTCATCCAATTATTGGGTAATTAACCACGGCGTAGTAAAGTCATGTAACGGACTTTAAACGTTTAACATGGTTGTTTTATTAATTCATTACATGCCCAAATAGCTCAGTCGGTAGAGCAGAGGACTGAAAATCCTCGTGTCGGTGGTTCAATTCCGCCTTTGGGCACCACCATCAGCGGAAGTGGCTCAGTGGTAGAGCATCGCCTTGCCAAGGCGAGGGTCGCGAGTTCAAATCTCGTCTTCCGCTCCAACTTAATAGGGCGCCATAGCCAAGTGGTAAGGCATGGGTCTGCAACACCCTCACCCCCAGTTCAAGTCTGGGTGGCGCCTCCAAAATAAAAAAAGCAAAATCAAAAAAACTTTGTAAAACAACTTGACAACACAGGAAAACGACGATATAATACAAAAGCTTCTTCGGTGGGGAATGATTAAAAATCACCTGAGATGCAGCGGTCATAGAAAAGAGAATAGTACCATAAAACCTGTAAAACAGCCGAAACATCCGCAAGGATGAATGATGGCTAAAATAGAAACAGAGAGATGCACTCTTAAAAACATTAACTCGGTAGAGGATAAACTACAGTTATTCAAATGAGACAGCATTTAAAGGCCGAAAGGCTTTAAATACAAACTTTTATTGAGAGTTTGATCCTGGCTCAGGACGAACGCTGGCGGTATGCTTAACACATGCAAGTCGAACGAGACAAAAGAGAAGTGCTTGCACGGATCTTTTAGAAAGTGGCGAACGGGTGAGTAACGCGTGGGTAACCTACCCTATGGAAAGGAATAGCCTCGGGAAACTGGGAGTAATGCCTTATAAGATATATTTGTCGCATGGCAGATGTATTAAACGCTCCGGTGCCATAGGATGGACCCGCGTCCCATTAGCTAGTTGGTGAGATAACAGCTCACCAAGGCGACGATGGGTAACCGGTCTGAGAGGGCGAACGGTCACACTGGAACTGAGACACGGTCCAGACTCCTACGGGAGGCAGCAGTGGGGAATATTGCGCAATGGGGGAAACCCTGACGCAGCAATACCGCGTGAGTGAAGAAGGTTTTCGGATCGTAAAGCTCTGTTATTGGGGAAGAAAAAAAGACGGTACCCAAGAAGAAAGTCCCGGCTAACTACGTGCCAGCAGCCGCGGTAATACGTAGGGGACAAGCGTTGTCCGGATTTACTGGGCGTAAAGGGCACGCAGGCGGTTTTTTAAGTCAGATGTGAAAGGTACCGGCTCAACCGGTGACATGCATTTGAAACTGAAAGACTTGAGTATTGGAGAGGCAAGTGGAATTCCTAGTGTAGCGGTGAAATGCGTAGATATTAGGAGGAACACCGGTGGCGAAGGCGGCTTGCTGGACAAATACTGACGCTGAGGTGCGAAAGCGTGGGGAGCAAACAGGATTAGATACCCTGGTAGTCCACGCCGTAAACGATGAGTGCTAGGTGTTGGGGAGACTCAGTGCCGCAGCTAACGCAATAAGCACTCCGCCTGGGGAGTACGACCGCAAGGTTGAAACTCAAAGGAATTGACGGGGACCCGCACAAGCAGCGGAGCATGTGGTTTAATTCGAAGCAACGCGAAGAACCTTACCAGGTCTTGACATCCTCTGACAATCTGAGAGATCAGACTTTTCCTTCGGGAACAGAGAGACAGGTGGTGCATGGTTGTCGTCAGCTCGTGTCGTGAGATGTTGGGTTAAGTCCCGCAACGAGCGCAACCCCTGTGGTTAGTTGCCATCATTCAGTTGGGCACTCTAAGCAGACTGCCGTGGATAACACGGAGGAAGGTGGGGACGACGTCAAATCATCATGCCCCTTATGACCTGGGCTACACACGTGCTACAATGGTCTGAACAGAGGGCTGCGAAACCGCGAGGTGAAGCTAATCCCTTAAAACAGATCTCAGTTCGGATTGCAGGCTGCAACTCGCCTGCATGAAGTTGGAGTTGCTAGTAATCGCAGATCAGAATGCTGCGGTGAATGCGTTCCCGGGTCTTGTACACACCGCCCGTCACACCACGAGAGTTGGCAACACCCGAAGTCAGTGAGGCAACCGTAAGGAGCCAGCTGCCGAAGGTGGGGTCAGTAATTGGGGTGAAGTCGTAACAAGGTAGCCGTATCGGAAGGTGCGGCTGGATCACCTCCTTTCTAAGGAATACAGGAAGTCATGGTACTATTTTCTTTTGTATGACCATTTGGTTATACAAGACACAAGCAATCAGCATAAACTTAATACGTTTTAATGTTGGGGGGGTGTAGCTCAGTTGGGAGAGCACCTGCCTTGCAAGCAGGGGGTCAGGAGTTCAAGTCTCCTCATCTCCACCAATTTTTAAAACAAACGCATGGGCTTGTAGCTCAGGTGGTTAGAGCGCACGCCTGATAAGCGTGAGGTCGGAGGTTCAAGTCCTCCCAAGCCCACCATAACAAACTGAACGCAAGTTCATAAAACAAAAGGATCGTATTTTTCATCAGAATTCCTTATTTATTTAAGGAAGAATTTTGTCGAAAAATGCGTTAGTATTTGTACCAGTCACACGCTAATGCTTAGTGACTTGCCAAATTTCATCAAATTTGGACAAATACGTCGATCATTGAAAACAGCATAGTGTATAAATAAAATTTTGAAATACAATTTCTTAACACGAAAACGTAATTTTAGGATCGTATTTTTCGCCAATATTCCTTATTCAGTTAAGGAAGAATTTTGCCGAAAAATGCGTTAGTTTTTACATCAGTCACACGCTAACGCTTAGTGACTTACCAAATTTTAACAAATTTGGGTAAAAACGTCAGGATCAAGAAGAAAAGAGCACAGGGTGAATGCCTTGGCAATCAGAGCCGAAGAAGGACGCGACAAGCTGCGAAAAGCTACGTGTAGGTGCACATAACCGTTAAAGCGTAGATATCCGAATGGGGAAACCCGGCTGGTAGAAGACCAGTCACTGTAACGTGAATACATAGCGTTATGGAGGGAACCTGGGGAACTGAAACATCTTAGTACCCAGAGGAAAAGAAAGAAACATCGATTCCTTTAGTAGCGGCGAGCGAACGAGGAAGAGCCCTGATTACATCAAGGCTGTATTATTAGTTGAACGACATGGGAAGGTCGGACGCAGAGGGTGAGATCCCCGTAGACGAAAATAGTATGGACGGGTAATCGACGAGTACCACGGGACACGTGTAACCCTGTGGGAAGATGGGGGGCCCACCCCCCAAGGCTAAATACTACTGATTGACCGATAGCGGAAAGTACCGTGAGGGAAAGGTGAAAAGAACCCCGGAAGGGGAGTGAAATAGAAACTGAAACCCTGTGCTTACAAGCAGCAGGAGCTAACGTGACTGCGTGCTTTTTGTAGAACGGGCCAACGAGTTACGGTATGTAGCAAGGTTAAGTACTTCAGGTACGGAGCCGTAGGGAAACCGAGTCTGAATAGGGCGATTAGTTGCATGCTGTAGACCCGAAACCGTGTGATCTATCCATGACCAGGATGAAGCTTGGGTAAAACCAAGTGGAGGTCCGAACCAGTGTCTGTTGAAAAAGGCTTGGATGAGTTGTGGATAGGGGTGAAATTCCAATCGAACACGGAGATAGCTGGTTCTCCCCGAAATAGCTTTAGGGCTAGCGTTGTAGAGAGAGTGATGGAGGTAGAGCACTGAATAGGCTAGGGGTCGTAAAGATTACTGAACCTTATCAAACTCCGAATGCCATGCACTTATATACGGCAGTCAGACTGTGTGAGATAAGTCTCATAGTCAAAAGGGAAACAGCCCAGACCATCCGCTAAGGTCCCCAAGTCCAGATTAAGTGGGAAAGGATGTGCAACTGCACAAACAACCAGGATGTTGGCTTAGAAGCAGCCACACATTTAAAGAGTGCGTAATAGCTCACTGGTCGAGTGGTTGTGCGCCGAAGATGAACGGGGCTAAAATCTGGCACCGAAGCGATGGATTATGGTACTACCATAGTGGTAGGGGAGCAATGTCTTGAGGGCGAAGCGAAACTGTAAGGTTTGGTGGACACAAGACAAGAGAGAATGTTGGCATGAGTAGCGAAAGTGAAGTGAGAATCTTCACCATCGAAAGCCCAAGGTTTCCTGAGGAAGGTTCGTCCGCTCAGGGTAAGTCGGGGCCTAAGCCGAGGCGAGCAGCGTAGGCGATGGACAACAGGTTGAAATTCCTGTACCACCTTTAATTGTTTGAGAGATGGAGTGACACAGAAGGATAAGCGAACCCAGCGGTTGGAAAAGCTGGGCCAAGCGTCAAGGCTGAGTAGGGAGGCAAATCCCCTTACTTTTAAGGCCAAGGCGTGACGGGGAACGAAAAATAAGTAGGGAAGTCGCTGATTTCACGCTGTCAAGAAAAGCTTCTATTGAGAGAGAAGGTGCCCGTACCGTAAACCGACACAGGTAGGCGAGGAGAGAATCCTAAGATGAGCGGGAGAAGTGTTGTTAAGGAACTCGGCAAAATGACTCCGTAACTTCGGGAGAAGGAGTGCCCCCTTATGGGGGCCGCAGAGAAGAGGCTCAAGCGACTGTTTAGCAAAAACATAGGTCTCTGCTAAATCGAAAGATGATGTATAGGGGCTGACGCCTGCCCGGTGCTGGAAGGTTAAGAGGAGTGCTTAGCGCAAGCGAAGGTGCAAATTTAAGCCCCAGTAAACGGCGGCCGTAACTATAACGGTCCTAAGGTAGCGAAATTCCTTGTCAGGTAAGTTCTGACCCGCACGAAAGGCGTAACGATTTGAGCGCTGTCTCGACAACACACCCGGTGAAATTGTAGTACTCGTGAAGATGCGAGTTACCCGCGACAGGACGGAAAGACCCCGTAGAGCTTTACTGCAATCTGGCATTGAGTTTTGATCGTGCACGTACAGGATAGGTGGGAGACAAAGAATTTGGGACGCTAGTTTCGAAGGAGTTGCCCTTGGGATACCACCCTTGTACGATTGGAATTCTAACGAGTGGCCGTAATCCGGTCATCGGACAGTGTCAGACGGGCAGTTTGACTGGGGCGGTCGCCTCCTAAAAAGTATCGGAGGCGCCCAAAGTTACCTTCAGGATGGTTGGAAACCATCTCTTAGAGTGCAAAGGCAAAAAGGTGATTGACTGCGAGAGAGACATCTCGAGCAGAGACGAAAGTCGGGCTTAGTGATCCGGTGGTTCCGAGTGGAAGGGCCATCGCTCAACGGATAAAAGCTACCTCGGGGATAACAGGCTTATCTCCCCCAAGAGTCCACATCGACGGGGAGGTTTGGCACCTCGATGTCGGCTCGTCTCATCCTGGGGCTGAAGCAGGTCCCAAGGGTTGGGCTGTTCGCCCATTAAAGAGGCACGCGAGCTGGGTTCAGAACGTCGTGAGACAGTTCGGTCCCTATCCGTCGTGGGCGTTAGATATTTGAGAAGAGCTGTTCCTAGTACGAGAGGACCGGAACGGACAAACCACTGGTGCACCAGTTGTTCCGCCAGGAGCATAGCTGGGTAGCTAAGTTTGGAAAGGATAAGTGCTGAAGGCATCTAAGCACGAAGCCCCCTTCAAGATAAGATATCTCACCGAAAGGTTAAGGTCCCTGATAGACGATCAGGTAGATAGGCTGGATGTGGAAGTATGGCAACATATGGAGCTGACCAGTACTAATCGACCGAGGTCTTGATCCAAGATTTTATACACTGTGCTGTTTCCAGTGATCGTTACGATCACCGAAAAACAACTTAATAAACATAGCAAGTAGGGATGAGGATCATCTTTTTCTCTAAAAACAGTTTGATTTTTAAGGATTGTTTTTAGAAAAAAAGATGGGCCATTTAGCTGGTCTGACCGCTAACGCTCCTTCAAACCTATTTGTTTTTAGCAAAACAAAGCTAAATAAGTCTCGCGACGATGGCGGAAGGGCCACACCTGTTCCCATACCGAACACAGAAGTAAAGTCTTCCAGCGCCGAAAGTACTTGGTGGGCAACTGCCTGGGAGGATAGGACGTTGCGGGATTTTAAATAATCCTCAGTAGCTCAACGGTGGAGCACTCGGCTGTTAACCGATAGGTTGCTGGTTCAAATCCAGCCTGGGGAGCCATTAAGACATCAAGCGGGTGTGAACCATAATGATTCATATCCGCATTTATTACGGCCCCTTGGTCAAGCGGTTAAGACACCGCCCTTTCACGGCGGTAACAGGAGTTCGAGTCTCCTAGGGGTCACCAATTTCATATTCACGCGGCCTGGTAGTTCAGTTGGTTAGAATGCCAGCCTGTCACGCTGGAGGTCGAGAGTTCGAGTCTCTTCCAGGTCGCCATTTAAGCAGAGAACCAAAAATGCATGAACGTAGTGAATGAACATTTTTGCGTGAATCGCTTATGCAATTATCGACAGTTTGCTTCCTTTAAATTTGAATTAAGCAAAATAAGAGATAATTGTAAACATTATAATATGTCAAACACTTTTTATTAAGCTGATGTGGCTCAATTGGCATAAGTAGA
The DNA here is from genome assembly GCF_047456275.1 of Acetobacterium carbinolicum. Classification (GTDB taxonomy): domain Bacteria; phylum Bacillota; class Clostridia; order Eubacteriales; family Eubacteriaceae; genus Acetobacterium; species Acetobacterium carbinolicum. The sequence continues at coordinate 1,227,420 of NZ_CP173357.1, forward strand.
GAGCCAAAAACGTGCGACCGTAGGAAGCAAGCGTTTTTGAGTGAATCGCTTAGTTGATTGGTACTGGTTTGAAATAACGTAATTTAATGTGTCAATATTTTATCATTAAGCTGATGTGGCTCAATTGGCATAAGCAGAGAACCAAAAATGCACGACCGTAGGAAGTGAACATTTTTGAGTGAATCGCTTAGTTGATTGGCTGTGATTTGAAATAACGTAATTTATATGTGTCAATATTTTATCATTAAGCTGATGTGGCTCAATTGGCATAAGCAGAGAACCAAAAACGTGCGACCGTAGGAAGCAAGCGTTTTTGAGTGAATCGCTTAGTTGATTGGTACTGGTTTGAAATAACGTAATTTAATGTGTCAATATTTTATCATTAAGCTGATGTGGCTCAATTGGCAGAGCAGCTGATTTGTAATCAGCAGGTTAACGGTTCGAGTCCGTTCATCAGCTCCATTTTTATGTCAAGAATTATTTAAACATCTGGGAGAATGCCCGAGTGGCTAAAGGGGGCGGACTGTAAATCCGTTGACAACGTCTACGATGGTTCGAATCCATCTTCTCCCACCAACGCTTTATCCCAATTTCATACCTGAAATTGGTCGGCAGTCGAGCATAGCGAGACAACAGTGATAAAGCTAACGCATTTTAATTGAAAACTCATCCAACTAGGATGAGAAGAGTTTTCGAATAAAATACGCTCCTCTAAATACCCATTAGCTCAGTTGCCAAGTAGAGAACCCAAATCTTTGATTTGGTTGAATCCCTTAGTTAGGCAAACGGGAGTATTCATAATCGTTTGGAGACAGACAAAAAGTAAATTATAGCATGACCCATTAGCTCAGTTGGTAGAGCATCTGACTTTTAATCAGGGTGTCGGGCGTTCAAGTCGCCCATGGGTCACCAATTTCTAAATTTAGCCGCAGATGATGCGGTTTTTATTTTGTTTGAATCAAAAAAAAGCCGCCCAAGATCTTGACCGATCGTGGCGGCTTTTTTTTAGTTACAGGCGCTAATTTAGTCTAATCTATCGATAATATTTATCAAGGACAAGCATGATCTCATCAATTTTTGCTTCACCATCGCCTTTTTCAAAGGCATCTGCTACACAAGAATTCATATGTTTTTTTAAAATTTCCAGGTTCGTCTTTTTTAAAAGGGCCTGAACTGCGAGGATTTGTTTCGAAATGTCAATGCAATACCGATCATTTTCAAGCATCTTTATAATACCATCGATCTGACCCCGGGCAGTTTTAAGCAGGTTTAGCTCAATTGTACGATCCTTGACTTCCATAATTATTCAGTGATTTCAGAGGCCGGGTAACCTGCTTCTGTGAGGGCAGCAGTCACTGCACTTAGATTAACATTATCGGAAGCTGTAAAACTGGCCTGGCTTTGTTCTAGAGATACGGACACATCACTGATTCCATCAATGCCATTTAACACACTTTCAACACGTTTAACGCAGTGTTGACAACTCATATCACTAACTTTTAATAATTTTTTCATTTTTTTTCCTTCTTTCATTTCAATTTTTTTATCTTTAAGCAGTGTTGCTTTGCTAACGGTAGGATTTGCTTCAGGTTGCTTTACGTTTAATAATTTAGCTTTAAATGTTTTTAGCGATAAAGCGTTGAGCACAACGGAAACTGAACTTAAGCTCATTGCGCCGGCGGCAAACATTGGGTTTAGTTTTAGACCAAACGGTATAAATAAAACACCAGCAGCAAGGGGGATACCAATCACATTATAAATAAAGGCCCAAAATAAGTTTTGTTTGATGTTCTTCAAAGTGGCCTTACTTAATTGTATTGCTGAAACAATATTCATTAAATCGTTTTGCATAAGGATAACATCGGCCGATTCAATGGCGATGTCGGTGCCGTTACCAATTGCAATGCCGACATCACTTTGGGCTAACGCCGGGGCATCATTGATGCCATCTCCGACCATAATTACCTGATGTCCCTCTGCTTGCAGATTCTTTATCATCGATGCTTTTTCATGGGGAAGCACATTGGCTACGACATTTTCGATGTTGACCGTGTTGCCAATTGCCTGCGCTGTCCGTTCGTTATCGCCGGTGAGCATATAGACCTTGATCCCCATTGCTTTTAGTTGCGAAACGGCTAAATTACTGTTTTCCTTAATGGTATCGGCAACGCCGATGATGCCTTTGACCGATTGATCCCAGCCTACTAATAGCGGCGTTTTCCCCAAATCAGAGAGTCGCAGATAATCGTTCATAATGTGATCGACGGAAAGGCTATTTTGCTCCATTAGTTTGATATTTCCTATCACTACATTTTTACCAGCGAGCTGACCTTGAATACCTAATCCAGATAACGAATCAAATTTTGACACTTCATGTAAAGAAAGATGAAGTTCATCGGCTTTATTTACAATCGCTTCACTCAGCGGGTGCTCTGATTTTTTTTCTAAAGAAGCGGTTATGGTTAACAATTCATTCTGATCGATTTCAGAATCATAAAGAATGATATCGGTAATCGATGGAGAACCGATCGTTAAGGTACCGGTCTTATCGAAAACAACGGTATTTGATTTGCCAAGAATTTCCAAAGCCGGACCATTCTTAAATAAGATGCCTTTTTCGGCGCCTTTTCCGGTACCAACCATAATAGCTGTTGGAGTGGCTAGTCCTAAGGCACAGGGGCAGGAAATAACGAGAACAGATATCGCAGCCGATAAGGCAAAAGATAGCCCAAAACCAAGGATCATCCAGATTATAAAAGTCAGCAGTGAGATTCCCATTACTGCGGGAACAAAAAAGCGACTGATTTCATCGGCAATTCGGGCAATTGGGGCTTTCGATGACTGTGCTTCTTCAACCAGTTGTATAATTTTACTGAGGGTAGTGTCCTGTCCGATCTTAGTCGCTTTAAATTCAAAAGAACCGGTTTTATTCATACTGCCGGAAATAACAGTGTCACCGGTCACTTTTTCGACAGGCAAACTTTCGCCAGTCAGTAGAGATTCGTCAACGCTGGAATGACCACTCAGAATAATCCCATCAACAGGAACACGTTCTCCGGGGCGAATAATGATAATATCATCGATTCGAACCTCATCAATAGAAATTTCGACTTCTAAATTATTTCTTAACGCGCGGGCGTTTTCGGGTACTAAAGCAATCAATTTTTCGATCGCTTGGGACGTTTTTCCTTTTGCTTTTGTTTCAAGAAATTTGCCTAAAGTGATTAAAACTAAAATAACAGTGGTTGATTCAAAATAGAGTTCATGTGAATAGTGATGAATCAATTCCATATTATCATATGAAAAACCATAAGCGAGGATAAACAAAACGATAACCCCATAGATAAAGGCAGCACTCGTGCCTACGGCCACGAGCGAATCCATATTAGGAATACGTTTGGCCAGAGCTTTAAAACCATTGATGTAAAAATGCCGACACAAAAAGACAACCGGTAAGGTTAGAAACATTTGCGTTAAGGCGTTAATCAGTAAATTTTTTTCGCCAGCTAAAAAAGCTGGAATTGGCAAGCCGATCATCGGACCCATGGCGAGATAAAATAAGGGGAGGGTAAAGATCAGCGAACTGATGAGTCGCGCTTTAACTTCGTCAATTTGAACTTGATAACCGGGCTTATCATTTTGTTTTTTATTAGTACCTGAGGTGAATTTACTTCCTTCCTCAACCAGTGTTGCGCCATAGCCTAGAGCTGTGATGGTGGTGACAATCAGCGGTACGGGAGCAAGTGTCGGATCATGCTGGACAATCAGTTTCTCATTTGAAAAATTGATAACGGCAGAATCGACACCATCTATTTGGCCAACTTTACGTTCAATGGCGCTGGCACATGCGGTGCAGGTCATGCCACTAATATTAAACTGCGTTCTTTCCATAGTGAGTCCTCCTTTTAAATCTACCCCTCATGGGGAGGGGTGTCTTTATAACCGAATAATACACCATTTATCGATTTGTGTCAACACAATAATTAATTTTAAGAAACATGCAATCGGTTGCTGGAAAAAATTACATCTTGCTATCATTTTTTAAAGTGCTATAATGAAAAACAGAAATATTGGGTATATTAATAAGAAGAAAATGTTTTGAAATTTAATTGAAAGGAGATTAATCATGTTACATAGTGAAGACGCAGATATTAATTTGGTTATCAGGCAAGTTATCGATTTAGATATGAAGGCGGTGCGGATCAAAAAAAATGTTAGCCAACGAGCGGATCGAATTTTAGAGCATACTAAAAATAAGATTAAAGCAAATGAGAAAAATGAATTAGATGGTGTTCAGGAATTAGCCAAACAAAACTATCACGTGGAGATTACCAAGGCCAAAGAAGAGCGTCAAAGCATCATTGATTCGATGGATCAGGAATTAGCTAAGACTCGATGCCGATATGATGAGAAAAAAGATGAAAAGGCACTGGAAGTTCTGGAAAAACTCTTTAAGTAACCGATGGCAGTATCTGATTCTATGGATTTTCGATCTAAATTTTATAGAAAAGTGTGAGAGTTAAATGTCTAAAAGTAAACATGCAGCTATAAATACAAAAGTGCTTGCAATGCGAGCTCGAAGAATTAATGATAAAGATTATCTTGAGTTGATTAAGGCAAAAGACTTGAAAGAAGTATTCCTTTACCTAAGAGATCATACTTATTATGGCGATTTTTTAAGTAAAATGAATCCAGAAGATCTTCATCGAACAGAGATTGAAGCGCACTTGAATGATTTGAAAGTGCGTGACACCGAAAAGCTGATGCATTACCTACTCGGTGAGGAAAAGAATTTTCTTCTGATTTTGCTAATCCGTATGGAGGTCGAATCGATTCGAATTTTAATTCGTGGCATCGCCAGAAGTGGTAATTTGGAATCACTCAAGGCACTAATGATTTTTTCCGAAAAGTACACCAAAATACCTTTTGATCGTCTTTTTCGTGCTAGAGACTGGGAAGAATTTAAAAAGATGCTCGTTAATACTGATTACTACCGTATTTTTGAAATTTATAAGGATATCAGGGGTCCCCATGACTTAGTAATGGTGGAAAAAAATCTGGATCGCTATTATTATGATTTGTTAAAAAACCGTTTAATGAAGCTTGATAAAAAATCGAATCAAGATTTAATCGATCTACAAAGACGAAACTTCGATTTGCTAAATTTAATCTGGATTTATCGCGGAAAAAAATTCTATAGCTTATCCCGAGAAGAATTAATTGCCTATTCGCTACGCGGTGGTCTGGAGCTTAATGAGAAACGTTTGTTAAGCCTGGTTGATGCAAAAAATCTCGTCGAAATTAAAGCTTTATTAACAAATTCTGATTATGCATTTCTTTTTAACCACACGGATACCATCGATTTATTTATGGAAAGACGCAAGGAACGCTATTTGTATTATCAGAACTTAAAGCTTTTCGGCGATAGTGACAGTGGTTTGGGTCGGGTTGTAGCATATGTGCGCTTGTTGGATTTTGAAATCGAAGATATCACGTCAATAATTGAAAGCAAGCGTTATCGAATGGGCGCGGATGAGACAAAAAAATATTTAATCAGACCCATTGATTAGGGTGTGAAAGGAAGTACTCTATGGCAGTTGAAAATGTGATTATGATGGATGTAGTCGGCAAAATTAAAGATGTAGACAAATTTGCCAAAGACATTTTTCTTTTCAATGACATACAAATAGTGGACGCCATGCACGAGATTGACTCGGGTAGATTTATTCTGCCAATTCGGGAAGAAAACATGGGAGAACTATTGGGGTTTGCTCAGCTTGTGTCTGGAGAAACCATGATGGATGAGAAGAATTTTGTCAAAACCGTAAATAAATTAAATGAACTCTACAAGGGATCCCTCAGTTTAGATATGGTGTCTTTAGCAAAAGGTGATACGGATCTCGGAAAAGCGTTGGCCAATGCTAAAGCTTTTGAAAACAATTTAGTCCTTGAGTATGGCGAGATCAAAGAAATAAACGATCGCCTTGAAGCGCTTGAAAAAAGCAGAACGGCTTATGGCTATTTAGATGAACTGGAAGCTAATATGAGCGAACTTGATCATCTCGAAAATTTCTCGTTTAGTATGGGATCAGTTACAAAGGATAATGCCGCCCGCTTGAAAAGTATTTATAACAGTGTGACTTCAATTGTATTTCATGTTGGCAATCAGGTAGACAATGAAGAAGTGTTTATGATTGTGTCCCCCAGGGATTTAGAAATTGAATCCAAGCGGATTCTAAAGGCGTTGAATTTTAAGCCCATTGAAGGGTTTAGTTCAGAATATACCGAAACACCAAAGATCATTCTTAAAAAAATTAATCAAGAAGTTGAAGTGTTAAAAGAAAGAAAATCAAAGTTACTTGTGGATTTGAATGCCCATTTAAAAGAAAATAAAAAAGAAGCAACGGAGAGTTTTAATACCCTGAGTTTATATGGGAATTTGAGCATCATTAAAAAATATATGGCCTTTAGTGAAGAGAATTTTTATTTTTCTGGATGGATTTCCAGACGTGATAAAAAACGGATGGAGGCGATCGCCGCTAAATACCCGGAAATGATCATCATGTTTTCGGATACAAATAGTGGCAGTGGAAAGCCACCCACTAAATTGAAGAATAATTGGCTTTTTCGTCCCTTTGAGACCTTAGTAAAAATGTATGGCGTGCCCTCATTTAATGAGCTGGACCCAACCCCTTTTTTAAGCATAACCTATATGTTTTGTTTCGGATTTATGTTTGGTGATGTTGGCCAGGGCCTTATTTTGGCTCTCGCTGGCTGGATCCTGGGAAAAAGGGGAGTAGTGCTTGGGAAAGTGCTGTTACGATTAGGGATGTGCTCTACGTTTTTCGGGTTTATGTATGGCAGTGTTTTTGGATTTGAAGAGGTGATTCATCCGCTCTGGTTAAGACCCTTCCATGAGATTAATACCGTCCTTCTTTCGGCCGTTCTGATCGGAATTGTGATGCTTTTTGTTGCCTATATTTACAGTATCATCAACAAACTTAAAAAGAAAGATATCAAAGAGGGGATTTTTGGAAAAAACGGTCTCTGTGGTTTTGTTTTATACGCCAGTCTTTTGGGGATTTTGGGTTTGAACTTTGGAATATTTCCGCATCTGGAAATCTTAGTTCCCGGATTGATTCTTCTGGCAGTGTTTTTGGTATTTTTGGTACTAATAAGAGAACCTTTGGCAAACTATTTGATGAAGAAAAAGCCCTTGTATGAAGAAACGGCATCAGAATATTATGTCGAGAGCGGTTTTGAGCTTTTCGAAATGTTTTTGGGTATGTTGAGCAACACCCTTTCCTTTATCAGAATCGGTGCCTTTGCATTGACCCATGTGGGTCTGTTTATGGCCTTTCAGACATTGGCCATCATGGTACAAAATGGTGTGATCAGTTTTGGGATACTCATCTTTGCCAATATATTCATCATTGCTTTGGAAGGTTTAATTGTTGGTATTCAGGCATTAAGATTACAATTCTATGAGTTGTTCAGTAAATACTATTCAGGTGACGGGATTGAGTTTAAACCGGTTGATCTGGAAATTAATCTAAATTAAGGAGAATTAAAATGAATCTATTAACTCTGATTACAATTGGAGCAGCACTGTTAGTTTTGGGAACAATCGCTTGTGGGGTCTATTTTGTCTATAATGATTGTGATGAAAAAAGTCAGAATATGAAAAAATTCTTGCGCGTAAATCTGTCAACATTTATTCCTTTACTCGCTGGGGCCCTTATTTTTATGGCTCCCAGTATTGTTTCAGCCGCGACTGACGGCGTATCCAGTGGAATCACAGATGCCGGTTTAGGTTATATCGCGGCAGCACTATCGACCGGGCTGGCTTGTGCTGGGGCTGGTTATGCAGTCGGGGTTGTTGGTTCGGCCGCCTTGGGCGCCGTTTCTGAAGATCAGAAAATTTTAGGTAAAACCCTTATCTATGTTGGCTTGGCAGAGGGTGTTGCAATCTACGGTCTGATCATTTCAATTATGATTATTGGAAGTTTATAAAAATGAAATCTTATGTGATTAGTGAGAACCGGGATTCTTATCTGGGAATGCAACTAGCGGGTATCGAAGGGACTTATTTAAAATCAAAAGATGATATTGAAGCGGCTTTTAAAGAAGCCTTGAAAAACAAGGATATTGGAATTATTTTTTTGACGGAAAAAGCATATTTGATGATGGAAGAAACTGTAAATGAAGTAAAGAAGAAGTATTTTACGCCTTTAATTACAATTATTCCGGATCGTTATGGTTATCAAAGAAGCGAAGGAATGATAACACGGTATATTAAAGAGTCTGTGGGATTGTAAGGATGTGATAAAATGATTTCTGTAGAAGAAAAACTCCGGGTGTTTACCCAATATATTTTAAGTAAAGAACGAAAATGGGGAAAAGATATCATCTACGAAGCGAAAGAAAAGCGGGACGCCCTATTGGAAGACTCGTGGGAAAAAATCAGAAAAGAAAAAAGGTCTGTTGAAGAACGGAGTTACCATACTATTTTCAGAGATAAAAATAAAATTATCGCAGAAGGAAAAAACAAAGCCAAAGCATTAGAACTGGAAGAAAAGAAACGCATTTTACTGGATTTTAATCAGATTATCCGGGAAAAGGCCAGAGCGTATCTGACCGAAGAAGTTTACGAGCGCTATTTGCGTGATTGTATCGCGCAGATACCGCAGGTATTTGAAAGTAAAAAGGAACTGGTTGTTTTTGTCAATGAACGCGATTACGAACAAATCAAAAACCTCATTGACGAGCAGTTAGATGGTTATGCGGTAAACTATCATAAGAATTGTCAGGAGTGTATTGGCGGATTCATTGTCGAAGATGAAGAAGTCAGCCTTCATTGCGATTTTACCGTTGAAAGTCTCATAAAAAGCAATTATAAACTCATCGGAATGACACTTAATGGGTTTATGGAAAAGCAGGTGATTTAGGTGGCAGTTACAGAAGAAAAGAAAATTACCGGGATGATTTCGGCGATTAATGGACCGGTTATCAAAGGTAAAAACATGACCACCTTTAAAATGCGGGAAATGGTCACGGTTGGTGACAAACGGCTCATTGGCGAAGTGATTATTCTAGAAGGTGACATAGGCACGATTCAGGTTTATGAGGAAACGGAAGGGCTGAAAATTGGCGAGGTAATCAACCCTACCGGCAGACCACTGAGCTTGAATTTAGGTCCTGGGATGTTAAAAAACATGTTTGACGGAATCCAGCGTCCCCTGGAAAAAATTCAGGAAATCTCGCCAATTTTTATTCCGGAAGGAATAGGACTTTTATCCATTGATGACAAAAAAATGTGGGAAACCGTCTTGAGTGTTAAACCGGGGGATGCGTTAGCGGCGGGGTGTATTTTTGGCACCGTTTCGGAAACGGAAGTTATAAAAAATCGGTTACTGGTGCCACCAAACCTTTCGGGAACCGTTATTGAGGTGGTCCCTGATGGCAGCTATACCATTGACGATGTGCTGGTGCGAATTTCGGATCATAAGAATCAGGTTCATGAATTAAAAATGGCCCATGAATGGCCAATTCGTACACCTCGTCCCAATGCCTACCGAAAAGAAACCCTGGTGCCATTAATCACTGGACAGCGGGTAATTGATATCTTTTTCCCCATTGCCAAAGGTGGAACAGCAGCGATCCCCGGGGGATTTGGAACCGGAAAAACGATGACTCAGCATCAGTTGGCCAAGTGGTCGGATGCAGATATCATTGTCTATATCGGTTGCGGTGAGCGGGGAAATGAAATGACTGAAGTTATTGAAGATTTTCCCAAACTTATCGATCCCCGGTCGGGCAAATCGATTATGGAGCGAACGGTTTTAATTGCCAATACGTCCAACATGCCAGTAGCGGCCCGGGAGGCCAGTATTTATACTGGCATCACCATTGCCGAATACTATCGGGATATGGGTTACGCGGTGGCAATGATGGCAGACTCTACTTCGCGCTGGGCGGAGGCGCTGCGCGAGATCTCCGGCCGTCTGGAAGAGATGCCGGCAGAAGAAGGATATCCGGCCTATTTACCATCCCGAATTGCTGAATTTTACGAACGGGCTGGTAGTATTGAAACCCTGGGCGGGGATGAAGGTTCAATTACAATTATCGGTGCCGTATCACCAGCCGGAGGAGATTTCTCCGAACCGGTTACTGAAAACACCAAGCGCTTTGTCAATGTTTTTCTGGCGCTGGATAAGAGTCTTGCCTATGCCAGGCATTACCCGGCCATTAACTGGCTGGAAAGCTACAGTGGTTACATTAAAATACTATCGGACTGGTATGAGGACAATGTGGCCGAGGATTGCATTTCACTCAGAAATAAAATGCTGGAGTTGATGTATGAAGAAAACAAGCTCCAGGAAATGGTGATGCTAGTTGGAGAAGATGTGCTACCCGACGATCAGCGCTGGGTTCTTGAGATTGCCAAACTGATCAAAGTCGGTTATCTGCAACAGAACGCCTATAATAAAGATGATACCTATGTCCCCTTGGAAAAACAGTATGCGATGCTAAAAGCCATTGAATATTTATACGAACGCGGTCGGGAAGGCTTAAAACTCGGAATACCGACATCGCAACTAAAAGATCTGAATATTTTTGGGCAGTTCATAAAAATGAAGTATACCATTCCAAATGATGATTTAAGCGGGATTGATCGGCTAAAAGATGAGATCGACCAGTATTTTGAAGTGCTTTTTAAAAAATATGAGAATTAGGGGGAAACAATGAAAAAAGAGTATTTAAAAATTGATAAAGTCGTTGGTCCCCTGATTCAAATCTCGGATGTGGACGATGTTTTCTACGGTGAAGTGGTTGATATTGTCGAAATCAGCACCGGGAAAGTCAAAAAGGGAAAAGTCATCAAAATTGACGAAAAAAAGGTTACCGTCCAGGTTTTTCAAAGTACGGCCGGCTTGGCCGCCGGAAACAGTATTATCAAATTTACTGGCGAATCCTTTAATTTGCCGATGTCCCTGGATTTACAGGGACGGATCTTTAATGGCATCGGTGAACCGATTGATAATGGCAGTGACATTTTTAGTTTGGTTGAAGCAAACATTAATGGTCGTCCCATTAACCCGATGTCCCGGGAATATCCGCGGAATTTTATCCAGACGGGTATTTCTTCCATCGATACTCTGGCGACGCTGATCCGCGGTCAAAAATTGCCGATTTTTTCAGGTAATGGCTTACCTCATAATGAATTGGCCGCTCAAATTGTTAAGCAGGCCCGACTAGGAGACAATGTTCACGAAGATTTTGCGATTGTTTTTGCCGCCATTGGGGTTAAACACGATGATGAAAAATTCTTTAGGAAGAGCTTTGATGATGCCAATGTCATGGACCGGGTCGTGATGTTTGTCAACTATGCCGATGATCCCATTGCCGAACGGATTACAACGCCCCGCTGCGCTTTAACAGCAGCCGAATATCTGGCGTTTGAAAAACATATGCATATCCTGGTCGTCATGACCGATATTACCAGTTACTGCGAGGCATTGCGGGAAATATCCTCCGCTCGTGAAGAAGTTCCCAGCCGTAAAGGCTATCCCGGTTATATGTACTCGGATTTGGCTTCTCTTTATGAACGAGCTGGGATGTTAAAAGACCAGGTTGGTTCAATTACGTTTTTACCAATACTGACCATGCCAAATGATGATATAACGCATCCGATCCCGGATCTGACCGGATATATCACCGAGGGGCAAGTTGTTTTAGGGCGTGATCTTTTCCAGCGGAGTATTTACCCGCCGGTGGCTATTTTGCCATCGCTGTCCCGACTGATGAAAGATGGTGTTGGTGAAGGTTTCACCCGGGAAGATCATGCTGAGGTTGCCAACCAATTGTTTGCTTCCTATTCCAAGGTTCAGGAAGTAAGGGATTTATCTCAGATTATCGGTGAGGAGGATCTAAGTCCCACTGATAAAAAATATATGGCTTTTGGACGTGCTTTTGAGGCGAAATTTCTAAACCAGGGTTTTGATGAAAGTCGAAATATTATGCAAAGCCTTAACCTGGGGTGGAAACTTCTGGCTTTATTACCACTGACGGAGCTGGATCGACTGAGTCCTGAAAACATCGAAAAATATTTCCCTAAAGAAATGTAGGTGGGATGATGGCCATTAAAATAACGCCAACAAAAGCAAACCTGATAAAAGCGAAGAGTCGAATGAGTTTTTCGGTAAAAGGGTATGATCTTTTGGATAAAAAAAGAACCATCCTGATCCAGGAGATCATGCAATTGGTTAAAGAAGCGGAGTTGATTGAAAATGAGATCAACCAGAAGTTTCAGGAAGCCTATAAGGCGTTGCAACAGGTTTGCATTAGCATGGGACTCAATCACCTGGAAGAGTTTGCCTTATCAATAAACTCGGAAATGCCCTTTGAGATTCGAATTAAAGGGGTAATGGGGGTTGATATACCGGAGGTGGTTTATACCGAAAAATACGAAAAAAGTCTTCCCTATGGATTTTATGAGAATAATCCGGCCCTGGATATTGCCATCAAAAAATTTAATGATGTCAAATTTTTGTCCTATCAATTGGCCCAGGTTGAAACAACGGCCTATAAACTTTCGTTAGAAATTAGAAAGACTCAAAAAAGTGCCAATGCCCTGGATAAGATTCAGATTCCCCGATTAAAGGACGAAATTAAGTATATTCAGGATACCATCGAAGAAAAAGAGCGGGAAGAGTTTTTCCGGCTTAAAAAGGTTAAAAATAGACGATAAAACAAAGCCGGAGCAACGCTCCGGCTTTTACTATGTCGTCGACTGCCTGCCGACCGAGCAATTATTAATTCATTGTTTGCTTGCGGACGAATAATTGTTGGTACGGGGTTAAGGGACCAAGTGTATTTTGTTTAGTTATTTTGAACGTTATATACGGCCTCTTTGGGAATCAGGTTAAAATCCGAGGCGGTCAGCAGGGCAATGGCTTTTTCCTGATCGTCGGCTTTTAAAATAATCAGGGGTGAACCCTGGTTATTGGGCATAACGAAAGAATAGACATATTCAATATTGACGTCATTTTCAGAAAGGAGCGAAAAGACATCATGAAGGCTGCCAACCTTATCAGAAGGATCCACCGCCAGCACATAGCTTTGTTTAACGACATGCCCGGCGTTTTTTAGAGCCTCGGCGCCCACCTCGGGTTTATCCACGACGATCCGCAAAATCCCGAATTCAGCGCTGTCAAAAACGGAAATAGCGCGAATATCAACCTGGGCATCTTTTAAGACTTTGGTGATCTTGCTGAGATGGCCTTTTTTATTTTCAATAAAGACCGATAATTGATTAATAAGCATGGTTTGCCTCCTATAAATTTTTAAGATCGCAGATCGATGACCCGTTTGGCTTTTCCTTCGGAGCGAACCAGACTTTTGGGCTCAACCAGATGAATACCGGCGTGGATGCCAAGGATCGTATGGAGTTTGGATTCGATTTCTTTGTAAAGCTGATCAAGCAGGGTAACCGAGACCAGCAGGTCCTGATTGATCACTTCGACATCGATTTCGATACGATCAAGATACCCTTTTTTGAGCACCCGAATCTGGTAATTTGAGCCGATTCCCTCAATGCCCAGGAGTACCCCTTCAATTTGTGATGGGAAAACATTAACCCCACCGATGATTAGCATATCGTCGGTTCGGCCAGTGATCTTTGCCATCCGGGCAGAGGTTCGGCCACAATCGCAGGGGGTGGTGTCAAGCTGAGTGATATCCTTGGTGCGGTAACGGATTAGCGGTAGTCCTTCTTTGGTAATTGGTGTAATCACCAATTCGCCGACCGAACCTTCCGGCAGCACTTCCAGGGTTTCGGGATCAATAATTTCGGCAATAAAATGATCCTCATTGATATGCATGCCGTTAAAAGCCTGACACTCTCCGGAAACTCCGGGACCGATGAGTTCGCTCATGCCATAGTTTTCAGTCGAGATAATGCCCCAGGCCTCGTTTAGTTTTGCCCGCATTTCTTCGGTGGAGCCTTCGCCGCCAAAGAGTCCGTAGTTAAGAAACAGTTCTTCTTTGGGATCAATCCCCATTTCCTGGGCGGTTTCAGCCAGATGCAGGGCGTAGGAGGGGGTTCCGATCAGGACGGTGGATTGGAAATCCTGCATGATCATAATCTGTTTTTTAGTATTTCCGGAAGAAATCGGGATCACCCCGGCGCCAACCTTTTCCAAACCCTGTTGTAAGCCAAAGGCACCGGTAAAGAGACCAAATCCAAAGGTGATCTGGGCGGTATCTTCATTGGTGACGCCACCCATGGTCACAATCCGGGCGATAACTTCCCGCCAGACTTTTAGATCATTTTTGGTATAACCGACCACAGTTGGTTTTCCGGTGGTCCCGGAAGAGGCATGATAACGGACAATTTTATTTTTGGGCACGGCAAAGAGTCCGAAGGGATAATTTTTCCGCAGGTCTTCCTTAGTGGTGAGTGGGAGGAGCCGCAGATCTTTAAGGCTTCGGATATCCACCGGTTTAACCCCGGCGGCTTTGAACTTTTCATGATAATAAGGCACGTTTTCATAAACGTGATGCAGGGTTTTCATTAAACGCTTAAACTGGAGTTTCCGGATTTCTTCCCGGGATATTTTTTCTTTTTCAGACCATATTTTCATAACTTATTCCCCTCGTCTAAAAGCAGCATGTAGCAGCATTAATAAATTTATTTTGTCGGTTTCCAAGAACTTTTTAAAGAGACGATCTGGTTAAAAACCAGTGCACCTGGTTTAGAATATTTAGGATCGACCGAGAAAAAGCCGTTGCGGATAAATTGGAATTTTTCATAGGGCTCGGCTTTTAGCAGTTCTGGTTCAATATAGGCTTTGACAATTTCCAATGATTTCTGATTGATCCGTTCCAGAAAGTTATCTTTGTTGAGGCCGGCATCATCCTCAACCAGGTAGTCGTAGAGGTGGAGTTCCACTTCGCTGGCGTGGTTGGCGTCCACCCAGTGGATGGTCCCTTTGACCTTTCGCTCACAGCCTGCGCCGGATTTGGTGGCCGGGTCGTAGGTACATTTAAGCTCAATCACCTGGCCATCGGCATCTTTGATCACTTCCTGACAGGTGATAAAGTAGGCACCGCGCAGGCGGACCTCATTTCCGGGGAATAGCCGAAAATACTTTTTGGGAGGAATTTCCATAAAATCCTTGCGGTCAATTAAAATTTCGCGGCTAAATGGTGTACTGTAGCTTCCCATCGCGTCATTTTCCTGATTAAGTGGTAACTCAACCCATTCTGTTTGATTTTCCGGGTAGTTAGTAATGGTTACCTTCAGAGGATCAATGACCGCCATTAAACGGGGGGCCTTTAGTTTTAAGTCGTCCCGAATAAAATGTTCCAGCATCGCGATATCCACAGTACTGTTGGTTTTGGCGACTCCAATGGCTTCGCAGAAAGCCTGAATGGATTCCGCCGTAAAGCCACGGCGGCGCAAGCCGGAGATAGTGGCTAAGCGGGGATCGTCCCAGCCGTCGACAATTTTTTCATCGACTAATTGCTTTAAAAACCGTTTGCCGACAATGGTTTTTGTCAGATTGAGTTTGGCAAATTCGATTTGTCGCGGGGGTTCATTCTTAAAATCGTCGATGTTAGCAAGCACCCAATCATAGAAGGGTCGGTGGTCTTCAAATTCCAGAGTACAGAGGGAGTGTGTAACACCCTCGATGGCATCCTCAATCGGATGGGCATAATCGTACATCGGATAAATAAACCAGTCGTTCTCGGTCGAATGGTGTTTGGTGTGCATAATCCGATAGATGGCCGGGTCCCGCATATTCATGTTGGGGCTGCTCATATCAATTTTAGCCCGCAGGATATAAGAACCCTCTGGTAGCTTTCCAGCCTTCATCTGAGAAAACAGGCTCAGGTTTTCGTCAATGCTGCGGTTGCGGTAGGGACTTTCTTTGCCGGGTTCAGTCAGGTTTCCCCGATACTGGCGCATTTCTTCAGCGGAGAGCTGATCAACAAAGGCCAGGCCCTTACCAATCAGTTCAACGGCGTATGCCGCCATTTTATCAAAATAACTGGAGGCAAAAAAGAGTCGGTCGTCCCATTTGATTCCCAGCCAGGTGAGATCTTCCTTTATCGAATCGACATATTCCAACTCTTCTTTGATCGGGTTGGTGTCGTCAAAGCGGAGATTAAACTTGCCGTGATATTGTTTTGCAATGCGATAGTTAAGTAGTGAGGCTTTAGCATGACCGATATGTAAATAGCCGTTTGGTTCGGGGGGGAAGCGGGTGTGAACGCGATCGTTGGTGTAGACTTTGTTAATAATGTCCTGATCGATTGCATTGGTGATAAAATTCGTCTTTTTTTCCGTGGTCTCCATTAATTTCCTCCTGTTTATATATTTGCCAATAATACCATAAAGTCGGGGTTATTACAATTTTTTTATAAACCGACCGTTCTGATAAAAGAGCTCTCCGTCGGCATAAATCGCACCGCCGTCTTTCATGTCACAGAGCATGTCCCAATGGAGCATCGAATCGTTGATGGGTCCGCATTCTGGATAGGATTTACCCAGAGCCATATGGATGGTGCCACCAATTTTTTCGTCAAAAAGCATGTTTTTGGTAAACTTAGTGATGCCATAGTTGGTGCCGATGGCAAATTCGCCAAGATAATGGGAACCTTCGTCCGTATCAAGCAGAGCGTTAAGCAAATCTTCGCCACGTTTGGCACTAGCCGTTACAACCCGGCCATCTTTGAAGGTGAGCTTAATGTCTTCAATTTCCTGTCCGCTGTAAATACCAGGAAAGGTGAAACGAATGGTTCCGTTTACGCTTTCTTTTACCGGCGCAGTAAAGACTTCGCCACTGGGGAAATTATGGTGACCGTCGGAATTGATCCAGATCCGGTTTTCGGTGCAAAGGGTCAGATCGGTATCTTTGGCAAGCACATGGAATTCTTTTTTTTGATTTAAATAGGTGACCATTGCCGCCTGTTCATGATGAATTTTCTGCCAGGATGCAATGGGATTGTCGGTATTGAGGAGACAGGCAGAAAATACGAATTCTTCATAGTCAGAAAGTGACATGTTCGCTTCCTGGGCGCCACTTTCAGTGGGATAGAGACACAGCGTCCAATCCATTTCACCCCGGGCGACCCGGTCATTGTAAATTTTAGTAACCGGTGCGCCAGAACGGCGTTGTAGAGCGATACGCTCACCAGGAATTGCGGCCAGGGACCTTAAGTTATGGTCTCCCAAAATGTTTAGAATCTTATCCGCTTTTGAATAGATTGACATCATCATGGGGGCATTAAACTGCAGTTGATCATCACTGCCTTCCTTTAAAAGAATTTCTGAAATTCCTTCCGGGTTAAGCAAAACGGTAGGGTGGGCGCCAGCTTTTAACACGGCCTGGTAGCATTCTTTAATCAGGGGCAGAGCCAGATCAGACCCCCGGATTACAACCCATTCGTCTGGTTTCACATAGAGGGAATAGTTGATTAGGGTTTGGGCATATTTTATCAGTCGATGATCTCTCATGGTTTATCTCCTTATAATTGAAATAGTATTAGTTAAATATATCCGAAAAAAGAATTTAACTCAATAAAAAATTAAAAAAACAGGTGACAAATGTAAACGAACATTGTATAATAACTACAGTATAGTTAATGATTACATGTTCATAAATGGTAACAACGTTCAGACAGAATGGTCCATGCTCCATTTAAAAAAGAATAATCAGATCCTGTACATAAAATTAAGTGGAGGTTACTCATGGAAGACAGAACTTTAATTTGTCAAGATTGTGGCGAAGAATTTGTATTTACTGTAGGTGAACAAGAATTCTACCAGGAAAAAGGTTTTGACAATGAACCAAAAAGATGTCGTGAATGTCGAACAAAAAGAAAACAAACGAGAAGACCAAGAAATAGCAATTTCTAGGAATTACGAAAAAAACAATAAAGATCCCTTTTAGGGATCTTTTTTTCATGGTGTGCCAGTTAGCATCGGAATTGCCAGAATCAAATCGATTCGTAGATGGAATCGATTTGTCCTTATAATAGACGTCTCCGAGAAGATTTTCCACGGATACGGAAAGAAAGATAAACAAATGATAGACAAGGCTTACGTTTATATCGTAAAATGTAATGACAATACACTTTATACGGGGTGGACTTGTAATCTAGAAGCTCGGATTAAGGTTCATAATTCGGGAACCGGAGCAAAATATACCCGGGGTCGCCTGCCGGTGACGCTGGTTTATTGGGAAGCCCTCAATAATCGGTCGGAAGCCCTCAGTCGGGAAGCCGTGATAAAAAAAATGTCAAAAAGACAAAAAATAAAATTGATTGAGTGTTGTGAATCGCAAGACCAATGAGGAGTTTTCATATGAATCCGTTAGTCAATGAATTTCCGGTATACGAGACCCTTGCCAACGGTAATACCATTATTATTATTTATGATCTGTTTATCCTTTCGCTTTTTTTGTTTGAACTTTTTCTATTTTATAATAAAGAACGACTTGTTGAAGCAGTAAGGCAAAATAAAACTAAAAAAATCAAACCATTTCGCCGTTTTCTGGTAAAGTTAATCGTTAATTATGAGTATCAGGGGATTCTAATGGTTACCAGCGCATTGCTAATTATTTCACTGGTGGTCGTGTCCAGCCATCATCGTATTCTAATAAGTGAACTGATCGGAATTTTAGGAAGTTTTGCCGTTTTTATCATCGTTGTATTTTTGGTTCAGCACCTCTTTATGAAAATTGACCAGTTTCAGGATCTTGTCGTCTCCCGATTTGTGGATCTGATCTTTTATCTGGTTTTGGGTCATTATTTTGTATTGTTTGCGAATTTTATTTCACCGCCAAGTTTGCCACTCGGTCTGGTGGGGCTTTCTTTTGCCTTGATCCTCTGTTTTTCGGTGATGATTCGAGCCATTGCAAATCCCAGTATCATTCGGAGTTCGGTTTCAAAAAGGCGAAAATATCAGGAAACCGCCAGTATTTTAAAGGGCATGCTGGTACTGGTTGTCAGCGAAATGAGTATCCTCTATTTAATGGTTTATAATTGCTTTAAGATCGATCCGAATTTTTATGCCGCTAATTCAGACCGGGCCCTGGACGCCTTTGATATGCTTTATTACATGGTCATCTCTTTTGCCACCATCGGCTATGGGGATATCCATCCTGTACGCTTTAACGGGATGATCTACGGTGAACTGGTGGCGATGGTCATCGGTTTAGCCAGTATGTTTAGTACCGCTTGCTTTGTTGGGGCAGTGGTTGCCGGAGCCGCCCAGATGAGTTGGAGTCAAAGCCTGGAAAGCGAAAATCACAGTGACGGATCAGAGCAGAACGAACCCAGTGATCGAAAAAGCATGATCACCGTGGTTCGAGAAAAATTAAAAAATAAACAACTGTAACGTTCGCGGCACGATTGCAACGTCAATAATAAGAAAGGTTATTAATCATGAAATTTTATCTCGCATTATGGTTTGCAAAATTAATGGGTGTGGCCATCAACATGATCAGTAAGGATCGGGGCACCAATCTGCCCGGAGAAAAGGCTTTGACGATCGACCCTGATTTTGTAAAACATTTTAAAAACATCGACTATTCGAAGGTTATTTTCATTACGGGGACGAATGGAAAATCGTCAACGACTAACCTGGTTACCCACATTTTAAAACAAAACAGAAAAAAGATCGTCTCGAATCTGGAAGGTGCCAATTTACTCGGTGGCATTGCCACAATTCTGGCCAAAGAAGCGAGTTTATCGGGGAAACTTAAGGCCGACTATTATATTTTTGAAACGGATGAGCGCTACCTGCCCTTGATTTATGCTCAATTGCCAGCTCAAAACATGCTAATTACCAATTTGCAAAAAGACCAGGTCCAGAGAAATGGGGATCCGGATTTTATTATCCGTAAATTAAAAGAGGTGGTGAATCCCAAGATGACACTGATCCTCAATAACGAAGAACCGCGATCCCGATTTTTTGAGGAAACCGCCTGCCGCTCGATCTATTACGGAGTTTCCCATCACGATGAATCATTCACCAAAGGTGCGGATTTTCCCACCCAGGCGTGTCCCAAATGCCATCACGATATGAGCTTTGACTATTACAATGTGGACAGTATCGGGCCTTTTCATTGCGACTTTTGTGGCTTTGCCAGCAAAAAAACACCGGACTATCTGATCACTGACCTGAATTTTTATGATCAAAGTTTTAAGTTAAAAGATGTGAGCTTTCATATGCCCTACGATCTGCCCTTCATGTTTTATAATTACGCCGGTTCTCTGGCTGTTTGTGAAGCAATTTGTGGGATTGCGCCAGAAGCTGCGGCCAAGGCTTTTGAAAACTTTAAAAACATCGGCGGCCGCTTTGAGGTATTGACCTATAAGAACAAAACCATTAAATACATGCGGATTAAACAGGAAAATCCCGATACCCTTCAAAGTGCGTTAAATATTATGGCTTCTGATCAGAGTGAAAAAATGGTGGCCCTGGGTTTGTATGTGGTCAATGACTTTGTGCCCCATTATATCAATACCTTTTACGCCTTTGACTGTGATTTTAAACCAGTAGTCGATTCCAATGTCGAGCGATACCTGTGTTTCTCTGAGCATGTTTCATATGATACCGCCAATCGGCTTATTTATGATGGGGTTGCCAAAGAAGCGATCACGATCATGGACAGTGATAATATTAACGAAATTTTCGCCGAAATTGATAAGGCCAAAACAGATAATATTTATTTGATTACCTGGCTTTCCACCTTTGAAAAGATGAAAAAATTTATCGAGGGAGGACAGAATTAATGCAACAGACGATAAAAGTCGGCTGGCTTTTTAATAATATGTTTAACCTGCATGGCGACCGGGGTAACCTGTTGGCCATTCGGGCTGAAGGGGAACGGCGGGGTTACCGGGTTGAGGTCGAACAGATTAATCTCGATACGGAGACCTTTAATCCGATCGATTTTGACTTCCTGTTTTGTCCACCGGGAGAAATTGAACATTTTGAAGTAGTTGCGGCCTATCTGGAACCGCACCGCAAAGAACTGATGGATTATATTGAAACCCGGCCGATGCTGGTGACCGGCACCTCGGTGGGTCTTTTTGGTGAAACAATAAAGCGGGATGATCAGTCCACGATCAGAGGATTGGGAATTATTGAGGTGAAAACACGGGAAAATCATGTCGTCTACGGAGATGATCTTTATTACAGTTGCCGCTACAACGGCAAAGAAATGGACATCATCGGTAGTCAAATTCAGATGTTGGATCTGGATATCAAAGAAGAGTCGCCTTTTGGCTGGTTAAAATATGGTTATGGCAATAACGGCGAGACCCGCTTTGAAGGCGTTATCAGCGGCAAGGGTATGTTTACCAATACCTTGGGTCCGGTTCTGGTTTGTAACCCCTGGCTGACCGAAGAAATCATCAATTTAATTGAAGCCAATAAAAACTGGCCAGTCTGGGAAGACCAGCGTGATAATTCCTTGGAACTAAAATCACTAAAAACCAAGATCGCCCATATTAATAAAAAAGAAACCCGGCTGAAAAAGCTCGGTGAGCGTTAATCTAAACTACTAAGAAAGTGTTTAACGTGGTATTTAGCAGCAGCATTTAATACGGGGACTTGATCCCGACACTTAATATGAATAGAAAGAAAATAACCGTGAAAAAGAAAAAAGTAATAATCGGACTGAGTGGCGGTATTGATAGTGCTGCCTCGGCAAGTCTTTTAAAAAGTGAAGGTTACGAGGTTATCGGCGTAACCTTCAATTTTTTAAGTTCAGAACAAACCATCACGGCCGCAAGAAAGGTGGCCGAGAATCTTCAAATAGAGCATCATGTACTGGAAGCACAAAATCAGTTTAGAAAAAATGTCATCTTGCCCTTTATTGATGCGTATAAAAACGGCGAAACCCCGAACCCCTGCATGCTGTGTAATCAGACCATGAAATTCCCGCTGCTTTGTGATTTTGCAAAGATTAATGATCAGGCTGCAATTGCCACCGGTCATTATGCCGAGGTCAAAAAAAAGGACAACAGTTATGAATTATGGGCCAGCCCTAATGCCAGAAAGGATCAATCCTATTTTTTGTATCACCTTAACCAGGAGGTACTTAAAAAACTGATTTTTCCGCTGAATGCTTTTGAGTCCAAGAATCAGGTACGCGGGATGATTAAGAAGCTTTTACCGGAACTTTCAAAAGGTGCGGAAAGCCAGGGGATTTGTTTTATCCCTAAAAAAGGGCACCAACTTTTTTTAAAACAAGCAATTTTTGGATCACAGCCCGCCGAAGCTGGTATTTTTGTGGATTCTTCGGGGAAAATTTTAGGGCGGCATAAAGGGATACAAAACTTTACTCTGGGCCAAACGCGGGGGCTTGGTCTTTTATCAAACACAAAATGGGCAGTGGTCGGTCTTGAGCCGCAAACAAATACCGTTGTTCTTGATGATGAGCAGGTTTTGTTTAAAGATCGGATTTTTGTGGATCAACTATTTGTGCATCCTCACGTTGACCTTACCAAACAGGAGTTTTCCTTTAAAACCTGTCGTTGGGGTCATATCTACCGTGGTCAGATTGAACGGCTACCCGGCAATCAGGCGATTGTTCACAGTCGGCAATCAGTGCGGGCACCAGCCCCTGGTCAGGCCCTGGTTTTTTATCAGGGACGCCGGGTACTTGGAGGCGGAATCATAAAACATTTTGAATTTCGGTAGTCCTGCGGTATAATAGGTGAGATTTTAACATTTGCATGAGAAAATAAAGGGATGCACTGCAAAATAATTAATAAAAGGCTGGTATTGCCGATAAAATAAAGATAAGGTTTTTTATTTTAGTCGCTAAATTTTATTAGTTTTGGTTTATGAGCATACAATCGAAGGAGTTATAATAGATGGGGAAATTATTTGGTACCGATGGTGTACGTGGTATATATGAACAGGATTTAACATTGGAGTTGGCCTATGGCCTTGGTCAGGCGGGAGCCAGCGTATTAGGCAGAAATGCCCACCGGCCAAAGATTGTCATCGGTCGGGATACCCGTGAATCGGGATCGCCGCTAGAGATGGCATTAGCTAAGGGAATTCTCGCGGTGGGCGGCGATGTGCTACTGGTGGGAGTGCTACCAACGCCGGCCGTGGCAGTTATTACGCGGGCGCTTAAGGCCGATGCCGGAGTTGTGATCTCGGCGTCTCATAATCCTTATGAGTTTAATGGGATCAAGTTTTTCAATGGTCAGGGCTTTAAGCTAGCGGATGCGGTAGAAAACGAAATTGAAGAAATTATTTTACAAAGTCAGGCCGTGCCGCTAAAAGATGGTGGTAGTATTCAGACACTGGAAAATCCGGAAGTATTCTATCTCAACCATATCAAAAAAGCAATTGAAACAGATTTTTCTGGGCTTCGGGTGGTACTGGATTGTGCTAATGGTGCTGCTTATAACATTGCACCGGCATTGTTTTGTGACCTTGGAGCAGAGGTTGTCGTTATTGGTGATAAACCAGATGGAAAAAATATCAACGCCGGGTGCGGTTCGACGCATCTTACACCGCTTCAACAACGGGTAGTAAAAGAAAAAGCTGATATCGGTATCGCCTTTGACGGGGATGCTGACCGGTGTCTGGCCGTGGATAATAATGGGAATATCATTGATGGTGATAAGATCATGAATCTCATTGGCAGTCGGATGAAGGCTAGTGGCCGGCTGAAAAAGGATACGGTTGTGGTGACGGTGATGAGCAATATTGGTCTGGATATCGCCCTGAATCAAGCCGGATGCCAGACGATCAAAACCGATGTGGGTGATCGTTATGTACTGGAGGCCATGATTGAGGGGGATTATAATCTCGGTGGGGAACAATCCGGCCATCTTATTCTGCTGGATCATAATACTACTGGAGATGGCATGCTGACAGCGTTGGTTTTGCTGGAACTACTAAAAAAAGATGGACGAGATGCCAAAACACTGGGAGATCTCATGATGGTTTATCCTCAGATTCTGGTGAATGCCCGGGTTGAAAATGGACGAAAACAGGATTACCTGCGTGACGACCAGATTCAAAAAAAGATCAAAGAGGTCGAAACCCATTTTCACGGACAGGGGCGGGTACTGATTCGGCCTTCAGGAACGGAACCACTGGTTCGGGTGATGATTGAAGGAAAAGATCAGAATGAACTAACCCGGATCGCAAAAGAATTGGCTCAATTGATTGAGGCACGTTTGAGCGATTCAATCGAAGCCGTGGGGCGGCCTGTGGTGGCATAATTCGAATAAATAGCGAAAATCATTAAAAATTGATTAAGAAATGAGGGCTTAGGTCCTCATTTCTTTGTGTTAAAAGTGCTTTTATGATAGAATAATCGAGTTAGTATTTGGGGATAATAATGGGCCAAAACCAAAAACAACAAAGAAGCGCCAGAACTCAAGTGTTGGTCCACACAAGGTTGAGTTGACGAGGTCAGGGAGTATCGAAAATTCGGCGGATGCCCTGGAGAATTGTCATAAAAAACTAAAGAGTGATCTTTAGGACAAAGATGGCATAAAAAAAGAAAACAGGTGAAAAAATGTGTGGAATAGTAGGTTATATCGGAGCTAAGCAGGCTCAGGACGTTTTAATTAACGGTCTTTCCCGGTTGGAGTACCGGGGCTATGATTCGGCCGGAATTGCAACGTTGGAAAATGACATCATCCGGATCGAAAAGAAAAAGGGACGGCTTATAAATCTGGAAGATGCTCTGGAAAAAGCACCCCTTTCCGGCCAGGTTGGCATTGGCCATACCCGCTGGGCGACCCATGGGGTTCCTTCTGATGCCAATGCCCATCCCCATTCCAGTGTTAATCAAGAGATTGCCGTCGTGCACAATGGCATCATTGAAAATTATATGGCATTGAAGAATGAGCTTAAAGATAGGGACCACGTGTTTGTTTCCGACACTGATACGGAAGTAGTGGCTCATTTGCTTAATGAGCTATATACCGGGGACATTGTCAAGACGATTCAAATGGCGATGCAGCAGCTAAAGGGTTCTTATGCGTTGGGAGTTCTTTGCGCTAATGAGCCGGATAAAATTGTAGCTGTACGCAAAGATAGCCCCCTGATTGTGGGTTTGGGAGACGGCGAGAATTTTATCGCTTCTGATATTCCGGCGATTCTAAACTATACCCGGGAAGTTTATCTGCTGGATAACGGCGAAATTGCAGTGCTTACCGCCGACACTATCCAGGTAATGAATAGTGATGGTGAGATCATCGAAAAAGAAATTTTCGCCGTCGATTGGGATCCCGGAGATGCGGAAAAAGGCGGCTATGATCATTTTATGCTTAAAGAAATGGTGGAACAGCCCAAAGCCATGATGGAAACATTAATGGGCCGATGCTGTGAAAGTGGCGTAACCTTCGCCGGTCTTAAGCTAAATACCGAAATGATGAAAAACATCAACCGCATTCAGATTGTTGCCTGTGGTACAGCTTATCATGCCGGAATGGTGGGCAAATACTATTTTGAAAAATTTGCCCGGATCAGCGTGGAAACCGAGGCAGCTTCAGAATATCGTTACAAAGATCCAATCGTGGATAAAAACACTCTACTGATTGTCATCAGTCAATCCGGCGAAACCGCTGATACGCTGGCTGCTATCCGGTTGGCTAAAGAACGGGGGGCCTGGGTTTTAGCGGTGACCAATGTGGTCGGAAGTTCGATCGCCCGGGAAGCCGATGATGTGATCTATACCAATGCCGGGCCGGAAATCGCTGTGGCATCGACTAAGGCTTATGTCACTCAGGTGGGTTGCATGATGATGTTAGCCTCGTTTTTAGGAGAACTTAACGGGAAAATGGAAAAGGCAGAAGGCTCCCGGATTTGCCATGGTTTGATGATGACCCCGGGACTCATCGAAAAAGCCCTGGAAACCCAGGCCGTAATTAAAGCGTTTGCCGATAAAAATCATAAAATCTATGATCTCTTTTACATGGGTAGAGGTGTTGATCTTTATACCAGCATGGAAGGTTCGCTAAAACTCAAGGAGATTTCCTATATTCATTCCGAAGCCTACGCGGCCGGGGAGCTTAAACATGGCCCCATCGCACTAATCGAGGACGGTACCATCGTTGTGGCGGTTTGCACTCAGGAAAATGTTTTTGAAAAAATGCTCAGCAATATTAAAGAAGTCAAGGCTCGAGGCGCCCATGTCCTGGCGATTGTCCAGGAAGGCCATCAAGACATTGCCACAGAGGTCGATGAGGTGTGGGTAATTCCAGAAATGGACGATGATATCACCGCCATTCCCACCATTGTTTATCTTCAACTGCTAGCCTATTATCTGGCGGTTGCCAGAGGCTGTGATGTCGATAAACCCAAAAATCTGGCTAAGAGCGTGACGGTTGAGTAAAGAAGCGATTCGTCTTTAAGAGCTTATGTGGGCGTGTAAAAAAGTTTGCACAAAGTTAAAAAAGTTTGCACAAAGTGATGAAAGTTTGCATCAAGCTAAAAAAGTTTGCACAAAAAATTAAATTTGCTTAAATCTATAAAAAAATATATAAAAAGCACCTGTAATGAGTTAGAATAAACTTATTGGAGGTGCTTTTTATGCAAGTTTCAAACTACCCTAAATATATAGATAAAGGTATAAAAGAAGGTTTTGGATCTGGAAGCTATGATGGATATAAACCTTGGATTAATGTAATTGGTGGTCCGAAGGGTGGAAGGGTATCTCGAATTAAAGGGCTAAAAATTAAAAGAGAGCATCAATTGTTATCTGATTTAGAACGTAATATTTTACATATTTTAGATTTCAGTGATAGGGTTTTGGATATACGTGAACAGTATCCTTTACTTCCAATTCAAGAAACCCTATTAATTGCAGATGAACTGGGCATCAAACATCCAACTAACCCTAAAAACGGGGAACTGGTTGTTATGACAACAGATTTTAATATAACTTTACGGACTGAAGATGGATCGATCGATATTTTTAGAACAGCTAAATATGAAAAAGACTTATACGATTCACGAGTGTTAGAGAAATTCGAAATTGAACGAGAATGGTGTCGCAGAAATAATATTAATTGGGGTATTATCACGGAAAAATATATTGATAGCAGCTATATTTTGAATTTGCAAGCTCTTCGAAACAGGTTTGATTTGAGCGAAGTCGAAGGCTTGTCTGGTTTGAATGAAAACGAAATTACATATTTAAAAAAGATTTTTCTTGATAAACTCCATGCTGCAGAAGGAAGTGGAATACCACTTATTGAAATTACAAATGATTTTGATCGACGAATGAGTATTTGCCCAGGTGTCGGTATAGCACTATATCACAATTTGATCGCGACAAAATGGATTGAAGTAAATTTGTATGAAAAAATTAATAGTGCTGTTCCTGCCAAATTTCATGACAATAATTTGTTCATTGATGTGGAGGATATTTCGAATGCAATATCTCTCTGAAGTTTACTTTGATAACGAAAAAGACCAGGTAAATAGAATTATAAGTATTCAGGAAAACTGTTGTTATGTTATCAATATGAAAAAAAGAAATGCGATGCCTTTTATAATTGAAAGAGAAATAATGAATCAGAATTTTGTTATTGGTCTTTATACTGAAATGGATGATCCATTTAATCTACCTTATACAGATGATGGAATCCCTAAAAAGACGCTTGACCAACGAAATTTGGACTGGATCTTTGTAACGGAGTGGTGTATTCCCAAAATGTCAGAATTATTAAAAAAAGAAACGAGAGGGAAATGTATTTCATCTATTGCAGAGCAAAGTGGCTATAATGTAGCAAAAATAAAAGCTTTATTGTCTCGTTATTGGCAGAGAGGAATGATAAAGAATGCGCTGTTACCTGATTGGTTATATTCAGGAGGGAGTGGAAAAGAAAAAAAAGGAACAAAAAAATCTGGAAGAAAACGAAATATCGATTTATCAGGTATCCAAAGTTCGGGAATCATTATCACCGATGTCGTAAAAAATCAAATAATTTCCGCTTATAAAAAATACTATCTAAGTGCCAACAAATTTACTATTCTTGACACATATAACCTGTTTTTACGAGATTTTTATAGTGATCATGTGATAACAAAAAAAAATGAATATAAATTAAAAAACGAGAATCAAAGACCTTCTTATTCTCAGTTTCGTTATTACTTTGAAAAAATAAGAGATCAAAATCAGGAAATTTCGTTAAGAGAGAGTTCGAAAAAGTATGAGCTCACCAATAGAGAATTAACAGCAAATTCTCAGTCCGAAACATTTGGAATAGGAAGTAGATTTCAGATTGATGCAACGATAGCAGATGTTTACCTGGTAAGTAGTTTGCATCGGGATAAGCCAATTGGACGACCTGTCGTATACGGTGTTATTGATGTTTACTCTCGGATGATTACTGGTCTTTACGTAGGATTAGAAGGACCATCTGCACTTGGAGCAACAGGGGCGTTAGCCAATATGATAAGTAACAAAGTTGAATTTTGCAAAGAATTTGGAATTATTATTTCTGAAGAAGACTGGCCTTGCAATCATATTCCGGCGATCATAATTGCGGATCGAGGAGAATTTATGGGACACTTTCCAGAAGGGATAATAAATAATTTTAATATCACAATTGAGAATACGAGACCATATCGTGGAGATATGAAGGGAATAGTTGAAAGAAAATTTGGGACAATTAATGGTAAAATAAAACGTCAGTTACCTGGCGCGATAATGAAAGAATACAGAGAGCGAGGAGATGTCGATTACCGTTTAAAAGCTAACCTTGATTTACATGCTTTTACAGAGGTAATGATTGAGCTGGTTCTCGAAAATAATAGAATGATTATGTCCAAATATGAAACAAGCAGAGACATGAGGATAAATGAGGTCGTTCCAAGGCCAATTGACTTATGGAATTATAGCATAAAAGCTGGAACTAGCCAGTTGAGAAAAGCAGATAAAAAAGGATTTTTATTAAGTCTTCTTCCTAAAGCAAAAGGAACTGTAACACGAAAAGGAATTAAATTTACTGGTCTTCATTACACATCTAAATTGTCTATTAAGGAACAATGGTTTGTAAAAAAGAAAAGAAAGATTGATATTATATATGATCCGAGAAATATGAAAAATATCTACATTCCACTAAAAAATAATGACTACGAAATTTGTTATTTGATTTCTGATCAAGCTCAATATGGACAAGATTTTTTTGAAGAGATAGCATATAGTTCAGAACTTGAGAATGAATTAATTCGAGAAGGTAGAAAAAAAGAGCCTGAAATAAATGTAAATACTATGGAAAGAATAGCAAAAATCGTCAAAAAAGCAGAAAATCAAAAGAAAAATACAATTAGTGTAAATGGGAAAATATCGAAGTCAAAGACTTTAAAAAACATCAGAAAAAATAGGTCAGAAGAAAAAGCATTCAACAGAAATATAGAAGCTTTTAATCTTGAAAATGATAATGATCTGAAAAGAGGACAAGGAAAGGTTTTTTCTTATTTTAATAAGAAAGAAGTTGTTGCAAAAGATGACTATTTATTAAATATTTTGGAAAAAATTCAAAATGAAGATAAAGGAAACGACGAGAATGAATAATTCAACAACAATTCTTAAAGGAGAAGTTGTAGAAGCAGTATATCAAGAACAAAAAGTTGCTGAATACAATGGAAATCCTTTTATTGAATCCTTACCACCACTTATGGAACCAATTGAAGTCGCGAAAAAAATAAGGAATATACCAGAAATCAGTGATGAAGATAAATCTCAATCTACAGGAGTTCGTAGTCACATGATACAACGAATAAGTGAGTTTGTTGAACCTATGACTAATCATTTAAAAATCGAGTCAAAATTAGGGACGATTATTCGTAAAGGTTATCTTGCAAGAAATCCGATGGAAATAAGCTTTCTTGAAAGAATTAGAATACTAAATAACATCTCGAATGATTTACTAAAAAAAGAGTCTTCCGAAGAGAATTATGTAAAGAAGTTTGAAGGATTACGTTCAACGGCAGATGCCTTTCCAGTAATTGGTGTTTCCGGTATGGGGAAAACAACAGCTGTTGAAAAGCTGCTTCTCATGTATCCTCAAGTAATAATTCATAGCAAATATGAGGACAAATCTGTCAATCTTACTCAAATTGTCTGGCTGAAAATTGACTGTCCTTATGATGGTAGCCTCAATACATTATGTAAAAATTTCTTTAAGGCTGTTGATGACATTTTAGGAACGCGATATTTTGAAAAAAATGTTTACTCTACTCGTTCAGTTTCTTTACTTCTGCAACAAATGTCTATTGTTGCAAGCTTGCATGGGGTTGGGGTTTTATGCATTGATGAAATACAGCATTTAGTTAATAATAAAGAGAATGATACAATGCTTAATTTCTTTGTTACTCTTGCAAATACAGTAGGGATACCTCTAGTATTAATTGGAACGCCACAAGCTGAACAATTATTTGGTAATTTGAGACAGGCGCGAAGAGGCTCGAGTATGGGAACTGTTAAATGGTCAAATATGGAAGAAGATTCAAGAGAATGGAAAATGTTTCTTGAAGATCTTTGGAAATTACAATACTTAAAAAATTATACCCAATTAAATGCTAAATTGAGTCATGCTTTCTATGATGAATGTCAAGGTATAACTGCAATTGCTGTCAATCTTTTTAGATTGATACAGACAAATGCATTATTGCAAAATATGGAAGAAATTACGGTGTCTTTGATTAGACAAACGGCAAAAGACGAATTATATCTTGTTCAGCCCAAAATTGAGGCTCTACGTTCGCGAGATTTTAAAAAAATCATTCAGTATGATGATATTTCTCTGGATTATCGAGATGTAACATCAAAAATTGACCTTAAATTAATTGATACTATTCAAAAGAAATATCAATATGACATAGATCAATTTGAAGATGAGAAATGTAATATTTGTGATAGGGTGACCCATGAATTAACGAAACTGGATATTTTTGAAATGGTCGCTCAAATAGAAATAAAAGAAATTGCAAGAAAAGAAGTTCAAACAAATCCAAAATCAACATATGAAGAATTAATGCGAAGTACGTTAATCAATTTAATGAAAATTAATGATGATAGAAAAAACAAAAGAACAATTGAAAAAGTAGCTTCAAAAGAAAGATTAATTAAAAACGCTGAGAAAGAACTTCTAGAAATCTATGAGCGTGGAATCAAGGAAAAGAAAGATCTGTGCGAAATTTTAGAAAATAGAGGATTTATTAAAAATCCGTTACAAGAATTTCCATTTTAATGAGTTGGTGATTATATGCTTACTTTTTTTCCGTTTGTTTATAAAGATGAATTGTTGTATTCTGCAATTGCCCGATATCATTACTATGTGGGTAATGTTGACAGTCGCGATACACTAGAAGAACTATTTGGTACTAGAAACACAATCCCACATCTTGGAATTGGCTCTAATCTAAATTATACAGCTTCTCAGATATATGAAGGATGCTCTGCAAAGAAGCTGATCCAAGAACACACTATTTATCCATACTATTCTAATTTTTTGGAAAAATCAATACAGATAAGTACAACAAATGCTATATTAAGCGGTGCTGGTTCAGATTGGTTTACAAAAATTGGTATAGCAGCAGGTGGAATATGCCGAAAAAAAAGCATTCTATATTGCCCAATATGTGCAGAAAATGATATAAAAAAATATGGTGAACCATACATACATCGAGAACATCAATTAGAAGGAATAACTTGGTGTGCTCATCATCCTATTGCATTGCGTGAGTACCCATTGAGTTTGAACCAAAAAACAAGAAGACTTGATTTTATTCGTTTTGATCCAGAAAGAATGGATTTTAGACAGCTTTCATTATGTACAAACCCACGGCAAACTGAAATAAATATCAAATTAGCCAAAATGACCTATGAAATGCTTTATCAACCGTTTGATCTACTAGATTTAAACAATGTAAAAAATAGATATAGAGATCTTTTAAACGAAAAAGAGCTATTAACACTCAGTGGACAAGTACGGCAAAATGACTTATATGAGCAATTTATTAAGTCGTATTCTAATAATATATTGCAAACATTTGAATCTGATATTGATCCTGATATGGAATTTAATTGGTTGCGAGTATTGACAAGAAAAGGGCGGAGAAGTACTCATCCCATCAGACATTTATTATTTTTGGATTTTTTGGGCCAGAGTATCAACTCTTTTTTTGATTTGAATGTTGATTATGAACCTTTTGGAAAAGGTGATTGGCGCTGTTTAAACAGAGCCTCTAATCATTATGGAAAACGTGTAATTAAACTTATCCAAGTCACACGTGATTATAGATCGGGAAAACCGGTTGGCACATTTAAATGTCCACTATGTGGATTCGTTTATTCAAGGAAAGGTCCTGACAAAAATATCCAAGATGAATATACTATTGGACGGATTAAGATATTTGGTCCGATCTGGGCACGGACAGCAAGAACTATGTATTTGCAAAATAAATCATTTACTGAGACGGCAAAACAATTAGAGGTTGATCGTCAAACAGTCAAGAAGCATTTATTCGATGATGAAAATATGATAAACACCAAAGAAAGTATAAAGAAAGAGCTGAAATCAGAAAAAAGTATAGTTCCAAAAGTAAAAAAAGTAGTAGTTGCCAAAAATTATAAGAGAGTCGATTGGGAAAAGCGAGATGAAGAGTATAAAAACAAAATCTTGGATGTAGTGACAAAGATTTTAGAATTTGATAAGCCAAAAAGAGTTACGCGTTCTTTAATTGGAACAATAATTGGTATAAAGTCTTCACTTGATAATAATTTAGAAAACTTACCTAAAACTAAATTATTATTAGATCAGATGATCGAAAGCAAAAAAGAATTTCAAATTCGTCGAGCAGTTCGTGTGATTGATGAAGCCTATTCTGAAGATAAAAGAATAAGAATGTGGGAAATTCAACGGAAAGCAGGTATTCGGACGGAACATTTCTTAGGAATCAAACTTGAATTGGAAAATTATCTCAAAATGAAAGAAAGAGAAATCGATGAAAAAAGTGAAACCACTTATTCTTCCAAATAAAGTATGGCCATTTGATAAGGATGAGTATGCAAAATTAATTTGGATTGGAGATCCATATAGGGATTCTGAAAGACAATTTGTTATGGATGTGTTTTTTAATGGTAAAAACAAAACTGCGAAAATTGTATTAAATTGGGGTCTGCTTCCTCTTTTAAGATTACAAAGATCATATAAAAATGGCATAATTAACGAATCTTTTAGTGAAAGTGATGAAGTTCCAATGTTGAAAATTGAAATAGAACCATGTGAGACTTTATATTATGAAAAAGATGTGGTGATTCAAGGGACAGCTACTAAAGGTAAAAGTATTATTTTCAAGACAAAACAAAAAAAATCAAAACAAAAAATTATTATACCCATCATTGAGTTGATACGGGGCTTATTAGCGCCAAATATTTTTTTGTTATATCGACTTCTGGAACCAAATACACTCGCAGCATATTATCAATTTGAACGCATAGAAAAAAATTTGAACTTGAATTTATTTTCCACGTTTGATAATAAATATATTAGAACCTCAATATTAAAAGATCTTCTTTGGCTGTTTGAAAATCAAGAAATTATGGATATGTTTGCGCAGTGCTCTATGAATTATTTCAAAGATTCAAGGCTGTTTTTTAAGTGGAAGTATAACAAGCCAATTTCTATAAATGTTATTGCAACAGTAGTAAAGGGAAAAATTATTGTACGTGAAATACGATCTATTAACACGAAAAAAATTAATGAAGAAGTTGTACATGTTTTTCATCCGAGTTTCAAAAAAGATAATAACAATCAAACCGATAAAATTGCAATAAACACTTATGATATGTCAGACACTTTGTTATTAACAAATGAAGCTAATGGTTCAACAAGAGTTGCTGATGAATTAAATGTATCGGAACTCATCTACCAAGATTATGAAGATATCCTTAAGTTAATCAGAGAGAAAGTAGAAAGAGAAGATTTGCTTGGAGGGAATATAGTTGCGCATAGAAACGTTAATGCTGATCATTCTTTTGAGAAAGTTGAAGAAGTAACTGCAACTGATACAGGAGGTCAAGCAGTGGCCAAGGCGATTCTTCTGGAAAAAAGTTTTGAAGATGAAATTGATTTAGTTGATGATGATTTGAATAAGCTTGATAGAACACTAAGTATATTACAAACAAATGGATTCATTAATGAGTTACAAGTCAATATCAGTGATCTTTCAAATGATTTGACGAAAAATAAGTTATTTACAACCTTAGATGATGGAAAGACTAATAGGAAGTACTTGACTGCAAATTTCATTACTCGGAAACTCAATTATGTCGAAATAATTGAGTTTGAACAAGAAAGCAAATCATTGTCAACGTTGATTTATCAATGCTCAAAAAATTCAGAAAAATTAATTTCCATCGCATTGATAAAATTGGCATTGGAAAACAACGGTGCTTGGAATAATAAGGAGTTAGATGTGATTCAGAAAATGTATAATTGTAAGATTATTAAGGCAAAGCATTATAAAAAAAGAAGCATAGAAAAGAACTCAATCTATTTTTCAAGTAAGATTAATGAGTTTTAATATGCTATTTCAAATCTTTAAGAGAGTTGGTCCTATGTCAAGTTTAGTACAAATTGAAACGAGAATTTGACACCCACATTTTAACCTGCTATTCGTAAATTTTCATTTTGCGTTTTAGTAAAAAGTTTTTCAAAGTTATCCGGCGACATATAGTCGCAATGACTATGGATACGGGTTGTATTATAAAACGTTTCCAGATATTCAAAGATCAGTCGGTAAGTATGGTTATAATCAAGGATTTTAAAACGATTGAGCCAATTCGCGTTTAATGATGGCATGAAAGGATTCGTTGCAGGCATTATCCCAGGGAAATGCCTTTTTAGAATAACTACGCTGCATTTTTGCCGTTGCTTCAAGATATCATTAGAAAAGGATATCCATTTATAGCTGTCTGGTTTTACCAGTGGATCATTTTTTTTAAAACCTTCTGCCGTTTTTTCTTCCGGTTGTCGCTTATCAGACTGTTCCTGATCAACTGGTATTTTTATATCAGCCGGAACAACTGATTTGAGTGCATTCTGAAGGGCCTCCAGTAGATTCTGATGAAGATGAAACCGGTCTGCAATCTGCATGGCATCAGGAAGGATTTCCCCAATCGCGGAAGCATAGGCCCCGGCCCGGTCTCGAGTGATGCGCTTGATCTGTTTATTCTGCCGCAGCCAGGCTTTGAGCGTGTTACTGTCACGACCATTAAGAACCGCAACCGGTTTGTGTGTGAGGCTTCGTCAACAATCACAGTTCCATATCGACTTTTTTTTTGAAGGCAAAATCATCGACACCGATTGTTTCACTACAAACTGGAACCGGCTGAGCCTCATATGCCAGCATACAGATGAAATCTTCACAGCGCTGCGTCATTCTTCGGTTTGTGTTAAGAAAGTCATCAAATGTTTCAGCAACGGTTCTAACCGGGCACGCTTCATTGTCACAAATGTACTCATGGGCTTTAATCCGGAGCTGAACATTTTTTCCCAGTATGGGAAGATCCTGAATTTTTCTTGTATAGGTACCGTGATAATGCTTAAGTGTCTGGTGACACCTGGGACAGACACAGGTTTTGGAAAGAGATTTCATATGGATAATGATTTTGTCAGTTTCAATTACTTCCATGATCTTTTGTAAGAAACAGTGATAAAATCCTCATTATTATGGGGGATTTTTGAAATGTGTTTGACAATCTTTAAAGCATCGGATGGGAAGTAATGATCCAAAAACAGGGTATTTGGTGAATCCATTTTTACCACCCTTTCTATCTATTTGATGCTTTTATTATAACACTTCAGGTTTAATAAACAGCTTAATAGACGGCTTTTTGCGGAAGAACCTTATTTGACCTGAAAATATTATTTTTAGCTATTTGTTAGACAGTCTGACGTACGGTTCTGTGAGAGGCTTGGGGTGAAATCCCCATTGCCTACTCGACAGATAGTTTTCAACGGTTACTGAAGTCGTTTTTCGTCCATAAGAAGTCAGGCTGTCGGCAATTTTTTTGAAGATACGATATTGCCAATATTATCGAAAAGAAATTTAATAATACTTTTATTTCAATTGTCTACTTGACTGGAAACAGTTCATTATATTTGGACCACTGCTTTTCATAAAAGTATAACTGTTGCCCTTTAGAAATTTATATTATTTTCAGAATCTATTGGTAAAAATCGGATTTAAATTTGAAACCACCTTTTTACAATAGGGTAGAACGTATTCCAAAGTCTCTCAGCATTATCTGGATCAAGAGCATATTGAGCAACACCCTTCATATAATTGCTGCTAGTCACAATTTCTGCTTCGTTACAATCTTCGAAATAACGACCACTTATCCCATTAAGTAATGGTGATACCGCTAATAAAACAGATGTTGCTGCACCCTGTTGTGTAGTTTTCCATCCTTTAGGCTGAGCCAAACGATTACCTAGATCATCTAATGCCCCCCAATTCTTTAAAGTTTCTTTATCCATATGCCTTTGAAGATTTGTTGAAATAGCCCCAGGCATAAGTGCATTTGCTGTTATATTATCTTTTGCCCAATATTTAGATACTCCAACTGTAAAGAGTACTACTGCGGATTTTGTTTGTCCGTACGCTAATACTGGATCATATGGGCGAATTTTAAAATTAATATCGTCAAATATAACGGGAGAATTCAGATGAACAACTGAACTTACAGCAACAATCCTTGCATCACCTGACTGAGCAAGTGCATCATGTAATCCTACTGCAAGTGCAAAGTGACCTAGATAATTTGCAGCAAATTGTTCTTCAAAGCCTTCGTCTGTCAGCTTCAATTCAGGAAGATTCATAACACCTGCATTATTTATGAGGATATCCAGCGGTCCCTTCCAGTTTGATACAAAGTTTATGATATCATCTTTTTTACATAAATCTAATTTTGCAACATGAATTTCATTGTTTCCAGTACTTTTCATAATATCTTCAGCCGCTTGTTTTCCGCTTTCTACATTTCGAACCGCTAATGTAATTTCAGCACCTTGCTTTGCTATTGATCGCGCAGTTTCTAAACCAATTCCTGATGAACCTCCAGTAATTACAATTCTTTTACCTTTTAGATTTATTCCTTCTACTATTTCATTAGCTGTTGTTTCAGAGTTAAATGATGTTGTTATTCTCACACTATCACCATACCTTTCTAAAAATATAATCCAATGTAAGAAACAGTGATAAAATGGTTCATCCGCAAAGTAGGTTTGTTTCATGTGTCAGCTGGGATTGAAATATTACTTTTCGCGCAAGTAATCCGATAGATGCCCGACCATACATATCACGTTTTATCAGTTTAAGTTTATTTACCTGTCCTTCAGTCACACCATTACTGATTCTATAAGTTGCAGCGTTTAAAACAGCCTCTGAATCCTGCTTCAGGCTCTTTGTAAAATCATTGACTATTTTATCTTCGTATCGTTCATTTAAAATACTTTTCATACTATTTCGATCAAGTGAGGTAAGTGTTTTTTTGAAATGGTCATAAAAATTTTTATAACTTTCAAGAAACGGGTATGCTTCGACAATCTCATCAAAATGTTTTGCAACATTTTTATTTTTTGACCACGAAAAAACATACTGAATTATTTGATATTGTGTGATTTTAGAATGCGCATTTTCATGTTTCATATTTGGCCCAATCTTGTTTTTAATAAAATTTTGCAGCGTGGAGTATCTGGTATTAATACCGGATTCACTTAATCTTTGAAGTATGACTTTTATGGTTTTTCTTTGCTGACAGAGTTCAGTAATTAACTCTATGTATTCGTCCAGATAACTCGTTGTTCCATTTCGCACATAGGATGCTGTCTTAATAATATCATTTGTTTGAAGATACTTTCGAATTGTTTTGCGGTCTATACAAAGGATTGTGGCAATATAACGTTGTGAATACCCCTGATCGGAAAGCAACCTGGCCTTCTCAATCATTGCAAGTTTTCGTTTGGTTGCATCACTCATCACGTCTATGCCCGGATCATTTATTTTTAGTGAACCATTTTGTGCACTTTCATAATTTCTTAAACTGTACTGTGATGGAAGTTGCCTTTTTATTTCACAAATCAGCCAGTCTGACAAATTTGTCAGCAGATGGAAGCGATCCGCAACATGTATATAGTTTCCATTAATTGCCTGATATTGAACACCCCGATCTCTTGAAATTATTTTTAGATTCGTATATTTCCGCAGGGCTTCATTTACTTTTTGAGTATCTCGACTATTTAGTATTTCGATCACCTTATTTGTTCCTAAGTCAATAATAATTGTTCCGTAGTAATGCTTTTTTTTAGCGCAAAGTCATCAATCCCGATACCTTCGATTTTTGTGTAGTCTATTTCCGGCTCCCAATTCATGGTCATACGCAACAGAGTATCACCGGAAATTTGAATATGGTTCTGTTTCAGAAAACGCGAAGCCCCTTCAGCAGTATGTAAAAGCGCAAATTTGACGAGCATGTTATTTAACCGTTTTGTTCTTCGTTCCCCTGAAAAAGCCAGCTCGTCAATTGTTTCATTAAATATCTTTTGTTCACAGTCACGGTTTTCACACCTGAATTTTTTTAATCGCACGTTTAAAAATAAAGCTTTATCAATAATTGGTAGATCCTGCAGTCTCCGATTAAAATAAGTAGTGATCTGATGGGATTCCATTCCACATCGTGGACATTTCATATGTTTTTGCTGGCTTTCAAAGTTGATTGCGATTTGATCTGTCAATATTTCAAATGATTTAAATGCTAAATATTGTGGAAACATATCTTCAATTAAGCTATATTTCATTTGTATCACCTCAATTAATAGTATCATACAATATTTAATTTTAACCTACTTTGCGGATGAACCCTAAAATGGTTCATATAAAACGGTTGAAAATTCCTCAAATAAGCGTACGCTCCTTTTTAAAAGGGGGTATGATAAATGATTGAAAGAGAGGGGGTTTTTTTATGATCAAGGATCTGAAAAGCAAAGGACTGTCCAGATCACAGATTGCAGAAATCTGTGATCTGGACAGAAAAACAGTAAGTAAGTGGGGAAAGTCACAGGATATCCCGACTTACAAACCGAGACCATTGGTAAAAAGCAAGTTGGACGATTATAAAGATTATATCCATTCACGAATGAATGAAGGCTGCCTGAATGCGACTGTAATATTTGATGAAATTGTAATAATGGGATATATCGGAAAAATGACCATCCTCCAAGTATTTATGAAAAAATATCGGGAACCCAGTCAAACCCGAGCGACCAGGCGTTTTGAAACGCCACCCGGCAAACAGACCCAGGTGGATTGGGTGAGTTTGTCGTGCTGGATGCTGGAGGCCGGAAAATTAAATATCATGCGTTTGTTTTGATTATGGGTCACTCCAGAACAGAGATTAATAAAAAATTTCAAGAAGATGGTGTTGGAATGAGAGATAATAAACCATTTCAGGAATATGAAATTCCTGAAATGGGTGTGGTTCAAATTATGAAGAATTATGCCGTAGTTGGAAAAAGTTATAACACAAGAAATGTTTGATATGGTTCAAGAACTATTGGAATTAGATCGACTAAATGACGAAAATATCATTAAGTTATCAAGAATGGAACAAAATTATAGTATTCTTGATTGGACTTTTTGATATTTAACCTGTCTACTTGACAAGCTAAATATCACTAGGCAGAACCGCTATTTAGTATTTCTCTATGTCGAATTTATCAAGAATGATAGTGGCTTCCTGTCCATAATCGGCTACTGGAGCCGCAGCTTTTTGTGTTGCAACAGTAGTATAGGAAGTCGTCATGCTGCTATTTTTTAATGTGAAAGCTGAGACTCTGCGCTTTAAGAGTTCGGCCTGACCAGACAGTTCTTCGCTGGCAGCTGCGCTTTCCTGGGCTGTTGCCGAGTTGGTTTGTACAACCTTGGAGACCTGATCAATACCCTGATTGATTTCGTTGATCTTGGCGGCCTGTGCATTGGAGGCATTGGCGATTTCTTCGACTAGTTTGTTCATAGCCTCAATTCTATTGAGAATTTCCATCAGACTTTGGGCGGTCTGGGTGGCGATGGTGGTACCGGCGTCAACCCGAGAAATTGAACCCTCGATGAGTTCGGTGGTTTCCCGGGCTGCTTCGGCGCTTCTAGCCGCTAGGGTTCTGACCTCTTCGGCGACCACGGCGAAACCTTTGCCGTGCTGACCGGCGCGTGCGGCTTCAACTGCGGCGTTAAGGGCCAGAATGTTGGTCTGGAAGGCGATATCATCAATAACTTTAATGATTTTTGAAATATTGTGCGATGATTCATTAATATCGGCCATAGCTGTAACCATTTCATTCATCTGGGAATTGCCTGCTTTAGCACTGACTTTGACATCATTTGACAAAATATTGGCCTGGTTGGCATTGGAAGCGTTGCGGCCGGTATCGCTAGCTACTTCGTCCATCGAAGCATTAAGCTGTTCAATTGCTGCTGCCTGTTCGGTCGCACCTTGTGAAAGAGCCTGACCGCCGTCAGATATCTGGTTGGCGCCGGCTTCCACTTGGCTAGAGGCATCTCCAATAGCGGACAGGGTTGTGCTTAATTCGTTGGCAATTCGGTTTAATGAATCTTTAATAGCCTGGAAATCTCCCAGATATTCATCAGTGATTTCAATATTGAGATTACCATGACCAATTTCCGATAAAGTATTGGTAATTTCATCGACATAGCGTTTCAGGAAGTTGACGGTATGGTTCATATCGTTTTTAATCTGAACGTAATCGCCATTGTAATGACCGGTCATTCCGGTATTTAGGTTCCCTCGCGCCAGCTCATTAAGGGTAGCAGAAGCTTCCTGGATGGGGGCTGCCACGGCATCCATTATGCCATTAAGTCCTGATACGATCTGGGCGAAATCTCCCTGGTGGTTGTTAACATCTGCCCGGGTATCTAGATTTCCTTCAATACCGGCCTGAGCCATCATAGTGGAATCACTGATTAAGAGCGCTACTGAAGTTTTTACGGAACTCAGGCTATTAATGATTTCAGCAAACTGGGCACTGACTTCAGAGGTGTTTTCATCGGAAGCAGACAGATCAAGGTCAAAATCAAGATTACCCTGAGCCAACAGGTTTAAGTTTGAAGCCAGTCTGGTAACTTCTGCGTGGGTATATTTAGAGATGTTGATCATTTTGGTCAGATCGGTAACAATTTCCACAAAACCGACATTGTTTCCGTTTCTATCTTTGAGATTAGCGGCGTTCAATTTAATGTGGATGCCGTTCCATTCAAAGTAGCTTTCGGTTTGTCCGGTGTTGACAAGACGAGGGATGCCGTAGTCTTCAGTTCCAACGTCGCTTCTAAAAATATCCATACCATAGCTAGCTTTGCGGTCAGTTAGAATATTGTTTTTGATCATATTGTCTTCAAAAGCCTTGTTCATAAAGGTCCATTTAAGGTCGGTGTCAGTGACTTGAATTGGCAATGGAACGGCATCTAAAATGGATTCATACCAGATCATTTGATCGACAACGACATCCAAAGTATCGTTAACCCCCAGAACAATATTTTTAAAGCCACCTTTAAACGCATCTGCATTACCGCGATTTTCCCAGTTCCCCGCTTTTGCGGCATCGGAAAGGTCAGTTGCCTCCTTAATCAATGAACGGATGGTTTCAACAGTTGTTTTCAGCACTGGCATAATCTCATCCTGAGGGTCAGCGACTTCAATGTTCATAGAAACATCGCCATGGGAGATTTTCTGCAGCACACCAACAACCCCGTTCTGGAACTTATCCGCCATCTGATTCAGCGAATGCGTCATTTCGCCGACTTCGTCCCGAGTAGAAACGGGTATCCGATGGCTCAAATGACCGCGCTTAATTTCTGAAATCATGTTATTGGCAGCAATAACCGGTTTAGCTATTTTTCGGGAAACAATAAAGGCGATAATGGCACCGATTGCACAGGTGATTAACGCAATCAGGATAATGCCATTTCGTAGATTGTAAACTGGAGCCAGAACAGTTGATTGCGGGGCTGAGATGATCATTCTCCAGTTTGTATTAGGAATTGGCGCAATATTGGCAATTTGTGGATCATCATTATAAATATATTTAAACCTTATAGCAGATGTTGGATCCGACATCTGAATCTGGACACCCATTCCCTGAGGGCCATCTTCTTCAATTCGAGAAAAAACATTGTTCTGATTTATAACTAGTTCGTTGTCAGGGTGAGCCATGATCATCCCTGATTCACTGATAACCATGGCATACTGTTTTTTACCATCTCCCAGCTTAAGGATAACATCATTCAGAAAAGTGGGGCTACGGCGGCCGATTAGAATACCAGCGACAGTACCATTATTGATAATTGGAGCCACTTCAAATACCGCTGGCCGGCCAGTTGCCAGACTGATTGAAACATCGGAGATGCTTGCATTTCCGCCATAAGCTTGTTGGTACCAGAACTCATCGCCCAGATTAAATTCGGTACCGCTAATAATATACTTCCCATGCCCAGCAAGATCAGCTACAGCCATATCTTCGTAGCCAAGTTTTGCTACTTCAGATGTAAGTGAAGCAATTTGGGCAGAAAAGTCCATGCTCGTCACACCATTGCGTTCAGCAATCAGCTGAAGGGTTGTTAAATTACCATTGATAATTTCCCCGACATAAGACGCACTTTCTTGAACAAACATGCTAGATTGAGTATCGTGCTGTGCTTCAAGGGCGTTCGATCCGCTAATCACTGAGTAAACTCCCAAGACAGCCGCGATTATAAAGGCAATCAGTAGGGTCATCAGGATCAGTTTGGAGGTTAAGCGCACTCCCATTTTAAAGTCTCGTTCTTCCATTTTTCACTTGTCTCCTTTAAGAATTAGTTTCTTCGGCATTTGTGAAATGCCAAAACCCGCTGTTACTAGTAGGTTTTTACGCATATCTAT
Organism: Acetobacterium carbinolicum; assembly: GCF_047456275.1. Taxonomy (GTDB): domain Bacteria; phylum Bacillota; class Clostridia; order Eubacteriales; family Eubacteriaceae; genus Acetobacterium; species Acetobacterium carbinolicum. The sequence goes on from NZ_CP173357.1 coordinate 1,270,421, forward strand.
ATGAATTTTCTCTCCTGTAATTTGGTATAGTATTAGTGAAAAAACAAAAATAAAACCGTAACAGGAGGCGAATTTATGGATACTCAATTGTCGCAACTTTCTTTCGCTGAGGTTTTTACTGACTGTCTGGTCTAGCTATATTTTGATAAACCTGCCTTTTTCGTTTTTTGGAATTGTCAATAAAAGTTCAGTCAAAACTCACAAGGAATTATCTAAGTCCCGATAGGATGGCCAGCCATTATCGTCCAAAACAATAATCATAATTTTAAATGCTATGCAACGAGTTGATGATTGTCGAAAAAGGCCCCGATAAACCAGGGGTGGATACCCATTATTTGTACTGTAAATTCGTCGCCGATTGTAATAATGGATATAGCGGTAAACAATCGTTTTGACTTCAACCATGGACATACTTTTGGTATCAATTTTATAGAGTGTTTCTTTTTTCAGCGTTGCGAAAAAACTTTCCATCCGGGCATTATCATAGCAGCGACCAGTACCGCTCATGCTTTGAATTGCATTTGCTTTTTTAAGTGTATTTCGAAATGGTTTGCTGGTAAATTGTGTGCCACGATCTGAATGAAGAATCATTCTTTTGGCATTTTGAAATGCTTCAATGCAAAGGTCTGCCCGCATGTTGTCATCCATTTTGAAGCCACGGATACTGCCGTCATAACAATCTAAAATGGGAACCAGATAAAGTTTTCCTTCTCTACAGGGGATTTCCGTGATATCGGTCAGCCATTTTTGATTCGGCGCTTTTGCCGTGAAATCCTGTTTGATGATATTTTCAGACTTCTGCGCTTCGGCATCCGCTTTCGTAATCCCATTCGGTTTACGCTTCATGCGGATCATCAGATTATTTTCTTTGCAGATGCGGTAGATTGTTCTTAAGCTCCCATGATAGTTTCGTTTCAATCGAAGATAATCATAAATACGTCGAACACCGTAATTGGCATTTTCTTCATCTTCCTGAATTAATTCATAGATTTGCGCCAAAAGATTTGCATGCTTATCTGGTTTACTTTTTGACCGCAGAAATTTGTAGTAACCCGATTCGCTGACACCAAGCGTATAACAGAGCAGGGCAACCGGCCAACGGTCTCGGCGATCGGTAATATATGACATACGCTGCTTTTTTTGCTATTTCTTTCGGCGCTTGACAAAAAAACCGAGCGCATCCTGAAGAATTTCAATTTCTTCTCTGGCTTCCCGCAGCTCTTTTTCGAGCTGCTTTAAACGATTAGCATCTGCTATTGGGATATTCCCTGGATCATCACAAAAACCAACCTTTCCGCTTTTGGCTTTGCTGATCCAAGTGTATAAAGTATCGATTTTTATACCTAATCGCTCTGCTGCGGATTTGTTGCCGATCTCATTTGCCAATTTTAACGCTTCATAGCGTTCTTCGGCACTATATACTTTTTTCATTATTAGTCAGTTCTTTTTATTTTTATTTTACCTCATTTCCTTGCAATTTGAGACTGCACTTTTATGATATCACTCCAGTTTTAACGCTTATGGCATCCCTTAAATTTAGACGAACCACTTATATCTATGATCACCAAGTCTTCAGGCTGTTTCCTGGCTGGCCTTTAGCGTGACTCGGATCAGAGGAAAGCACTCTACAAAATTAGTGGCAGTATTGAACGAGCCGTAAAGGGATTTTATACTTTGAGAGTCGAATTTAATAGGGTAAAGTAGTCTTGAATTTTACTTAATTGCACAGAACTTGTGAAGTAAATTCAATATAAGCTAAATCAAAAATGCTGTTCTTCCAAAGCATAGTATATACAATATAATAAAAAAAACAATAATTACTATGTGTTGGACAGCAAAGAAGTCAATTTTGAGAGTAAAATGTCAAATACCCAATAAAAAAGGTTGTAAAAATTTTTATCTGCCTTAATTTGGAAATACATTTTAGTAATTAGTAAATTAATTTGAACAAAATTCACAATTTTATGCAAATATTCAGTCTTATTTGTGATTATCATCCGGAATCTTGAAAAGAGCTAGAAATCATTAGATACATTCCGATAAGCAGGTTTGGATATTATCATCGATTTCGTTGAATGTTACTTCCTAAATGGTCAATTTTTATAATTAATGTCAACCTGAACACCTTATATGTTCAGGGATATTGCTTTAAACTTAAGATCATAAAACATTATCATTATATTGTTTTATTAATTTGCCAATTAAATTGAAAGGAGATTAACCATGAAAGGCTATTGTGGAAAAATATTAAACGTAAATTTAACGAATGGTGTTATTGAAGAAGAAATAATCAGTGACAGTATTTATGAGAATTATTTAGGCGGAATCGGCCTTGCAGTGAGCCTTCTATATGATAGAATTCCACAAAACGCAGATCCACTTGGACCTGATAACATTCTTGCGTTTGTTCCAGGTTTGTTAACAGGAACTGGCGCGTTGATGGCAGGGAGATTTTTAGCGGCTGCAAAATCACCATTGACAGGAACATGGGGAGAAGCTAATTGTGGTGGTTCTATGGCTGCAGCAATTAAGCAATGTGGTTATGATGGAGTTTTATTTCAAGGAATTTCACCAGAACCAGTCTACTTGTATGTTGAACATGGAAGATATGAACTAAGAGATGCTGCACAAGTATGGGGGAAAGATGCTGTTGAAACTGAAGAATATCTGATGAAAGAGGCTTCAATCAAAAAAGTGCCTAGAGTCGCATGTATCGGTCAGGCAGGTGAAAATCTATCTCTTATATCAGGAATAATGAATGATAAAGGCCGCATGGCTGGACGTTCTGGTTTAGGCGCTGTTATGGGATCTAAAAAACTTAAGGCCGTTGTTTTTGCAGGCGCAGGAAAAATACCATGTTTCGACAGAGAAGCAGTTAATGAACTTAGCTTAGAGTGTTATAAAAAAAATATC